>NZ_CBFIBD010000035.1:0-30205 GCF_965660735.1 Yoonia sp.
CGATAGGCCAGCGTTCCTGCGGCATAGGGGACGAACCCCGCCTTGTGCGGATCGACCGTGATCGTGTCGCAGCGGTCAAAGGCGCCATAGTGGCGGGTCACATAGGGGCCCATCATCATCCCGGGTGACATGCCCAGATCATGCGCGAAATATATATCATCAAGGTCGGGGCGCTGGTCCGCGCCGCTGTGGGCCTCTTGCACGCCCAGATGGCGCGACAAAAGCCGCGCCTCTTCGTCGGTGCCTTGCAGGCCCCGTTCGGCAATCTCGCGCTCAAGTTTCGAAGGCCGCAGGATAGACGCGAAATACCCACCCCAGGCGGCATCGGCATGGAGTGTAAATTCAAGGCCAAGGTCACGATACTCGTCCCGAATATCCGCGATATCGGCCAGCGGATCGACAGCGCTTTCTTCGGTTGTGCCCATCACGGCAACCACTTCCAGCACGGGGCGTTTTTCGGCCAGGCAGCGGTCCAGGTGACGGCGCAGATCAACCGTATCCATGCGCCCGTCCAGATCGACGCGCACGGGCAAAACGCTTGTCCGACCCAAACCGACCAGCGACGCGCCTTTGGGCCACGAATAATGCGCGGTGGCAGGGGCCAGTATGACAGGTGCCGGTGTGTCGGGCAGGAACCGGCGCGCAAATTCGATCATGCCCAGATCGGCCAGGGTGCGGCCCGCGATCGCGGCGGCGACGACGTCGGGCGCGATTCCGATTGTTGCGGTCAGTCGTGCCGACAGTCCGATCGCTTCGTCCACGGGAATATTCAAAAGTTCCCATGTATCCAGATCCAGCAGCCGCCGCCGCTTACCATTCAGTGTCACAAGGGTCAGCGTTCTGGCGGATGTCAGCCGGTCATCATGACGGATCGCATCTGCAAGCGTCAGTGGCAAGTATTTCAGATTGCGGGCTGCCCAGATCGATTCAGCGTTGGCGACAGACCCGTCGCAGGTGATGTGCCCCCAGGGACGCGGCAGATCGCTGTCGGTTTCGGGATCGCGAAACCCCAGCATGCGGCAAATATCGTCGCAGACCGACATCTCCAACAGTGTCGTGACGGGCGACGCCTCGGTTGCGACATTGTTCTGGTTGTAAAGCAGCCCCGCGAAATGCCCCACCACCGCCGGAAGCGTTGTGTCCCAATACATATGCGACTGGTTGCGATAACTGGACAGCGGAATCGATGCGCGCAGATGCGCCAGCATCTCGTCCAGACGGTCACCGATCAATGTGACCGCGTTGTGATAGGCCGCGTTTTCCTGCTCAAAAACGGCGTCGGGGGCCATCCGGGGATCATCGGGGTGATAATCACGGCGTGCTTGAATGTTTGCAGTGATCGCGCGGCCGATCAGGTCACGCAGCACGTCCTCGTTTTCGCCTTTGGGGCCAAGAAACCAAGCCGCAGGTGTGCTGACAGGTGCGGGTTTGTTCAGGCTGAGCTTGTCTGGATGGTTGCGCCGGAAGGCATCCATCGACTTGTGTAAATCATGGCTGCGATGGCGCTGGGTCACGGAAATACTCCTTTAAAATTAAGTTCTTGAGAACCGCCACGTCTGAATTGCGCGGTCGGTGCCGTCTTTAATGCGTCTCGCCTGTGTGGTTGTGGATCAACGGTGCCCGCAACGGCCCTTGTGGCGTAAAGCCAAGGAACGTGCCGTAGAAAGACAATTCTTCCTCCAGCGCGCCGATGATCGACGCGGCCTTGCGAAACCCGTGGCTCTCGCCATCGTAGAATTCGTAGGCATGAGGCAGTTTGCGGGTATTCATCTCATCAATCAGCACGCGCGCCTGTTCGGGGGGCACGACCGGATCCTCGGTGCCTTGGAACAGAATGATCGGGCAATCGATAAGATCCGCATGGAACAGAGGAGAGCGGGCGCGAAACAGCTTTGACGCCGACGGGTAGGGGCCAAGCAAAAGTTCGGCGTAATGTGCCTCGAGCTTGTCCGTGACCTTGGCAATCATCGCCAGATTGGAAATGCCGTAATAACTGGCCGCCGCACTCAGCCGATCGGTGAAGGTCGCCAGCGCAAGTGTCGTATAACCCCCTGACGACCCGCCACGCGAGACGACCCGGTGCGGGTCGGCCTGGCCCTTGGCGACAAGCGCGTCAATCGCGCCGATGCAGTCTTCGACATCGACCTTGCCCCAATTGCCATAGATCGCCCGCCGGAATGCGCGGCCAAATCCGGTGCTGCCCCGATAATTCACATCGACGACGGCAAAACCGCGCGAGGTGAAAAACGGGATCATCAGGTCAAGTGAAGTGCCGGCTGCCGCGGTCGGGCCGCCGTGGATCATGACGATCAACGGAGGAGTTTCACCCGCCGGTCCTTGAAAGCGGGGGTTGCAGGGCGGGTAGTGAAAAGCGTGCGCCGTGGCCATGCCACCCGGCCCGCTGGAAAAGGTGACCGACTGCGGTGCGGCCAGACATGCGACCACGGTATCGTCAAGCGGTGGGCTGGTTGATCTGATCAGCCGGATCTGCCCGGTTCCAAGGTCCATCCGGTAGATGCCCGATGGCTGTGTGAAGGAACCGCCTAGAAACACCGCTGCGCCATCGCTGACATGCAGGTGCTGGATCGCGGTAAAGGATGTGTCTATGACCGCCACATCTCCTGTGGCGGTGTCCACGCGGGCCAAGGACCATGTGCCGTCGCGGGTTATGGCCGCGATGATTTCCCCCTCAGAGGCAAAGCCGAATGATGCGCCACCCAACCGCCATGCGGGATCGGTGAATTCGGCTGCCTCGCGGGTGACGGGCACCAATTCGTTGCCCACGACACGGCAGATGTTGGCCCAGCGATCCCCCGCAATCTCTATTTGGTCGGACACGGCATAGAGCTGTCCACCCGGCGACCAGACCGGCCGCACGATGGCCGTGTCGGAAAAACCCATCAGCTGTTGCAGCACAGGATTTTGCAGCGGGTCGATATCCTGCGCTGGCTGGCCAGCGATACGTTGCGCCGGGCGCAGATCGCCGGATGGGTCAATGTCCGCCACCCAAAGCTGTGTCCCTTCCCAGGGTATCGACGGATAATTCCACGTAATCCATGCCAACCGCCGTCCATCCGGCGACAGGCGCGGTGCTGCATAGAAATCGCCGCCGCTTGCCAGAATACGTGGCGGTCGCGTGCCCGCCAGGTCCAGTGCAACCAGCGTCTGGGTCGGTTGACCATTTGTCTTGACCGTCGTTTCTTCCATGACGGCATAGACGACACTGTTGGCCTGATCGATTTCGAAATCGGCATAGGTTGCGGCGACAAGCGGTGTAATCGGCTCAGGCAGCTTGCCCGGATCCATGCGGTGGACACGCTGATCGGACGTCTTGGGAAAGGCCTCGGACGCGAACTGGGTAAAGACGACCGTGCCGGCGCGCACGGCCATGGCACCACCGCCATAGGAATTCACCAGTGTGCGGGCGTTGTACCAGCGCGGGGTGACATCGCAGGCCCCGGTGTCGGCGCTCCAGCGCATCACCGCGCTGCGGCCACTTTCCTCGGGGCGGCTTTCGATCCAGACGATATCGGCACCGTCAAGGCATATCTGCTCTATCTTGCGGGTGCCCGTCGCAATCGCTTCGGGCACTATAGCAGAATCCCAGGCACCAAAGGACCGGACTTGTTTGTGTGGTGCCGGATTGGCCACCTGTTTTCCCCTGACTTTGGCCGCTGACACAAGCCTAGGGCGAGATCGTCTGGTACCGCAACAACTTTTGTTAAGATTTTATAAGCCGCTTAGGGGCAAATCAGACAGGCTTGTGCTGTGCATGGTCAGAATGATCTGTGCAAGCGCGTGCCATGTTATCGTCAAGGCGTTCTGCAAGAAGGCGCAGGATGAAAAAACCGAACGCTGGATCCTGGTAAAACAGCCGCGTGAATTCGGCCTCTGATATTGCGGCGATCTCGCACTTGCTGATGCAGCGCGCCGTCAGTGTGCGAACGTGGCTTTTGCTAAAGAATGCGACTTCGCCAAAAATTTCACCTACCTGCATTTCTTGATTGATTTCTTCCAGCAAGATGCGGCCCGACTTGAGATAATAGACGCTATCTGCCGGATCGCCGCGGCGAAAGAGCACTGCATCAGCTGGTTTTTCGACAATCTTGAAATACGCTGTAATGCTGATCGGCAGTCCGTCCGACGGTTGTGCCGCACGGATCAATCGTGTTGTACGAAAAATTTCGACAAGACGGAAAACGTTCAATGGCAAAAGCATCAGATGCAGTACAAGCACGGGCATGCTGTGCGCCAGGCCGCCGTATGTGATGAACAAAAGGTTGGCGACAACCGACACGGACCGCAACGGCAACATGGTCTTCATCATGAAAGTCGTAAAGGTGGCCAGCGCTGCCGCCCAGCCGATCAGTTCCGCATAAGTCATACTGCTGCTGTCCTTTTTGTGTCACCAGCCGGGGCAGGGTGGCGTGGCATATCTGCACTACGCAAACACATTAGGAGGGAACGGCCTGTTACATGCAACAGCTTCGGCCTTTTGCGGCGATGTCACACGTCTGGTCAGGACAGAAAATGCGAGTGTCGGATCACGACCGGGCACTCCAGACGCCTCTGTGAAATTTCGGGGGGCGCGTTGGACAGCAAATATTGCGCGCACCAGCTTCCCATGTCGCGGTGGGGCAATAGCACTGTGGTCAGGGCCGGTGAAAGATGTTGGGCAATTTCCTGATCGTCATACCCCATGACAGCCATAGTTTCCCCGACCCGCTCGCCCCGTTCCTTTAGCGCCTCGTAGCAACCGACAGCCATCAGGTCATTGGCGCAAAAGATCGCGTGGGGTCGGATCGGCCCGTCAAGCAGGCGCAAGGTGGCGGCTCGGCCACCACTTGGCAGGAAATTGCCTTCGACGATCAGGTTGGGGTCAATCGGAATGCCCGCCGCGCGCAAGGCGCGCTCGTATCCTTCCATTCGCTGGTCGGCGGCCTCCATCCAGCTTTCACCGGTGATAAAGGCGATCTTGCGGTGGCCGGCCCTGATCAGCATTTCGGCTGCCGCTTCGCCGCCGCGCCGCTCCGCAGGAACGATTGAGGCAAAACGACCGTTTGCGTCATAACAATTCAACAAGACCGATTTATGCTGTGACAGGGCATCCGGCGGCGTCACTTTGCGGGTCAGGATCGAACCATAAATCACACCTTCGACACGATCGGCCGCCCATTTGCGCAAGGTCGCGTTCTCATAGGTCTTGTCGCCGCCGGTCATGACGACCTCGACCAATACGTTTTGCTTCCATGCCTCTTCCTGAACGCCCTCGATGGAAATTGCGGCAAAGGGGCTTGTCGCGATTTCGTCGATCATCAGGCCGACAACCCGTAGCCCTGCCGTTTTCGGCGGGCGTCCTGCGCCACGTGGCCGATAGCCCAATGTGGCCACTGCATCCATCACCCGTTTGCGGGTTTCGGCACTGATCCGCATGTCCTCTTGCCCGTTCAGCACAAAGGATACGGTTGATTGGGACACACCTGCCGCCAAGGCGATGTCCTTCATTGTCACGCGGTTTGGCGGGGGATTGGGCGGAGCTGACATAGGCCAGACCTTACACACTTGCGTTCAGCTAATAAATATTGCTAATAATAATTAGCAAAAAGAATCGACGACAGAATTTGCGGGGAGGGCAAATGTCGCAAAGACGCGGATCAACGCGGAGAATGACGCAACCGCAGGCGGCCTTTGTGCTGCTCATGCCGTTTTTGCTGACATATGCGCTTTTCCTGGTCTACCCGTTCTTTCGCGGCATCTGGATTTCGCTGCACGATTGGAACCTGATGGCGGTGGCGTTCAACCCCGACGCCAAGGAATTCGTCGGCTTGCGCAATTATGAACGCGTCATGTGGGGCAGGGGCATCACGTGGGGCGCATTTGCTGCCCCGGTTTTACAGCTCGCGGGCCTTGCCGGCATCGTGACTGCGATCTTCCTTCGCCGGATGGGCTGGGTGAACCGAGTGACCGCGATTGCCTTGGGCATTGCGGCGATCCTGTTCATCGTCCTCCCCGGTTTTCATCCCGGCGAAGGGGGGCGTTGGTATGACCGGCGGTTCTGGCCAACGGTCGGCAACACCTTGGTATTTGTGGGGTTTACCGTACCCGGCGTGACAATCATTGCCGTTCTGCTGGCCGCCGCACTGAACCGCGAAACCAAGGCAATGACGGTTTTCAGGACGCTGTTCTTTCTCAGCCAGATATTGTCGGTGACGGTCGTGACATTGATCTGGCAGATCATGTTTTCGCCCCGCCAAGGCCTGATCGCGAATATCACCGAGGCGTTTGGCGGGTCGCCGATCGTCTGGCTGACGAACGAAAATTTTGCCATGGCCGCGATCGTGATCACGACGATCTGGTGGTCGCTGGGGATTGCGATGATCCTGTTCCTGGCAGGGCTTCAGGATATCTCCAGAGATCTTTACGAAGCCGCAGCATTGGATAACGCCACTGGCGCAAGGGCGTTTTGGTATATCACGCTGCCAAATCTGAAACGCACGATCACCCTTGTGATCGTGTTGCAGGTGATCTTGCAGTTTCAGGTTTTCGGACAGGCGCATCTGATGACTCAGGGCGGACCGAACGACACCACCCAAGTGCTGGTCCGCTACATCTATCAGACCGCGTTTCGTGACAGTGAATTGGGCCGTGCCTCTGCCATGGCGGTGTTTCTCTTTGTCATCATGGGGGCGTTTGCGGTTTTGCAGTTCGTGCTTGGCCGGGAGGATGCAAAATGAGTCGTAGCTATTACTGGCTCGTCATGGCGCTTGCCATTCCTGCCTTTATCTGGCTGGTGCCAACGATCTGGATGGTGTCTTTGTCATTTCAGCCCAACGAAGTCCTCGCGCGGACCACGTCGACGACTGCGTTTGGCTTGATCCCCATACCCTTTACCGCGGAAAACTATGGGGCGCTTTTCGCTTTCGGGCAAACGCCGCTTTGGTTTCTCAATTCTGTCATCGTTGCGGTGGGGATGACACTTGGCGTTCTGCTGGTTTCAACCACGGCAGGCTATGCGCTGGCGCGGCTGGAGTTTCCGTTCAAACGGTCGATTACCCTGATCTGCCTGGTCGGGCTGATGGTGCCGGAACAGGCCGTGTTCATTCCACTCTATACAATGTTTGCCGATTTGGGCTGGCACAACAGTTATCATGCACTGATCCTGCCACGCATGGCTGTGCCCATCGGCGTGTTCCTGATGATGCAGTTTTTCAAGGCAATCCCAAGTGACATCGAAGAGGCCGCAAGGCTGGATGGCGTCACATGGTTGCAGATTTTCTGGCATGTCATGCTGCCGCTGGCGCGGCCTGCGATGATGACGCTGGCGATCCTGACGTTTCTTTATGCGTGGAACGATTATCTATGGCCGCTTGTATCGGCGCAGCGGCAGGAATTTTTCACGATCACGCTGGGTCTGGCCAGCATTCAATCCAATTTCGCACAATCCGAAGGGCTGGGCCGTGTCATGGCCTCGGGGGTCATCGCCTCGCTTCCGGTTGTGCTGATTTTCCTGATCTTCCAGCGATACGTGGTGCAAGCCATGACCGTTGGCGGAAGCAAGGGGTAAACCGGGGCCGCCGCGCCCCAATTAGGGAGGAAAGATATGAGACATCTCATCATTGGCGCCGCCGTCGCCGCCACGGTCGTAACCGGGGCAACGGCACAAGAAGTTACGCTGGGCCGGTTCTTTGGTGCCTGCGAGGACGCGGGGACCGACACCAAAGCGAGCGTGGGCGAGGCCTGTATCATCCAGTCGATCATCAACGCCGCCGATGCGGAACTGGACGGGATCAGTATCACGACGCTGCCGACCGACTGGGGCAACTACTATGACCAGATCAAGGCGTCTTATGCCGGCGGCACGCCACCCGACGTTCATGTGATGCACCGCCACCGGATTCCAGAATTCGCGGGCCTTGGTGCCTTGGCGGATATTTCGGGCGACCTTGCGGCGGCAGGCATCGATCCTGCTGACTGGTCTGAAAACGCGTTGGCCGCGGTCAGCTTCGATGGCGGTATCTACGGTATCCCGATGGATTTCCACGCCAACCTTTGGCATGTAAACATGGATCTGATGGAAGCCGCAGGTCTGGTGGAAAACGGCGCGCCGGTCCTGCCGTCCTCGCCCGAGGAGCTGCGTGAACACGCGCAGATGGTCAAGGATGCGACCGGGCAGAATTATCTGGCCGCCGACTTTGCGCAGTTTCCCATCGGTGTGCGCCTTGTGCTTGCCCTGATGTGGCAGCAGAACGCCAACATATTTGATGGCGATACCGCAACTCTGGATAACGCCGCAGCCGCCAATGCAGTGACATCAATCACGCAGTTGTTCGACGCTGATCTGGCTAATCCGCAGCTGAACTATGCCGACAGCCAGCAAGCCTTTCTGAATGGCGAGGCTGCCATTCTTGTCAACGGCACATGGGTTGTTGATTTCTATAGCGCAGAGGCTGCGAAACCCGAAGTGGGTCTGGACGATTACTATGTCGCCGACTTTCCGACGCTTTTTGACAGCGGTGCAACCTGGGCCGACAGCCACATGTGGGCAATACCGGCATCGGTTCAGGCGGATCAGGAAAAATACATGGCCGCGCTCCGGGTTCTGGCCTTTATCAACGATCACAATGTCGATTGGGCACGCACCGGCCACATGGCAGTGCGCAAATCTGTTATTGCAAGCGACGAATACACCAGTTTGCCGCACCGCGATGAGTACACTGGCACTGCGGCCATCGCCCGCGATACCCCCCCATCAGAGCGTTACGGTGCCATTCAGGACGTGCTGAACCGCGAATTGCAGGCGATCTGGCTGACCGGCAAACCCGTTGATGTGGCGCTCTCTGACGCCGAAGCCGAAGTTCAGGACCTACTGGACCGCTAGGAGGCTGGCTCTGGCCGCGGGTGCGCGGCCAGAGCACCCCTTGATGCAAAGGATCAATGACGTGAACCAATGGAGCGCAGAAAAGGCAAACGCATGGTGGGCCGAACAGGGCTGGGTTTGTGGATTTAATTTTCTGCCTTCCACCGCTGTCAACTTCATCGAGATGTGGCACGCAGACACATTCGACCGGGCCACGATTCAGCGCGAACTGGGCTGGGCTGCGGATGTCGGCTTTAACGCTTTGCGGGTCAATCTGCATTTCCTGATCTGGAAACATGACCGCAGCGGCCTTTTGGAACGGCTGGATTGGCTGATGCAAACCGCCAGTGATCTTGGGATCAGAACCGTTCCATGCCTTTTTGACGACTGTGGTTTTGGCGGATCCGAACCGGACTATGGGCCCCAACCCGATCCAGTGCCAGGCGTTCACAACAGTCGCGCGGTGGCCAGTCCTGGTCGTGCGGCGCTACTGGATCGGTCGCTTTGGCCTGCATTCGAAGACTATGTTCGGGACGTTGTTCACACCTTCAGGTCAGACAACCGGATATTGTTTTGGGATCTTTATAATGAACCGGGAAATCGCATGGTATTTGAGGCCTCCGGTTCGCAATCCTACCAGCCCGACTTTTCTGCAGCCAGCTTTGATCTGATGGAGGCAAGTTTTGCATGGAGCCGCGAAGAATTGCCGGTCCAGCCGGTGACGGTGGGGGCGTGGTCCACACCGCTGCCGGGGTCATCGAATGCCCCCTACCAAACCGATATTGATCAAAGTGCGTTGGCCATGTCCGATATTGTCACCTTTCATGCCTATTGGGACAGTGCCCATGTCCGCAAATTTATCACCCATCTTGCCGCGTTGAACCGCCCGATGCTGTGCACCGAGTGGATGGCACGGCCTGTTGGCAGCCGGATATCCGATCAGCTCGAGGTCTTTCAGACTGGCAATGTGGGGTGTTTTCAATGGGGGCTGGTCAAGGGCAGGACGCAGACGAACCTGCCTTGGCCCGCCGATCTGGTTCTTGCGCATGGCGGCGTTGCTGATCGTTCTGTCTGGTTTCATGATCTTCTGGATGAAACGGGCGCGCCCTATGATGGGGCCGAAACAAGCCTCCTGCGGCAGGTGCTGCGGGGGGGCTGAACTTATCCTGATACGTCAGTTGAAAGGTACGATGGGATATTGCGCAATCCCCGCGCTGGCTGAAGCAGGCAACGGCCCTTTGCAGCCATTGGCAGAGCCAAGTTACGCCGCCGTGCGTACTCTCCGGATTGATGCCGTCGCAGAGAATGCAAGTGCAGAAAAACGTGGCATGTGCAGCGTCGCTCGTTTTGCAGTGCAGAACATTTCACCGAAGCGGTCGTTCAATCGGGCCGATCTTGGCTGATTTCAAACCGATTTATTGCTGTGGCCCGTCTTTACAAACGACACGCGGACAAAAAGGACCTCTGCTATGGTTGTTCGTTCACTGCGGCACCCGCGAAGGCGCGATCGAGTGCTGGCGCCACTATTTCTCGACACCTGCGGCACTGAGCCTCGCTTCCAACGTTTCAGCATTTCTTACGTCGGAGAACGGAATTGACCTGAAATGCCCAAACGGCAATTCTAGCTTTTTAATCATATCTTGGAAATTTCTGGTTCTGATGATCGACACATCAGCCGAAACTGCAGCGGCATAGACCATTGCGTGCCATGAGGCCTTTGGTGACCTTTCATGGGCTTCTTTTGAGAACTGAATTGCAGACTCGGAGTTGCCGGCCAAGATCCAGGCCAATCCGATCAGCGATTGAAAATATGGGTACTGCGGGTCGATTGTCGTCAGGCAAACAAAGGAATGCATCCGCTCAATTCCGGCGATGTGCGCCCCTGCCAGGATATCGCTTGTGGCAAGTGTCAGATGCGCAAGGTAGAAATTGGGGTTGATCGCCAGGGCACGGGCGCAATCAGCGCGACACCCAACGTGATCCCCAAGCAGCCAAAGCCGCAGGTTGGCGCGGGTGCGAAACGCGAAACTGGAAGACGCGCCAACAGCGACCGCCTTGTCGGCCAGCGACATCGCCCAGTCGGTTTCGCTTTTGCAGGGGTTAATCCGGATCAAGGGGTGCATTTGTGTTGCCGAATGCGCAAGCAGTGCCAACGCCTTGGGATTGTCCGGAGACATCCTGACAGCGGCCTGCATGGTGGCGCGGGCGATCTTGGTATCCGGCAGTGTGATACGGCTGTAGAAATAATGCGCCTTGGCCAGCAATTGCTGGAGATCAAGTCGCTCGTCTGGACTGTCTGCAAACCTCTCACCCTCGTGGGCAATAACGCTGATGCGCAGCACGCTGGCGATCTTTCGGGCCACTTCCTCTGCAAGCCGATGGGTTTCCGATAAGTCGCAATCGAAGGACTCGGCGTAGAAATGCCCGCGGGATTTCACTTCGGAGAGTGAGAGGAAGAATTTGACGCGTTCGCCGCAAACACTCACGCGACCCTGAACAACGTAATCGGCCGACGATGGGGTGCTGTCCAAGGTGAATATGCGCACCCCGGAGCGCGGCGCGGTGACCAGCACCAGTTTATCGCGGAAGTCTTCCGCGAATTCCCTTCCTGCCTGCGAATGGCCGGTGCCTTGAATTTTGTCTATCAGGATTCCTGGTTTCAGGCTGGCGGGAGGAGCGGGCTGCTTGATATCCAGACGATAGCCCGTTCGGGAAACCGTCCGGATGATTTTCCGGTCTGTATCGCGTATCGCCTTTCTGATGCCTTTGATGCACTGCACAAGGCTGTCATCGCTAACAAAAGACTTGCCCCAGACCGTATTGACCAGATTGTCCTTCGAGACGACCTCGCACGGTGTTCTTGCAAGCTCGCCCAACACTAGTGCCGATTGATGGCGCAGCGGAACCGGCTGCCAGTCAATGTCGAAAAGCTCCAGCGACTTGGTATCGAACCAGAAATCTCCGCACGAAATGATTTCAGTATTTTTCAGATTCTTTTCGGGTGGATTTCCTGACATCTCGCGACCTCTGAGGAACACTGGCAACACATAGCACATGCCATAAGTGGCCTGCGCATTTTTTTCAGGAGCCAAACATGAGAAAACGTGCTTTCGCGACCGTCGTCGCAGCTATCGCCCTCTGCGGCATCTCTCTTGCACCTGCAGTGGCGGAAACGACGCTTACGCCGGTGCTGACCACCCCGATCCAGGGCATGCCGAACACAGAAGCGAAGATCCTGTTGTTTGATGTGGATCCTGGATGGAGAACGGATCACCACATCCATCCGGGTCAATTGTTTGTCTACATATTGGAAGGGTCGCTGCAACTGGACGTCGATGGCACGGACCCTGTCGTTTATTCCGCCGGCGAAGCATTCTACGAATTGCCGGACCTTGGAATGGTCGGCTCGAATTTCAGTGCAACCGACCGTGCGAAATTCGTGGTCTTTCAGTTCGGCGAGGCAGGTAAGCCCCTCATGATTGCACAATAGGACAACCGGGCCGGATGACCGCTGTCGGCTTGAAGCGGACATTGTTCCAGTGGTCTTGGCGCTTTCAGCACTTGGCACTGCCGAGAAGCGGATGCTAGGGCGATACCTGACCTGAGGCTTGGGTCAGGCCACAGCTTGCGAAGAGCCAAGATGCCCAAGACAAGACGCTGGGCATGGCGATCGGCCATCCTGTGTTCCTTTTCCCTTCGGCAGGCTGAACGGCGCGCCGTCCCGATTGCTTTGGTTTTTTGCCCCCGCAGGCGGCGAAGGGTGTTTCCGCCTGCGGGGGTGGGTTTTGTTGTCTGCGCGGTGGTTGTGCTGGGCGTAGCTCTCGGCGCTGATGTAGTCGGTGATCTTGGCCGGGCCGTCAGTCTGTGTTCTGCCGCTGGCTGTTTCCGTGGCCAGTGGCGTCATTGCATCCCAGTGTTCTGCGACTTTTCCATTCTCGTCCACCCGGATGATGTCGAAAGACACCATCTCATCAGCCCCGAACGGGGCCGCATTCCGCCAGATATTGTGCATGAAGACGTAGTCTCCGTCTTTGAACATGCGGATGTTTTCAGCCATCGTTCCGTGCACTTTCAAAACAGGCAGTAGCCCGATGAACGGATCAAGCCCGTTTGGAATGAAGGGACTGTGTTGAATGTAATCGGCGTTCGCCAACTCTTGCATTGTTGCGGCGTCTTGCTGCAACGCGGCGCCCAGAAATGCGCCCACGATTTTTTCGTGGATATGGTGTCATCGGCAAATGCGCCGGTGGCAACCACAACAGCCGCGGCTACTGCGAAGATGGTCTTCTTCATCAGAAAAGTCATTTCGGTTGGGTTTGGGTCGTTCAAGTGCGTGGCCCGCTGCGCGCAGGCGATCAGGCGTCAGAGCCGCCTTGAACGGTGTCGAGCTGCATCTCTCTCAGGAGCGCATCCCGGCGCGGTTGAGCATCAAGGAAGCAGCGGGCGACAGCGCATCGGTTTACATGAGGGCAAACGCAGCATTGCTGAAGTCGGGCCCCCTCCGGGCTTTCGTCGCGCGGCCCACGAGGGGCAGTTTCGAGAAACATCGACATGCGCTGCGGCTGCGCCAATGGCTGCTTTTCATAACATGGTCAGGCCAGGCCTTGGCCATTTCTATTAGATGGAAGCAAGCTGGGGATGATAGTAAGCTTCGGGGTATTTCATTGGTTTGAAGGGGCCCTGGGGCACGACCCCATTCCAGCTACGCCCAAAATAACCTTGGCGGCAATGTATCAATGATCCCGCCTGTGCGATGCCGGGCAATGCATGGACACGGCAAAGCCAGCGCCAAAGGTGGGGGTAACAAAGTATTTGCGCACCGTTCAGTTTCATACGAACGTAATAGACTGGATCGTGGCGGTAGAGTGTCGGAAACAGGCGCAGATCGGCCTCGGTGAAATCTTGCCCCGTAAGAAACGAGCGACCATCAGATAGCAGGCTGTCAAGCGCTGCAAGTGTCTCGAAATAGGCGTCAAAGGCGGCAGCATAGACCGCTTGGTCAGAGGAAAATCCGGCCTTGTAGGCACCGTTATTGATGGTCGTGTAGACCAATTCATTCAATGCGTCGATCTCTTGCTGAGGTGCTGGCTGGTCGGGGTAAAGCCGCACCCGTTCTGAATTCGGGATTGTGCTCCCCAAGGCCTCGGCATGTGCATCGAGCATGCGGATGATCTCGGCACTTTCGTTGTTTACGATCCGACCGGCGACTTTGTCAAATAGGATGGGAACGGACTGCTCTTCGGAGCCTTCGGCACGGTAAATCTGCTTGACCAGACGCAGACCTTTTCCGGTTCCCGTCTCATGCGTGCATTCGGGCAGGGCGTTCCCTGTCAATGTCGCAATCCGGTCGGGCGCAAACTCCCAAAGGTTCGGGCCTTCGGGGTCGTCATCATCTGTCCGGTTCGGGAATGCCACATCCATCGTGATGCTATCGCACAGGCCCAGCACATTGCGCGCCAAGGTCACGCGGTGGCACCAAGGGCAATTCAGCGCAACGAACACATGATACCGGCCAGGCTCCGGCGGAAAGTCCGGATCGCCGATGGCATGGCGAAAGTTGCTGATGCCGCGCACGAATTCACCTCGTGCGCGGCGTTCTGTGGCTTGGGTCTGGTCCTCTTGGACGGATACATCTTTGGTCATGCGTCTTAATTCATCCTCTGAGCCGGTAATGCAAGATGATCGGCACGGCCAGGTCTTCTTCATCCGTCAGGTGGCGTTTCAAAAAGGCCGCGATAACCTTGCTGGTGTCATGCACTGCTCCGGCCTCGTCATGTGCCTGTGCGGCGTCGACCGTCGTCAGTTTGATCACGCGGTTGGCTTGCCGCGTGAAATCTTCCAGCACCTTGTCAAGATCGGCGTGATCCTGTTCCAGCACCTCAAGCCCGCCAGCGAACCGCGGATCCGCCGCCGCAAGTTCGGGGAAATAGCTGTGGTCTTCCCAGCCATGATGGGCATGCAGGTTTCTGACCAGGTTGCCACCATGGTAGGACAGCCGACCGGCAAAGTCGTCCAAGGCAATGTCCTTGTTCAGCGCAGCTTCGGCATCCAGCCGAATGCGTTCCGCCACGCGGCGGAACATCTGATGCGCGCCCAGCCAGTGCCTGGTCTTTTCGCGGAACCCGGGATGGGCTTCCCATGTGTCGCGGGGATATCGGGCCAGCAGGACTTGCAACTCATCGGGCATCTCGTCTTCGCGGATATGATAGGTATCAAGCATGTCACACCTCTTTTCCGAGCAAAGGTGGGGCCGGTTTGACGGCCCCACCAGTCTGCCTGCCGTCATGGCGGCTATGTGCCAACCAACAGCGCGGGATCAACGGCGTCCGCAATGCCCGCAACCGCATCGGGCGTATCAAGCGAGACGGTCATGACGCCCGCCAGCATGTGGACAAGGCTCCAAATGGCCCAAAGACCAGCAGCGGTCTTGAGACAGAATGAAATTGGAGGCTGAGGCAAGTGTTTTTCCTTTTCGGAGTTTATGCGCGCGCATCAATGGCGTCGCAGAATGTGGAAATTGCTTTGCGCAGGTCCAGCGCAAGCTCCGGGGTTGTCAGCCGGTCCGTTTGCCTGTCGAAATGTTCGTTGAAGGGGCCGAAGCTGAAGTTGGACGTGATATTCGCGCCAAAATGGGGAAAGCCTCCCATCGCCGCAGCCAGCACATTCTGGCCGCCACGCCGACCCATGGATGTGGCCATCAGCATCAAGGGACGATCTTGAAAAATCTTCATGTTGATGCGGCTGCACCAGTCAAAGATGTTCTTGAACGAGGCGGTGTAAGCTCCGTTATATTCGCCGAGCGAGATGATCACCCCGTCAGCCGCCCCCAGCTTTTTGTAGAAATACTGTGCATGCCGCGAGATACCCTGTGCCTCGCGCTCGGGGCTGTAGATCGGCATCTCATAATCGTTCAGGTCCAAAACCTCAATTTCCACATGCGCCTTGAATTCATCCTGAAGAATTCCGGCGGCATGCAAGACAAGGCGCTTGTTGATGGACTGCATGCTGTTACTGGCGGCAAAGACGACGATATTGGAAGGTAAGGACACGACGTTTTCCGATCAGGATAAAGGGCTATTGGTGCGGCCGAGAACCTCTGGGATCCACGCGAAGTCCACGCAGCAGGTAGGGGTAAATCTTGTGACCCTTGGCGGCTCTGCTCGTGTTGGGCTTCTGATAGATCGGCATAAGGCCCATCAGTCGCATCAAGCGTCTGATCCGCTTCTCATTGACCACGTGGTCGTTTTCGGGCTTCGGAAACCAAAGGACCGTCTTTTCCCGCAGAGTAATCTAGGCAAAGGGCATTATCCGCCTGAGGGTGTGGTGTGCCTTCCATCCAATAGTGTCCAAAGAAGACTGGTGAGGCGTCCGTTGGGTAGGAACTTTGCAAGATGCCTTCAGGCAATATCCCATCTGGTAGCATTTCGAGGTCGGGCACGGATATCGCTACCTCGCGCCATGTTTTAGCTTTGCTATTCCACCATTTTCGACGAATGCTTGTTCTCTCGTGTCCGGCTTTGTCTAGGAAAGACAGACCGTCCCGCAATTCCAGCCCCGGGCCTTTCACCGCTGTCTCGACAAGATCGAAAAGTGGATCGTTCTGGTCTGCAGCAGTGCACAGTTGCTCGTTGGTCAGAGTGCCGTCCAGTGTTTGCTTTTTGAGCTTCTGCATAGAAGCTTCATCCCAGCATGCGTGAATGGCTCTAAAGCCACCAAATTCGAGATAAAGTGGCAAACTGGCCATCCATTCGACTGCTTCCCTTGCCTCAGCGCAGTGTAAGGGGAACTCACGTAGAAACAAAGCATGTTGCGCCACATTTTGCTTAGTGTGCGCCCTCAGAGGGTCATCTCATATTGTATGAAAATGGATCGCATTGAGTTCATGGTTACCCATTACGGCAGAGGTGGTACCGGCGTCGAGCATCGACCTCACAATGCAAATAACCTCACCATTTTTGGGGCCTCGGTCGATAAAATCACCAAGTAACACGACTCGGCGATTTGGATCGCTATGCCGCCATGCACCATTTCTCATGCGGTAGCCTAGCTCAGTGAGGGCTCCCTTTAGTTTTGCTGCTTGTCCATGGATGTCTGGAATTATGTCATACATACTATTTCCTCTGTAGCTTGATCTCAGAGAAGTCTGATCAAATAATCAATGGCTACGCGTGCTAGGCGTCATAAAGTTATGCCTAGCTGGGACTAACTTGATACTAGCAAGACGCAGCAGACAGATTGCTTGTGTGGGAAAGGCAGTGGGAAAAAAATAACCCAAATCCTAAAAAACAAACAAAATCAATGTCTTTGGGGAAAACGCTGGCTGGGATGGTAGGATTCGAACCTACGGTACACTGTACCAAAAACAGTTGCCTTACCACTTGGCTACATCCCACCAGCGTGAGGCTGGATACTGCGAAGGCGGGGGCGGTTCAAGCCCCGTTTGCACAAAAAAACGCTATTCCTTTTGGCCGTCACTATGCAGCAGATCTTCGGTCGCTTCTGTCGCGCGTTCGGCTTTGACGATCCGGGCAAGGGCCGCGTCATCGGTGGCCGCAACCGGTTCGACCGTCGTTGATTCGTGCTGTTGCCTGGGCGTTGCGCTGGGTTCCTGTATCAGGCTGACGGACTGGGTCGCGTCGGGGATCGTGACGCCTGCGGACTGGATCGCAAGTTTGACCTGCCGCAGCGCCTCGCCCTTGGCGCGCACGATCGATGTTTCGTCCTGATCGACCCAGCCGGTCACGACCAGTTCGATACCGGACGGGTGCAGCGCCTCGATCCATGTCTGTGCGGCGGGTTCTGTCAGAACAAAAGGCAGCGATTGCACAGTGTTTTCCGCAAGAACCCTGGTTGCCTGTAAATCTGCGTCCCTGTCCACGATGATCGAAAACATGAACCGGCGCTCGGCGTTCTTTGTATAGTTGATGATCCGGCTGTTGAAGACAGTCGCGTTTGGAATGCGAATATGGTTGCCATCCAGGGACAAAAGGATCGTTGCCCGGCTGGTCAGGCGAATGACCTTGCCCAGATCGCCATTGATCTCGACCGTGTCGTTGGGCCGGAACGGTTGCCGAAAGGACAGCATGACCGACGCGATGAAATTTTCCACCGTATCCCGCACGGCGAACCCCAACGCCAGCCCGATTATCCCGGCGGCCCCCAGAATCGTGCTGAGCAGGGCCGTTGCATTCAAGATATCCAGCGCAATCACGATTCCAATGATGACAAATGCGATTCGCAAAAGTTGCCGGTATACATCGGCGACAAAGGCGTTCGGCGCCAATTGTTCCCAAGGGCGACGCATACGCGCAATCGCAAAACCGACAAGAACCACAGTGAAAAATGCAAATGCGGCAATCGCGGCAAGGGGCAGAAAGATGATGAACTGCTCGACCCTTGCCTTGAAACGGTCAATCGCGGGGTCCAGACGTTCGCTGATATCGGCAGTTTCCGTCACCTCGTTCTTGACTGCAACGACCCCTTCCACACGGGTGACCAGGGGATCAAGCGCCTGCGCATCCATGACAGAGGTTGCGGTGCCCCGCAGCGTGACCACCCCTTCGTTCACCGAAACCGTGACATTGCCGTAATTGCCCAGTTCCGCAAGTATCTCGCGGATGCGCGTGGCGATGGCCGCATCCTGCTGTGCGGAGGTTTCCGTCGTAATGGGGCTTGTAGCCTCTTGCGCGGGGGCCGGCAGGGCAATGGTCAGAAAAAGGGCAAGCAATAGGAAAATGCGCATGGGTTCAATCCGGTTCAGCCTGCCCCCAGCCTAGGCCAAGCTGCGCCGGCGCACACCCCAAATTGTCAGACCCGCAGCGGATCGGCCTTGGCCAAGGTATCAAACGCCATCAGGCTGTGCACCAAGGCACCCATCTGGTCCAGCGGGATCATGTTTGGCCCGTCCGATGGCGCGTTGTCCGGGTCTTCATGCGTTTCAATGAACACGGCCGCAATTCCCAGCGATACCGCCGCCCGCGCCATGACCGGCGCAAACTCGCGTTGTCCGCCTGAGGAGCCACCCTGACCGCCGGGTTGCTGCACCGAATGGGTTGCATCCATCACCACCGGATAGCCGGTGCGTGCCATGATCGGCAGCGACCGCATATCAGCAACCAGCGTGTTATATCCAAACGACGAGCCGCGTTCGGTAAGCAGGATACGCTTGTTGCCCGTGCTTTCGATTTTGGCCACCACATTGGGCATATCCCAGGGTGCCAGAAACTGCCCTTTCTTGATATTGATGACAGCGCCGGTTTCGCCCGCGGCCAGCAACAGGTCTGTCTGACGGCACAGGAACGCAGGGATCTGCATGACATCACAGACCGACGCGACAGTGGCACAATGTTCGGGCGCATGAATGTCGGTCAGGACCGGACACCCGATGGTATCCTTGACCGACTGCATGACCTTCAGTCCTTCATCCATGCCAAGCCCACGCTTGCCGCCCAATGATGTGCGGTTGGCCTTGTCATAGCTGCCTTTGAAAATGAACTGCGCCCCCGCAGCAGCACAGTTCTCGGCCATCCGGCCTGCGATCATCTGGGCGTGATCCACGCTTTCAAGCTGGCAGGGGCCCGCAATCACAAGCAGCGGGCGGTCGTTGCTGACGGTCAACGCGCCAATATCAACGTCATGCATCATGAACTGACCTGTTCACGCAGAATAGAAGCGGTAAGTGAAATCATCAGATAAATTCCTGAAAAGATGAAAAAGGACAACAGTGCGTTTTCAAAGGCGCGCGGATAGGTCGCCTCGTCCGGGGCGATCGGTTTCACGCTTTGCGACAGATAGCGGACCTGACGATTGGCTTCGATCTGGGCAGCTTCCATCTGGGTCAGTGCCTGTTGGACCAGGACAGTCTGGAATGTATAGTTTTCCTCGGCGGCGCGCAGTTCGGTGTTGCGTGACGCCTGCGAGGTGTCCCCCGGTGCACCCGATGTCATTTCATCGCGCATCGCGGCAATCAATCCGTCGATATTGGCTATCTGGTCACGCAGGGCCTGCACCTGCACTTCGCTTGGGCGTTCGACGTTCAACCGCGACTGCAGCACCAGTTCCAGCCTTTGGCGTTCGCTTTCCAGGCGGCCGATTTGCTGCGTTCGTGCGGCGGTCTCGCCTGCGGGGTCGATCTGCTGCACCTCTTCCTGAATGGCCAGCCATTCGGCAAGGGCGGTCGCGCGGCGTGCCTCGGCGGTTTCATAGCTTGCGCGCGCTCCTTGCATCTGGTCGGCGCGCAAGCGGCTGGTCAACTGGTCCACCTGTTCTTCAGCATAGCCGATCAGGGCTTCTGCAAATTCCTGGCTTTTGGCGGGGTCGGCGGCGATTACCTCCATCCGCAGAATTCCTTCGGTGGGGTCATAGCTGATGCGGACCATTTTGCTGTAGACCTTGAATGCGGCCTCGTTGCTGGCATTTTCGGGCAGGCGCTGGATCGGGTCGATCGCGGGATCGCTGAAATGCGCCTTGAAGCCATGGTCACGGTCCAGCCGCAGCATCGCCTCGCGCGAGGCAAGGTAGGATTGCACCGCGATGCTGTCCTGCTGGGTGGCCATTGACGTGCCCTGAAACAACCCGCCCAGCCCGGCGGCGCCGGCACTTTCTGCCTGTTGGATCACGATTTCCGATTTTGTCGCATACATCGGGGTGGCCATGGTGAAAAAATACCACCCGACAATGAACGTCGGCAGGAAGACAAAGAACGACAGCCGTGTGAACAGCAGCGCCAGCTTGCGGCGACGGCGGCTGGCAATGTCACGTTGAATTTGCGTGATTTCCCTGGCACGGCGATCAGCCACAGCCGATCTGCCGGTAACGGGCAGATTGTCGCCGTTACGTTGCATCGTGTCCGGCAATTGAACGCGACCCGACGAACCATTGGGCAGTTTGCCGTCAGGCGCGATCAGTTCCAAGACGGAATGACGCTGAAAGGGGTCAATCCCGGCCTGTCGCAACTGGTGAACCGCATCAAAATCAGATGCAACCGAAAGACCTTGCTTGTGTGCCACCCGGCGGGCCATACGCAGTTGCCGCCCGGTCAGGCCTTCTTTGCTGATAGCCTCAAGATCTGCGACCGTGTCGGCACCATCTGCGCCCGAAGGGGCTGTCTGCTCGGCGACTGCCGGGCCTTCTGGCACGCCGCCACGACGGATGCGAAATTTCTTAACCCTGGGTTTGATAGTCATAAAGCGCTTTTGCCTCTTCCAGGGTGTCGAACATATGCAACTGCCCATCGCGTAACACGGCCGCCGATCGGGCGAACCGTTCCAATGTGGCTGGTTGATGCGATACTATGATCACTGTCGCCTTCTCAAGCCGTTCGCGCAGGATTTCACCGGCCTTGCGGTTGAATTCAGCATCTGTTGCGTTGGGCATGCCCTCATCGATCAGATAGATATCAAAATCCAGCGCCAGCATCAGCGCAAAAGTGAACCTTTGTCGCATGCCTTGCGAATATGTGCCGACGGGCATGTCGAAATATTCTTCCAGTCCGCAAAGCCAGCGGCAAAACGCCTCGACATAGTCGGGGTCCAACCCATACAGCCGCGCGATATAGCGGCTGTTTTCCATTGCGGTATGCCGGTTCACCACCCCGCCCATGAACCCGAGTGGAAACGAAATGCGGCAACTGCGCGAAATCCGCCCTTCATCAGGTTTTTCCAGCCCTGCCATCATATTGATGAGCGTTGTCTTGCCTGTGCCGTTGGGCGCAAGAATTCCCATCGAGTGGCCCAGTTCCACGCGAAACGACACGCGATCAAGGATTACCTTGCGCTGCGTGCCCGTCCAGAAAGATTTGCTGACCTGCGCGAATTCCAGCATCGTTTACCTGCGTCTAGCCCCCGAGCGGATAACATCATCTTTCTCATTAGTGGGTTAAAATCCGGGCACCATAAGTTTATTTGCCACCTCTATTGTAAAATTGCGGCACGACGGCGGCAGAACTGGCACGAAAACAGATGTCTGGCATGCATCACGCCCCCTTTTTCTTTGTCCGCCCGCGCCTTAAATCAGGGGCATGAGCCTGCAATCCCGTATATCCGCCTGCCGTTTGTGCAGTCAGCGCTTTGCCGCGACGGCAACGGGTCATGCGCCGCGCCCCGTTGTCTGGTTTTCGGCTCAGCCGCGCATATTGATCGCGGGGCAGGCGCCGGGATTGCGGGTGCATCAGGCAGGTAAACCGTTTTGCGATCGCTCCGGTGATCGTCTGCGCGACTGGCTGGGTATGGATGCTTATACTTTCTATGACCGCGACAGGGTGGCGATCGTTCCGATGGCATTCTGCTTTCCGGGCTATGATGCGGCAGGATCAGATCTGCCGCCACCAAAGATCTGCGCGCAGACTTGGCATGATGACGTCATGCAAAGGTTGGGCGATGTGCCGCTGACCGTTCTGGTGGGCGGGCATGCCCAACGCTGGCATCTGGGGGGCAAGGGCACTGTCACCGATACCGTGCGCGGCTGGCGCGACCATGCACCGCGTGTCTTTCCCTTGCCGCATCCGTCGTGGCGTAATACCGGGTGGCTAAAGAAAAATCAGTGGTTTGCGGCGGACCTGCTGCCAGCCTTGCGGAACCGTATAAAGGATGTGTTGCAATGACCGATCTGGATCAGGCCCATGCCGCGATGGAGGCCGCCCCTGCCAATGATGCGGCCCGCCTGCGGTTTTACGAACGGCTGGCCGACACCGAATTGTTCATGCTGCTGGGTGCCGAAGCGACGGGCGATCAGGTAACACCGGAATTGTTCGAGATCGAAGATCAACGTTTTACCCTTGTGTTCGACCGCGAGGAACGCCTGTCGCAATTCGTGGGCCGGGCTGCTCCTTATGCGGGGCTGCCGGGTCGTGCGTTGGCGCAGATGCTGACGGGGCAGGGGATCGGGCTTGCGCTGAACCTTGAGGTCGCGCCATCTGCCATGCTGATCCCGTCTGATGCGGTGGATTGGCTGGTTGCCACGTTGTCCAATGCGCCCGACGAAACAGAAGCGCGCCTGTCCGAAGTGTCCGCGCCCAAGGGTCTGCCAGAGGCAGTGATCAGCGGGCTTGACCGGAAACTTGCCATTGCGGCGGGGTTGGCCCGCTTTGCCTATCTTGCGGCGGCAACCTATGACGACGGCGCAAAGGGACATGTGCTGGCGTTTGTCGATGCCACACCGGGTGCGGAACAGGCGCTGGCCAATGCCGCAAGCGAGGCGCTGACATTTTCAGGGATCGAGGCGGGTATGATGGATGTGCTTTTCGTGCGGGCATCGGACCCGCTTGCGGCACATCTGGCCCGTGTAGGGCTGCGGTTCGACCTGCCCGAACCTGCCGCCCCGCAGGCACCCGGCGCACCGGGGATGGACCCGGACAAACCGCCGCGTCTGCGCTGATTGCGAGACGCGTTAGGGCTTTGTTCAGGTCGAGGCCGTAGGTTTGTGGGGAAGCTGATCGGCGTGAACCCCAAATGGAACCCAATGCAATCAATCGGGACGTGGATATTGGCATCGTGGTGGCCATTGCCAGTGTTCTAATTGTCTTCTCGCTCGTCCTGCTTTTGCTGGACCAGTACCAGAATCGCGCACAGACCAATCACAAGGGGGCGCGGGAACTGGTGCTGATGCATCTCTTCTTGCTGATGGCAACGGCAACGCTGGCATTTGGTGCAACACTGGAATTCTGGCTGGTGGCGACGCTGGTTATTGCGGGTGCCCTTGGCGGCATTCTGTCAGGCTATCTGGCGGGAATGGCGGTGCTCGGGGCGTCTTGTCGCTGGCCCGCTTGGGCCTTGTTCGGGGCCGGGGCAACCCTGACCCAATGCGCAGCCGCGCTTGCCTGGCAAAGCCCTGCTGTCCTGTTCGTTTCCAGTTCTGCAATCAATGGGGTGCTGGGCCTGTGTTTGGCATGGCGGTTATGGCAAACAGCCACATCACTGGATACGAACAGCAAGTTCCTGCTGACCTTGCCGTTTTTGGCGATGGCGCTGGCCTATCTGACCCGCCTTGCAATGGTGATTGGCGGTGCATCCCCCACGGCATTGGTGCTGGCGGGGGCCACGATCGCCTATGTCCTTGCGCTCTTGGCCTGCCTTTCGGTTTTTGCGATGATATCCATCCGGGCACATCGTGTGAACCAAAGCCTTGATTGGGCGGCGCGCCATGATCCGCTGACAGGTCTTGAAAACCGGCGCGCGCTGGCCGAGTTTTCGGCGCAATGGGCAAATTATCAACGACTTCTGCGCCATCGCAAGATCATCTGCGCCTGCATGGATCTTGATCATTTCAAGCAGATCAATGACACGCACGGCCATGCGGCTGGCGATCAGGTATTGCAGGAAATTTCGGTTCGGCTGCGGAACATGCCTGCGGGCGCCCACGGGCGGATTTTTCGCATCGGCGGTGATGAATTCGTGCTGTGGCAAGAAATCTGCCCCGACACCGTGGCAAGAACGCATTTACAGCACCTCTTGCAGCGCTTGTGCATGCCAGTGCAATGGGGCGAGGTCGCCTTGTTTCCCCGGGTGAGCATCGGATACAGCGAATCCCATGTTGCCTTGCCTGTGGACCTGCTGATCAAACGCGCTGATGCTGCACTGTATCAGGCAAAGGCCGAAGGCCGCGGCCGTGTCGCGGGCGACGCAGTCCTTGGTCAACCGCAAAGCTGTGATCAGCCACTACGACTGGTGACGGTCGGGCGGCAATGAAAGATCTGATAGGCATCTGGGTTGATGGTGCGTCGACTTCGGGATTTTCAATATCCTGCGCTGCGGTCGACCAGATGCAAGAATGGTGCCTCGCGTTCACCACGTGCGATATTGTCAGCGATCACCTGTGCGGCTGTGTCCGGCCGGGTGGTCGAGGCGATATGCGGTGTCACCGTCACCTGCGGATGCGCCCAGTAGGGGTGATCGGCCGGTAGCGGTTCTGTGCGGAACACATCAAGTGTTGCATGCCGCACCTGCCCCCTGTCGAGTGCCGCCAAAAGCGCGGCGTCGTCGATCAATGGACCGCGTCCGGGGTTGATCACAAAGGCACCTGGCGCAAGCAGGGCAAGCGTTTTTGCATTCAGGATATCTTCGGTTTCCGGCGTCTGCGGTAACAAAAGGATCACGATCTGTGCGTCCGTCAGCGCAGCAGTCAGCCCATCGTCCCCGTGCAGACAGCGAATATCGCCAATATCCTTTTGTGATCTGCTCCACCCGGTGACGGGAAAGCCCAGGCCATGCAGCGCCTGCCCGCAGGCCACACCCAGCGCCCCGATGCCAAGCACAGTGACAGGCCGGTCTGCGGCCAGCGGTGGATAGCTGTTGTTGCGCCACTTGCCGTCCTGCCCGTGAATGTGGGTATCCATCCCCAAATGGTGCCGCAGGGTATGGCCCACGACCCATTCGACCATGCCGCGCGTCAGCCCGTCATCGACCATGCGCGCCAGCGGCTGGGTCAGGGTGTCGTTATCCACCACGGTTTCGACGCCGGCCCAAAGGCTCATCACCGCTTTGGTGTTGGTATAGGGCCGAAAATCAGTCACCGGGCCGTTGGGTGCAAACACGATGTAATCGACCGCTTCGGGTGCATGATCACGTGATAAGTCCACATCAAGCCCGGCCTTGGCAAAGGCATTGCGTAGCGGGGTTTCGTAGTCGGCCCAGGTTTGGGGCTGGGCAGAGAAAAGAACATTGATCATCAGCGGGGCCTGTGGACATGTGCGCTTTGGACAAGGCCGAATGCCACGAGCAGGACCAGCATCGCCGACCCGCCATAGCTGACCAGTGGAAGGGGCACCCCTACCACGGGGGCCAGTCCGGTGACCATCGCCATATTGACCGCAAAGAACAGGAAAAACGTCACCGCGATTCCCATCGTCAGCAGGGCGGCAAACCTGTCGCGGTTGCTGATCGCCGAAATTATGCAAAACAGGACGATCAGCAGATACAGCGCCAAAAGGGTGATTGCGCCGATAAAGCCGAACTCTTCGGCCAAGGTGGTAAAGATGAAATCTGTGTGTTTTTCAGGTAGAAAGTTCAGCCGCGATTGCGTGCCTTGCATAAAGCCGCGCCCAGTCCAGCCGCCTGATCCCAGTGCGATCTTGGCCTGCGTGATGTGATATCCTGCGCCAAGCGGGTCGTTGGCGGGATCAAGAAAGGTATCGATCCGCCGGTATTGATAGTCTTTCAGCAACTGCCATGGTGCGCCTCGGCTTTGGAATACCGCGACGATCCCGCCGACGCCGGCCCCGATGACGGTCGCAAAATAGGCCCAATGAACGCCGGCAAGAAACATGACGGCACCCCCGCCGGCAAGCAGCAGAATTGCGGTGCCAAGATCCGGTTGCTTGATCACCAAGGCGGTGGGGATCAGGATGAACAGCACCGGCAACAGCACCCACAGCGGGCGCGAGACCCGGTCATTGGGCAGCCAATCATAATAGGCGGCCAGAAACATCACCAGTGTGATCTTGGTCAGCTCGGATGGTTGCAAGCGCATGAACCCCAGATCGATCCAGCGCTGCGCGCCCATGCCAACAGAACCGAAGAATTCGACCGCGAGTAACAGCAGAAGTGATCCGCCAAAGGCAACGCCGGACATGTTCCGCCAGAACCAGATCGGCACCATCGCAACAATCACCATCAGGGCCATACCTGCGGCAAAGCGTTTCATTTGCGGTTCCATCCACGGGGTCGCAGACCCACCCGCTACAGAATAAAGCATCAGGAAACCGGCCGAGGCGACTGCCGTCAAAAGCAGGATCACCGGCCAGTTCAGATAAAGAAGTTTGCGAAATCCGGTGGGAACGGTTTTGGTATTATAGGCAAGATAGCTCATGCGCGGCCCGACCCGGTGGCGCCGGGTGGCACCCGCGCGTTGATCCGTTCCTGCTGGGCCGCGATCCGGTCGCGCACGGCGGCGGGATAGGCATCAAGCGGCGGCGGCCCGCCATAAAGCGCCTGCAACATGATATCGCGCGCAATCGGGGCAGCCGCCGCCGATCCGCCCCCGCCGTGTTCCACCACAACGGACAGCGCGTAGCGCGGGTTGTCATAGGGCGCAAAGCTGACAAAAAGTGCATGATCGCGGCGTTCCCACGGCAGGTCTTCGTTGCGCACGACCCCGGCGGCACGTTCTTCGGGGGTGATCCGGCGCACCTGACTGGTGCCCGTCTTGCCTGCCATCCTGTAGTCTTCCTTCAGGATGCGAGAGCGATACGCGGTGCCGCGCTGGTGGTTACATACATCGTCCATCGAGGCGCGGATGCGGCGCAGCAGGTTTTCGTTCAACCCCAGACTTTCGCCCAGCCCGCCGGGTTGCTCAACCCCGTCAATCAGCCGAACCAACCGTGGCGCCACCGCCCGACCGGTGGCAATTCGCGCCGCCATCACGGCCAGTTGCAAGGGCGAGGCCAGCACGTAACCCTGCCCGATGGAGGCATTGACAGTATCGCCGATCCGCCAGTTTTCACCCCGGACAGATGTCTTCCAGTCTTTGTCAGGCGCCAACCCTTCGGCCACGGCGGACAACGGCAGATCGTGCCGGATCCCCAGACCCAGCTTGCGCGCCATTGCGGCCATCTTGTCGATGCCGACACGCTGTGCGACTTCGTAATAATAGCAATCGCAGGACTGCTTAAGGCTCTCATGCAGGTTGATATTGCCATGCCCGCCGCGTTTCCAGCAGTGAAACCGGATGCCTGATACATCTGTATAGCCCGGACAATAGACCGTTTCATCGGCGCTGATCACGCCATCTTCCAGCGCGGCAAGGGCGGTGATCATCTTGAAGGTTGATCCCGGTGGGTAAGTCCCCTGTACGGCCTTTGCTGCAAGGGGCCGGTATTTGTCCGCGTTCAGGCCGGTCCAATCGCGCACCGAAATGCCCCGCACGAACAGGTTCGGATCGAACGCAGGCGCAGAAGCCACGGCGCGCAGATCGCCGTTTTCAAGATCGATCACAACTGCTGCCGCGCTTTCACCATCCAACCGGGCCTGCACATAGCTTTGCAATCTGCTGTCGATGGTCAGTTGCACGTCCTTACCGGGGATGCCTTCCTGCCGGTCAAGTTCGCGCATGACGCGGCCCACAGCGTTCACTTCGATCCGCCGGTTGCCTGCGCTGCCCCGCAGGGTGCGTTCCAGTTTGTTTTCCGCGCCCGTCTTTCCGATCTGGAATTTCGGGATTTGCAGCAAGGGGTCCTGATCGTCGATCCGGCTCAGGTCATAGTCGCTGACCGGGCCGACATAGCCGACGACATGTGCCACGTCGGCCCCCCACGGATAAACTCGGCTTAACCCCACCTCGGCCGAGATGCCGGGCAGGGCGGGTGTGTTCAGGTTGATGCGCGCCACGTCTTCCCATGACAGACGATCGGTAATTGTCACAGGGACAAAGGGCGACCGGCGCTGCATTTCCTCCATTGCGCGGCTCAGGTCCTCGGGCGCGATCTCGACCAGTTCTGTCAAACGGGCCAGTACCTCACCGACATCGCCTGCGTCTTCGCGTACCATCACGACGCGGTAATTCTGCTCGTTATCCGCAATGGCGATTCCATTGCGGTCAAAGATCAGCCCGCGGGCAGGCGGAAGCAGGCGCATGTTGATCCTGTTTTCCTCGGCCAGCAGCCGGAATTGGTCGGCCTGTTCGATCTGCATGGAGCGCAGCCGCATTCCCAGGGCCCCAACAATCCCCAATTGCGTGGCCCCTACGACAAGCGCGCGGCGGCTGATCATGCGCGAACTGTCAACAATGTCCTTGGGGGTGCGTTTCATAGTTTATGCCCTTTTCCATCAACGGCACCGGGGGCGAGCCGACGAACGCCCAGCAGGTAGTGGCTGACAAAAATGATCAGTGGATAGATGGCGATGGTCAAGACCATCTGGCTGAACGCCAGCCCTAGGGGCGCCTGCGGTGTCATCAGCACGGCCAACACCACGCGATTGGCCAGCGTGATGGCCACAATGCCAAAGGCAATAGTCCCCCATTCCAGCACAAGCGGCATATTGCGCAGCTCGCGCGCACGGCGGCGCAGTGTTTCTGTCAGGATCACGACCAGTGCGGCCCAAAGCCCCGGGGGACGTTGAAATAACAGATCGGCGATCAGGAATAGTCCGGCAATAACCATGACAGGCAAATAGTCAGGTCGGCGCGCGACCCATGCCAACGTAAACGCCAGCAGCAGGTCGGGCGGTGCCCAGCGGGATGGGCGCATATCCAGCGGGACCAGCTGGACAACAAGGATCAAGAATGCCAGCGCCACAAACACCAGCCGTTTGGCCCAGGTCGATGCGGTAAGCACATCACCCATCTGCACGCTCTAATGCGTTCAGGGGGGCAGGGCCGATGAAGCCTGTGCCGGGTGTCAACAGCCCACCGGGATCGGCGATCACCTCGTGCGGGGGGGCGCGCAGCACCCGCAGGAATTCCAGACGCTGGTAATCGGCAGCCAACCGCACCCGCAGTCGCTGATCCACCCCCAGCGCCACCTGACCAACCAGCAGGTCGGCGGGAAAGACGCCGCCGTCGCCCGACGATACAACCCTGTCCCCGGGGCGGATCAAATCGGCGTTCTCCAGAAAGTCCAGTGGCGGGTTCAGTGTGTTGTCGCCTGCCAGAATAGCCTTTTGGCCGGACGGCTGGATTGTCACCGGGATCCTGCTGGAAGTGTCGGTCAGCAGCATCACCCGGCTGGTTTCCTGCCCGACGCCCGCGATCCGACCGACCAGTCCGATGCCGTCCATGGTCGGCCATCCATCGACAATTCCGTCACGCGCGCCAACATTTACCAGAACGGATTGGCGAAAGGGCGAACCACTGTCGGTTATGACCACGCCGGTTACATAAGTCAGTTCGGGGTCAAGGCTCACATTGTTCAACCCCAGCAGCTTGGCGTTTTCCTGCTCCAGCTGCAACGCGGCCTCTTTCCACGCCTTCATCTGCTGCAATTCGCGGCGCAGATCCTGGTTCTGCGCAGCCAGCTGGCTGTAGCTTTGAAAATCGCTGATCAGGTTGGCCATGCCGGTGATCGGCGCCATGGCCCAGTCAAAAGACGGCACCACCTTGTCGATCGCAGCCGAACGGAACCGTTCTACCCTTGGGCTGTCGATCCGCCAGACCAGGAACAGCCCAAACAGCGCCAGCACCAAAAGCCCAACCAGCAATCTGCGGATCGGGCCGATGAAGTCTTCGCTGTTGTTATCGCGTGCGAAGGCGCTCCTCGGTCTCGTGGTTAGCTGTCGTAGTCTATCACATGCCGCAGCTGTTTTTCATATTCCAGTGCCCTACCGGTGCCCAGGGCCACACAATTCAGTGACTCGTCGGCCACCGAAATGGCCAACCCGGTCTGTTCGCGCAGCGCCAGATCAAGCTGACCCAGCAGCG
>NZ_CBFIBD010000036.1:0-28606 GCF_965660735.1 Yoonia sp.
CCGCAGCGACGGCCATCATTGCAGCATAAGCCATGATAACAGCGCGCTCGCCCCGCGATAACGACGGTTTTCGCATAAAACGCCCACCCATTGTGGCACCCCCTAACACTAAATGACAACAATTACCGAATTGCGCATGGATTATTCGCGATGCGTGCAAAATGGCACTTTGTGTTGTCCTAACAATGACATATTTAAACCATAATCGCGGGGGCTAGGCAATAGGAAAGCGGGCCAACCTGTCCTTAGGTGTCACTGTCATCGCAGGGGCGGACGCCGGAGTCATGCCGCCCGGAAAATCAGGCTTGCCCCGTTCAGGCAATGCCGTTTGCCGGTCGGACGGGGGCCATCGTCAAAAATGTGACCCAGATGACTGCCGCAACGCCGGCAATGGCATTCGGTGCGTGTTGCAAACAGCTTGCGATCCGGCTTCGTGCCAATCGCGTTTGGCAGGCTTTCATAAAAACTTGGCCAGCCGGTGCCGCTGTCGTATTTCGCTTCCGAACTGTAAAGCGGCAGATCACACCCCCGGCAAATATAGCGACCTGCGGCCGTGTTCTGATCAAGTGGCGAAGAGCCGGCCTTTTCGGTCGCCTCTTCGCGCATCACCCGATATTGCAGATCGGTCAGCATGGCGCGCCATGCGGCCTCTGTGCGGGTGACCTCGAAAACCTCTTGGGCGCGGGCAAAGCCGGCCACGGCCACCGTTGACGCAAGGGCGGTGATGAATGCGCGGCGGTTCATGGTGGTGTCCTTTCAAGACATCGAGAAGGGTGTGTGCATCGCCATCTTTCAGGCGATGCACCATCATATGCAACCGGCGAAACAAACGCACGAAGGGGGACACGTATTTTCCGGCCCGGTCACACGATGATCAAATCTGCGCTTAGGAATTGCGCGCAGGCAGCATGACGGTGTCGATGACATGGATCACACCGTTTGACTGAACCACATCGGCGATGGTCACTGTGGCCACCTGCCCCTGTTCGTCTTGAAGCATGATCATGCCGTCTTTCATGGTCGCCTGAAGCGTGCAACCGCCAAGCGTTTCAACCGCATGGCTGCCGTTATCATCGGCGATCATGCCCTGGATGGCATCGGACAATGCGTTCGTCGCGACCACATGGCAGGTCAGGATCTGCACCAGACGATCCTTGTTCTTGGGCTCCAGCAGTTTTTCCACAGATCCTGCGGGCAGTTTCGCAAAGGCGTCGTTGGTGGGCGCGAAAACGGTGAACGGGCCTTCGGATTGCAGAGTGTCAACAAGCCCGGCCGCACCGACGGCCGCAACAAGCGTCGTGTGGATCGGGCTGTTGGATGCATTTTCAACGATGTTCATGCTGGCCGACATTTCAGCCCCACCAACCATTGGATTGGTGGCGTGGCCAGCGGCGAATGCGCCGGATGACATTGCCAAAATTGCGGTTGCTGCGATGGTTGTAATAAGTTTCATGGTTTCTTCTCCGGTTGGGGGTCATGCGTCTTGCCTGACCAATGCCCTAGCCACGAAGAACCGTTTGATTCAGTTTCAGTAAGTTGCAGGCGTTGTGTTCACAGCTGCGTGATAGGTGCGACAGCCAGAATCTCGCCCGTTGGTGCGCCCGTCGGTGATCCACCCAGCGGCTCGTCACTGATCGCCATCAGCCCGCCATCCATCAACGCCGACAAATCGGCATCATATGTCGCGAATACCCTGTCCCGCGTCTGCGGCAACGTCCCCAGCGAAATCGGCGGGTTGTCTCCGTCGATCAACCAAAGTTCCAGCGCGCGGCCAGCACGCGGATCACCTGCATCACGGAAGGTCAGCCAGCGCCCGGTGTCCACATCAAAACCGACCTGAACGAAAAGGCTGCCGTCTTCGGTCACAAGATCGGCATGCCATTCGGGATCGAACGCCTGTTGATCGACCATCGGCTGAATAAACAGAAACGCCGCGACAGCCACCGCAACACCGCCCGCAACAAGACCGGAAACCCAACCAAACCGATCCATCAACGAACGGCGCTGCGGGACGCCGAACAAGGATGCCTTGGTCTTGCGTTCCAGATCAGGCGGCGGGGCGACGGGCGCGATATCGTCTGTGAAGGCGACGAATGTTTCGGCCCAGTAGACATAGGCGTCGCGCGCAGCGGGGTCGGTGAGCATCAACGCCTCAAAGGCGCGGGCGTCGTCAGGGTCCAGCAGGCCCAGCGCGTATTCCGCGGCCCTCTCTTCCATTCCTTCACCTTTTGTCACGTCATCAGTCATTGCGACAGACACTCTTTCAATTTGATCAGGCTGCGGCGCAGCCATGTGCGGATGGTATTGAGCGGCTGCGCATAGCGGTCCGCCAATTCCTGATATGTTTCGCCTTCCAGATAGGCGCGGCGGACCGCATCGGCACGATCCGGGGGCAGTTCGTTCATGCAGGCCGCGATACGGCCCCGGTCAGACGCCGCCATCGTGAGGGCTTCGGGGCCGGGGTTCGGATCGGCGATCGTTTCTGCCTCATCCAGACCGGCCCCTGTCTTGGCCTTGCGCGCGCGCAGACGGTCGATGGCCTGATTGCGCGCAATCGTGATCAGCCATGTCATCGGGCTTAGCCCGTTCACCTGATAGCGGTCGGCATTATGCCATATCTTGACGAAGACGTCCTGTAGCGCATCCTCTGCTTCGGCTTGTGTGCCCAAGACACGCAGACATACGCCAAAGAGTTTCGCAGAGGTGGCACGATAAAGCGCGGCAAATGCCTCTTGGTCGCCCAAGGCCATGCGGGCAATATAATTTTCGATGTCCGTCAGATCTGCCATTGTGGCTTACCTTTGACAGATCAGCGCCAAAAAACAAGCTGTCGCGCGACAGGGGCGAACTATCGCCGCTCTGCGCCTTCCTCTTGCAGCGGGCGGGTTTATGTTGCATTTCAGCAAGGACACTGGATTGACGGAAAAACAAGGGCAGATCACATGGCCGACGGCACAACTGACATGCAGGCGAAACCCACGGAAGAAATCTCGGTTCGCGATGTGTTTGGCATCGACAGCGACATGAAGATCAAGGGATTTGCCGACCGTTCGGACCGGGTTCCCGAAATTGATACGACCTATAAATTCGACCGCGACACCACGCTCGCGATCCTCGCGGGCTTTGGTTACAATCGCCGCGTGATGATTCAAGGGTATCATGGCACCGGCAAATCGACGCATATCGAACAAGTCGCGGCGCGCCTGAACTGGCCCGCCGTCCGCGTGAACCTTGACAGCCACATCAGCCGGATCGACCTGATCGGCAAGGATGCGATCAAGCTGCGCGACGGCGTGCAGGTGACCGAATTTCACGAAGGCATTTTGCCTTGGGCACTGCGCAACCCTGTCGCCATCGTGTTCGACGAATACGATGCGGGCCGTGCCGATGTGATGTTTGTCATCCAGCGCGTGCTGGAAGCCGACGGCAAACTGACCCTTCTGGACCAGAACGAAATCATCACCCCCCACCCCTATTTCCGGCTGTTTGCCACCGCGAACACGGTGGGTCTGGGCGACACGACGGGCCTTTATCACGGCACCCAGCAGATCAACCAGGCCCAGATGGACCGCTGGTCGCTGGTGGCGACGCTGAACTATCTGTCACATGATGCCGAAGCGGCAATCGTGCTGTCCAAGTCGCCCCATTACAACAATGAGAAGGGCCGCAAGATCGTCAGTCAGATGGTCACCGTCGCCGACCTGACACGTACCGCGTTCATGAGCGGCGACCTGTCCACCGTCATGTCGCCCCGCACCGTTATTGCATGGGCCGAAAACGCCCGGATTTTCCACGACGTGGGCTATGCGTTCCGCCTGTCGTTCCTGAACAAATGCGATGAGCTTGAACGTCAGACGGTCGCGGAATTTTACCAGCGCTGTTTTGACGAGGAACTGCCTGAAAGTGCGGCCAGCCTGAGCCTTGGGTGATCTTGCCAACGGGGCGAGTTCAGCAGATCATCTGCGCGATCGGCTGCACCCCCTCTTGCCCCCGCGCCGATCCGGTGCTTTATCGTTTGCATGAGTAAACCAAGCGACAACCCCGCCGATCCCTTTAAAAAGGCCCTGGCCGAGGCGACCAAGGTTCTGGCCGACGATGCCGAACTGGCCGTGACATATTCGGTCGATCCGGCAGGTCAAACTGCCGACAGCATCCGCCTGCCGCAGATCAGCCGCCGTATGACCCGTGACGAGGTGCTGCTGGCACGCGGCACCGCCGATGCATTCGCCCTGCGCCACAAGTTTCACGACGCCGCTGTCGCCGCGCGCTATATGCCGCAGGGCCAGATGGCCAAGGACCTGTATGAGGCGATGGAAACGGCGCGGATCGAAGCAGTCGGCGCGCAATTCATGCCAGGCACGGCAGGCAATATCGACGCCAAGATCGGCGCAGAGGCGCAGCGCAAGGGGTATGACCAGATCACGCAGGCCGCCGATGCGCCGCTGGCGGTGGCTGCCGGTTACCTGATCCGCCATCTTGCCACAGGCCGCGATCTGCCCAAAGGTGCCGACAACGTGATGGAACTGTGGCGCGGTTTCATCGAGGATCATTGCGGCGGCACGCTGGAAGACTTGCAAGACCAATTGACCGACCAGCAGGCATTCGCCAAATTCGCCCGCCAGTTGATCAGCGATCTGGGTTACGCCGACCAATTGGGCGATGACCCTGACAATCTGGACGAAGATCAGGACGATCAGGCCGAAGAAGGCCAGGACGACACCGAAGAGCCCGACAGCAGCGGCGACGACGACAGCGATGGCGAAGACGCCGAAGCATCGCCTGACCAAACCCAGGAAGACCAGCAGGACGCAAGCCAGGCGCAGGTCAGCATGGATGATCAGGCCGATGCGGAAATGGGCGAGGAAACCGAGATGCCCGAAGGCGAGGCCCCGATGGAGGCCCCTGCCCCGCAGCCGGTATCGGACGCCGACCCCGATTACAAGGTCTTTACCACCGCATTCGACGAGGAAATTCCCGCCGAAGATCTGGCCGAGCCGGTCGAACTGGAACGCCTGCGCGCCTATCTTGACCAGCAGTTGGAACCCCTCAAGGGCGCAGTGTCGCGCCTTGCCAACAAGTTGCAGCGCCGGTTGCAGGCCCAGCAGAACCGATCATGGGAATTCGACCGCGAGGAAGGCATATTGGACGCCGGCCGTCTGGCACGTGTTGTCGCCAGCCCGACGACGCCGCTGTCCTTCAAGGTGGAAAAAGACACCGATTTCCGCGATACGGTCGTGACTTTGCTGCTAGACAATTCCGGTTCCATGCGGGGCCGCCCGATCTCCATCGCTGCGATCTGCGCAGATGTCATGGCGCGCACGCTGGAACGCTGCGACGTCAAGGTAGAGATTCTCGGCTTCACCACGAAAGCGTGGAAAGGTGGACAAAGCCGGGAAAAGTGGCTGGGCGAAGGTCGCCCGGCGACACCCGGACGGCTGAACGATCTGCGCCACATCATTTATAAATCCGCCGATGCGCCGTGGCGGCGGACCCGGCCCAATCTGGGGCTGATGATGAAAGAAGGGCTGTTGAAGGAAAACATTGACGGCGAGGCGCTGGAATGGGCGCATCGACGCATGCTGGCACGGCGCGAGCAGCGCAAGGTGCTGATGGTGATTTCCGACGGGGCGCCGGTGGACGATTCCACACTGTCGGTGAACCCTGCGAATTATTTGGAAAAGCACCTGCGCGATGTAATCGCGATGGTCGAAAAACGCCGCGCGGTCGAACTGATCGCTATCGGGATCGGGCATGATGTCACGCGCTATTACGAACGGGCGGTCACGATCACGGATGTGGAACAGCTTGCCGGTGCGATGACCGAACAATTGGCCAGCCTGTTTGACACCGACCCGCGCAAGCGCGCCCGGGTTTTGGGGATGCGCAAGGTCGGCTAGGGCGTTTCAAAAAATCGGAAAAAAGGGTGTTTCCATGTTTCAGACGTTCGCGGCGCAATCTTCACCCGATCAGGGACCACCCCGGCTGGCGGCACTCCGGGCTGAAATGGCGCGGCAGGGCGTGGATGGTTTTATTGTGCCGCGCGCCGATGCCTTTCAGGGCGAATATGTCGCGCCACGTGACGCACGCCTGCAATGGTTGACCGGGTTTTCCGGGTCTGCGGGGTTTTGCGTGGTGCTGCCGGATGTGGCGGGAATCTTCGTTGATGGCCGCTATCGGGTGCAGGTCCACAACCAAGTGGCGGATGTATTTACGCCTGTGAACTGGCCTGAAACCCGTCTGCCTGACTGGCTGCCCGACCACATGCGCGATGGCGCGGTTCTGGCGTATGATCCGTGGCTGCACACGGTCAGTGAAATCGCTGATCTGCGTGATGCGTTGCCGAACATCATCCTGCGGCCTGTTGATAACCTTGTCGATGCGATCTGGGGCGATCAGCCCCCCCCGCCCAATGCACCGTTTTTCGCACAGCCGCTGGAATATGCAGGCGAGGCACACGCCGACAAACGCGCAAGGTTAGCTAAATTGCTACGTGTTGACAGTGCGGTGCTGACCCTGCCGGACAGCATCGCATGGCTGATGAACATCCGGGGCGCAGATATTGAACGCAATCCTGTGCCACATGCCTTTGCGCTTCTGCACCGGACGGGCAAGGTCGATCTGTTCGCCGGGCCGGGCAAGGCGCGCGATATCGTCGATCATCTTGGCGCGGACGTGACGCTGCACGATATCGACGTGTTTCTGGACCATCTTGCTGCGCTGGCCGGAACGGTGCAGATCGACCCGAAATCCTGCCCAGATATCGTTGCGGCCACGTTGCGCACGGCAGAGGTCACGATTACCGAATCCCGCGATCCTTGTGTATTGCCCAAGGCGCGCAAGAACCCGGTAGAAGTCGCTGGCGCCAAGGCCGCACAGGAACGCGATGGTGTCGCGATGGTCCGTTTTCTGGCCTGGCTGGATGCAGAGGCCCCAAAGGGTCATCTGACCGAAATTGACGTCGTTCGCACGCTGGAAGAGTTCCGGGTGCAGACCAACGCCCTGCGCGACATCAGTTTCGAGACAATCAGCGGTGCAGGGCCAAACGGGGCCATCGTGCATTATCGCGTGACAGAAAAAACCAATCGCGCGGTGAACCCCGGTGAATTGCTGCTGGTGGACAGTGGTGGACAGTACGTGGACGGCACCACCGATATCACCCGCACCATCGTCATCGGCGGGCCGACAGCAGAACACCGCGCCTGTTATACCCGCGTGCTGCAAGGCATGATCGCCATCAGCCGCATCCGCTTTCCCAAGGGGGTGGCGGGGCAACATCTGGATGCGCTGGCCCGGGCCCCGCTGTGGCTGGCAGGTCAGGATTACGACCATGGCACTGGCCACGGCATCGGCAGTTATCTGAGCGTACATGAGGGGCCGCAGGGCCTGTCGCGCCGGTCCGATACGGCCTTGGAGCAGGGCATGATCCTGTCAAACGAACCCGGCTATTACCGCGAGGGCGCATTCGGCATCCGGATCGAGAACCTGATCGTGGTCATTGCCGCCCCTGCGCTGGAAGGCGCGGATCACGGGCGTGACATGCTGGCCTTTGAAACCCTGACCCACGTGCCGCTGGACCGGCGGTTGATTGATACTGACATGCTGTCCCCGGCAGAACGGGACTGGATTGATCGGTATCATGCCGATACACTTACGCTTGTTGGATCACGGCTTGATGATGTGACGGGGGAGTGGCTAAGGCAGGCTTGCGCCCCGCTCTGAAACACGGCCGTCAACCAACCGGGATAATCTCACGATGATCGCAAGGACATCGGCGCGCTTTTGCACGAAAGGACAATTGTGATGGCAGACCATATCAAAATCCGCCCCGCGGCAGGCAACTGGACCGTTCGCGCCGGCGGGGCCGTGCTTGGAGAAAGCACAAACGCGCTGGAACTGATCGAAGGCGATTATCCGCCCGTCATATATTTCCCCCGCAGCGATATCGCGATGGCGTTTCTGGAACCGTCCGACACCACCTCGACCTGTCCCTACAAGGGCGAGGCGCGTTATTTTTCCATCATCGCCAAAAGCGGTGAAATCAAGGATGCGGTCTGGTCCTACGAAAACCCCAAAGACGAAGTAGCCGAGATCAGGGATCATCTGGCGTTCCATACAAACAAGGTTGCCGTCGAAGAAATCTGACACGCCGTCAGGCGGTGGCGATAATATCCGCCGCCGCATCCAGTGCGCCGCGCCCATGGGGAATCTCCAGCGCGGTCAGCCCTGCCTGCAACGTGCCAAGCAGTCCCATGATCATATGCGCATTCACGTGCCCCATGTGCCCAAGGCGAAAGTAGGCATCGCTGGGGGTTTGGCCCAGTCCGATGCCAAGGGTCAGCCCTGCCTGATGCTCGCACCACTGTCGCAACCGGTCGCCATCGGGTGATCCGATCCTGACGGATGTGACAGCATGTGAGCGCTGCGCCGGATCAGCGATGTTCAGCCGCATCGGACCTTTTTGCGACCAGCAATCAAACGCCGCCCATATTGCGCGGGCCAGTGTTTCATGACGCCAGAACACATGATCCATTCCTTCGGCCATGATCATGTCCAGAGCCGCCCGCAAACCGTAGAGATGATGCGTGGGCGCTGTTCCGTTGAAATATTGGTAATACATTTCGGGGTTGCTGCGCGGTCGCCAGTCCCAATAGTTGGTTACGCAATTACCGCGGGCCGCATCAGCCTTCGGGCCATACCAGACAAAGCTGATCCCCGCAGGCGTCATCAGTCCCTTTTGACAGGCCGCGACCATGACATCGACCCCCCATGCGTCCATTTCAAACCGGTCACAGCCCAGCGATGCAATGCAATCCACCATCAGCAGCGCCCCGTGCCCGGTGTTGTCCAGCACGGCGCGCATGCCGGCGACATCATTCCTGACGCTGGTCGATGTATCGACGTGAACGGCCAGAACGGCCTTGATACGGCCCTCTGTGTCGGCGGTCAGCGCGGCCTGCAACTGCGCAAGGTCCACCGGTGACTGCGCGCCATGGTCAATGGTCTGCACCTGCGCGCCCAGACCGGCGGCCATTTCGCCCCAGCCAATACAGAACCGCCCTGTTGCCAGCACCAGCACCGTATCGCCACGCGATAGCACGTTCGATAGCGCCGCTTCCCATGCGGCATGGCCGTTGCCGATATAGATCGCCACATCATGCTCCGTCTGCGCAACCGCCTTGAGGTCGGGAATCACGCTACGGGTCAGGTCATGCAATTCGCCTTCGTAGATGTTGGGCGAAGCCCGATGCATGGCACGCAACACCGTATCGGGAATGACCGATGGGCCAGGAATGGCAAGATAGGCGCGACCGTTGGACAATGACATGAAGTGACTTTCAAAAGAGCTGTGCAGCGTGCACCCTATCGTGCCGCGATGCGGGGTCAAGCGGGCACAACTTGCCCGTGACCCGATTTGCGACTAGACGGGCACAGGCATCTTTGAAAAGGCTGTTCATGTCATCCGCTGACCACCTGTCTCCTCCTCCAAAACCGGAATCGGCCGGCCGTCTTTTCTGGTGGCTTTGGCGCGATTACCTGCACAAACACAAACTGTTGCTTGGCGCGGCACTGCTGATGATGGCGATCGAAGGGTCGATGCTTGCCATGCTCAGCAGGATGGTCAAACCCATGTTTGACGACGTGTTCAGCCAGGGAAATGTTGCGGCGCTGTATTGGGTCGGCGTGGGTGTAATGGCGATCTTTTTGATCCGTGCAGTTACATCCACCGGGCAGCGCGTACTGATGACGATGATCAGTCAACTGGCCGCCGCCGACATGCGCCGCCATATGCTGCGGCATCTGATGTCTCTGGACAGCGCATTTTATCAGACTAACCCGCCCGGTCAGCTCATCGAACGGGTCCAGGGCGACGTCGGTGTCATCAACAGTGTCTGGAGCTCGATCCTGACCGCGTTGGGCCGTGATCTGATTTCCCTGGTCGGGCTGTGCGCCGTTGCCTTGTGGATCGACTGGCAATGGACACTGATTGCCGTGGTCGGCATTCCGCTGCTTGTGTTGCCATCGCTATTGGTTCAGGCCTATATCCGTCGGCGCGCGGGCAGTGCCCGCCAGATTGCTGGCAAGATTTCCACCCGGCTGGACGAGGTGTTTCACGGCATCCACCCCATCAAGCTGAACGCGCTGGAAGAATATCAAGCCAGTCGCTATGATCAGTTGATCGACGAAAGCGTCAATGCCGAGGTCAAGACATCGATAGGTCAGGCCGCTGTCCCTGCCCTGATTGACATCATGACAGGCATCGGGTTCCTCGGAGTTCTGATCTATGGCGGATCAGAGATTATTTCAGGTGAAAAGACCAACGGCGAATTCATGGCGTTTTTCACCGCCATGTCTCTGGCATTCGACCCGCTGCGCCGCCTTGGCGCGATGAGCGGTCAATGGCAGATGGCCGCCGCCAGCGTCGAACGGCTGCGCGAGGTGCTGAACCTGCGCCCGAGCATCCTTTCCCCCGCATTGCCCAAACCCATCCCGGGCGGTGCGCCGGATATCGTCTTGCGCGATGTGTCGTTGCACTATGGCGAATTGCCGGTGCTGCGCGATACATCGTTTACGGCTGCAGCAGGCAAGACCACGGCGCTGGTCGGGGCCTCGGGTGCCGGCAAAAGCACTGTGTTCAATGTGCTGACACGGCTGGTGGAACCGGCCAGCGGAGCGGTGCTGATCGGAGATACCGATATCAGTGAAATGGAGTTGGGCGACCTGCGCGGGCTGTTTTCGGTGGTGACGCAGGATGCCGCACTGTTTGACGAAACCCTGCGCGACAATATTCTGCTTGGTCGCACCGACGTTGACGATGCGCACCTGAAATCCGTGCTGGACGCCGCCCATGTCAGTGATTTTCTGCCCGGCCTGCCCAAAGGGCTGGACAGCCCCGCAGGACCGCGCGGGTCCAGCCTGTCTGGCGGACAGCGCCAGCGCGTGGCCATCGCCCGCGCCCTACTGCGTGATACCCCGATCCTGCTGCTGGACGAAGCAACCAGCGCGCTTGATACCAAATCAGAGGCCATCGTGCAGGCCGCGTTGGAAAAACTGTCGGCCGGGCGCACCACGCTGGTGATCGCGCACCGCCTGTCCACCGTGCGCAACGCCGATTCCATCGTGGTGATGGATCAGGGCCGCGTCGTGGATCAGGGCACGCATGATGATCTACTTGCCCGCGGCGGTATCTATGCCGATCTGCACCGGCTGCAATTCACGCAATCAGAGGACAACAAGAATGACTGACCGCACCGTCATCGCCCTGACCGGGGCCGACCGGGTCGATTTCCTGCAAGGGCTGATCACCAATGATGTGAACAAGGCCGAAGACGGGATCATCTATGCCGCCCTGCTGACGCCCCAGGGTAAATTCATTGCCGACTTTTTTGTGCTGGGCCAAGCCGACAGGCTGTTGATCGACGTGGCCAGCGACGCGGCACCGGCCCTTGCGCAGCGACTTGCGATGTACCGTTTGCGGGCAGATGTGCAGATTGCGGAAACCGGTCTGATCGTGTCACGCGGCACCGGTCCTGCGCCCAAGGACGCGCTTCAGGACCCGCGCCACCCCACCCTTGGCTGGCGCGTTTATGGTGACACCGACATCGGCGATGACACCGATTGGGACACCCTTCGCGTGGCGCATCTGATCCCCGAAACCGGGTTAGAACTGACCCAGGACAGCTACATCCTGGAATCCGGGTTCGAGGCGCTGCATGGCGTTGATTTCAAGAAGGGCTGCTTTGTCGGGCAGGAAATCGTCGCCCGCATGAAGCACAAGACCGACTTGAAAAAGGGGCTGGCACGGGTCGAGATCGAAGGGACGGCAGAACCTGGCGCCGCGATCACCGCTGATGGCAAACCGGTGGGCAAGCTGCACACAGTCGCTGCCAATCAGGGGATCGCCTATCTGCGGTTCGATCGCGCCACCGGCCCGATGCAGGCCGGTGACGCGACGCTGACGCGGATCATTGATTAGGCGCGTTCGACGTATTCGAACAATTCTGTGTTCACAACGATATCTTCGTCCTGACCGACGAATGGCGGGATCATGACGCGCAGGCCATTGTCCAGCACAGCAGGCTTGAAGCTGTTTGCGGCAGTCTGGCCTTTGACGACGGGTTCGGTCTCGACAACTTTACAGACGACACGGGCGGGCAAGGTCACATTCAGCGCCTCTTCGCCGTAATATTCGATATGGACGACCATGCCGTCCTGCAGGAACGGCCGCCGGTCGCCCAGAATATCCGCAGGCAGCGCGATCTGTTCATAGGTTTCGCTGTCCATAAAGGTCAGCATGTCGCCTTCCTCATACAGGAATTGCTGGTCCTTTTGATCCAGCCGCACACGTTCCACCTTGTCCGCGGACCGGAATCGTTCATTCAGCTTGCGCCCGTCGCGCAGGTTCTTCAGTTCGACCTGCGCAAAGGCGCCGCCCTTGCCGGGTTTGACGTGGTCAACCTTGACCGCAGCCCATAGGCCGCCATCATGTTCGAGCACATTGCCGGGGCGGATTTCATTACCGTTAATCTTGGGCATCGGATCACTTCACGTTGAACTGCGGGAAAGGGTTGATTGGTCGCTTGATGAGCCTATATCTGCGCTATGAGAGCATGACAAGATCAGCCAAACCACTTGCTCATGGGGCGAGCTATGCGCTATACGCATAGCAGCCATTCCAAATGAGAACCCCCGAATCGGGATGAACAATGCATATTGCCCGTCACGCGGGAACTACAAGAACAAAAAGAAGGAAGCATGATGAGAGATTTCGTTGACGGTACGGCGTTCAACAATGAACAAGGTAACCGTGCACGTAAGCTGTTCGCTGCTGTTGTCCTTGCTGCATTGGATGATGCGATTGCAGACGACAAGAAATACGGAAACGGCCCCGAACAGATCGCCCGTTGGGCGCGTTCTCGGGATGGCCGCGAGGTACTGTCTTGTGCGGGGATTGATCCAAATGAACGGGTCGTCAGCGGCCTGATGGAATTCGTGGGCAAGGGCGTGCGGACATCTGTCGCGCTGTCGCGCGAAGAAAGCGAACGGCGTAACGCAGCCGAACAGGAAGCAAAAGCAGCCTGATCGGAACACCATTCATGGCCAATTGGCCAGTGCTAAACGCGGTCCCATACGGGCCGCGTTTTGCGTTTCGGCATGCGGAAAATTGGACGCTGCACTTTTCGCGCGCCACAGACCTGCCTATGAAGCCCAAAGTGGCAAGGAAAGGCGCGATATGACCAAGGCGATCATGATACAGGGCGCGGGATCGAACGTTGGCAAATCCATGCTGGTGGCTGGCATTGCACGCGCTTGCGTCCGGCGCGGCCTGTCGGTGGCGCCTTTCAAACCACAGAACATGTCCAACAACGCCGCCGTGACCGCCGATGGTGGGGAAATCGGGCGGGCGCAGGCCTTGCAGGCGCTGGCCTGCGGGCTGGAGCCGCTCGTGGATATGAACCCGGTTCTGCTGAAACCGGAATCAGAGATCGGCGCGCAGGTCATCGTTCAGGGCAAACGCTTTGCCACTATGAAGGCGCGCGATTACGGCACCCAAAAGGCCAGACTGCTGCCCCCCGTTCTGGAAAGTTTCGGTCGGATCGCACGGGGGCGCGACCTTGTCATCATCGAAGGTGCGGGCAGCCCCGCCGAAGTGAACCTGCGCGCAGGCGACATTGCCAACATGGGCTTTGCCGTCGCGGCGAATGTGCCTGTTGCGCTGATCGGCGATATCGACAGGGGCGGTGTGATTGCGCAGATCGTGGGCACTCATGCCGTTCTGCCCGACGCAGACCGCGCCCTGATCCGCGCCTTTGCGATCAACAAGTTTCGCGGCGACCCGACCCTGTTCACCGACGGCATGGATATTATCGCCGACCGCACCGGGTGGGCCCCGCTGGGCATTATTCCTTGGTTTGCCGATGCCTGGAAACTGCCCGCCGAGGACGTCATGGACATTACCAGCCGTCAGGGTGGCAAGACCAGGATCGCCGTGCCGCGCCTGAACCGCATCGCCAATTTCGACGATCTTGATCCGCTGTCGTCCACCCCCGGCATCAGCGTAGAGATCATCGACGCCGGGCGCCCCCTGCCCGGCGATGCGGATCTGATCATCATTCCCGGATCGAAATCCACCATCGCAGACCTTGCACATTTCCGCGCCCAAGGCTGGGACATCGACCTTGCCGCGCATCTGCGGCGCGGCGGGCATGTGCTGGGCATTTGCGGTGGTTATCAGATGCTGGGTGCCCAGATCATCGACGCCGAGGGAATCGAAGGGCCGCCATCCCGCGTTGCGGGGTTAGGGCTGCTGGACGTGGTCACGACGATGAAACCCGAAAAGCGGCTGGCGCTGTCACAGGCCACGTTCCTTCCGACAGGTGACAGCGTATCAGGTTATGAAATTCACATCGGTGATACAACCGGCCCCGATTGCGTGAACGCATGGCTTTCGATCGACGGGCGTAGCGAAGGGGCGGCATCACCGGATGGCAAGGTCATGGGCTGTTATCTGCACGGGCTCTTTGCGGCTGACGCCTTCCGGTTGGCGTTTCTTGAACGCCTTGGCCTTCAGGCCGGTGCCCACGACTATGCCAAAGGGGTATCGGATACGCTTGATGCACTAGCCAGACATGTCGAAAGCCACATGGATATCGACGCGCTGCTGGGCTGCGCCGGGCCGGTCTAGGGCACAGGTGCCGGATCCGTTCCGTTATTCAAGATCGCGGCTGATCAGAACGCGGTTGATTTCACGGCGGACCAGCTTGCGCACATTGCGGGTGATGCGTTCGCCAATCTCTCCGCTGAGTTCATCACGCAGAATTTCAACGACCATCGCGCGCAGTGCGACAGGGTCAATCGGTGATGCCAACTGATCGGCATCATGCAAGTCCGGCCCGAGGCGTGTTTGGTGGTCTTCACTCGTCTTGGTCTCTGTATCCTCGGGGGTATCGGACACGATATGCAGATGAAAGGCGCTCGCGGCCCATGCCGCCTCATCAAATGCTTCGCCTTCGTCGGGCTCCCAGTCGTCTGGCTGGGCGATGACGGCTGCCTCCAGCTCTGCGATGGTTGCCTCCAGACCGGCGCGATCTGTGCGTTTCGCGGGGTCCAGCAACAGCACATTTTCCGGCTCATGCCCAACAGGTTGCTCGTCCGGCTCAGCCGGTGATGCGGGATCGTCTGTGGTGACGCGCAAGGCGGCCGTCAGGACGAACTTTTCAAGCGCGCTTGATTCGTCATCAAGCGACCGCGCCCGCAACGGGATTTTCTCGCTATGGGATACAAGTTTCCTAACCGACGACAGCATATCGTCAATTTCATCCGTGCGCACTCTGTCAGACATGGTCGATCCCGGCTAGGCCCCTGTTTGACACTAGCCGATCGGCCCTGGTCAAACAACCACCAGGTTTATTCACCAATAGCCCGCAACACACGGTCCAGCGCCTGACCTTCGGCAGATTGCAACGTTGGTGCGTCCTTGGCCATATTGTAATAAAGTGACGGATCATACTGTTGGACCGGCAGACGCAAGTGATCCACCGTCAACAGCCCCATCGCCGACAAAAGCGCGTAGGACGCGATGACTTCTTCCGCTTGTGCCGAAATCAGATTGGCCCGCGCATCAAGAAGTTCCTGTTCCGCATTCAGCACGTCCAGTGTGGTACGCGCACCCAATGTTGCCTCTTCGCGGACACCGTCAAAGGCCGTTTGCGCGGCAGCGATCTGCTGATCTGACGCCTCTCGCGATGCACGGGCAACCAAGAGGAAAGAATAGGCGTTACCCACCTGTTGTTCGACACCCAACCGCGTCAGGTGCAACCCCGCACGTGTTGCGTCACGCCGCGACATGAACTGGCGTATCTGGCTGGACAGACGGCCACCGTTATAGATCGGCCCCCCCGCTTCGATCCCGATCTGGCGGGAATCTTCGAATTCCGGGTCAGTGGCGATGAACCCCTGCAATGATACCGACGGGCGCAATGCGGCTTCAGCGCGGCGAATATTCAGCTCGGCCGCACTGACGGCGTGCTGGGTTTCCAGAATGCTGGGATGGTTGCGCACGGCAAAGGCCTTGGCCTCGGCAATGTTGCGTGACACGGGCGCGGGTGATACCTGCACGGGAGCGTTCGGCGCACGGCCTACAGCCACGCGGAACTCTTCTGCCGACCGGGCCAACGTGCCTTCGGCTGCGGCCAGAAGGCTGCGGGCCGCAGCCAACCGAGCCTCGGCAAGGGCGACATCGGTGCGGGTCACTTCGCCAACCTCGAAACGGTCCTGTGCGGCGCGGAATTCTTGTGTGATCAGCCGCACGTTGTTCCGGCGCAGTGAGACGAACTCTGTATCCCGGCGCACGTTCATATAAGCCTCGACCGCGCGTTGCAGCACGTCTTGTTCGACAGCGCGCAACGACTGGCGCGTGCCAAGGATCGTCTCTTTCTGTGCATCGATGGCAAGCCGGTTCGCCCCGCCGTCATACAACGTAAGCGACCCCGAGATACGCGCAGTGGATTGAATAAGGTCGGTGCCGACGGACCGTGGACGTGTGGTAGAGGCGTTGAATGACCAGTTGATGACGGGCAGCGTAGATGCCACCGCCTGTGCAAGGTCTTCGTCCGTGGCCCGCAAAAGCGCCCTGTTCTGCTCCAACAGACCTGAATTGTTGTAGGCCGCCGTCAGCGCATCGGCCAAGGTTTCAGCGCGGGCCGGCGCAATCGCACTCAACGATAAAACGATGGCCGTAACGACCATTCCTGCTTGTCTGATCATCTGCTGTGCCTTTGATTTACCATTTTATTCTGGCTGCTGTGGCAGCCCTCGAAATTAACCCGTGTCAAAGCGTAAATGCAGCGGCCTTTTTGAAATCAGGCAACACCGGCGCACTTGCGTTAAAGGCAAACCGCCAGTTCACGACACCGTCGATCTTGTGACCGATCCGGACCACGCCAAGGTTACCCTCCGCAAAGATGCATCCGATGCGTCCGCCCTCTCGCAATTGGTCAAACAAGCGGGCGGGCACCTCTTGCACGGCCCCTTCGATCACAATGATGTCGTAAGGACCGGACTTTGCCGCGCCCTGCGAAAGTGGGCCGTCCATCACCGCAGCATTGTCCACGCCATGGCGCGACAAAATCGTCTGCGCCTCGCCGGAGCGATCAGCGTCATCTTCGACTGCGACGACAAAATCGCAAAGATACGCCAGAACTGCCGTGGAATACCCAAACCCACAACCCAGGTCAAGCGCGACATGATGCGGCTGGATATCCAGCGCATCGATAATTTTGGCGAATGTGCGCGGTTCCAGCAATGTCCGGCCACCCCCAAGATCAAGGTTTTCGCCCACATAAGCGGCTTCGCGCAGGTTTTCGGGGACGAAATCTTCGCGGGGCACCGCCAGCATGGCATCAATGATCGGAAACTTCGTCACATCAGATGGCCGCACCTGCGTGTCCACCATCATCGTGCGGCGTTTTGCGTAATCAGTCACGGTCTAAACTCTTTCGTTCAGTTCGGTTGCTATTTCATGCCACAGAAGATTTCCTGCGGCAACGGCTGATCGCGCCTCACGGTGGCTTGCACCGGCTTTGGGCATGGTATATCTGGCAAGCAGCGGCGAGTGGGCAGGTAGGTTATGCAGCGGATTGCAAATCCGTGTAGACCGGTTCGATTCCGGTACTCGCCTCCAATAAAATCAATGACTTGCGTCATCTCCTTTCTCCTTCACTGCCTTTTTTGAAACAAGCGTTGAGCCACGGGCTCGTTTACGGCCCCGTCGTCGTCTGTCACCCAGCTTCTCTTCCGTGTAGAGGCGGTAGAGTTTCTTGTGGTTCATGATCATCCCCTTGCGTTCCAGCATCACGCCGATCCGCCGATAGCCAAACCGACGCCGCTTGGCAGCGACCGCCTTCATCTCCCTGCGTATCTCAGGGTTGTCGGGCCGGCGTTCGCGGCGAACGGTCTTGGGATCGACACCAACGAGACTGCACGCCCGACGCTGCGAGATGTCATGATCCCGCATCGCCTTGAGCACCGCATCCCGCCGTTCGGTTGGTGTCGTCAGCTCTTTCCCAGCAAATCTTTCAGCACGACATTGTCCAGCATCGTATCCGCTAACAGTCGCTTGAGCTTGGCGTTCTCGTCCTCAAGCGCTCTCAGCTTGGCCGCGTCAGAGACCTCCATGCCGCCATACCTTGATTTGAACTTGTAGAACGTGCCCTGGCTGAGGCCGTGCTTGCGGCACACCTCCGCTGTCGGCATCCCGGCTTCCTGTTCCTTTATCATCCTGATGATCTGCGCCTCGGTGAAACGGCTCTTTCGCATTTGTTTGCTCCTTCGAAAGGTTGAGCAAACTCTACATCAAAACGAGGGAAGTTTCGGGGGGCAGGTCACCGGTAATGTCGATGGGGTATTTTGGCGAAAGTGAGGCGTCTAGCGCCATTTCTTTGGGCCATTTTTGAGCAGAGGCTGGACCCCACGTTGGGACATTTCGGGTCATGACCGTTCAGCAACATGAAACAACCTGGAGCGTTCGAAGCCAGAACGTGGACAGCAGGTGATCAAAAGGCAAATCTGCCTGGCCCGTTGGCTGAACCGCAAACCTCTCCGGAAAAGCAGACCCGCTTCGGGCGTTCCCTCGTCGCGCGGCTCAATTGTGGCAACGATTTGCCATCAGCGGAGCAGTTTTCATGCAGTTGGCCCAAATTGTCTCACTCTGGCCTGATCTTTGACAAGTTTGGATGGGAACGATTGGTCCTAATGCGACGGCACGCCGCCCTCGTGGAGCATGAAATGACAAAGATGCTTTTTGCCGGACCGACCATTGCCATGCCGCGCAGGTTTGTTGCAAACGCTTTTGCAACCGGTTGCAACAGCAGCGCGAGGATCGTGGCGCAAATACTGACGCGACCACTGCCGTTCTTGGTGATATGCGGCATTTCATTGTCAGCCCTGCTTGTTTCAGCATTCCCGGCACGGGCGGCCGAAGATGCGTTTCTGGCATCCCGCATGACAGTATCAGCCCCCGCGAGCGCAGCAGATCTATGCACTATATCATCTTGGGCCTGTGGGCGCGGGGATGCCTCTGCCAAGATCAGCGCGGGGCAGCTTGACCTCGCCGTTGCCCTTAACAGAAAGGTCAATCGAGAGGTTCGCCAGATTTCGGATCAGACCCAATATGGACGGCCGGACCATTGGGGGCTTCCAACTGCACGCGGGGGTGATTGCGAGGATTTTGCACTTCTGAAGAAAAAACTGTTGGTTCAGGCCGGGGTGAATCCGCGCCGCCTTTTGATTGCAACAGTGCTTGACCGTGATCGCAATGCGCACGCCGTTTTGGTATTGCGCACCGAAGAAGGGGACTTTGTTCTCGACAACCTCGATGACCGAATTCTGCACTGGCAAAGCACGGGCTACACGTTTTTGCGGATGCAAAACCCTGACAATCCTACCCGTTGGACTGCTGTGATTGCGGGGGGGATAATCAATGATGACAGCGCTGTTGCCACGCTGCGCCAGATCGTGGCCTTACCGTCTGGAAGAACCGCAATGGTTGCGGTCACACGTTGATCCGGCTGAACGCAAGACGGGGCATCAGTTTGCTGGTTCAGTAACCGGCCTATCCCAGACCGGAGCCACGCACCTGTTGTCACTGATTATCATCCGCATCCAAATTAGTTTCTGTTTACAGCTTGTATAACGGTGACTTGGTTGGCGTCCGCCAGACGAGGCTTTACAATTTGGGCAATGCGACAGGCCCGGTCAAATTCCTGGACCACAATTCGATCATATATTGATCTGCATCTTGGCCGACAAACAAAGGTCCGACCGGGTTCGGCGGCCTGTCAAGATTTTCAGCATGACCGGAGTTCTTGAAACTAGCCTTTATTTTGCTGACCTGGAGGTGTTCCTCCCTGCCCCGGAGTATTGTTGTTGTCGGTATTGGGCGAAGCTCCACCTTGGCCGGGCGGTGTGAATCCACCGGAACCACCGCTGCCATCAGTGCCATCAGTGCCATCAGTGCCATCATCACCGTCAGTGCCGTCATCACCGTCAGTGCCGTCATCACCGTCAGTGCCGTCATCACCGGAAAATACGGGCGCAGGTGTGATCGATGCCGTTTCAAGATCAGCAAAAGCCAGTGCGACTTCCGGACATTGATCAAGCCAGATTACAAGATTCCGATCAAAACCGGGGTCTTTCCGGATTTGCGCAACAAGAGCTGGGGTGAGATCGTCAATCTCCAGGTCACAAAATAGCAATTGTTTCTGAACCGGCGGCGTACACGCGGCAATTACCAGAAAAAGACTACTTGCGACCGTGGTCTTTATAACAATCCTACGTGTACCCAACATCTACTCAACTCCTTAACATACACCGCAAACAACCGATAAAAACGGCATCAACGCGCCGCTACCGACAAGTTATCATTGAATTTTGCCAAGTGGAATTACTTTCAGGCAGAAATGTGTTGGAAACGTGGCCGGCATCACCATGCGCATGTTCTGAATCTCATGTCTATTCACGTTTTTTCCGCACACTTGGGGAAAGGATACGCAACACCGGCGCAGCTTTTCTTAAATTCCACAATTTTTCTGGTTTGCCAACGCTTTAGTCAAAATTCAATCGTGGTTTCAACACTGTATCTACGGGCCATGACTGGCCGCAGGCCAAGGGTTTTGGCCGCTGCGCGCTATTAGACCCATCACCAGACGGCCGTTATTTTGCCTTATTTTTTCGCCCTGATAGAGGCGATCCATTGCGTTGGATTGTTGAAGCTATGAATGCAATTATCCAGTTTCGTAAACACTTGTGATGTTTTGAAATCGGACTGAATTGCGAGTCCGAGAATCAGAACACACTGGCCGGGTTGACGCGGGCCAGTGTAGCGGTCAACAAATCTGGTGAAAATCAACGTTTGGCTGCCTGTCTGGCAACAGATTGCAGTTGCAGGAATGTTTCGAAACGGGCGTCGTGAAGTTCTTTCGCCGGGCCGGGTTGAGGTGTGTACCGCGTTGCGAAAGATGACATGCGCTCCATCGCATCGTGAATATCAGCGTGGATACCCGCCGCGACAATGCCCAAAATCGCCGCGCCCAGCAGAACGGGTTCCTCTGCGGCAGGTGCTGCGACTTCGACGCCTGTCGCATCTGCAAGTAGTTGCCTGATCAGATCATTGCGCCCTGCGCCGCCGCTGATGACGATCCGCTTGATCGGTGCACCTGCCGCGGCTTGTGCCTCGATGATTTGACGCAATCCATAGCCAATCCCGCATAACCCCGCGACATAAAGTGCGACGAGACTTTCAAGATCACGCTCCATCCCCAGCCCACAGATGACCGCCCGCGTATGCGGATCAGCATAGGGTGCGCGATTGCCCAGAAATTCCGGCACCACATGTATTTGACCGGCAAGTGAACCCGCGTTCAGGTTGTCGCCCAATAGGGCATGCGCATGCGCAGCAAGCCAGCCGGGCAATGAATGCGCGTCGCCCGCCGCCTGCGCCTGTGCTTCAGCTGCGTGTGGATGAAACGCGAGCAAATGATCGATTGCGGCGCCTGCGGCAGATTGCCCGCCTTCATTCAGCCAGAGCCCGGGCACCATCGCCGAATAATACGGACCCCAAACACCCGGAACGAAAACCGGTTCCTTTGTCGAGGTCATCGTGCAAGACGACGTGCCAAAGACGTAGGCAAGATTTGCTTCTGCTCCGCCTCCGCCTTGCGCACCCACTGAACCGATCCCTCCGGCGTGCGCATCTATCAGACCGGCAGCGACCGGAGTGCCGGCAACAAGCCCGAATTCTTTCGCGGCCTGTGCGGACAGACCATCACCAAGGGCCGACCCCGCAGGCACGATGTCTACACCGATGCGCCTGAAATTCTCTTCGACAATTTCACCCAAGCCTATCGTATTGAAATATTCCGCATCCCAACTGCCTTTATGTGCCATATAGGTCCACTTGCAGGTCACCGTACAAACAGAGCGCGCAAGATCGCCGGATGCACGCCATGTCAGAAAGTCTGTCAGGTCCATGAATTGCCACGCGCTGGCATAAACCTCTGGCCTGTTTTCCTTAAGCCAAAGCAGTTTGGGTGTCTCCATTTCGGGCGAGATGCGACCGCCTACATAATCAAGAACCCGGTGGCCAAGCGCGTTGATCCGTTCGGCCTGCTTCAGCGCGCGGTGATCCATCCACACAATGACATTGCGTTCTGGATTGCATGGGTCACCGACAGGCAAGGGCACACCGCGGTCGCCAAGTACGACCAACGAACAGGTCGCATCAAAGCCGATACCGCGCACATGCTCGGGTTCTACTCCCGATGATTTGACCGCACCCCGTACGGATTTGACGACGGCCTGCCAGATATCATCACTGGATTGCTCGACTGTGGCCGCACCCTCGCGATGAATGGAAACCGGACATTTGGCAGTACCGACCATCCGGCCATCGGTCGTAAACACGCCAGCCCGCGCGCTGCCGGTCCCGACGTCAATACCAATGACATAGCTTTCATTCGCTTGCGATCCGGTCATCATATTGTCTCCTTCCCGCCGCTCAAAGATCGACGCTGTTGGGCAAGATCACCATGTCGCGGATCACGACGCCGCGCGGTCGGGTCAGCATGAACAGAACGGCCTCTGCAACCTCGCGTGGTTGCATCAGCGATCCGTTGGCAAGCGCCTCGTCCATTTTCTCTTTGGGCCAGTCGTCCAGCAGTGCCGTAACGACTGGCCCGGGGAGGACGGCACCCATGCGGATGCCGTATTGCGAAACCTGGCGGCGGGTTGCGTGCAGGAACGCCTGAACCGCGAACTTTGATGCCGTATAGATCGGTTCCCATACGACGGGGACAACACCGGCCACCGAACTGGTAAAGATGATGTCACCGGTCTTGCGTTCAATCATCGCGGGCAAAACGGCCTGAACACTGCGAAAGGCCGCGTTGATGTTCAGGTTCAGCATCCTGTCCCATTCATCGGGATTGCCGTCTGCGGCTGCCCCGCCCACATATGCGCCTGCATTTGCGTGGAATATATCAAGCGGGCCAACCAGTCTTTCGATCTGCGGCAACATTCCAGAAACTTGCGGCCCGTCAAGTAGGTCAATGACAAGTGGTTTGGCCGCGTCGCCCAGTTCCTCACACAGCGCGCCTAGTCGGTCTTTGGCCCGATCAATCAGGACGACCTGGGCGCCTTCCTCGATCAGGATGCGCGCACATTCGAGCCCGATCCCCGACGCAGCACCCGTGATTGCAGCGGTCTTTTTGTCCATCGACTTGATCATTTTCATGTTCCGATACTTTAGGCGCGACCATGGCTTGCACGCGAACGCCGCGCGAGAGAGTCAACGATGACAGCAATGGCAAGGACCGCCCCCGTTATCATGTAGCGCAAAGAAGAGCTGAGGTTGAGCAATGTAAGCCCGTTGGAGATTGCCATGATAACAAGAACGCCCAACAAGGCAGACCAGGCAGACCCGCGGCCACCGAACAGCGACGTGCCCCCTATCACGGCTGCCGCAATGGCGTTCAGGTTCACATCACCAGTCCCAGCTTGCTGGCTGGCCGAGGCAAGGCGGGCCGCAGCGAACACGCCGCCGAGTGCTGCAAATGTAGAACAGACGACGAACGCCGACAGGCGAATGCGCTTTACATTTATGCCCGACCTGCGTGCGGCTTCAGCATTACCACCCACGGCAAACATCGAACGTCCCCACTGCGTGCGGGTTAGCGCATAGTTGAGGATCACGACAAACAAAACAAATATGCCAAACATCCACGGCACACCGCGGCCTTGCTCCAGATAGAACACCACAAAAACAAGCGCGATTGTGAGGAATGCGGCCTTTACCACTGCGACGCTCATTGGGCTGGCAGAAAGGTTTGCAGCACTGCGCTGCTGGTTCGTGCGCATTTTGCCCAGTACGATCAATATCCCTGGAATGACCGCAACACTATACGAAATCCAGGCCGGCATGATCATTATCTGTCCGAAACGCACAAGAGGTGACGTAAAGGGCATATTGATCGATCCGGTCGGACCCAGAATATAAAGTTGAAGGCCCAAAAGTGCGAGCAACCCCGCCAGCGTAGCCACGAAACTTGGCATTTCAAACTGATTGCGCAGAAATCCGAAAAGAAGCCCGACCAAAGCACCGGTAAACATCACCGCGACGATCGTGACGGGCAACGGGACGCCGGAATTAACCCAAAGAACGCCGGTCATTGCAGAGGCAAGACCGCTCATCGAACCGATGGACAGATCAATTTCACCCAACAGCAAAACGCATACGACACCGAGTGCCAGCAATCCGACCGCTGCTGCGTCAAACAACAGGTTGACCAGATTGTTGGGCGCAAGAAAAATGGGGTTCAGGGTGCTGAACACAACCGAGATCAACAGCAGCCCCACGACAACCGGCAGCATACCCAGATCGCCAGAACGCACCTGATCTACAAAGCCGCGCATTGCGCCCGAAATACCGGCATCGTGACGCACACGCGTATCGGCGCGGTCAAGTCGCGGGCTCACATCGTTTTCTTGAATATTCTGTGTCATACATCTGCCCCCACTTCTGCGCGTTTCCTTGTCGCCCGCCGCGAGACCGAGTTCTCGCTGGCGCCGGTGATCGCCGAGACCAGATCCTGATGGGATGTTTCAGCGTCGAAGACCCCGTTATTCTTTCCCAGACGCAGCACGACAATCCGGTCGGCCACTGCGCGCACGTCTTCCATATTGTGCGAAATCAGAATGACACCATGGCCGCGGTCACGAACCCGCTCGATCAGATTAAGCACTTCCGCTGTCTGTGCGACGCCCAAAGCGGCAGTCGGTTCATCCAGCATGATGATGTGCGGGTCCAGCAGCAGCGACCGTGCGATGGCGACGGTCTGACGCTGGCCGCCTGAAAGTGATGCAATCGGTTCGCGCACCGACGGGATGCGCGCCGCCAGTTCCTGCAACAATGTCCAAGCACGAACCTCCATTTGCACTTCGTCCATGCGCCAAGGCGAAATCTCGTGACCCAGAAAGAGATTAGCGACGACATCCAGATTCTCGCAAAGGGCCAGATCCTGAAAGACGGTTGCGATCCCCATTTCAAGCGCAGCACCCGGTGTATCCAGCGTAACCGGCTTGCCCAGATACTCGATGGTGCCCGACGTTGGCTGATGGACCCCGGCCAAAACCTTGACAAGCGTGGATTTGCCCGCGCCGTTATCCCCGACAAGGGCCACGACCTCACCTGCATGAACTTCAAGTTCGATGTCTTCGAGGGCAGTCACGGCACCAAATTTCTTACCGACATTGCGCAGCTTTAGAATAAGTTCGCCCTTTTCGGGGCCTGCATTCTGCTGTGTCATGGCATTCTCCTCCCGGGTATGGCTGCGCGGCACCAAACGATCAGTGCCGCGCGTTCGCTTATTTGATACCAAGCGCTTCGCAGGCCTCTGCATATTCGGCTGTGCAGACTTCCGCCACTGATTGAATGCCAGCGTCGAAAATCTCGGCTTTGATGTTATCCTGCGTGACGACCGCGGGCACGAACAGTTGCGACGGTGTATTGTATAGCGTCGACGTGGCCTCGGGCGTTTCACCGTTGATCAACGTCATTGCGATTTCAGCCGCCGCTGCTGCCACGATTTCAGAAGGCTTTGAAATCGTGTTGTATTGGTCGCCTGCGATAATCAGCTGCAGCGCTGCAATTGTCGCGTCGTTGCCTGTCACCGGTGGAAGCGGATCTGCACCCGAAGCTTTGAGCGCGGCAATTGCCCCACCGCCGGTGCCGTCATTGGCCGCCACGATCCCCATGATATCACTGCCAAAGCGCGTGATCTGGCCCGCAGTCCATTCCTGCGCGCGCGGCGGGGCCCAGTCGGGCGTATCGAATTCGGACAGCGTCACATAAGGCGATGCATCAAGCGCCCGATCGATCCCGTCGCGGATCAGACCAGCCGCCGCATCAGTGGGAGAACCGTTGATCTGAAGGACACCAGCGCCTTGGGGAACACCTTTGGCCTGAAGGTTTTCGACCAGTGATTGCGCGATGGCGTAACCGATGCCTTCGTTATCAAAGGAGACATAGAAATCGGCAGGCGAGTCGGGAATGGGGCGGTCATAGGCAATGACCTTTACGTCCTGCGAACGCGCAATTTCAACAAGGGCCGCAGCGGCAGCAGAATCCACCGGATCAAGAACAACCACAGTTGCGCCTTGTGCGATAACGGAATTGAACTGCTGCTGTTGCAGGGCGACGTCCGCATTGCCGTTCTGATAGATCAGCGTGCAATCCGGGCACAGGTCACTCATCGCGGCCTGAAAGCCCGGCCAGTCTTTTTCTTCATAACGGGTCGAGGCCTGATCAGGCATAAGGAACGCCACGGTCTGGGCGGTTGCCGCTGTGGCGATCAGTGTCGCGACCAGCGTTGATGCCGTCGCAAGTAAGGTGGTCTTGTTCATTTGTTTGCTCCTCCAAACCAAATTGAGCCCCGCTGATGCGGAGAGCGATGCCTGAGAGGAAAACAAGGCGTCTTGTACTGCCCTACGCATCGGGCAGCCATCGACTAGAACTGAACTCCTCCCAACGCATCACAAAGTATGCGCAACCGACAGTTTTATTTGCACCATCGATTGAGCAAAGTTGCTCCATCGATTGTTCTGAGTCAATATAGTTCCGATAATTTAGTGTGAATTGCTGAAGGTCGCGGCAAGAGATATGGAAAAAGAGTCCAAGAGAACAACGATTTACGATCTGGCTAAACTTGCAGATGCATCTCCCAGCGCGGTAAGTTCCGTACTCAACGGGACGTGGGAAAAGCGCCGAATCAGTCGAAAACTGGCCGAACGCGTGATGCAGTTGGCGGAAGAGCAAGGGTACTCTGTCAACGTGCAAGCCAGCTTGCTGCGTCGGGATCGCTCCAACATTGTCGGCATGATCGTTCCGAAATATGACAACCGATACTTTGGCAACATTGCCGAGCAGTTTGAGATAATGGCCCGCGCGCGCGGGTTCTTTCCTGTCGTCACATGCACTCAACGTGACCCCGACCTCGAATTTGAGGCCGCAAAAGAGCTTATCTCTTATCAGGCCGAATGCCTGATCTCGACCGGCGCCACTGACCCGGATCGCATTTCGGCATTCTGCAATGCGTCGGGCGTTCAATCGATCAACCTCGATTTGCCAGGTAAGAATGCCCCGTCCGTAATTTCAGACAACTATACTGCGGCCCGCGACCTGACCAACCTTATTCTCGACCATTGCGAACAAGAACTTGGCTGGAGCGGGCCCTTGCGGTTCGTCGGTGGCCGACTGGCCGATCACAACACCGCCGCCCGACTGAAAGGTTTCCTGTCTGCGCAGCACGATCGTTCAATTTCCGTCCCCGATTCCCATATCATGGCAAACGGCTATTCGGCCGAGAGCGCTGCAATGGTTCTGAAGGATTTCCGGCCAGACGGCCCTTCGGGTATTTTTGTCAATTCGACGATTTCACTAGAGGGCGTTGTTAGATGGCACAGCGAGCTTGAAAAAGACGCAGACAAGGTAAAATACGGCTGCTTTGACTGGGATCCATTCGGTTCGTTCCTTCCCGGCAATATCGGAATGGTTGAACAGGACGTCACAACAATGCTGAAAATAGGCTTTGAACTGATCGGCAAACCTCAGACCACGAAAGAGCCAATTCTTGTCCCCTGCAAGCTGAGAATATTCTAACGCAGCGGGCGCGAGTGTCCTTGTCCGGGGCGTTCAGTCCTGACCTGCTCCCAATTGAGTCCGCTAATGTATGTTAGGGTCAGGACTTCGGTAACGGGATCGTCCTGGTCAAGCTATTTTTTGCAAGTCGATTTTTCCGCCAAAGCGGTTTCTGCGGTTTTTTGTTCCACTCTATGCTGTCATGCGGTCTTTGATTGAGGCCCTTGGGGTACATGCTTCGGTCCGTGGTCAGCGCGGGGGCTGCCAACATGATGCTGGTTCGATGTAATTCCGATGTGCCTATCTCATAGGCGTGCTTGATCGATGTCAGCGACTGTCCTGACCACGGCATCATCGGGACTACGTCCCTGCGGGACCTCGAAGACCTGCAATTGAGCAGGCAACAGGTGGGGTGTCGGTTGATTAGGCCATGTTCGGGGCTGCCTCTGACTGGAATGTGGTGCCGTCGACCCAGATCCGATGCAGTATCACGGCGATGCGACGCGCCAAGGCAACCATGGCACACTTGCGGCCTCGACGGTGCGCGACCTTAGCGCCCCAAGTTCGCAGCCATGTTGATCGACCGCGATGCATCATCACAGTTGCGGCTTGGCACAGTGCCCGCCTAAGGTTGACGTCGCCGGCCTTGGTGATGCCGCCGGAGACGTCCCTTTCACCGGACTGGCTGCGTGAGGGCGTTAGGCCGACCCACGGCCCCACTTTTTTCGATGAGGTGAAGCGGGCAGGATCATCAACAGCAGAGCGGTAGGTTAGTGCCACAACTGCACCAATTCCCGGCATCGTCATCAGACGATGGCAAACCGGATCATCCTTAGCGAGCTGGCGTACCTGCCTCTCAAGGCTCGCCAGCTCAATGCGCAGGGCGGCTCTAGCACGCAGCATTGGCTCTGTAGCAAT
>NZ_CBFIBD010000037.1:0-24360 GCF_965660735.1 Yoonia sp.
GACATCCGGCTGGGCGCACCGGGACCGGATGATCTGGTGGGGGTTTGGGGGCACAGCCCGACCGCGCCTCGGGGTGAAGCGGTGGCAGAACGGTGCCGCGCCGCAGTTGTGCGGGTCGAGGACAGTTTTCTGCGGTCTGTCCGCACCGGGCGCGACGGCGACGCGCCGATTGGCTTGAACATCGACCGGCGCGGTGTGCATTTCGATCCCGCCAAACCCACTGATCTGGAACTGATCCTGTCCGAGCATCCACTGGACGATACCGCCCTGCTGGACCGCGCCCGCGCCGGGATCACGACCCTGCAAGACGGGCATCTGTCAAAATATAACGCCTGTGATCCCGCCCTGCCTGCCCCGGACCCCGGCTATGTTCTCGTGATCGACCAGACACGCAAGGACGCATCAATCAAAGCCAGCAGTGCCGACAGCAACACGTTCCGCGAAATGCTGTTTTACGCCCAGACCGAACACCCCGGCGCGCAAATCATCATCAAGACGCACCCAGAAATGGTCGCTGGACACAGGTCTGGCTATTTCACAGCGGACGATGAAACGGACCGGATCAGCCTGTGCGACGCCCCCCTGTCGCCCTGGGTGTTGTTCGCGGGTGCGATTGCCGTCTATACCGTCACATCGCAGATGGGGTTCGAGGCGATTTTGGCAGGGCACAAGCCCGTCGTTTTTGGCCAGCCGTTTTACATCGGCTGGGGCCTGTCCGATGATCGTAAACCGCTTCAGCGCCGACAGCGCAATCTGACCCGCGCCCAGCTTTTTGCCGGCGCGATGATCCTTTACCCCACGTGGTATGATCCCTTTCATGACCGGCTTTGCAGTTTTGAAGAGGCCGCGGCAACATTGAGCGCACTTGCCCGTGCATGGCGCGACGATCATCGCGGTTGGGTCGCAGCAGATATGCGCCTGTGGAAACGCGCACCGCTGCAACGGTTTTTCGGAACGGCGCACCGGGTTCAGTTTGCCCGCGGGCCAAAGGCCCTGACCCGGGCGCAGACAACGGACCGTTGCCTGATGCGCTGGGGCAGTACCGGTGCAACAGATGCGGTGCTGGTCGAAGACGGCTTTTTGCGCTCGCGCGGGTTGGGCGCCGATCTGGTGGCGCCTCTCAGCCTCGTGCTGGACCGGACCGGCATTTATTATGACGCAACCCGCCCCAGCGATCTGGAGGCACTGATCAGTGCAAGCGCCGATCTGGATGCCGCGACGCGCACCCGCGCACGCGCCCTGATTGATCGTATCACACATGCACGCCTGTCGAAATATAACCTCGACCAGTCCAAGGCCCTGCCTGACCTGCCAAGGGGCCGCCGCATTCTGGTCCCCGGTCAGGTCGAAGATGACGCCGCGATCCGGCTGGGTGCGGCGGATATCAAGACGAACCGCGATCTTTTGGCGACCACCCGGCAGGCGAACCCCGCAGCGGTGATCGTCTACAAACCACACCCGGATGTCGAGGCGGGCCTGCGCCCGGGCGCCGTGCCCGATGCCGGAGATTTCGCCGATGTGGTCCTGACCGCAACCAACCCGATCACAGCGCTGGAACAGGTAGATGAGGTCTGGACAATGACGTCGCTGTTAGGGTTCGAAGCCTTGCTGCACGGCAAACCTGTTACCTGTCTGGGAACGCCGTTTTATGCCGGTTGGGGGCTGACCGACGACCGTGCGATGCCAATCCCGCGCCGGGCGGTCACGGTCGATCTGGTCGGTTTGGTCCACGCGGCCCTGATCGCCTATCCGCGCTATTTCGATCCAATCACAAGGCTGCCTTGCCCGGTCGAGGTCGTCGTGGACAGGCTAGAGAATGACGATATTCCGAAACCGGGGTCCATGAACCGGACGCTGGCAAAATTGCAGGGACTGTTTGCAAGCTATGCCTTCTTGTGGCGCTAGGCCCGCACCCAGGTATGCATGATATCGCCCCCGACGGGCCGGACCTGATCCAACTTGAACCGTGGCGCCGACGCCAGCCTGTCCACACCCATTGCAGCCAGCGACGGCGTGCCCTCGGCCCCGATGGCCATCCCTGCGGAAAACACCACCAAAGCATCGACCAACCCCGCCGACAACAGCGAAGCGGCCAGCATCCCGCCACCTTCGCAGAACACGCGCGTGATCCCCTGCCCTGCCAAGGCAGCCATCGCCGCGTCCGGGTCAACCTGCCCCGCGGCCACCGGACAGGGCAGGCTGAGCGCGCCCGCCGCAGTCCAGTCGGCCACATCGGCCCCTGCGCCGTGGCACAGCCAAACCGGCACGTCCCCGGCCGTCTGCGCCAGTTGTGCTGTCACCGGAATTTTCATCGCGCGCGAAATCACGACCCGCACCGGCTGGCGCAGATCGCCCATGCCCCGGACGGTCAGCGCGGGGTCATCTGCGCGCACTGTCCCCGCCCCCACCATGACCGCATCATGGCGGGCGCGCATCATATGCACGGCACGCCGCGCCTCTGGCCCTGTGATCCACTGGCTTTCGCCCGATGCGGTGGCGATCCGCCCGTCCAGCGTGCCTGCCAGTTTCAGCGTTACAAACGGGCGGTTTTCGGTCACCCGCAGGAAAAAACCGGCATGGTCGCGCTGCGCCTGCTTTTCCAGCACGCCGGTATCCACCGCGATACCGGCAGCGCGCAGCATGGCGGTACCACGCCCACCCACGCGCGGATCAGGATCCCCTGTTGCAATCACGACACGCGCCACACCCGCCGCGATCAGCGCGTCGGCGCAAGGCGGGGTCTGGCCATGATGGGCGCAGGGTTCAAGCGAGACATAGGCGGTCGCCCCGCGTGCCGCAGACCCCGCCTGTGCCAGCGCGACGGGTTCGGCATGGGGCCGCCCCCCATCGGCGGTCTGGCCGCGGCCTACGATCCGGCCATCCTGCACGATCACACAACCGACGGCAGGGTTCGGCCACACGCGACCCATGCCGCGCCGCCCCAACGACAGGGCCAGCGCCATGAAACGGGCGTCAGCGGCGCTTGTCACGTATCTTCTGCGGGGGTGTCCGGTCGCAATTCACTGACGAACTTGTCAAAATCATCTGCGGCCTGAAAATTCTTGTAGACGCTGGCAAAGCGCACATAAGCGACGGTGTCGATCCGCGCGAGGCTTTCCATCACGATCTCGCCGATCGTGCCGGACGGAATATCCGTTTCCCCCATGCTTTCCAGGCGGCGGACGATCCCGCTGATCATCTGGTCCATCCGTTCGGGTTCCACGGGCCGTTTCTGCAAGGCGATGCGGATCGAGCGTTCCAGCTTGGGCCGGTCGAAATCCTCGCGGCGGCCATTCGTCTTGATCACGACCAGATCGCGCAGTTGCACCCGTTCATAGGTGGTAAACCGGCCACCACAGGCCGGACAAAGCCGCCTTCTGCGGATCGCCACATGATCTTCGGCTGGGCGACTGTCTTTGACTTGGGTATCAACATTTCCACAAAATGGGCAGCGCATAAGATGTCCTTGTTGCTCGGCTTGGGGTCTGCGCCCCGGTTATCCACAGGCACTATAGGAAGGTGCGCAGGTTTTGGGTAGTGGGCAATTTGCGCCCCAAGATGCAGGGGTGCAAACCGTTGCTGTTCGGACTCTATCCCAGATGCGCCACCACTTGCCGCTGATGTGGCTTGTCGCGATGCTCAAACAGGTAAATCCCCTGCCACGTTCCCAGCGCCATCTGGCCGTTCATCACGGGAATGGACAGATGCGTGGGCAAAAGCGCAGCCTTAATATGGGCGGGCATATCGTCAGGACCTTCATAGGTGTGGGTCAGATACCCCATGGCCGGATCCGTGCTGGGTGGCACCAGCCGAGCGAAATAGTTTTGCAGGTCCGTCTGCACCTGCGCGTCGGCATTTTCCTGGATCAGCAGGCTGGCCGATGTATGGCGTATGAACAGGGTTAACAGCCCTGTCCCCTGCACCCATCGGGCCACATCAGACGTGAATTCATACAATCCGGGGCCGGTCGTGGCGATGTCAAATCGGGTCTGCATGGGAGGCATCCTTGCGCAGCACGAACGCCCCATGCAACCCATAAGATCATCACATGCCGATGCCCGTTCCCGACGGGGCCACATTGCAGTCTGCGGCGTCAAGGCCCAGCACCGGGTCGTCAGGCCCGCATTGTTCCTCTGTCACAGGGTAGCGGTTCGTGTCTTCGCAGGCAGCCAGTATCACGGCAAGGGTGGCAGTGATGAGCCGGATGGAAATACGCATGACCTGTCCTTTTTATTTAGGTTTGTAGGAGCGTTGGGCGGGCTTCGCCTAGTCCTCCTGGATCGATTCCAGATAATAGGCGAGCGACAGGATCTTGCCGCGGGCATAAACTTCGCTGCCATAAATCCCGGCATCGTCAATGGTTTCAGCCTTGAACTGGCGACCCCAAACCGGCATTTCCGACCCGTGCCCCCTGATCCCGGTGCGTCCATCGATGGTCTGGATCACGTCAAGCATCGGAAACACACCGTCATTCCGCTGGCTCAGCTGTGTCAGGTTGGGCACATCCGCCGTCATATATTCAGCCAAGGGCCCGGCGCCCATGCCCGCAGCCCCGTGGCAGGAGGCACAGGCGTCCATGTAAAGTGACTCACCGGTGTCTTGGGCGGTAGCGCTAGTCACGAAAGCCGACCCGATCAATGCGGCCGATGTCAGAACAAATGCAAATCGCATGGTTTTCTCCTCTGAAAGAACCCTTCGCTGCGAAGGGGCACGCGGGAAAAAGCACGCGGTTCACCAATTCAAGGCGCACCACCGCATGCGTGCCCGATATGATTAACCGGGGTGCAGGGGCGGGCGATTGATCTTGCTCAATTGGTTTTGAAGTCACGACACCCCGACAGGGGTCGTCGCTCTGACTGATTCGCCGAAAAAAAGCCCCCGAAACCGGGGGCTTTCCATCACTGATCCAGGAAACTCCGCAACTTCCGCGATCTGCTCGGATGCTTCAGCTTGCGCAGCGCCTTCGCCTCGATCTGGCGGATGCGTTCACGGGTCACGCTGAACTGCTGACCGACTTCTTCCAGCGTGTGGTCGGTGTTCATGCCGATGCCAAACCGCATCCGCAACACACGTTCTTCGCGTGGGGTCAGGGACGCCAGCACGCGGGTTGTCGTTTCCTTGAGGTTTTCCTGAATAGCGCTGTCCAGCGGCAGGATCGCGTTCTTGTCTTCGATGAAATCGCCAAGCTGGCTGTCCTCTTCGTCGCCGATCGGCGTTTCCAGCGAAATCGGTTCCTTGGCGATCTTCATCACCTTGCGGACCTTTTCCAGCGGCATCTGCAGCTTTTCTGCCAATTCCTCGGGCGTGGGTTCGCGGCCGATTTCGTGCAACATCTGCCGTCCGGTGCGGACCAGCTTGTTGATCGTTTCGATCATATGAACCGGAATACGGATCGTGCGCGCCTGATCGGCAATCGACCGGGTAATCGCCTGACGGATCCACCACGTTGCATAGGTGCTGAACTTATAACCGCGACGGTATTCGAATTTATCCACGGCCTTCATCAGGCCGATGTTGCCTTCCTGGATCAGGTCAAGGAACTGCAAACCGCGGTTCGTGTATTTCTTGGCAATCGAAATCACAAGCCGCAGGTTCGCCTCGACCATTTCCTTTTTCGCCTGGCGGGCTTCCTTTTCGCCCTTCTGAACCTGTTGAACGATACGGCGAAACTCGGTGATGTCCACGCCCACATACTGGCCAACCTGCGCCATGTCGCCGCGCAGCTCTTCGATCTTGGCGGTCGAGCGTTCGATCAGACCTTGCCAGCCACGACCGGGCTTGTCGGCCATGTCATCCAACCAGTTCGGGTCCAATTCGCGGCCGCGATAGGCGTCAATGAACTCTCGGCGATTGATCCGCGCCTGATCAGCCAGTTTCACCATCGAGCTGTCTATCGACATGATGCGGCGGTTGATCCCGTAAAGCTGGTCGATCAGTGCTTCAATCCGGTTGTTGTGCAGGTGCAGCGAATTCACCAGTTCGACGATCTCGGCGCGCAGTTTCTGGTATTTCTTTTCATCCTTGTCCGAAAACGACGAATCCTCGTTCAGGGTCGCGGACATACGCGCATCCTGCATATCGCTCAGCTTGGCGAAATCGCGTGCGATAACCTCCAGCGTGTCCAATACGCGCGGCTTGAGCGCGGCCTCCATTGCGGCCAGCGACATGTTCGCCTGCTCGTCGTCATCGTCGTCGTCATCCTTGGCAATCGGGTTGCCGTCGGCGTCCAGTTCCTGGGTGTCTTCCTTTTCGGCGGGTGTAACGCCCGGGATCGGGGCGGCAACAACCGCTTCTTCCTCGCCATCCTCGCCCAATTGATCACCAAAGGTGGTTTCCAGGTCGATCACATCGCGCAGCAGAATATCCTCTGACAGCAATTCGTCGCGCCAGATGGTAATGGCCTGAAAGGTCAGCGGGCTTTCGCACAGCCCAAGGATCATTGTGTTGCGCCCGGCCTCGATCCGCTTGGCGATGGCGATCTCGCCCTCTCGCGACAGCAATTCGACACTGCCCATCTCGCGCAGATACATCCGAACGGGGTCGTCGGTACGATCCAGCTTTTCAGCTTCGGCGCCACCGATGGTCACGTCGCGCGACCCGGCTACGGTCGCAACCTCGGTGCCGCCCTGCGGGTCTTCGCTTTCTTCGGATTCTTCTTCTTCGGTGACCTGAATACCCATTTCGGACAGCATCGACATCACGTCTTCGATCTGGTCCGACGATACCTGCTCGGGTGGCAGCACCGCGTTCAACTGGTCATAGGTGATATAGCCGCGTTCGCGCGCGTCGGCGATCATCTTCTTGACGGCGGCCTGACTCATATCAAGGCTGATATCGCCATCCTGGTCTGCATTCTTACGATCGTCAGTATCTTTCGCAGCCATTCAGCAGCCTCTCATAACGTCAATTCCGTGCCGAGTGATTCGGCAGATTCGGTCAAAACCGAATCAATCTTGCATTGCGGCGATTCGCAACCTGTCAGCGCCTTATTTTCAAAGTCTGTTGCACAGCTCAAGACCTAGGGCTTTTCCCGCCCTTTGCAAAGCGGATCTGATCAAGAAGCTGATCGAAAGCATCGCGTTCGTCCCGTTTCATCCGCGCCCCATTGTCGGCAAGATCATACTCTGCCCTATCTTCATTGTTGCCGCGCCCTGCGCGATCGACAGCAGCAGAGGCTTGCGCCAACCGCCATGTCACCCCTTCGTCGGCGACCCCGCTCAGATCTTCGACCGCATCCTCGATCTCGCGGGCGTGACCGCGGCGCGCGGCCAGTTTGGCGAATTCTTCGGCAAGGCACATGCGCGCCACGTCCGTATCGCCCCCCCGGCGGATCGCGGGGCTGATTGCCACATGGCTTTGGCTCATCAGTTTTTCAAGAGGGGCCGCACCCAGATCAGCGACAATCGCGGCCTGCAAATCAGGCTGCCCAAGATGCCGCAAAAGACAGGCGTGCAATTCACGGTGCGTCGGATCACGGCTTTCGATCTGTTCCAGCGAGGTTTCAAATTCCAACGCAATTTGCGGCGCCACGATCAGGGTCGCCAGTATGACAGCTTCGCGCAGATGGTCTTCGTCCGATGCCCCCGCCCCCAGCGCTGACATCTTGCTGGCCGCAACCGGGCTGACATCGCGTTTCCACGGGTCTTGATTGCGCACCCACACCCGATTTGCACCCTTGCGCGATGCCGCCTTGCGGGCGCTGAACAGTTCCCAGCGCATCTGCTTGACCGCTTCGCCGTAGTGGCTGCGGATCGAAGGGTCTGCAATCAACCTGAGCTTTTCACGCAGCGCCTTGTCCAGAGATGCCTTGCGTTCAGGACTGTCGAAAACCTTACCCTCGGTTTCGCGGCGCCACAAAAGCTGCACCATCGGAATAGCGGCATCCAGCAGCTTTTGCATTGCGCCCGCACCCTGCGATTTGATCAGGTCATCAGGGTCCAACCCCTGGGGCATCAGGGCAAAACGCAGCGATTTGCCCGCCTCCAGCAGCGGCAGCGCAATGTCGATGACACGCATCGCGGCCCGCAGACCGGCGGTATCCCCATCCAGCGCGATGATCGGTTCGTCCGCGATACGCCACAACAGGCGCAACTGATCCTCGGTGATCGCAGTGCCCAGCGGCGCGACGGTGGCCGTGAACCCTGCCTCTGACAGGGCGATCACGTCCATATAGCCTTCGGCCACGATCAGCGGTCTGCCCTTGCCCGCCGCCTCGCGCGCCGGGCCGTGGTTATAAAGACTGCGGCCCTTGTCGAACAACGGCGTTTCCGGAGAGTTGTAATATTTTGCCGGATGGTTCGGGTCCATCGCCCGGCCGCCAAAACCGATGGCACGCCCACGTCCATCACGGATCGGGAACATGATGCGCCCGCGGAACCGGTCATAAGGCGCACCACCCCGATCGTTTTCCGCCGCCAGACCGGCCTCGATGACCAGTTTGGGGTCAACGCCCTTGCCGGTCAGATGCGCCATCACACCACCCTGCGCGGGCGCGAATCCGATCTCCCAGCGCGCTTGTGCCGCTTCACTCAACCCGCGCCGGGCCAGATAATCACGGGCCTCGGCCGCAGCGCCAGTCTGAAGTTGCAGTCGGTGCCACTGCACCGCCTGTTCCATCACATCGATCAGGATGCTGCGCTTGTCTGCCTTTTGCTGCGCCTGCGGGTCGCGTTCGGGAACGGGCATTCCGGCCTCGGCAGCCAAAATCTTGACCGCCTCCATGAAATCCACGTTTTCGGTTTCGCGCACAAACGAAATCGCATCGCCCTTGGCGTGGCAGCCAAAGCAGTAATAAAACCCCTTGCGGTCATCCACGTGAAAACTGGCGGTTTTTTCCTGATGGAAGGGGCACGGCGCCCAAAGATCGCCCTTGCCCTGATTGGACTTGCGCGTATCCCACATGACCTTGCGCCCCACGACCTGCCCAAGGGACAGGCGGCCACGCAATTCATCAAGGAAACCGGGGGGCAGACTCATGCATGCAGTATCCGCGATTCACAGGGCAAAGGCCATTGCTTCTTCAGAGTAGAAATATCCCCGCCGGAGGCCTCAAATTTCTAGAAATTTGAGCACGCAACACGGCCACGCATCGCAGCCTCCAATTCATGCACCAACGTGCGCGCCATGGATCGCATCACCATGATCGCGACCGCATCAGACGCCACGCGCGTGATGGCGCAAGGCATATGGCCCAGCAACGTGCGGGCGGTCTGGTTCACTGGAAAGGGTCTGGCGCGCAGATCAATCGGCACCAGGCGTGCCAACATATCTTCTATCCCCACGCCTGTGATGACAACACTGGCCCAGGCGTCGCACTGATCGGTGACAGCGGCCAAACCATCCAACGCCACGGCGCCCCGCACCAGCCACGTGCCGTGGCCGAACCACTGCACACGCGCCGTCCCGTTGCGCGCGGCGCGGTTCGGCTTCGTCAGGGCAATGCCAAGCTGACGTTCCAACGCCGCCGACACTGCCCTTTCCTGCCCCGCAAGGGGGGCGACAGATTGCAACGGCTCCATGTCCGCTTCGGTTACCGTGATGTCTCCGATCGTCATCGGCAAAAGCCCTGCGCAAGGGGTCAATGGCAGCAATTCAACCACGTGCCTGCCCTCCGTCCGGGTCAAGGAACACCGGATCGCAGACCGTCACATCCGCCGCAATCCCGCGCAGGTGATCGACCAATCTGATCACTTCGCCATGGCGCGCGCGGCCCCGTTTCAGAAAACCCAGCGCCAGCGACGTTCCCAGTGTCGGCGAATGGCACACCGATGTGACATAGCCCTGATCATTCACGCGCACCGCATCCGCCCCTCTGTCAAACAAATATGCCCCAGCGCTCAGGGCTTGCGCCGGATCAACCGGCATCAACCCCACCAGTTGTTCCCGTTCTTCATCCAGCAGGCCGGGCCTGCGCGATGCCGCCTGCCCGATGCAATCCTTTTTCAAGCTGACCATCCGGTCCATTCCAATGTCGAACGCCGTGGTACGCCCGTCAATTTCCGCGTGGGTGATGAACCCTTTTTCGATGCGCAGCACATTCAGCGCTTCCATCCCGTAGGGACCACCGCCCAGCAATTCGGCCTGGTTTACCAGCAGGCGGAACAGGCTTTCACCATAACGGGCAGGCACTGCGACCTCATAGGCATGTTCGCCAGAAAACGAGATGCGGAACAACCGCGCCGACACCCCCGCAATGCTGGCAATACCACAGGCCATGAACGGCCACGTCCCATTGTCGATCTTCCCATCCAGAACCGTATCGAGCAAATCCCGCGCCCTTGGCCCCGCAACAGCGAACTGCGCCCATTGTTCCGTGACGGACACGACCCGCGCATCCAGCTGGGGGCGCAGCACCTGACAGACAAAATCCAGATGTCGCATCACCTGCCCCGCTGCCGCCGTCGTAGTCGTCATGACGAAATGCGCATCACCCATCCGTGCTGTGGTGCCGTCATCCATCACATGCCCGTCTTCGCGCAGCATCAGCCCATAGCGGACGCGACCAACCGGCAGCGTCGAAAACGTATTTGCATAGACGAAATCCAAAAGTGCGCCTGCATCGGGCCCCTGAATGTCGATCTTGCCCAGCGTGGACACATCGCAGACACCCACGGCACCCCGCACAAACCCCACTTCGCGGTCGCAGGCCGCCCGCCAGGTGGATTCACCGGGCGCAGGAAAATAGCCGGGGCGATACCACAGCCCAGCCTCGATCATCGGCGCACCCCGCGAAGCGCTGGCGCGATGGGATGGGGTCAGCCGTTCGGGCGCGAACCCCTTGCCCTGCGCACCCGCCCCCATCGCAGCGATCGACACCGGCACATAGGGCGGTCGGAATGTCGTGGTGCCGGTTTCCGGGATGCCCCGCCCAGTCGCATCGGCCAGCAGCGCCAAGGCCACCACGTTCGAGGATTTGCCCTGATCGGGGGCCATGCCTTGGGTGGTATAGCGTTTCATATGCTCGACCGCGCGGAAATTTTCCTGCACGGCCTGTGCAACGTCGTTCACATGCACATCGTTCTGGAAATCGATCCACTTGCGCCCCTTGCCCGGCACCGCCCAAAGGGGGCTGATCCGATAGGCGGTCTCATCCCCGTCCGGCACCGCCACCGATGCTGACAGCCCAAGCGCGCTTGCCACATGCACCGCGACCTCTGCCCCTTCGCGCAGACAGCCCCGCGTGTCGAATGTCCCGTTGCACGCACCTGCGGTCATCAGCCCCGGAATGCTGCCCGGTGCCGGCACGAATGACGCGATATCTTCACGCCAGTCGGGCCGCCCGTTCATGTGGCAGGTCAAATTCACCGTGGGATTCCATCCGCCCGACACGGCCAGACAATCGGTGCCGATCACGCGGGTGCCGCCGCTGTGGCTTATGGTGATGCTTTCAAGCCCGTGGCGCCCCTTGGTGGCGATCACCTGTCCACCGGTGAATACAGGGAAATTCCCCGCGACCTGCACAGTGTCACGGCTGTCGATCAGCGCCGCAATCCGCACACCTGCCGCCGCCAGATCGCGGGCCGTCCGGTGGGCATCGTCATTGTTAGCAAAAATGGTAACTGTCTTGCCCGGCGCGACGCCCCAGCGATTGACATAGGCGCGCACCGCGCCGGCCATCATGATCCCCGGTCGGTCGTTGTTGGGAAATGCGATGGGACGTTCAAGCGCACCTGCACAAAGAACCGCGTGTTTTGCGGCGATCCGCCAGAAACACTCCAGCGGTTTGTCCGGCGCGCGCGGCCCGCCGATGCGTTCCAGCGCGCCATAGGTGCCCTGATCATAGGCCCCCGTCACCGTTGTCCGGCCCATCAGGCGCACATTGTCCATCGTGGCAAGTTCAGCCAGAACCGCCGCAACCCAGTCTCCGCTGGGCTTGCCGTCAACCGCTTCGACCTCACACAGCAGGCGGCCGCCCATGGCGGTGTCTTCATCCGCTAATATCACATCCGCCCCGGCCCGCCCCGCCGTCAGCGCCGCCATCAGCCCCGCAGGCCCGGCACCGATCACCAGCACATCGCAGAACGCATAGGCCTTTTCATAGCGGTCGGCATTGTTTTCACCGCTCAACCCACCCAGTCCGGCCGCGCGACGGATCACCGGTTCATACAGTTTTTCCCAGAATGCGCGCGGCCACATGAAGGTCTTGTAATAAAACCCCGCCCCCAAAAACGGCGAGACCAGATCATTCACCGCCATCAGGTCATGGCGCAGGTTGGGCCATGCGTTCTGGCTGAATACGTCCAGCCCCTCTGATACCTCAAGCGTCGTCGCACGCACGTTCGGGTCGGCCTGTGCGCCGCGCCCGACGGTCACCAGCGCATTCTGCTCTTCGGGCCCCGCCGACATGATCCCGCGGGGGCGATGATATTTGAACGACCGCGCAACCAGCCGTACGCCATCGGCCAGCAAAGCGGCCGCGACAGGTTCACCCGGCACCCCCTGCAAGGCACGCCCGTCAAAGGTGAAACGAACCGTCTGTTCCGGCGCGCGTAACCTCATCGAGGGGCCTTTTCCGCCAGCGTGACATCCTGCACGGTATGGGTCAAAGTGTTGCGCTCCACCACCAGCCATGCGCCACATCCGCCCTCATGATACCACACATCGCGGGTCATGCCGGCAGGGTTGTCGCGGTTGTGCAGGTAATCATTCCAGGCCTGATCACCCGCATCCCGCGACGGCCGCGACAGCACCACCGCATGACCCTGATAATAGAATTCGCGGCGGTCACGGTCGCCACAATTGGGGCATGCGATCCTCATGCGTCGCACCTTTCATCATCTTGCCAAAAATACTCAAAAACAGCCATCTCCCCACCCCTCAGTGCAGATTATGCTGGGCACCGGTGCCCTCTTCATCCATCAGGCCGACGCCCGTGAGGAACCGGTCCAGCCGGAATTTCGCCGCAGGTTCATGGTGCCGCCCCGTGGCCATCAGATGGGCAAAGCTGAAGCCCGACCCCGGCACCGCCTTGAACCCGCCGTAGCACCAGCCGCAGTCGATAAACAATCCGTCGGTCGGGGTCTTGTCGATGATCGGGCTGCCATCGGGTGTCATATCCATGATCCCGCCCCATGACCGCAGCACACGCGCCTTGCCGATCATCGGCATCAGCGTCATCGCAGCCTCCATCACGTGTTCTTTCATCGGCAGGTTCCCACGCGCCGCATAAGAGGCGTAGAAATCCAGATCGCCACCAAACACCAGCCCGCCCTTGTCCGACTGGCTGATATAGAAATGGCCCATGCCGAAACTGACCACATGGTCGATGACCGGCTTCAACCCTTCGGTCACGAATGCCTGCAACACATGGCTTTCGATCGGCAGGCGCATCCCAGCCATCGCCGCCACCTGCCCTGACCGGCCCGCCACCACGATGCCGACTTTTTTCGCGCGGATCGCCCCGCGCGTGGTCTGCACACCTTTGACGACACCGTCTTCGATGTCGATGCCGGTGACTTCGCAATTCTGGATGATGTCAACGCCGCGCTGGTCCGCCCCACGGGCATAGCCCCATGCCACGGCATCATGCCGGGCCGTGCCGCCGCGCGGATGCAGCAGGCCGCCATAGATCGGGAAACGGGCATTGTCGAAATCGAGGTAAGGCAGATGTTCGCGCACCCCGTCACGGTCCAGCAGCACCGCATCGTCACCCTGATTGATCATCGCGTTGCCACGCCGGGCAAAGGCATCGCGCTGTCCGTCCGAATGGAACAGGTTGATCAGCCCGCGCTGGGAATGCATGACATTATAGTTCAGATCCTGTTCCATCCTCTCCCACAGCCGCAAAGAGTGGGAATAGAATTCGGAATTGCCGGGCAGGAAGTAATTGGCGCGCACGATCGTCGTGTTGCGCCCCACGTTGCCGCCGCCGATATAGCCCTTTTCAAGGACGGCGATATTCGTAAGCCCATGTTCCTTGGCAAGGTAATAGGCCGTTGCCAACCCATGCCCCCCACCGCCAATGATCACCGCGTCATATTCCGCCTTGGGCATGGGATCGCGCCAGACAGGTTTCCAGCCTTTCTGGCCAAACAGCCCTTCCTTGATCACCCGAAAACCGGAATAGCGCATTTGCTGCCTCTGAACTGCCATCCGCGCCGACGGGCGGATTTGTGTGTCAACCTAGCAACCACCATCACAAAATGCGCGGCCTTTTTACGTCAACCCCAGGCAACCAGCCGACATCACGAAAAAAAAGCGCCCCTGCAACGGGACGCCTTGGTCTTTCGTGGATTTGGCCGGATCACAGGACCATACGGAAATAATCCAACTCGACGGCATCGCCGGTGCCATTACCACAAAGCGTCATTTCCATATTCGAGGTCGCATCAATCACACCGCCTGCGACAAGCGAAGACCCGACGCCAATCGCGTTGGAATTGAATATGATGTCTTTCAGAGCCAGAAATTGCGATCCATACATTTCGACACCGGACACGAAACTGATGCCGCCCATCGTCGCGATCACGGCCCCGTTGCCATCGGTGCATTTGTCATCCGCGCCAATCCGCAAACCTGCGGGCGACGTGATGGATTTGTCGTCGATGCTGGATGTCAGGATCATGACGTTTTCAAACGAACTCCCTGCCGTGCCGTTGGTGAACGAGATGTTGCAATCCGTGACGATGACAACATTGCGCATCGTCACATTCGCATCGATCTTGAGCGCGTTATTCCCCTGACAGGTCGCTTCATAGACAACGCCCGGATCAAGATCGGCAGTTTCGATCTTATTGGCCTTGCCGGTGATTTTCTTTGCCGGCAACGTCTTGTCGGTGATGTAATCCGGCAGCGCAGGTGTGTCGCCGGGCACGACAGCACTCGGGTCCTTGTAAAGCGCGATCATATGTTCGATCCGGTTCAGGATACGCAGGTTCATCGTGCCCTGACGCAAGGCCGCCTGAAGACCGTCGTTTGACTGGAACCCCGAAGACGGCAGATCAAGGTTGTCCAGATCCTCCATCGACACGATCGTGCCCGCCTCGAATTCATTGTTGTTGTTCAACGACACATGTGTGTTGGAATGAATGCAAAACCCGTTGGAAAAGTTGTTGTTCGATTGAACATCAACGATCCCTTCGGCAATGAAACCTTCGCGCAGACAGCCTGGCAGATAGATTTCATAGACGGCCCACCGTTCGATATCGAAAGAATCGAATCCGATCAGCTTGAGCAGATAGGTATTCAGCGCATTCAACCGCCCGCGCGTAAAGCTGGTCTTGGCCAGCACCGCCGACGTCGATGCCGGATCGGGCGTGAATTTACGCGTCGTGTGATCAAAGTGGCCGAACGTCACATCCGTAATCTCGATCGAGGTGCCAAAGCGTGCTGGCGGCAGCGTGGCCGATACCACATCAATCGCCTTTTGCTTGGCGATGGCCGCATTGGCAGGGTCACCCCCCATCGACGACATATTGTAAAGCGCGGCATGTGCTGCCTGATCTGCGGCTTTCTGCAGATGGACCTGGGATGCGGAAATGTTCATGCCATCAACCGCAAAAGCGCCGAAAATCGCCATGAAGATAAAGAAATAGAGGCCAAGAACGGTCATTCCACCGTCTTCGCGGCGCAGAAACCGTTTTGCCTCATTCAGAACGTTCTGTTCATGTGACATGGATATACCCATCCTTACCGTTCAAGAAAATGCTGTGCAGAGATTGGAATCTGCGTGCCGCGAAACACAGGGATAGAGCCGACGACCATCAGATCGGTTGCCGGAACAGTGACGTCAGTCGTCACAACTCCGGTGGCCAGATCAATGCGCGAGTCGATGACGGGAGAGGCCGTGTAATTCACCAAGGCGGTGCGGACAAATTCCTCGGTTTCCAGTTCGGTCGTGAAAACACCGATCGACAAGGCCCGGTTGCCATCCTGCACGACCTGTAGCACCTGTGCCTTGCCAAAAAAGATGAAGGACACATCGAGCACCAAAATCAGAAAATAGACAAAGATCGGAATCCACAAAAGCGACTCGATCGATGCGCTCCCGTCCTCACTCTTGGTGAAACGTCGCGCCCATTGATGGATCGACCTTTGCATTTGCCGGCACCCCAGAGTTAAATTTCAATCTACTGCTAGTCGTATTTGCGTAGGATCGAATAACGGCTGAAATGCGTCACAATAATGGCGCGCGCGCCATACCTGCATAAAATAACCTAATATTAACAGTGTTTTAACTTAAGATTAATGGTAGGTGAACCGGACATGAACGCAAGGTGAACGCGACCTTGGCGGCATTCATGTCCAGTTCATTTTCAGGCGCAACATCATGCGCCGGACCTGTCAAAGCCCTTTTGCACGATAGCTGTCCGCCACTTTGCGAATCGATACAAGATAGGCCGCAGTGCGCAGATCATGCACATCGTCGCGCCCGTGCCAGACCGCGCGCATGGCCTGATAGGCGGCGCGCATGGTGTCATCCAGACCCGAACGCACCAGTTCAAGCTCGTCCGCACCGCGCAGGTATTTTTCCTTGAAATTCGGTGACAGCGTCCAGCCCAGCTGCTTGTCAGCGGACAGCCGTTCCAACTCGTCCACGACCAGCTGGTGGCGTGCCTCTTCCTGGCGGCGCTGCATCCGGCCAAAGCGGATATGCGACAAGTTCTTGACCCATTCGAAATAGGATACGGTGACGCCGCCTGCATTGGCATACATGTCAGGAATGATCACGCACCCCTTTTCACGCAGTATGTCATCGGCACCCGCCGTCACAGGGCCATTGGCCGCTTCGATGATCAACGGCGCCTTGATCCGGTCTGCGTTGCCAAGGTTGATCACACCTTCCAGCGCGGCGGGGATCAGAATGTCACACGCCGCCTCCAGCAGTTCCGCCCCATCCACGCGGTGAACTGCGTCGGGATAGCCCGAGACACCGCCACGTTTGATGATCCATGCGCGCACGGCCTCGACGTCAAGACCGTTTTCATCATGCAGCGCACCATCATGTTCGATGATCCCGGTGATTTTCGCACCGTCTTCCTCGGACAGGAATTTGGCGGCGTGATAGCCCACGTTGCCAAGGCCCTGCACAATGATCCGCTTGCCCTTCAGCGTGCCGGAAAGTTTCGCTGCCGCGATATCCTCGGGATGGCGGAAAAATTCTTGCAAGGCGTATTGCACGCCGCGGCCTGTCGCCTCGACCCGGCCGGCGATGCCGCCTGCATTGGTGGGCTTGCCGGTAACACAGGCCGCACCGTTGATGTCGGTGGTGTTCATTCGTTTATACTGGTCGGCGATCCACGCCATTTCCCGTTCGCCCGTCCCCATATCCGGGGCAGGCACGTTCTGCGCGGGATTGATCAGGTCGCGCTTGATCAGCTCATAGGCGAAACGGCGGGTGATCAGTTCCATCTCGTGATCGTCCCAATCGGCAGGGTTGATCCGCAACCCCCCCTTGGAGCCACCAAACGGCGCTTCGACCAGGGCGCATTTGTAGGTCATCAGCGCCGCCAGCGCCTCGACCTCGTCCTGATGCACGCCAACTGCAAAGCGGATGCCACCCTTGACGGGTTCCATATGTTCGGAATGCACAGACCGATACCCGGTAAAGGTATGGATCGCGCCACGCAGACGCACACCGAAACGGACAGTATAGGTCGCATTGCATACCCTGATCTTTTCCTCCAGCCCGGGGCCGAGGTCCATCAGGGCCACGGCCCTGTTGAACATCAGATCCACAGACTCGCGAAAACTGGGTTCCTGAATGGACTGCTGCACTGTCATGGCTTTTCCTTCCTGCTCCGGCATTTGCCGGTCAATTCGGGCTTTTGGCACCCAACCAGAGCATAACGCCGATTCGGTTTAAAACGTCCAAAAAACAGGCAAAGTTGGAAAAAAGGTCGAATACCCGAAAAAATCGGGCTTATCGGAACAATCGCCTTGCACGACTCTGTTTCCGATTTCGCAACAGTTGGCGCAGATCATTACAACTACAATCGAACCCTGCGACATTGCACGGGAATACGGACGGCAAGACGCCGTCATGGCGAAAAACCTTAGGCGCGATATGAACAGTATGTTAACGTCTCGTCGCGATGAATTCATCACCGTAACGTCTGACAAATGCCGTTTTCCGCATTCAAAGCGCGAGTTGAAATGATGACCAAGAAACACCAGACCCTTCTGCGGGCCAAGATCGCACAAGGCCACATTGGCAGGTTCGCCCGTGACTTTCACCGGAACGAGGAGGGTGGGATCATCATACTTTCGCTGCTCTTGTTGATCGTGATGTTGGTGATGGGGGGCATGGCGGTTGATTTCATGCGGTTCGAAGCGCGGCGCGCAATGCTTCAGAGTGTCTCGGACCGCGCTGTTCTTGCCGCAGCCGAGCTGGACCAGACCGTCGATCCGGCGACAGTCGTTATTGATTATTTCCAGAAGGCTGGGTTTGACGGTGCGATTGTCGGCACTCCGACGGTGGTCGATGCGGGCAATTCCCGGACGGTGCGTGTGCAGTCGGCTTTTGACATCAATACCTATTACCTGAAATTTGTTGGCATTGACGCGCTGGATGTCCCGGCGACCTCAGCCGCGATCGAGGGGATCGGCAAGGTCGAAATTTCGCTTGTTCTCGATATTTCCGGCTCCATGCGCTACGGCGGCTCGGGCAGCAAAGGCAAGTTTGGCGACATGCAGAATGCCGCCAAGGCATTTGCCAACAAGGTGCTCGACCCGGCAAATGGCGGACAGATTTCCCTGAATATCGTGCCCTACGCTGGGATGACGAACCCTGGTCCGGCAATGTTCAGTTATCTCAACGGACAGCGCTATGCGACACCGGCCATCGACGACGGTCCCGATGGCAAAGCAAACACGGATGACGATATTCTTTTTCCGAATGTCTCGTCCTGCGTAGAGATCGAAGGGGTTGACTGGTCCAACACCGGCTTGCCGGGCACAGGCCGCCCTCAGGTGCCGCATTTCATGCTCTGGACAATCGCGGCCAAAGTCATGGATTGGGGTTGGTGCCCGCAGGATGTCTCGGCGATCCGTTATGCGCTGACCGACGCCGGCGAGGCCGCGAAATTCATTGATGGCATCCGGATGCATGACGGAACGGGCACGCATTACGGCATGAAATGGGGCTTGGCCCTGCTTGATCCAACGACGCAGCCCGCGTTTGCGCACCTGAACAGTGTCAGTTCCTCTTTGGTGCCGGACGATTTCGTAAACCGCCCGGCCGCTTGGAATGACAGCGAAACGAAAAAGATCATCGTGCTGATGACCGACGGCGCGATCACCGAGCAGATGCGCCCCAAATATCCCCTGTCCCCGCTTAATCTGACGAAAGAACTGAACAATCAGGGCAGTTGGTCCAAGACTTTCTACTCCTCCAAGAATGACAACGTGGATAGCTTTACGTCGGTCTGCAATCTGGCAAAAAACCCGGTTCGGAACGTCGAGGTCTACACCGTCGCGTTTGAGGTCGGCGGTGCGGGTGCAACCCAGATGCGTAACTGCGCGTCAGATCCTTCCATGTATTTTCCCGCCAGCGGTGCCGGTTTGATCAGTGTTTTTGAAGACATCGCTGAACAGATCACGGACCTGAGGCTGAATCTGTGACGCGGCGCAGCCATATCAGGCGGGGTCTGCGCAAGGCGTTTTGGGCGTCGGAGCAAGGGAATGTCACGGTCGAGTTCGTCCTGATTTTCCCTTTGTTCATGTTGTTTTTCCTGATGACCTACGAAAGCGGTATGGTCTCCTTGCGGCATGTCATGCTGGAACGCGGTGTCGATGTTGCGGTGCGCGATGTGCGGATCGGTCGGATCGCGACACCCACCCGCGATAATCTGAGACAGCGGATTTGCGATGTTGCCGGCATTATCCCTGATTGCGTGAACCAGATGGAACTGGAAATGGTTCGCCGCGATCCGCGCAACTGGACCAGCCTGAGCAACGTGGTGCGCTGCATTGATCGCAACGAAGAGGTGCAGCCCGTCGTTGAGTTTACGAACGGCAGCAATAACGAGCTGCTGTTCCTGCGGGTCTGTGCACGTTTCGATCCTTTTTTGCCGACGACCGGCCTTGGCAAAGCAATCGCTGACGCAAATGACAACCCCACGGCGCAGGGATCTTATGCGCTCATCTCAACCTCTGCGTTTGTGATCGAGCCATTCCAATGACCTATCTCGCATCATATCTGCGCCGTTTTCGCGAGGACGAAGAGGGTGTCATCGCTGTCGAACTCTTGCTGGTTGTCCCGATGCTGGTGTGGGCTCTGTTGTCGACACTTGTCTATTTTGACGCTTACAGGACAGAATCCATCAACTCGCGCGCCGGGCTGACCCTGGCCGATATGATAAGTCGCGAACAGATACCTGTCGATGCAAACTACATCGACAGCATGCGCGAAGTGCTACGCGCCCTGACACTTGCAGATGCGAACCCCGATATTCGGATCACAGTCTTTCGTTACCGTCAATCTGACGACACGTATCGGCGGGTCTGGTCAGAGGACCGCGGCATTGGCGCCGCCCTTGACAATACCGACCTCAACGCGATCAGGGACAGGTTGCCAATTATGGCCGATGGCAGCCGGTCACTGCTGATTGAAACGCGCACACAGTACAGCGCGCCCTTTTCAATCGGCTTGGGGCCTTTTACGGGAACCAGACTGGACGATATCACGTTCAATTCGTTTACCGTCATCACCCCGCGCTTTCTTGGCTCAATCTGCTTTGATCCGACGCCCGGCCTGCCGTCCAGCGGTGATGAAATCTGTTAACCGTCCCTCTGGGACAGGCGAAACGCGATTTGTTCGGCCATGAATTTCGCCTGTGCCGCAGATGTGACACCGCCAACCCCGACGCGTTTACCGATACGCCACCAAAGCCCCGGTGCCCATGCACGCGGCCTTTTGGTGTTCATCACCAGCGTGAACCCGTTGGATGGCTTGAACGCCAAGGTGCCGCGTTCAATCCCGCGTATTTCATCCATCCTGGCCAACACCCGCCCATTGGTGTCGCGCACTTCGTCATCGGTCAGTTCAATGGTGCCAAGGGTTGCCCGGCGCAGTTTTTCGGCCAGCCACAGCGCAAGGCCGCCAAGGAGTATCATAAACAAAAGCCAGATCGCCGCCGGCGGCTGCACCAGCGCAGAATAGAGGACGAGCGTTCCCAATGCGAACAGCACCCCAACAGCAAAGAACCGGCGGGCCGGTGATGCCTCGACCCGGGCATAAACGCCGCTTTCATCTGCGGTAAACATTGGTGGCTTCCTTTCATTGGGCGCAGTGCCTGTGCCCCGCACCTACACTGCTACTGATTTGCGCACCAGATCCCAATAAATCTGTTCGACCACCGGCATCGCCAGCCGCCCGCCCTCACGGTACCAATGGCTCAGCCCGGTCAGCATCGCAATCAGCGCCATCGTGGCGACCCGCGTGTCGGGCACCGCAAAAACGCCTTCGGCTTCGCCCGCGCGCAGGATGTCCTCCAACGCGTCTTCATACTGGCGGCGCATCGCTTCGATTGCCGTGAAATTGTCCGGCGAAAGGTTGCGCAACTCCATGTAGGATACAAAAACCTGGTCGGACCGGGGCAGATGAAACCGAATGTGGAACCGCGTGAACCCTTTCAGCCGCGTCAGCGCATCCCCCGTCAGGTCAGCCGCGACCAGCCCGTCCAGCAACTCGGACATATGGTGGCGCATCAGATCGAACAGCAGACTTTGCTTGTCAGGGGTGTAATTATAAAGCGCGCCGGCCTGCACACCGACCTCGGCCGCGATCTGGCGCATGGACACGGCCGCATACCCGTGCTGCGCGATCAGGCGCAACGCGGCATCAAGGACCTTGGGGCCGGTAATATCGGAATGTGAACCCTGTTTACGTGCCATGGCAGCATCTAACTGAACAATCGTTCATTTGAAAAGCCTAGAAGCAAATCCTTGCCCCTGCTGCGGCGCAGCGGATACAGTCCTACAACAACAAATATCAGAGAAACGTCATGCGCCTGCTGCCTGCCCTGATTTGCCTGACTGCCTGCACCCAGTTTCCGGTGCTGGAAGGCACAATCAGCGATGCCGCCCGCAGTGCCCCCTATCCACGCCTGACCCCACTGCCAGCCTTGCCGCCCGAAAGCGACATGGACGATGCAGCGATTCAGGCCAGGATTGCCGCCTTGCAGGCCCGTGCTGCCCTTTTGCGTGAAACCGACATCGCCGCGTTGCAGTGAACGCCCCTATTCGATAACACCGCATGGACGAAACAGAAAAATGGATTCCCCCACGATGACCGAACCTTTGCGCCTTGGAATTGCTGGTCTGGGCACCGTTGGCGTCGGGATCGTGCGGATCGTGCAATCGCACGCGGAACTGCTGGCACAACGCGCGGGCCGGCCCATCGTGATCAGCGCGGTGTCAGCCCGGTCGCGTGACAAGGATCGCGGCGTCGATCTGACGGGATATGCATGGGAAGACGACCCCGTCACACTGGCGATGCGCGACGATGTCGATCTGTTCATCGAAGTCATGGGCGGCTCTGACGGCCCTGCCAAGGACGCCACCGAAGCCGCAATCGCGGCGGGCAAGGATGTTGTCACAGCCAACAAGGCACTTTTGGCGATCCACGGCCAGGCGCTGGCCGAACAGGCGGAAGACGCAGGGCGCGTCATCCGGTTCGAGGCCGCAGTGGCCGGCGGCATTCCCGTCGTCAAGGCCCTGACCGAAGGGTTGGCCGGCAACGAGATTACCCGCGTGATGGGCGTGATGAACGGCAGCTGCAACTACATCCTGACCCGCATGGAAGATGCGGGCCTAAGCTATGAGGCTGTTTTCGACGAGGCCAATGCGCTTGGCTATCTAGAAGCTGACCCGCAACTTGATGTGGGCGGGATTGATGCAGGGCACAAGCTGGCGCTGCTGTCGTCCATCGCCTTTGGCACGCAGGTCGATTTTGGCGCAGTCGAACTGGAAGGGATCGGATCAGTCACGATCGAGGATATCCATCAGGCCGCCGACATGGGGTTCAAGATCAAGCTGCTGGGCGTCGCACAGATGACGGGACGCGGCCTGGAACAACGCATGTCGCCCTGCCTGGTGCCCGACACATCGCCGCTGGGTCAGTTGCAGGGCGGCACGAATATGGTTGTTCTTGAAGGTGACGCCATCGGTCAGATCGTGCTGCGTGGACCGGGTGCCGGCGAAGGCCCGACCGCCAGCGCCGTGATGGGCGATGTGATGGATATCGCGCGGGGCATGCGGATATCGACATTTGGGCAACCCGCCCGGACGCTGCGCAAGGCGCGCGCGGCCCGCGCCGCAGTGCCTGCCCCCTATTATCTGCGGATGCAATTGCTGGACAAACCCGGCGCGCTGGCAAAAGTGGCCTATGTGCTGGGCGAAGCTGGAATCTCCATCGACCGGATGCGGCAATATGATCATGACGATCCGAATGCCGCCCCTGTGTTGATCGTCACCCACAAGACAACCCGCAGCGCACTGGAAGAGGCGCTGGCCGAATTTGAAAGCACCAGCGTCGTGACGGGCGTGCCCGTAGCGATCCGGATCGAAGCGGTCTGAGTGTGTTTGAGATTCGTGCGGCCCGCCCTTGCGTTTACCTACTTTAGCGCAAACAGGGTTGTCGCGGCAGCGCTGACAGGCTTTATCGCCACCAAGCAATCAAAGGATGCCCCAAATGCCAAAGCCCATCGACTTCAATGATCGCAACCTGTCGCTGGGTCTGGCACGAGTGTCCGAGGCCGCAGCGATCGCCTGCGCGCCGCTGATCGGGCGCGGCGATGAAAAGGCGGCCGATCAGGCTGCGGTAGACGCGATGCGCACCCAGTTGAACCGGCTGGACATCGCAGGTGTCGTCGTCATCGGAGAAGGTGAACGCGATGAAGCCCCGATGCTGTTCATCGGGGAAGAAGTCGGCACCGGGACCGGGCCAGGTGTGGATATCGCGCTTGATCCGCTTGAAGGCACCACCTTGACAGCCAAGGATATGCCAAACGCCCTGGCCGTCATCGCGATGGGGCCACGCGGGTCAATGCTGCACGCGCCTGATGTCTATATGGACAAACTGGCCATCGGTCCGGGCTTTCGCGCCGGTGTCGTGACGCTGGACATGTCGCCCGCCGAACGGGTGTCTGCACTGGCCGCCGCGAAGGGCTGTTCGACCGAAGATATCACGGTCTGCGTTCTGGAACGCCCGCGCCACGAAGACATGATCGCCGAGATCCGCAGCACCGGTGCAGCGATCCGCCTGATCACGGATGGTGACGTGGCCGGTGTGATGCATTGCGCCGAACCGGATACCACAGGCATCGACATGTATATGGGATCGGGCGGCGCCCCAGAAGGTGTTTTGGCCGCTGCCGCGCTCAAATGCATGGGCGGACAGATCTTTGGCCGGCTGATGTT
>NZ_CBFIBD010000037.1:24374-28159 GCF_965660735.1 Yoonia sp.
GCGTCTATACCCGCGATGACATGGTCACCAGCGATGTGATCTTTGCCGCTACGGGCGTGACGGACGGGTCGCTTGTGCCGGGCATCAAGCGTGAAGTCGGGTTTGTGACGGCCGAAACCATCCTGATGCGGTCAAAGACCGGATCGGTTCGTCGGATGATTTACCGCAATCCGACAAAGTAGGCGTCCCGCCGTCGGCAAGAGTATTTTGATCAAAGCAAGGATCAAGGCGTGGCGCATGCAGCGCCCTTTCGCTAGTATGGCGGCATGAACAATACACAAGATCATGCGTTTCTGGGAATTGAGGTATCTGCGACGGGGCGGCGCTGGACTGGCCCCGGCGCGGAAGAGGACCGGCAGTCAGAAGCAATGGCCCAGACCACCGGTTTGCCCGTGCCCTTGTGCCGCACACTTGTCCGACGGGGGGTAGACGCACAGGACAGCGGCAGATTTCTGGCCCCGACACTGCGCGATCTGCTGCCCGATCCACGTATCCTGCGCGATATGGACATTGCGACAGGCCGGTTTTTGCAAGCCGTTGCCAAAAAAGAGAAAATAGCCGTTTTTGCCGATTATGACGTCGATGGCGGATCCTCTGCTGCGTTGCTGATTACCTGGCTGCGCGACATGGGCGTGACCGGAACCCTGTATATCCCTGACCGGATCGACGAAGGTTACGGCCCCAACGACGACGCAATGCAGATGCTGGCGCGTGATCATACTTTGATTGTCTGCGTTGATTGCGGCACCCTGTCCCATGGGCCGATTGCGGCGGCCAAAGGTGCGGATGTCATCGTGCTGGACCATCACCTTGGCGGCGAAACCCTGCCCGATGCCGTCGCGGTCGTGAATCCCAACCGGCAGGATGAATCCGGCGAACTGGGCCATCTTTGTGCGGCCGCTGTCGTCTTTTTGATGTTGGTCGAGGCAAACCGGCAGTTGCGGGATGCGGGACAGAAATGCCCGGACCTGATGGGCATGCTGGACCTTGTTGCGCTAGCGACAGTCGCAGACGTCGCCCCGTTGACCGGCGTCAACCGCGCCTTTGTCCGTCAAGGGCTGACGGTGATGGCGCGACGCGCGCGCATCGGGTTGACCGCGCTCGCGGATGTGGCGGGGCTGGACCAGGCGCCAAGCAGCTATCATCTTGGGTTTCTTTTGGGGCCACGCATCAATGCAGGTGGGCGGATTGGCAAGGCCGATCTGGGCGCCCGCCTGCTGGCGACAACTGACCGGCACGAGGCCGAGGCGCTGGCTGCCATGCTGGATGAACTGAATACCGAACGCCGCACGGTCGAGGCAGAAGTGCGCGATCTGGCGCTGGAGCAGGCGACGGCGCGCGGGCTTGATGGCCCGCTGGTCTGGGCGGCGGGCGAAGGCTGGCACCCCGGCGTGGTCGGCATTGTCGCGGCCCGGCTGAAAGAGGCCACGAACCGCCCCGCTGTTGTCATCGGACTGGACGGGAATGAAGGCAAGGGTTCCGGCAGGTCGGTTTCAGGGATTGATCTTGGTGCAGCAATTCAGCGGATCGCCGCCGAAGGTTTGCTGGTCAAGGGAGGCGGGCACAAGATGGCTGCAGGGCTGACTGTCGCGCGTGACCGGTTGGAACCCGCGATGGAACGATTGGGCGCACTGCTGGCCAAACAGGGGGCGGGCGACATCGGCCCTGCCGATCTGCGGTTGGACGGGGTGTTGATGCCGGGGGCCGCCACTGTGGACCTCGTGAACCAGATCGAACAAGCGGGTCCTTTTGGCGCGGGGGCCCCTGCGCCGCGCTTTGCCTTTCCCGATTGCCAGATACATTTTGCCAAGCAGGTCGGCGCAAACCACCTCAAGATCACGTTTGGCGATGGGCTTGGCGCGCGAATCGAGGCAATCAGTTTTGGCGCGATGGACGGCCCACTGGGGCCCATGTTGACGGGCCACAACGGGGCGCGGTTTCATCTTGCGGGACGGCTTGAAATCAACACCTGGCAGGGGCGCAAGTCGGTCCAATTGCGTCTGGAAGACGCCGCACCCGCGCAATGATCAAAACCGCTAAAATTCACAAATAGCCCCTTGCGCGTCCTGCCAGCTTTCCCTAAAAGCGGCGCACCAGATGCGGTCCCTTCGTCTATCGGTTAGGACGCCAGGTTTTCAACCTGGAAAGAGGGGTTCGATTCCCCTAGGGACTGCCACTGGTTCTGATTTCATACATCTTCTCAAAGGCTTGTGTGGAGTATGGCCTCCGTCCCACCATACACCCCGCCAGTCAAGCGTATGATATATACACTGCGAGTCAACGCTTCCCATTTTCCCTACATCTATGAAATAGACTGAAAATCAGCGAGAGAAGCCTTAAGCGGCAAAATGTAAATGCCCCAAGTTGGTTGCTGACGCATTTGACCTTAGGAGATTAAGAATGCACAGCAGTGATAACACATATCTTTCAGTTGGACAGCTTGCCGAGCGCTTCGCCTGCTCCGTCGATTCTATCTATCGCTGGAAACGCGAAGGTGATTTCCCGAAGGGAATCAAGCTTGGACCAGGAACGACGCGTTGGCTTCTTCGCGACATTGAAGACTGGGAAAGCAGCCGCCCAACTTGCCTTATTACGCACATCGATCTCGACGACAGGTATTTCCCTTCCAAAGAATAGCAAAAGGTCTTGGCGCTGCCCATCCCCGTCTGACGTATTCTCTCAGTCGCCTATTCGGTGGTATCATCTGATTGTGGCCATCAAGCTCGCTGCGGCAGAGGACGCGATTTCGAATTTGCTTGGTGCCTGGTGTCGGCTTGGTGTCGAGAACCAAAGCGACACGGTCAGTTGATCAGCTGAGCAGGTTGGAATGTACTGCCCCCAATACCGCGCCAAAGTGCGCACAGGCCCAACTATTGATGCTTCACTGATCACCGTTGGAATGCGGGGAGGTTTCTCCTAAAAGGTAAGTGCAGAAATCATGCGGCGATCCCATTTGTGCGGGGCTGCTTCAGGTCTCTCGGTCGGCCTTGTCTGACCTGTCATCATTGCCATAGCGACGAAGAACGCTTCCTTCCCGGTAGAGACCGCCAGTCGGTTGGTTGATCAGGCAATGACTGAACGACTTGCGACGCGTCCTTTCCAAGAGTTTTGAAATTTCCATAATGCTTCCTTCTACTCTTTCGGAAGGATCGCACCATCAAATCATGGGATTTAAGGCCTGATAAACAAACGGCACGTCAGACGCTTCGACCATAGACAGTTGGAATTCGCAATTGTCGACATCATGCGACAGGGCCGACGGTTCGCGTATCGCATGGTTGAACCGCTATCAGACATTTCAATTTGCAACAGATGCGTTTGGCCAGTAAGTGTGAACGGTCGAAGCAGCACAGGGCTACAAGTATACCGATCACTAAGAACCCTGATTTCGCTGCGCTTTCAGCTTTACTTTTAACGATATGGAACGATTGACGTGATATCAACATATTGCAAAAGTAGTGTCTGCGCTTGCAGCCGCACAACAAAGCGGCTTCTTTTTTTTGCAGTGACCCTCTTATTTTTTAATGCCTGCACAGAAGGCTTTGCCGAATTTCCGGTTACCGAAGATGCTCAGCAAGACCTGTCGCAGAAACTGACGATTATTCGGCTTGATGCATCTAATATTGCGAGTTTTTCCAGGCCTAGCGCGACGGCGCGCCCAAGCACGCTTCGCAGCGATCATCCTTGGCAATACCGTGTCGGTGTGGGCGACGTCCTGAATATCATCGTGTTCGATCATCCCGAATTGACCTTGCCTGCCGGTCCCGAGAGGAGTGCGGAAGAAA
>NZ_CBFIBD010000038.1:0-27626 GCF_965660735.1 Yoonia sp.
GGATGCCATACACCTGTCCGTCACCATTCTTCCACCGGGAAGCTTATGTCAGGTGATGAATGACAGGGCCGCGCTGCGGGTCATCACCACATCGTATCGCTGGCACGCGCACCCCACGCCGCATCATAGCCTGCATCATCAAACCCATCCTGCTGCTCGGCCAGCAACTGCCCCACTGTGGGCAAACCAGCGCTTTTGTCGCCTGCCGTCCATAACCCGGCCCGCATCAGGGCGCGGGCGCATTGGCTGTAGACTTCGGCGATGGTAATCACGATCACGCTGCGCGGCAGCCGGCCTTTTTGATCAAAGCGCGCCAGCAGGTCGGGTGCAACGGATACGATCGCCCGGCCATTCACGCGCACCACGTTGTTTGACCCCGGCACCATGAACATCAGGCTGATCCGCCCGTCCGTGACGATATTGCGCAGCGTGTCGATCCGATTGTTGCCGCGCCAGTCGGGCAGTAGCAATGTCTGCACATCCCGCACCTGCACCACTGGGCTATCATCGCCGCGGGGGCTGCCATCGGTGCCCTCTGGCCCCACGGTGGACACAACGCAAAATCGCGCGGCGATGATCCATTTTTCATACAGCGGCGTAAGCTGCGGGGCGACCTTTATCAGCGAAGCCTCGCCCGCGGTGCCATAAAGCGCCGCAAGTGTTACGATATCGGCGACGACACCTTCAACCATCAAAACCCGCCTCTTTGTTCAGACGGTCACAGGCGGTTTCAATGTCGGTTTCCAGCCGTGTCATGAATTCATTCACCTCCAGCCCCGGTTCGATCCGTGGCAGAAATTCGAACACGGCGATGCCGGGTTTGCGGTAGACACCGCGCTTGGGCCAGAACACGCCCACATTTGTGGCGACTGGCACAACCGGCTGGCCCATGTCACGATACAGGACGCCGGTGCCGACCTTATAGGGTTTCTTGACGCCCGGCGGGATCCGGGTGCCTTGGGGGTAAATAATCAACTGTCCGGGCAACGCCCGTCCCGCACGCACATCGGCCAGCATTTTCTTGATCGCGGCACCACGCTTGCCGCGGTCCACCGGGATACATCCGATCCGCAACCCGAACTGGCCAATGATCGGCGCATATTTCAGGATGCTTTTCATGATGAATTTGCCACGCGGGATCGCGCCGTAAATCACCAGCACATCCAGAAATGACTGGTGCTTGGGCGCAACCATCACCTCATCCGTCGGTGGGGTGCCGCGAATTTCGGTTTTCAGCCCGATCATCCACGACGCCGACCAGCGGATATAGCGGCAATACGCATGGCAGCCTGCAATCGCGCCCTGACGCGATGCAATGGCGGCCGGCGCATACAAGATCCCCACGACAAGCATCGCCACATACATCTGCACATTGAAAACCAGCGACCGCAGCCATTGGATTGCGTAACTCATGTTTCATTCCTCAACCGGCGTAATGCGGCAGCGCGTGTTGCAAGAAAAGCCACGATCGCGGCCAGTGGCGGAATGACCAATGGCCACAGCCAGCCAGCGCCCGTGAACCCCAATCCAGAGATAAAGCCGCCCGCGACATCGCCGCGCGGCAGCAGCAGCACGATAACCAGTCCGGCCACAACCCCTGCAACCGCCCCGGCCCCGGCGCGCAGTGTAAAGCGGCGCACGAATCCACGGGCGATGTAGATATCGCGCGCGCCCACCAGCCGCAGCACCCGGATCACCTGCGCATTGGCGGCCAGCGACGCATTTGCAGCCAACGTAATCATCGCCGCCATCGCTGCGAATATCGCCACAACGATCAACCAGCCAATCAACCGCAGCCGGTCAGCCGCCGCAATCAGCGGCGCGCGCCAGCTTGTGTGGTCATCAAGCACCGCACCCGGCACCTCGGCGGCCAACCGCGCCTGCAAGCCTTCCAGATCATAGCCGTCATCAGCGGCGATCACCTCGATCAATTGCGGCACGGGCAGGCTGTCCAACGGCAGGCCTGCACCGAACCACGGTTCCAGCAGCGCCCGCTGTTCCTGATCCGTCAGTGCCCTGGCCGATGCGACACCAGGCGTTGTTTCCAGCACATTCAATGCGGCACGCAGCAAGGCGTCGGCCTGATCGTCGGATGCAGGCAGGCGCAGCGTCGCGGCCTGTGCCAGTTCATAGGCCCAACGGTCCGCCACGCGGCCTGCCGAAAGTGACAGCGCCAGCGCCAGCACCGCCAAAAACGCCATGACTGCGGCGACAAACACGGTCAGCCTTGCGGTTGTTCCACTGGGCGGCACGGCACGGTCGGCCTGCGGATCACCAACGATCAGATCCAGCAACCCTTTCACAGTTCCGCCCCCGCCTGCATCAGCGTGCCATCCTTCAGGCGCAGAACGCGGGCGTTCACATCCGATTTCAGCGACCTGATCATTCCCATGTCATGGGTCGCGATCAACACGGTCTTTCCCATGCGGTTCAGCTCGACCAGCAGGCTAAGCAACCGCTGCGACATATCCCAATCGACATTGCCAGTGGGTTCGTCGGCGATGATGACGTCAGGTGCCATGATAACCGCACGCGCCAGGGCCGCGCGCTGGCGCTCGCCCCCAGACAATTCCGGCGGCAACTGCCCGGCCTGCGGGGCAAGGCCCACCCAGGCCAGCAGTTCCTCAAGATCACCCGCAGCCTCGGCCGCGCGGCCTGCCACGACCAGCGGCAGCGCGATATTTTCGGCAATCGTCAGATGATCGAGGAACTGACAGTCCTGATGCACAACCCCGATCCGTCGGCGGACCATTGCCACCGCATCACGCCCCAGTGTCGCCGCATCATCACCAAAAAGTCGGACCTGACCAGCACCAGCCTGTAAATCGGCATAGCAAAGACGCAAGAGCGTTGTCTTTCCTGCCCCGGAAGGGCCGGTCAGAAAATGAAACGAGCCAGGCGCAAGTGCCAGATTTAAATTGGAAAAAAGCAGATTGTCACCATATCCGTATGACACATTGTCCAATTCGATCACGGTGTTGCCCTCTGGTTCTGACTGTCGTTCTGCCTAAATCTTGCAAAGGTTTCAATCGTCAGCTGATATGGCATGGCGCAATTCCTTTGCCTTTGGCGCTACGATTGTTAAATTGCAGACGGTTAGGGTTCGTTTTAATGACATGTTGAATGGTAGAAGGAACAGTTAGATGCGGCTGATTTGCCCGAATTGCGATGCGCAATATGATATCGCCGACGATGTCATCCCCGAAGGCGGGCGTGACGTGCAATGCTCTAACTGCACACATACCTGGTTCCAGACGGACAAGCCAAAGTCGGTCAAGCGCACGACCTCGATCCTGACGCCGAGTGTGCCCAGATCATCGGCCACGCCTGATGAGGAAGTTTCTGTCCAGCCCAAGCCACCGACGCGCAAACCGCTTGATAGTTCTATCGCCGATATCTTGCGCGCAGAGGCGTCGCGGAGTCACGTGCTTCCGCCTACCGGTGCTGCCAAGCCCCGGGTGACGGCACCGCCTGCGATCCAGACGCAAGAGCAGCGCGCGGCCGAAACCCGCGAGCGGATTTCACAGCTGACGAAACAATCCGACACACCGGTGGCTGCCACGGCCAAGACGGCAACCGACGACCAGAATACCGTCCCCAGCATGGACGAAATAAACGCAACCCTGCGCGCCCGGTCCAATGCTGACGACGGGTCCGGCCTGACCGAAGTTGAAAAGGAACAAGCCGTGCAGCGGCGTGGGTTTCGGCGCGGTTTTGCGCTGGTGCTGGTTTTGATCGGGCTGGCGATCATGCCCTATGTCTTTGCCGGAGAGATTGTCAGACAGTTGCCACAGACGCGCGATTTCATGACACAATATGTGCAAACGGTCGATCAACTGCGCATCCGCCTGCACGACGTGGTCGGACAGGTCAGCACGATGGTCGAAGATGTGATGCCAGCCGATGTTGAAGACGCAACCGCCACAGCACCCGTATCCGGCACGTCTTCTTCAAACTGATCAATGCCGGGCCGCGCGCCGCAGGCCGCGTGGTTTTCAGAACTGATCCAGCAACCGCCGCAGGTAGTCGCGTTCGATTTCGGGCCGCTCCTGTTCCGCCGATCGCCGGCGAATTTCGCCCAGCAACTCTTCGGCTCTGCGGTTTATTTCCTCGCGGCCCAGCAACTCCTGATCTGTGCCAAGCTGTCCGGTGTTGCCCATCTGCCGACCCAGCGGGTCGCGCTGGCCGGGTGCCGGGCGGCCCTGTGCAGCGCCTTGTTCGGTCCCCTGGCCGGGCTGCGCCTGGTTTTCCGCCATAGCCTGCCCCAGTTCGCGCATCCCGTTGCGCAGCGCATCCATGGCTTCGGCCTGACGGTCGATCGCTTCGCCCAGATCGCCGTTGCGCAGTGCATCTTCGGCACCTTCCATCGCACCTTCGGCACGTTCCAGCGACTGGCGGGCAATGTCGCCAGCTTCACCGTCAAGACTGGGCAGACCATCGCGTTGGCGTTGCAATTCATCGCGCAGGGCGCGCTGACGATCGGCAAGCGTACCGCTGCCACCCGCGCCGTTATCATCCTGCTGGCCTTGCTGGCCGCTTTCACCTACGCCCTGACCTTGCCCTTGCTGGCCTTCCTGACCGGGTTGCTGGCCGTCCTGCCCCTGTTGGCCGGGCTGGTTCTGACCGGGCTGCTGTCCGTCGTTCTGCTGGCCCGGATTGAACTGATCCTGTAGATCACGAAACGCGTCGTCTGACAGATCTTCCTGATCACGCAGCGTTTCGGCCAGATCCTGCATGGATTGCTGGCCGGGGGTTTGTGGCCCATCGCCACCTTCGCCCTGCGTCACGCGCATGTTTTCCATCATCTGGTTCAGCTGTTCCATCAGTTCGGCAGCCTCGGCCATCCGCCCTTCCTGCATCAGTTCTTCGATGCGGTCCATCAGGGCCTGCAATTCGTCCTGGCTCATCTCCATCGTGTTCTGGCTGTTGTCGGCCTGATCGGTCCCATCGGATGGTTCTGCCTGTTCGGCCAGCATGCGCATGTAATCGTTGGTCGCCTCGCGCAGTTCCTGCATCAATTCGGCGATTTCCTCATCACTGGCACCGTCGCGCATCGCCTCGGCCAGCCGTTCCTGCGCGCGGCGCAACCTTTCACGGGCATCGGCAAGGCGGCCGTCCTCCAACTGGATCGCCAAATCCCACAGGGCCTGCACAATTTCGGCCTGCCCTTCGTCGTTCATGCCCAATTCAGCCATGGCATCCATGCGGCGAATGATGGTGCGCAAACGCAGATAGGTAGTTTCGTTGGAAAACAGCCCCTCTGGCCGGTGAGAAATAGCGCGCAGGATCTGGTTGATCCTGGGCGCATTCGCCCGTGACCACATCAGATCGCGGCGCTGTTCGATCACGGCCTTGGCAAAGGGCTGGAAAAACCGCCTGCCGGGCAGGTTCATTGGTTCTGCCGGCGTGGTCGCGGTTTGTCCGGCGGCATCAATCACCGACAATTGCAGGGTGACCGGCAGGTTCGCCAACGGATGCTGGCTCAGATTTTCGATCAGGAATTCGTCAAAATCGCTGCGATCACCGGTAAAGGGCATCGGCAGATCCAGCACCAGCGGATCAATCGGGTCGGGATCAGTTGCCAGCCCGTGCCGCCGGTCCACTGCGGCCAGATCAAGGGTGATTGTTGCTGTTCCGGTTTCGACGCCATAATCGTCAAGTGCCGTAAACGGCTGCGACATTTCACCCATGGCGTCAGCTTCGACCGGCCCGGTCAGTATTACCTCGGGCGGGGTGTCCTCGATGGCAGATATGGCCCAGCGGATTCCGTTTTCACCGTCAATCGCAAGGCCACCGGATTGGTTGATCGCAAAACTCTGTTCGGCCTCTGACGTCGCACCTGCATCCTGCGTCCGGCCCGAAACGGTTTCGGCAACGCTCAATGCGCCAACCTCGCCATAAAGGCGCAGCGTGACTTTACTGCCTGTCGGCACGCGCAGATCACCCGCAGGCACATCATTCAGATAGATCGAAGGCTTGCCGGTATAGGCGGGTGGTTCAACCCAGCCTTCCCAGACAGGGCCAGACGCAAGTGTCTGCCCGCCACCTGTAGGCATGTCGCCCACACTGCCCACACGCAGCAGCGACCCGAACAAAAGCGCGGTAACAAAGAACAGCAGCGCGATAAAGCGCAGACCGTAAGGGTCACGGTCCGCGATCCGCAGATCAGGTTCGACGGCACGTGCATCGCGCGTGCGGGCCATCATCCGGTCCACATGGGCGTGCCAGACGGCCTCGGACGCGGCGTCGCCGGTCCCTATGACCTGCCTGTCGGCAATCGCGGCAATCGGGCGACCGGGCAGGCTGGCATCGACACGGGCCAGCGCCTGCGCTCGGCTTGGCATCTGAAAACGGCGCACCCCCCAAACCAGTGCCGCCAGAACAGAAACCGCCGCCAGCAAACCGGCTGCCCGGAAGACTGCAACCGAGGCAAAATCGTGCCACCCCATCATCAGGGGCGCAAGCACCAGAAAAACGACTGTCCAAAGCGGCCAGAATGCGCGCACGACCTGTTCACCCACCATCCCCAGTCGGGTGGCGGTCACGGGCAGGCGCAAATGGCGCATCTGGTCGGGTTGATCAGTCAGCGGGCCTCTCCTTTGAACGGTCGCGCATCAGCGCCCCTTAAAAGCGACCGTAACGCGAGTCATGCTTGCAGGATAGGTAGTGCGCCAACGGATAACTGCAAATTGATGATGCCACAGGGGCGATCAAAAGTCGCGGATGGTATGCCGGTCCCGTGTGTAGACGATGCGGCCCCTCAGATACAGGTACAGCGGCAAACCGCAGCTGACGCCGATACAAAAGGTCGCGGGAATGGCGATCAACGCCAGCATATTCTTTGTGCGGCTGACCTCGGTGATGATCCAGACGGTCAGGGCGACGGCTGCAATCGTCAGATCCCACACCAGCCCACTGCTGGCTGCATTGGCGTGCCATGCATCGACCATTGCCATGATATCCCATCCTTCAGCCTGAAACCACTGGATGAAATAATACATCGGGTGAATCGCCCCCCAGATTGCCAGCAACAGATAGACGATGCGCATCAGAACCCCATCCCGAAAGTGACCGATCCGTTCGTGGCGCCGACGCTTGCGCTGGGGCTGACCCCGCCAGAGCCGACGCTGAGCCCGACATTCGCGCTGGGCCGCATCGGTGCGCCGTCAGCACCGCACCCTGACAGTGCACCGACAACCATGATCATAGCCAGCCTTCTCATGCCAAAACCTCTTTCCAGCGTGCGACTTGCGCGCGCACCTGCGCGGGGGCGGTCCCACCATAGCTTGTGCGCGAGGCGACGGAATTTTCAACCCCCAGAACGTCAAACACATCGGCCCTGATGCCGTTGTGCACAGCCTGCATGTCGTCCAGCGTCAGATCCGGCAGATCGCAGCCCTTGTCCTCTGCGACAGCGACGAGCGATCCTGTCACATGATGCGCCTCGCGGAACGGCAGGTTCAGTTCGCGCACCAGCCAGTCGGCCAGATCGGTGGCCGTGGAAAACCCGCTGGCAGCGGCGGTTTTAAGGCTGTCACGGTTGGCGGTCATGTCAGACACCATCCCGGCCATGGCGGCCAATGCCAACATCAGGTTGTCGGCGGCATCGAATACCTGTTCCTTGTCTTCCTGCATGTCCTTGGAATAGGCCAGCGGCAGACCTTTCATCACCGTCATGAGCGCGACATTCGCGCCGAATATCCGGCCGATCTTGGCACGAATCAGTTCGGCGGCGTCCGGGTTGCGTTTCTGCGGCATGATGCTGGACCCGGTGGACCACTTGTCCGACATCTTGACGAACCGGAATTGCGCTGACGACCAGATCACCAGTTCTTCGGCCATGCGCGACAGGTGCATCGCGCAGATGCTTGCGGCGGCAAGATATTCCAGCGCGAAATCCCGGTCGCTGACCGCATCCAGCGAATTGGCCATTGGCGCGTCAAAGCCCAGCGCCGTCGCTGTCATTTCACGGTCGATGGGAAACGACGTGCCCGCCAGCGCGGCACAGCCCAGCGGTGACGTGTTCATCCGCTTGCGCGCATCGGCAAAGCGGGATCGGTCACGCGAAAACATTTCCACATAGGCCAGCATGTGATGGCCCCATGTCACCGGCTGCGCGGTCTGCAAATGGGTGAAACCGGGCATCACCCAATCCGCCCCGGCATCTGCCTGACCCAGCAAAGCGTTCTGCAACGCCGCCAGCGCCGCGTCCGCCTGATCGCATTGATCGCGGACCCAAAGTCGGAAATCGACAGCCACCTGATCGTTGCGCGACCGAGCCGTATGCAGCCGCCCTGCCGGTTCCCCGATCAAATCGCGCAGCCGGGCCTCTACATTCATGTGAATATCTTCAAGTGCTGTCGAAAATGGAAAATCACCGGTTTCAATCTCTGACAATACGGTGAGCAGGCCTTCCCTGATCGCGTCTGCATCGTTATCGCTGATGATGCCTGTGGCGGCCAACATGGCGGCATGGGCGCGTGAACCTGCGATGTCCTGTGGCGCAAGCCTGCGGTCATACCCGATCGAGGCGTTGATCGCCTCCATGATCGCGTCTGGTCCGGCGGCAAAACGCCCGCCCCACATCGTATTTGCGGATTTGGTCATGAAGGAAACATCTCGTGCGGAAGTTAAAATCAGCTCTGCTTTATACGGCGCTCGCCCTTGTTGCAAACACGGGCTTTGCCGATACGCCCGATATTGCCGCGCTGCGTGACGGGGATATGCGCAAGCTGACGGTCCACAGCACCCCGATGGACGGCTCCGATCTTGCGTTCACTGGCGAAGACGGGTCTGAAATGACCCTTGGGGACTATCAGGGACAATATGTCGTGCTGAATTTCTGGGCCACCTGGTGTGCACCGTGCCGCAAGGAAATGCCACATCTGGCCGCACTGCAAAGCGAGCTGGGCGGCGAAGCGATGCAGGTCGTGACGATAGCCACAGGGCGCAACCCGCGCCCCGCAATGGAACGGTTCTTTGCGGAAATCGGGGTGGATACCCTGCCCCTGCATACCGATCCGCGGCAATCACTGGCGCGCAGCCTTGGGGTGCTGGGCCTGCCTGTCACGATCATCCTTGACCCTCAGGGTCGTGAAATCGCACGGCTGCAAGGCGACGCAGACTGGTCCAGCGACAGCGCGCTGTCGATCATGCGCGCCCTGATCGATGCACCGGCCTAGGCGCGGCCAGCCGTCGGTGACAGCAAAAGAGGGTTGATCCCCAGAACCTTTAGCGCGGCCGACCATTTATGTTCGTTCGCGCGGCCAAAGATGATCTCATCACGCGGATCGCAGATCAGCCAGCCGTTCTGGGCAATCTCGTCCTCCAACTGGCCCGGCCCCCAACCGGCATAACCCAGCGCGAGCATGGACACCTTGGGGCCTGTCCCCTTGGCGATGTCTTCCAGAACATCGAGGGTGGCTGTCATGCCGATCTTGCCATCCACTTGCAGCGTCCCAGCGCCCGAAACATAATCACCGGAATGCAGCACAAAACCGCGCGCATGATCCACCGGTCCGCCAAAATGCACGCGGATGTCGCGCACGTCGGGCGACTTGTCGATGCCCAACTGGTCCAGCAGATCGGCGAACTGCACCCCGACCTGTGGTTTATTCACGATCAGTCCCATCCCGCCGTCGTCGGAATGGGCACACATATAGATCACGCTTTGCGCGAAACGGGGATCGCCCATTTCGGGCATGGCGATCAGTAATTTGCCAACAAGGCTGGTTTCTGGTGTTTTCATACGTCCTAAGATGTGTCTGTTGCCACGCTGACGCAAGAGGGGACGCATACGCAAATCTCGCCCAATCGTGACTTTCCATTTCAGCAGCAATCACCGAGACCTACGCCATGACCAAACAACTTGCTGTCTTTCTGGCCCTTTTGTTGGCCCCCGTCGCATTGTCTGCGCAAACCTATGACGATCTGGCCCGGATCGAAGTCCTGCCCGGCTGGCGGATGGATGACGGCACCCATATGGCGGGGCTGCGGATCACGTTGAAACCGGGCTGGAAAACCTATTGGCGCGCGCCGGGCGATGCCGGTATCCCGCCGCATTTCAATTTTGCGGGGTCTGACAATATCAGCACTGTGACGCCGCATTGGCCGGTGCCCGTCATTTTCGACCAGAACGGCCAGCGTTCAATCGGATATCATGACGGAGTCGTGTTTCCACTGAAAGTCGCCGCCAAGGATGCCAACGCACCGCTGCACTTGGCTGGCCAGATCGACATTGGCGTTTGCGAAGAAATCTGTATTCCGGTCAGCCTGCCTTTTGATGCGGCCTTGCCCGCTGACGGTCAGCGTGACGCCGCCATCACGGCCGCCCTGATCAACCGGCCCCTGACCGGTGCCGAAGCGGTGCTTGGCCCCGCCACCTGTCATATCTCGCCGATATCGGACGGGTTGCGCGTGGTTGCAAGGCTCGGAACGGCGCAGTGGGGTCCATCGGAGGTCGTGATCATCGAAACCGGTGACGCCGACATCTGGGTATCAGAGGCGGATGTAGCGCACGCCGCCGGTGAACTGAAGGCAACCGTTGATATGGTGCATATGACGGGCAGCAGCTTTGCGCTTGACCGGTCGCAGATCAAGATCACCTTGCTCGGGCCTGCCCGCGCGGTGGAATTACAGGGCTGTCAGGCCGATTAGGCCCTGCGCCGCAGACTGAATACCATCACGCTTGCCGCATAGATGACCAGCAGCACAGCCAGCAATGCAGCGACGAATACCGCCAGCGCACCTGCGAACCCGCTTTCAAGAAGTGGCAGGATCACGGCCAGTGGCGCCCATGGCGCGCCCGTCACCAGAACCGGCGCAACGGTGGCTGCAAACAAACCGATCGCGACAAGTCCGCCGATCGCAGCAGGTGCGAACAACGCCAGCTTACGCCCGCGCAACGCCCGTTTCGCCGCCTGCAACTGCCGACGAACATCCGCCTGCATCGCAATCAGCGAGGGCACGATAAGCAGCACCAGCAACATGCCAAAAGCCAGACCGAATACCAGCGTCACGACAGTCGGCTTCAGAAATTCGGCCTGTGTCGATCCTTCGTAAAGCAGTGGCGCCAGCCCCAGCACCGTGGTCAGTGTCGTCAGCATCACAGGGCGCAACCGGTCTGCCGCGCCGTCAATGATCGCGGGAATCAACCCGCGGTCCTGGGCATATTCATCAATTGTCGTGACCAGCACGATACTGTCGTTGATAATGATACCGACCATCCCGATCAGGCCGACGACGGTGAACATGCTCATCGGGATGCCCCACAGCGCGTGACCATAAATCGTCCCGACCAGGCCAAAGGGAATGATTGCCATCACCACGACAGGCCGGGTCCAGCTGCTGAAAATCCATGACAGGGTCAGGTAAATCCCAAGCAGGACCAGCACCAGTCCGTTCAGCGCATCGCCAAGGAATCGGCTTTCCTGTTCGCTGAGACCTGACAGACGCGTCTCGATGCCGTAACGGCCTTCGATGCGGGGTAGGATTTCGTCGTTGATCACCTGCTGAATTTCCGTGGCACGGGCAGCGTCGTCGTCATCCAGATCACCGATCACGGATATCAGCTGAATCCCGTTTTCGCGGCGCACGGTCGAAAACCCCGTCCGGCTTTGCACCGTTACCACATCCGCCAGCGGCACATAGGCCCCTGCGGCGGTGCGTATCTGCGTGCGATCAAGAAAATCCGCCGACAGTTCGTCGGCAGGCAATTCCACCCTGATCGTGGCGGACCGCGCACCATCTGGATAAGTCGCCGCCTCGATACCGCCCAGCCGGTTGCGCAGTACGCGGCCCAGCCCGTCGATGCTTAACCCCAGTGCCTGCCCTTGCGGGGTCAGTTCAAGGATCAGTTCTTCCTTGTCATAAGCCAGCGTGTCTTCCAGCCCTGAAATTTCAGGGTAAATCGCCAGTTCGGCCTTGAGCGCCTCTGCGGCAGCTTTGAGCGTGTCGCTGTCTGCGCCGAACATTTCCACATCAAGGCTATCACCCCCCGGACCCGACCCCCAACTGCGGAAACTGACGGTTTCGGCCATGGGATGCTGGCGGATACTGTCCTGCAAAGCGCTGACAAAGGCGAAACTGGTATAAGGGCGACTGTCGGCGTCGATCAACTCAATGGTGATCGCACCCAGCTGGTCGGCATCCTTGGTGTCGGACCCGGCGATGGCGCGGCCTGAATTGCCGCCCACCTCGGCCACGACGAATTTCAGCGGATTGGCACCATGTTCGGCTGCGTATTCCGCGCCCAGCGCCTCGGTCGCGCGCTGCATCTCGCGCATCATTTCCAGCGTGTCGTCGCGGGTCGCACCCGGCAACATCGCAAAGTTGCCTGTGACCTGTGACTGTTCGGGCGCATTGAAGAACCGCCAGCTGACGTCGCCCTTGATGACCAATGCCACCTGACTGGCCAGCGCCAGCAGTGCCAGCGCAAAGACCGGATAGCGGGCCGCAATAACCCCCGCCATGAACGGGCGGAACAGGTTTTCACGCACCCATTCAAAACCACGGTTCACGATGCGGGACGGCATGTCATACCAGTGTTCTCTGGCCGAATGAGCGATGGCATGGCTCATGTGGTTGGGCAGGATCAGGAAACATTCCACAAGGCTAGCCGCCAGCACGACGATAACCGTGAACGGAATATCCGCAATCAGATCGCCAAACCGGCCGCCGATGACCACAAGTCCGAAAAAGGCGATGATCGTGGTCAAGGTCGCAGAAAACACAGGGCTGAACATGCGCCTGGCAGCATTTTCCGAGGCCTGCACCGGCGTCTCGCCCAGATTGCGCACCCGGAAATCGGCGTGTTCACCAACGACAATGGCATCATCCACGACGATCCCCAGCGTGATGATCAGCGCAAAAAGCGAGATCATGTTGATTGTGATCCCGAACGCATACATCAGCGCGATAGCAGCCAGCATGGCAACGGGGATGCCGGCAGCGACCCAGAATGCGGTGCGCGCGTTCAGAAACAGAAACAAAAGCCCAACAACCAGCGCCAAGCCCGTCAGGGCGTTATCCAGCAGAATATCAAGACGGCCCGTGATCAGTTCAGCGCGCCCGTTCGTCAGTTCAATCGACACCCCCGCAGGCAGCGATGCGGTCAGCCGCCCGGCGACCTGTTCCACAGTGCGCTGCATCCCGATGGCATCGCCTTGGGCAGAACGTTGCACGCGCATCTTGATCGCCGGATCGTCACCGACGAAATAGGCGCGGTTGCGGTCTACACCCTCCACGCGCACCGTCGCGACATCTGCAATCGTCAGCTTGGACCCATCGGGATTCGACCTCAGGACAATCGCGCCGATGTCTTCGGCAGTGCGCTTGGCCACGCCCGTGCGCACGCGGGCGTTCGCCGATACATCGCCAGCGGGGTCGGCTGCGGCCTCTTCGCCGATGCGGGCAGCGATATCGGCCATGGTTACATCATATTCGATCAACGATAGCGATGGCACCTCGACAATCGTTGATGGTGCTGCAACCCCTTGGATAATAACGCTTGTCACACCTTCCGCGAACAGCCGCACAGCCATTTCATCGGCAAAACGGGCCAGTTGGTCCACGCCAACCGGTCCTGTAATCACAACATCGGTCACACGGTCCGACCAGCCGCCACGCCGCACGTTCGGGTCTTCGGCGTCTTCGGGCAGGTTGCCGGTGCTGTCGACGGCCAGTTGCACATCTTCGGCAGCACGGTCGATGTCATAACCCGGATCGAACTCCAGCCGGATCGACGCCCGCCCTTCGACCGATGTAGCCGAGGATGAGGTGACACCCTCGACCCCCAGCAGCACAGGTTCCAGAACCTGCACGATGGCGGCGTCCACATCTTCGGCACCAGCCCCCTGCCACGCGACCGACACCGTCAGATCGTCAACGACCACATCAGGAAAAAACTGCGCCCGCATGTTGGGAATGGCCAGAAAGCCCGCCGCGATCATCAAGACCAGCAACAGGTTCGCCGCCGTCCGGTGACGCGTGAAATAGGACAGGATACCCCCCGCCCGCGCGTTCAGCTTGTCGCCGCCCGTCACCATCAGCTACCCATCCTGCTTTCCAGCCGTTCAACCGTTTCCGACGAGACCTGCTCTTCTTCCAACTGGGCAATGATACGGGCCTTGACCGCATCCGGCATCGGGCTTTGCGTTACGTAAGCCACCAGTTTCGCCCGGCGTTCAGCATCCAATGCGATCATTTCGGGTTCGGTCGGTGTTTCGGCCCCACCGGGGCTAATGGGATCCACCTTGATCCCCGTGCCCAGCAAGGGCGAACGCTCGGCGACAATCGTCGCACCGGCAAGCGCACCGACGCCGATGATTACATCGTCGCCCTGACGCCGCAGCAATGTAACAGCGCCCGTGTCCAGTCGGTTCTCGGCGTTGACGACCAGAACGGTTTCATCGGGCGCGACAGCCGTTGCCGGCACCAGTGCGACGTTTTCCAATGCGGGCTCATCAATACTGACCGTGACGAAATCACCGGGCCGGAACCCCGGCGCCGCATCCAGCCGGGCAAACAGCAGGCGTCCTGTCTGTCCTGTGCCCACAGATGCGCCTTCGCGGGTGATCTGGCCGGTCGCATGCAGGTTCACACCCGACACATCCAGCGCCACGCTGACCGGCGCGCTGATCAACGTGCCGTTGCCATCCAATAGCCGCGCATATTGCGATGTTGACACGCGAAACGCGACCTCCAGCAGGGTCGGATCAATGAGCTGTGCAAAGCGTTCGTTGGCTGTCACACGGCCCCCGTCGGACACTGTCACATCCGCCAATGTGCCATCAAAGGCCGCGAAAATCTCGGTGTCTGCTACGGCGCGTTCAGCCTCGGCCACGTTGATGCGGGTGCGGGCCAGACGCGTGGTGGCCTGATCAATCCGCGCCTCGGCAGAGGCAACCGCCTGACGGCGGCTAAGCACAGACGCTTGCGCGCTTGATGCGGCCAGTTCAGCGTTTTCGACAGCGGCCTCCGTGCCTACGCCACGGCCGCGAAGATCACGCGCGCGCGCCAGCGCCTGTTCCTGCAACGCTGCCTGCGCGCGGGCCGCTGATAACTCGTCCCCGGCCAGCAAAAGCGCGCGTTCCGCATCGCGCAATTCCGCCTGGGCATCCTGCAAATCGGCCCGCACCCGGTCCAGTGCCGCCTGCGCATCAACCGGATCAATCCGCAGCAACAACTGACCGGCAGTCACCGTACCACCTTCGACCAGAGCATCCGAGGCGGACAGCACAGTGCCCCCTGTGGCGCTGCGCAGGTCCAGCGTGCGCTGGCTGCGCAATTCGCCGAAAACGGTCAGTTCGGGGACAATAGTTTGCGGTTCCAGCGTGACGACGTTGACAGACAGAACCCGTTCGCGCTGCGGAAAACTCCGGGGTTCCTCGTTCATACGGGCGACAACAGCATCACGCACCATGTTGCCGGCCCATGCCAACAGGGCCAGCGTGACCGCAAGTAGAAAAACGCCCGTCAGGCTACGGCGAAGAAAACGCATTTTTGGACTTCCTTGAACGACGTATTATAGATAGGCCCGCGCAACCTATCGTCCAGTCATACGCATGTCATAGCTATTTCCGGCGCAAATGTTCATCCAAACGCGGCATGATCTCGACAAAATTACAGGGCCGGTGCCGATAATCGAGCTGTTTGCACAGGATTTCATCCCAAGCATCCTTGCAAGCGCCCGGACTGCCGGGCAGCGCGAACAGATAAGTTCCCTGCGCAACCCCCGCCGTCGCCCGGCTTTGCACCGCTGATGTCCCGATCTTCTGCATGCTGACGATTGTGAAAATCGTGCCAAAGGCGTCGATTTCCTTTTCATAGACGTCGCGATGCGCCTCGACCGTGACATCGCGGCCGGTCAGCCCGGTGCCGCCGGTGGAAATGATCACATCGACCGCGTGGCTGGCACACCACTTGCTCAGCCTTGTGGCGATCCTGTCGCGGTCGTCGGTCACGATCTTGCGATCCGCCAGGATATGCCCGGCGGCGGCGATCCGGTCCACCAGCACCTGCCCGGATTTGTCATCCTCCAACGTGCGGGTATCGCTGACCGTCAGCACGGCAATGCGGACCGGCATGAAGTCTTTTGTTTCGTCAATACGACTCATCTTGATTACATCTCAAACCAGTTTGGGGTGGGGCCGAGGTTGTGGATTTTCGTGCGTCCGATGGTGCCGCTTTGGCCCCAGCTGTCATGCACATGACCACAGAAAACAAACTTGGGCGACAGGCGCACGATGGCATCGCGCAGCGCCGTTGACCCGACAGACAGACCTGCAGACGTTTGGTCCGCGACCCCCTTTGGCGGGGAATGGCTCACGATGATGTCGGCCTTTTCGCAGCGCTCCAGGATCGCCTCGGCCTGCGTTTCGGTCATATCGCAGGACCACGACCCAAACGGCGTCAGCGGGATGGCATAGCCGATCCCGAAGATATCGAATCCGTCCACATCCACCGATTGCCCGTGCAGCACGTCGATCAACGGGTCGGTCGCTGCGCGCAGTTCGTCGATGCTTTCGGCATTGCCAGGAACCACGACAAATGGGCATTTGATACCTTCAAGCATCGCCATCGCATCCTCCAGTCCTTTGCGATGGTTACAGAAATCGCCCGCCCCGATCACCAGATCGGCAGACTTGGCAGCCTCGACGATTGCGGCGGCCTTGACAGGGCCGTGGTGCAGGTCAGAAAATGCCAGTATCTTCATGTGTCACCTCTCAATTTCGCCTTAAGCGCCAAAAGGTCCGCCCACGCTTCGCGTTTGGCGGCAGGGTTGCGCAGCAGATAGGCGGGGTGGAACATCGGCAAGGCAGGACGGGCCATGACCTCGGCCCACTGCCCGCGTATCCGGGTGATCCCGGTGCGACCAAGTAGCGCCTGACAAGGCGTGTTGCCCATCAGGATAATCACATCCGGGTCGGCCAGGGCGATGTGACGTTCCAGAAACGGCAACATCATCGCGATTTCATCCTTGTCGGGCGTGCGGTTGGACGGGGGCCGCCATGGCAGGACATTGGTGATATAAACCGCATGAGCGGGATCACTTGCCGCGCGGTCCAGATCAATCGCCGCAAGCATCCGGTCGAGCAACTGGCCCGCGCGCCCCACGAAAGGTTTCCCGGCGCGGTCCTCCTCGCGGCCCGGTGCCTCTCCCACGATCATGACGCGGGCGGCAGGGTTGCCATCGGAAAACACGAAACTGCGCGCGCCCTGCTTGATCTCGCAATGCTCGAACGCCTGCATCGCGGCGGCAAGGGCGCCCAGATCGGCGGCGCCGGCTGCGGTAGCGCGGGCGATGCCCACAGCGTCCACCGTGTCCGGCTGCGGCACTGGCGGCGGAGCGGCGGGCGCTGGTGCAGGTTTTGGCGCGGGCTTGGCTGCTTCCAACTGGTAACGGTCAACCGGCGCGTCCAGAATGGCATCGGTGACGCCCAATTCTACCTGCCATTCCAGCAGGGCGCGGTTATGCCAATATGTGTTACCCGATTCCATGGCGTGTATGTTAATCGCATTCGAACGGGATGTGCAGTGGGTCCGGGCATTGAAGCGCCCCGCCTGCCTGCTATAAGCAAACCAACCGCGACAAGAGGGCTGCCATGACATTCCGCGCCAAGCATCTACTGGGCATCGAACCGCTGCACCCGACCGAGATCACGACGCTTCTCGACCTTGCCGACAGCTATGCCGACCATAACCGCAAGGGCATCGCGCATCGTGACGTGCTGGCCGGGCTGACGCAGATCAACATGTTCTTTGAAAATTCGACCCGGACACAGGCCAGTTTCGAACTGGCGGGCAAACGGCTGGGCGCGGATGTGATGAACATGGCGATGCAGGCGTCATCGCTGAAAAAGGGCGAAACCCTGATCGACACGGCGCTGACGCTGAACGCGATGCGCCCCGATCTGCTGGTTGTGCGTCACCCGCAATCGGGGGCCGTGGACCTGCTGGCGCAAAAGGTGAACTGTGCCGTGCTGAACGCGGGCGATGGCAAGCACGAACACCCCACGCAGGCCCTGCTGGATGCGCTGACGATCCGCCGCGCCAAGGGGCGTCTGCACCGGTTGTCGATTGCCATCTGCGGCGATATTGCCCACAGCCGCGTTGCGCGATCCAACATCATGCTGCTGGGCAAGATGGAAAACCGGATCAGACTGATCGCCCCCCCCACGCTGATGCCCGCAGGGATCAGGGATTTCGGGGTCGAGGTGTTCGAGGATATGGCCGAAGGGCTGCGCGACGTGGATGTCGTGATGATGCTCCGCCTGCAAAAGGAACGGATGGACGGCGGTTTCATTCCATCCGAACGGGAATATTTTCACCGCTACGGCCTGGATGCCGCGAAACTGGCCCACGCCAAACCTGATGCGATCGTGATGCACCCCGGTCCGATGAACCGCGGCGTCGAGATCGACGGCACCATCGCCGACGACATCAACCGGTCGGTCATTCAGGAGCAGGTTGAAATGGGGGTCGCGGTGCGGATGGCCGCGATGGACCTTCTGGCGCAGAACATGCGCGCCAGCCGCAAGGCGGTGATGGTATGACAACGCTGACATTTCCCGCCAATGACTATGGGCAGATCCGTGTGTTTGCCACGGACCAAACCATTACAGAGCCGACAGCAGAAACCATGGAACGGCTTTTCGGGGCACCACTCGACATGACTTTTGTGGATGTGGTGCGCATCGCCGATCTCGATGGCATGGCGCTGACCAACTATATCGCACAGGGCTATGACATGACGCCCGATGCTGTGGACAAGCAGGCGGTCAATGCGATCACCGGCACCGCGATCCTGATCCTGTCGCGCGCCACTGCCGGGCAAGAGGTAACACTGGATCTTGCGTCGGGCGTGCGCCATGTGACCACCTACAGCCCCGAGATCCAGATTACGCCGCCCGTCAATCTGCCTGACGGGTCGGCCAAGGGCATTATCGGCGATATGCCCGCCAAGGCGCCCAAATCGGATGCACGGATCGGCGGGATGGTCGCCACGATTGCGCTAATCGTCATGTGTGCGCTGGTCGGCCTGATGATCTGGGTGGCGGGATGAGCAAGGAAAAACCGATGACAGCGACCCTTTTCACCAATGCCCGACTGATCAACCCTGTGGCGCTGACCGACAGCGCAGGTGCCCTGCTGGTGCAGGACGGGCGCATCCTTGCGGTTTATGAAGATACGCCCCCCACCCCCAAGGGCGCAGAGGTGATCGACTGCGCCGGCATGTGCCTTGCACCGGGGATCATCGACATTGGCGTCAAGGTGTCCGAACCCGGCGAGCGGCACAAGGAATCGTTCCGTTCGGCGGGCCGGGCGGCGGCGGCGGGCGGGGTCACGACGATTGTCACGCGGCCCGACACCTCCCCGGCCATCGACACACCCGAAACGCTGGAATTCGTCGAACGGCGCGCCCAGCAGGACGCCCCTGTGCATGTGTTGCCCATGGCGGCGCTGACCAAGGGGCGTAAGGGCCGCGAAATGACCGAAATCGGCTTTCTACAAGACGCCGGCGCCGTGGCCTTTACCGATTGCGACCGTGTCGTGACAGATACCAAGGTGTTTTCCCGCGCGCTGACCTATGCGCGCAGCCTGGATGCGCTGGTGATCGCCCACGTGCAGGACCCCGGCCTGTCGGACGGCGCGGCGGTCACATCGGGCAAATTCGCATCCCTGCGCGGCCTGCCTGGCGTGTCGCCTATGGCCGAACGCATGGCACTGGACCGCGATATCAGCCTGCTGGAAATGACCGGCGCGCGCTATCACGCCGACCAGATCACGACCGCCCGCGCCCTGCCCGCGCTGGAACGGGCCAAGCGCAACGGGCTGGACATCACCGCCGGCATCAGCATCCACCACCTGACGTTGAACGAACTGGACGTGGCCGATTACCGGACCTTCTTTAAACTCAAGCCGCCCCTGCGCAGCGAAGACGACAGGATTGCCATGGTGCAGGCCGTGGCCGAAGGGTTGATCGACGTCATCTGTTCCATGCACACACCGCAGGACGAAGAAAGCAAACGCCTGCCGTTCGAGGAGGCGGCAAGCGGCGCGGTGGGTCTGGAAACCCTGTTGCCTGCCGCACTGCGGCTCTATCATGCGGATATGATAGACCTGCCGCGTTTGTTCCGGGCGCTGGCGCTGAACCCGGCGCATTTGTTGCGGTTGGATGCGGGGCGGTTGCTGGAAGGCGCGCCTGCCGATCTGATCCTGTTTGACCCGGACGCGCCATTTCAACTGGACCGGACCACATTACACTCGAAATCCAAGAACACCCCCTTTGATGGCGCACGGTTGCAAGGCCGCGTCATGGGAACTTGGGTTGATGGCCAACGCATATGGGGGGCCGCCTGATGCCGATACTTGAAAGTGCCACACCTTTGCTGATCATCTGGGGCATTGTCGGCTATCTGCTGGGGTCGATCCCCAGCGGTGTGCTGCTGGCGCGGGCGATGAACCTTGGCAACCTGCGCGACATCGGGTCGGGCAATATCGGGGCGACCAACGTGCTGCGCACCGGCAACAAAAAGGCCGCCGCGCTGACGCTTTTGGGCGATGCGGGCAAAGGGATCGCCGCGGTGCTGCTGGCGCGGGCCTTTGCCGCTGAAGACGCGGTGCAGATCGCGGCGTTGCTGGCATTTGTCGGCCACTGCTTTCCGGTCTGGTTGCGGTTCCGGGGGGGCAAGGGGGTTGCCACCTATATCGGGATCATGCTGGCGCTGGCCTGGCCTGTCGGGCTGGCGGTCTGTGGCATCTGGCTGGCGGTCGCAGCGGTCAGCCGGTATTCGTCGCTGGCGGCCTTGCTGGCGGCAGGCTGGGCCCCCGTGGTCATGGCATTCACCGGCTACGGAGAGACGTTCCTTTTGGGGATCGTCCTGTGCCTGCTGATGTATGCCCGACACTATGAAAACATCAAACGGCTGCGGGCAGGAACAGAGACGAAGATCGGCGCAAAGTAAGCCGAGACGTCGCGACCAGACAAAAGATGCAACCACGCAGGGTGCCATGAGGAACGAAGGTCAGTGATACAGGGCAGAGCGGTCGGTGTTTGGCGTTAGTCGTCGAAACTTTCAAGGGTCTGGCTGACGCGACAAACAGATGATCCACTTGAAACAAATTGATGAACGGTAATTTGACGAGGAAGGGTCTGACGAAAGACCAACGTCGTAAATACACGTGGGCCAGCCCGAACAAGACAATTTCATGGCACCCCCCGAAATTGGTCGATGAGATCATGTTTTCATCGTCTAGTCAGATATGAAATCCCACTGCGCCAGTACAATGGCACTTTTTGCCTTAGCTCAAATCTGGTGAATTTATTTATTTTTCGAGTATAACCGCATGAAGAGGTGGCAACAGGTCGGTCTTCGATCGTTGTCGGGAACGCACGCAACCCTACTGGTGGGTATTCAAGGGATATTCCACAATTTCCGAGCGCGATCCAATCTCGGAGTTGATTGTCAAATGGTGCATAAAGACCAGCGCCTTCGCACCATTCAACAAATGCTTTTGCTTGATCTTTTTGCCAAAGCAGGGCTGATGAGAGCAAGGGAAATTGGTAAGCTCTATACAGATTGTTACCGGTTACAGGTGCAACCATTCGACGACGAAGGTCCACAGTATAGCTCAGATTTACACATGCCCAGAGCGGTACCTTGATACTCAAGGTGGCAGAAACTTCATCAATTAGTTGGCCTATATTTTGATGAAGTTGCGCATCATCCTCAAGGATCAGACCCACGTCGCATTCGCTCAATAACAAATCGCGCAGCGCTGCTAGGTGGCTCAAAAAACACCCCACTTCTCCACGGGTCAAGTCGCGGCCGAAAAGGTAATTGGCACGTGCTCGGTTATAGATTCTGGTCGTGCTCACATAGTCTTCGCCAGGCTCAACCGCTCGCAGTCGCGACCATACCGAACCCATCTGGTCCAGATCAGCCCCGATGGCTCTCAGCCTTTCGGGTGATCTGTCCAAATTGATGACTTGCACAAGAACTGCCTTCATTATGACCACACAGAGTTTAATTGACGCGTCGCCGTATACTATTACGGCTAGCCCAGCAGCGGTCTGGAAGCAAAGAATGCATCGTAAAGGGCTTGGCTAGAAGGTGTTTGGGAAAGTTATTCAAATCGAAGATATCATGCATGTTGCATCAATAGTCAGAAATTCACGTAGACGCTATGGGCTGATTCTGTTGAAAAACTCTTTGCTGCGTCTGCAAATTTTCAAAAAGCAGAAAACTGTTCTCCGCTAATCAGAATACCCCAAGAAACATCGGTAAAATTTGAGAGAACCAGAATACTCTTCTGTCAAATTTGACCCAAACGCCCGATATCGGAGTTTTTCAACAAAATAAGCTCAAAGCCGCCATTGAGAAGGGCGTATCAGCCAACCCCCTAATAACTATAGTCCGCATAAATCCGTTTCAGATCGCCGTTCCAGTCGCCATAATAGTGATCCAGCAATTCATCCGCAGGAGTCTTGCCGGTTTCGACCGATTCCTTCAATGCGTTCAGGAAATGGGTCTCATCAGGGACCATGCCCCCGGCACCTGGCATGGCGCGGGCCTTTAATCCGGCATCGGAAATCGCGACGCATTGGCGGGCCAGATCCAGCATGTCGATCCCTTCGACCTTTGCCTGCAACCCGTCAATGGATGCGGCCACGCGCAGTGCCTCGCGCTGGTCGGCGGTCCAGTCCTTGCACAGATCCCACGCGACATCGAGCGCGGTCTGGTCATACATCAGCCCGACCCAGAACGCTGGCAATGCACAAAGCCGCCGCCACGGGCCACCATCCGCGCCGCGCATTTCGATATATTGCTTGATCCGCGCCTCAGGGAAAACGGTTGTCAGATGATCCGCCCAGTCGGACAGCAGCGGTTTTTCACCGGGCAAAGCGGGCAATTCGCCCTTCAGAAAATCGCGAAACGACATGCCCAGCGCGTCGATATATTTGCCGTCGCGATAGACAAAATACATCGGCACATCCAGCACCCAATCGACCCAGGCCTGAAACCCAAATCCGTCCTCGAACACGAACGGCAACATGCCGGTGCGCGCCGGGTCCAGATCGCGCCAGATCCGGCTGCGCCATGATTTATGGCCGTTTGGCTTGCCCTCGAAGAACGGGGAATTGGCGAACAGGGCCGTCGCCACAGGCTGCAATGCCAGTGCGACGCGCAATTTTTGCACCATGTCCGGCTCTGACGCGAAATCAAGGTTTACCTGCACGGTGCAGGTGCGGCGCATCATCTGTGTGCCCAGCGTGCCAACCTTTTGCATGTAGTCGTTCATCAGCTTGTAACGCCCCTTGGGCATCAGCGGCATTTGTTCGTGCGTCCATTCGGGGGCGGCCCCCAGCCCGATGAACTTGACGCCGATATCATCGGCCACCGATTTGACCTCGGCCAGATGCACGTTCACCTCGTCACAGGTCTGGTGGATGGTTTCCAGCGGCGCACCCGACAATTCCAGCTGTCCGCCGGGTTCAAGGCTGACGTTCGCGCCATCCTTGGTCAGGCCAATGATATTGCCAGCCTCAAAGACCGGGTCCCAGTGGAACCGGTTTTGCAGACCTTCCAGCACAGCCTTGATCGACCGGTCGCCGTCATAAGGCAGCGGCAGAAGGGTATCCTGACAAAATCCGAATTTTTCATGTTCTGTGCCGATGCGCCACTGGTCCTTGGGCTTGCACCCCTTGGACAGGGTTTCGACCAGTTGCGCGTAATTCTCGATCGGACCACCGCCGGTTTGAGGGATAGACATGGGGCCGTGCTCCGCTTGATTTCAGACGTCTGTCGTTGCCTGCACCAGCCGCGCCGTCAATGCAAGAGTGGACGATCACGCGCCCACACCGTCACCCGCGCATCAGGTGTGTGTGAAAGCACATCCAGAACGGTGCTGGTCTTGATATCCGGCAGGGCGGCGAAGACGTCAAACAGGTCTTCTGCCCCGGCGGCATTGACCGGAATGGCAATCTGCTGGCCGCCGATCCCGGTCAGAACCCAGGCGGGTGCCGGGTAGGCGCCGGGGTCAAGTTCGAGCTTTGTCAGATCGTTCACATCTATGACACCACCGTCCAGCGGGCCGAAATAAGCCAGCCTGCGTTCGCGGATCTGCACGACGCCCGGCCCTTCACCCTCTTGGCGAAACCGGCCCCTTTGCACGCCGGCGACGGCCCAAGCACAACCGCCGGCGACCATCAGCCAGCCCAGCCAGGCAACCGCGCCAACGCTGCGCAGCCCCCACCAAAGACCCAGCGCGACCACCGCCAGGCCCAGCAGGACATCGCGCCAGCGCCACAAGAACGCGCGCGCCTCTGGTCTCAAAAAATCAGCCATGCACCATTTGCCCCTCTTCATAGACAAGCGCGGCATAGCTGCCATGGCGCTGGAATCCAATGGCCTCATAGGTGCGGGCTGCAGGGGCTGTCGCCGCCCCGAGATAGGCGCAGATCACCCCCGCCGTGCGCGCCTGCGCCAGATGCAGCGCCACGGCAATGCGGCCAAACCCGCGCCCGCGCAGATGCGGCGGGACAAAGACACCACCCACCTGCACCAAGTGGGTAAGGTTCGCGTTGAACCCGGTCATCGCGACCGGACGGCTGCCGTCCATCAGCACGCGATAGGTATCACGTTTCCCGATCTCTTGCAGGTCGTGCCGCGCGCGGTGCAGCGCGACCTCGATCACGTTTCCCTGTGTTTCCATTAGAAACATCGCCCGCCAGTTGGTCAGCAGGTCCAACGGCACAGCTGAAAGCGGCTGCAATTGCAGCCCGCTGGCACGCGGCATTTGCAGATCATCCAGCGCCAAGCGATAGACAGGTTCAGTAAAATCCAGCAGGGGGCTGGCGCGCAGGCCAAGCGTTGCGCGCAGATGTGCGACCGTATCAGGCGCGCCACCGATACCGGCAACCTGCATTCCCGCCAGCAGGTTTGGCGCCTGCGCAGCGACATCGTTGGTAAACACGGGGTAAAGAAACCCACTGCCCGTCACCCCCAGCACATCCGTCAACCGCCCCTGATCGTGCCATAGCCAGAACTGCATTGCTTTGGGGTGGTCAGTGCCTATTCCATGATAGATCAAATTTGTCAGCGGATAGAACGCTACTGGCAGCTGCGTACGCAGGAACGCCGTGATCCTCGGTTGATCATCCGCGCGCGCAGCAATCACGCCAAAACCCGCCGTTGCGGGTTGTGGTGGCCTTGCGCGCATATGCGGATCACCCCCAATCGCCCAGCGCCTTTTGCCAGACTGTCAGCGCTGCAACGGCCGCCGTATCCGCCCGCAGGATGCGGGGGCCAAGGCTGGCCGGATGAGCAAAGGGAAGTGCCCGCAAACGGTCACGCTCGGCCGGGGAAAAACCGCCTTCGGGACCGATCAGGATTGCCCAGGGGCCGGGCAGATCAGGCAGACCGACAGGATCACCGATCAACGCCTCGTCACAGAACATCAACTGGCGGTCTGCGGGCCAGTCGCCCAGCACCCGCGCCAGTTTCACCACATCATCTACCCTGGGCACAAAGGTGCCGCCACATTGTTCTGCCGCCTCGATCGCGTGGGCCTGCAACTTGTCCTGCCGGACGCGGTTGGCGGCCTGGGTGAAATCGGTCTGCACCGGCATGATCCGTGCCGCGCCCATTTCAACCGCCTTTTCCACGATGAACGCCGTGCGTTCCTTGCGAATCGGAGCAAACAGGAACCACAAGTCAGGCGGCGATTGCAGGGGCGCTGTTTGGTTGCCACAGATCAGGACACCACCCTTTTTGCCTGCCTGGACAACCTCTGCATCCCATTCTCCGTCGCGGCTGTTGATCAGCGACAGGACTGCACCCGCGCCCAGCCGCATCACCCCGAACAGGTAATGCGCCTGATCCCGGTCCAAGGGAACCGTTTGCCCTTGCCCCAGAGGGTGATCTACATAAAGCCGAACCTTTGATGCCATGAGGCGAACCATATGACCGAGAATGCCAAGATGCCAGAGCCAACAGGCACTGTCGCCGATGCCGTCAAAGGCAACTGGGTAGATCGGCTGGCGCCCGGTTTTTCCCGCCCCTACCTGCGGCTTAGCCGGGCTGACAGGCCGATCGGGACGTGGCTGCTGTATCTGCCGTGCCTGTGGGGGCTGTCGCTTGCGTTGCTGGCGACCGACAGCGTGGGTCTGTTTGATCTGTGGATCGTCGTTGCCTGTGGAATCGGTGCATTCTTGATGCGTGGCGCAGGCTGCACATGGAACGACATCACCGACCGCAATTTTGATGGTGCGGTGGCGCGCACCCGGTCGCGGCCGATCCCGTCAGGGCAGGTCACGGTGCGAGGTGCCGCGATCTGGATGGTCGCGCAGGCGCTGGTGTCCTTTGGCATCCTGCTGACATTCCCGGGCGCTGCGATCATTCTGGGGATCATCGCACTGGCGCCGGTGGCGATTTATCCCTTTGCCAAACGGTTTACATGGTGGCCGCAGGTATTTCTTGGGCTGGCATTCAACTGGGGCGCGCTGCTGGCATGGGCGGCGCATACCGGCAGCATCGGGCCAGCGCCGGTTGTCCTGTATCTGGCAGGGATCGGCTGGACCCTGTTTTACGACACGATCTATGCCCATCAGGACACCGAGGATGACGCCCTGATCGGCGTCAAATCCACCGCGCGGCTGTTCGGCGAAGCCAGCCCGCAATGGCTGACGGGGTTCATGTATGCCACGACGGCCCTGATGGTGATTGCCGTTCTTGCGGCGACCCGCGCCGTCGGGGCGGACATCCTGCCCAGCCTGATCGCCCTGGGCGGGGCGCTGGCGATGCTGTTGCACATGCGCTGGCAGCTGGCGCGCTTTGATGCGGATGACATGGGCGGGCTGCTGCGCCTGTTCCGGTCCAACCGGGATGCGGGCCTTTTGCCTGTGCTGTTTTTCGCCTGTGCCGCGCTGGTGTGATTGCACCCGGCCCGACGGCACCCTAAGACAGGGACATACAGAACCACGCATCGGGGTTTCATGCGCTTCTCCGCCATCGCCATCGTCTCAATGACATTTCTTGCTGCCGCAGGCCTGAGCCTTGTCGCAGCAGGCTTTTCCGTCAGGGCGATCGAGGACAATTCCGAGTATGGCGTGCGCCTTGCCCTGGACGAGAACGACCTGCCATGGGCCGAGGTGCAGGCAAACGGGCTGCAGGTCGTGCTGACCGGCACCGCCCCGTCCGAGGCGTTGCGCTTCAAGGCGCTGTCGACTGCGGGTGGCATCGTCGATGCGGCCCGCGTGATCGACGGGATGGATATCCGTGACAGCGGCGGCATCGAGGCGCCGCGCTTCTCGGTCGAGATCCTGCGCAACGAGGGTGGAATTTCCCTGATCGGCCTTGTGCCCGCCTCGATCGACCGGGACAGCATCATGGCGCAGCTGTCCCCGATGGCCGGTGGTGCGGCTGTGACCGATCTGCTGGAAACGGCGGACTATCCGGTGCCGGACAACTGGGACAGGGCGCTGAGCTTCGGGATCAAGGCGCTTGAGACCATGCCGCGGGCGAAAATCTCGATCGCGGCGGACAGGGTCGCCATCACCGCCATGGCCGACAGCACGGAAGAGCGGCGCAAGCTTGAGGTGGACCTGGCGCGCCGGGTTCCCA
>NZ_CBFIBD010000039.1:0-26951 GCF_965660735.1 Yoonia sp.
TCGCCCCAACCCTTTGGCGTGTTCAGCCCGGTACCAACTGCGGTACCGCCTTGGGCCAGTTCGTAGATGGCAGGCAAGGCCGATTTGATCCGGCGGATGCCCATCGCAACCTGATGCACGTAGCCCGAAAACTCTTGCCCCAGTGTCAGCGGCGTCGCGTCCATCGTATGCGTGCGGCCGATCTTGATGATATCATCGAATTCGCGCTGCTTTTGTTCCAGGGCCGCGTGCAGTTTCGCCAGACCGGGCAACAACACATCATGTGCGGTGGTGGCCACTGCGATATGCATCGCGGTCGGGAACGTATCGTTCGATGACTGGCCCATATTGCAGTGATCATTCGGATGCACAGGGTCCTTCGACCCGATTACACCGCCCAGCATCTCGATGGCACGGTTAGAGATCACTTCGTTGGCATTCATGTTCGACTGCGTGCCGGATCCGGTTTGCCACACGACCAGCGGGAAATGATCGTCCAGCTTGCCCGCCACAACCTCGGCTGCGGCGGCAATGATCGCATCGGCGCGTTCCGCGTCCAGTTTGCCGCGTTCCTTGTTTGCGATGGCACAGGCCTGTTTGATCACGCCAAGGCCGCGCACGATGGCGATGGGCTGTTTTTCCCAACCAATCGGGAAATTCATCAGCGACCGTTGGGTTTGCGCGCCCCAATAACGGTCTGCCGGGACCTCGAGTGGGCCAAAGCTGTCGGTTTCTGTGCGGGTGGCGGTCATGTTATGGCCCCTTCTGGATTTCTGTTAGAGGCGGTTTAAGCCTCTGACGGGGGTGGGGCAAGACCGGCTATTTACGGAACTTGTCGAGGCTGACAACATCGGCCGCCTTGCGGTCACCGGACGCGCTCTGCTCTGGTTCGACCATTTCATCCATCGGCGCTTCGTCTTCGGGCTCTTCCGGCTCGTCCTGGGTTTCAAACCGCAGACCAAATTCCACAGATGGGTCAACGAACGTCTTGATCGCATCATAGGGAATATAGAGCGTTTCAGGATTATCGCCAAAGTTCAGCGTGATCGTGAAGCCATCATTCGTCACATCCAGATTGTCGAACCAATGCTGGATCACCACGGTCATTTCGCCCGGATACCGGTCTGACAGCCAGTCGGCAATTTCAACGTCCGGATGCATCGTGTCAAATGTGACAAAGAAATGATGTTCCCCCGGCAGCCCATTCGCAGCGACGTCTGCCAGAACTTCCTGGATCAGGCTTCGCATCGCGCGGTGCATCAGGTTGCCATAGTCTATGGAGCGGCTCACAGCATCAGATCCTTTCAACGGTTGGGTATAGCATAAGGGATTCGATCCCGGATGAAAGGGTCACTGATCAGAATGCGCCGGTCACGCCCCCCAACGCAAGGCTGACCAATGCGGTGCACGGCAGGACAACATGCAGTGGCCATTGCCTTATCAGCAGCATCGTCGCGGCCAGACCGGCCAGACCGATGGCGTCCGCTTGTGCGGTGCCCGGATCAGGCCAGATCGTCGTGACCGGCCCCCACGTCACAAGATCGACCTGCGCGAAAAATACATGCAGTGCAAACCAAAGCGACAGGTTGGCGATGACCCCGACAACTGCTGCCGTCACGGCCGCCAGCGCGCCGCGCAACCGGGGCCGCCCATCCAGCCAGTCGATCAGCGGCGCACCGGCAAAAATCCAGATGAAACAGGGCACGAATGTCACCCACAGCGTCAGCGCCCCGGCCCACAGCGCCACCGAGATGCCACCCGCGCCCATCCCGGCGATCATGCCGACAAACTGCGTCACAAGGATCAGCGGGCCGGGTGTGGTCTCGGCCAGTCCAAGCGCATCCATCATCTGCGCGGTGGTCAACCAGCCATAGGATAGAACGACCTCTTGGGTCATATAGGCCAACACGGCATATGCGCCGCCAAAACTGACAACCGCGAGCTTGGAAAAGAACGCACCGACATCCATCAGGAAATCATCGCCTGACATCGCGATCGCGATGAATGGCGCAAACCAGATGAAGCCGCCAATGCAGATGACCCTGATGCTGTTGGTCCAGTCGATTGGGGGGGTAGGCATGGCGGTGTCGTGCGTGTGTATCATCAATGCCCCGGTCAGTGCAGCAAGGCCGATGACCAGCGGGAATGGCAGTGCAAGCGCAAACAACGCAACAAAGGCGCAGGCCGCAATAGCCAGATGGGCCCGCCGGATCAGGGCGCGCCGCGATATCTTTATCAGCGCCTCGAATACGATGACCACGACGGTGGCCTTGATGCCCAGAAACAACGCCTGCACGACAGGCAGCCCGCCATAAGCCCCGTAAGCAAGCGCCAATGCGGCGATCACCAGTGCACCGGGCAGCACGAATAACCCTCCGCCGATCAGCCCGCCGGTAATCCCCCCCTTTTTCCAGCCTGCATAGGTCGCCAGCTGCATCGCCTCTGGTCCGGGAAGCAGCATGCAGAACGACAGGGCACGCAGGAACTGTGCCTCGGTCAGCCAGTCACGGGTTTCGACCAGTTCACGGTGCATCAGCGCGATCTGTGCCGCTGGACCGCCAAATGACATCAATCCGATCCGGCCAAAGACCGTGACCAAGGCGCGCCAGTCTTGTGTTGGCGTCTTCACCCCAGCACCTTGCTGATCTCGCGCAGTATCTTGGCACGGATCGCACGGGGGTAATCGCGGTGGGTCAGGGCCGTCATGACGAACCCGTTTCGCGTGATCAGTGCGTTGCGGTAAAATCCGGTAATCGCCAGCCCCATGGATTCGATTGCCAGCCCGTTGATCGTGACACCCGCGCGCTCAGCCGCAGCGCGCGCGGCGCGCACATCCGACCCGGCATTGGGCGTGCCGTCGCCAGACACGTCGATGACCTTGCGCTTGCAGTCGGGAACGCCGGAAAACAGCTCAAGTGCATAATAAATCGCCTCGGCCGGGGCGGTGTCGGACAAAATAAACGCCCGTTCCATATCATGCGCCTGCGCTGCAAGGGAACGCGCATCCAGCGCTGTGCGGATGCGTTGCCACGGCACGCTTAGCGCCTGATCTTCGATGCCTGACCACTGCACGACCGCAATCGCCACCTGTCCGCGCACCATTTCGTCCACGATTTGCGGGTCGCGTAATGCGGCAGCCATGCCATCGGTTTGCAGGCGGTATTCGGCAACATCGACCGAATTCGACACGTCAACCATCAGCACAAGCGCCGTATCACAGGCCCATGTGGCAATGGGAAAAACGGATAGGGCAAAGGCGAGCAGCAAACGGACCATAGGCACCATCGTGGCCAGCGGTGGCAGGCTTTGCAAGTCACTTCGGCAAGGAAAGGGAAAGGTGCAGGTTTCTGTTGCCAGGTACCTGCGGACCCCGCCTATGGTCGCAAAACCATAGGGCTTAAGGTTTCGATATTACGGACTGCTTACGCAGCCAGTGCCATCGGTGCTTTGTTGTCATTTGCAACTAGCTTTTTCGTACCGATAACGGTGGTAACTCACCGGGACAAAGCAAAACCCCTTTAGACGTTCGTCGATCCTGTTTCGTCCCCATGATCCCCAAATGAAGGATTATTGGTGGAGACGCCGGGTACCGCCCCCGGGTCCGATCCGCTTATTACGAGCGCGTTTATGTCCATAGTTCCGAAGAACACCCTGTAGATAGGGGGGCGCTGGCGTGCTTGCAAGGGGTATGGTGGCATCGCATTCCAAAGAAACGGGGGATGGTAAGACCGCATTTCGGTGTAGCCAACAATCAAAGATCGGACTATTGGCACAGCGCGATTTGGACAAAGGTAAATGGTTTTGCGAATTTTTGCTGGAATGACAGCGTTTTGCGGGGCGCTGTGCGCAGCAGCGCCCGCCCTGAACGCACAAGACGGCGCAGAGGGCCGCCTGTCTGTCGGAGTACTTGATGGGGATGGATCTGCGACGGGGTATCTGTTTGGCGATTTCACCCTTTCGGCCAGTGCGGGCGGTTGGCAGGCCGCACTGGGGATGTTCGGTGTTGTCGGGCGTTTGCATGAAACCTATGCCGATATCAGCTATGACACGGGGACACTGCGCGCGACCGTCGGATTTCCACGGCCAGCCTATGACCTTGTGGCAGGCTCGGCGATCACCGATGTGATGCCACGGCTTGCGCTGGACAGCATCGGCATCAGTCGCAGCCGTGCGACCGCTGGAACGATGTTTGAACCCGAATTTCTGCCCTACGGTGGTGTTCTGGGCGGTGAAGCGGGCGATCTGCGATATGCGATATCCCTGCACGGTGTGCCAGATTACGATGTCACGATTGCAGGGTCGGGGCTCTCGCTGCAAAAAGGCGCCTGGCGATATGATGTCGGGTTGGAGGCCGTCGATCAGAACGCTGCGGTCGATTGGAACACAAAGCTGCGGCTTGGCCTTGTGCGCGACCGGCTCGAACTGTCGTTGGGCGCGTTTCATCCGGCGGCAAACGGGCAACCTGACGCTGTCGAGGCGTCGCTGCGGTATGATCTGACCGACAATACGCAGATCACGGCGGTGACCCGTCACCAGCGCAAGGGCGATCCGACACAGGTGATCGGGCTGCGTTTTGATATCGGGACTGTCTTTGCGGTGAATGCGGGGGCCGCAGTGACCGGTGCCGACAGTCTGGCGTTATCCACGGCCGTCGTTGCGCGGTTCTAGGACCATAGGTTCAACACAATCGCCGGCAGGCCGACACTGGCCTCGACCGCGAAGAACACCCATTTCTTGCGGGTTTGCCCATCCAGCACTAGCGATGTTGCCCGCCCTGTCGCGGCTCCGATCCAGCAAAAGCCCAGCATCGCGTAGGCGGCTGGTGTGCCGATGACCAGCGCACCGATCCCCATTCCGACAAACAGCGCCCCGGCGGATGCGCGGATTTCGGATGGCCCCATGCCGGACGGGCCGGCCGTCAGGTCAAGCGTGGCCAGCGTATAGCGCGGCGCAATCCAGCCAAAACAGCCCAGACCAATGCTCAGAAGGGCGAAGATGATGTTGAGAATGTCCATCGCGGTGATCCTTTCCCTGCCGCGTACAACATGGGGCACGTGGTCTGCGGATCAACAGGCAATGGGGTAGGGTGGATCATGATCCACCCTACCAAAGGCAGGATCAGAATCCGGCCTTGATCAGTTCGAATGTTTCGGCCTGACGTTCGCGCATGGCATTGGGAAGGGGCAATTGCGCCAGAACCGGCACATCGATGACACCCAGACCAGAGGCGACAAGGTCTTCCTCGGTAACCTGGCTGGTGAGGGCGGCGGCATTGGCCGACCCGAAACCGGCATCCAGCAGCGGCACGACCGAGGCCTCTGACAGCATCGCGTTGATATAATCATAGGCTTTCTGTTCGACGCCCTGACCACCGACAAGGTTCACATAGCCACACAGCCACAGCGATGACCCCTCTGCGGGTTCGCGCTGAAACCCGATCGGGCGGCCCTCCTCGACCATGGCGGGGTAGGTTTCGTTCCATGCCCAGCTGACCAGGATTTCGCCCGAGGACATCAGCTGTGCCAGTTCGGCCGGATCGGTCCAATAGGTGCGCAGGTTCGGATGCACCTCGCGCAACCAGTTGGAGGCAGCTTCGAACTGTTCGTCCGTCGCTGTGGTCCAGTCATCCACGCCGGTCGCCAGATACGCCAGCGCATAGGCGTCATCGACGTTGTCGGGCAGGGTCATGCGACCTGCATATTTGGGGTTCTTGAACACATCAAGGGTGGCGACATCCTCGGCCGGAACCTCCTCGGGGTTGTAGGCAATCGCCGTCGATCCGAAATCGGTGGGTATGAAATAGGTGTCACCCCCGCCCACGTCGGTGCCGGTCAGATTGCTGTCAAGATCGTCAAAGGCGGGGATCAGCGAAGTATCCCACGGTTCGATGATCCCGCTGTCGGTCCAGCGGCTGACAGACCCTGCACAAATATGCGCGACATCTGCGTTAAACCCGGCGCGCACCTTTTGAAATGCCTCGTCCTCGTCGCCGAAAAAGGCGAACGTCGGGCTGGCGCCGTGCTGGTCGATATAGGCCTGATGATAGGCCGGATCCTCGAACCCGGAATAGTCGAAGACCAGCAGGTCGGCATCTTGTGCCATACCTGCGGTGGCAAGGGCCGCGATGGATGCGGCGCTAAGGAAACTGGTCAGTTTCATGTGGTTCTACTCCCGTTTGAACTGTTCGAAAGGTATGCAAGCCGACGCGGCGCGGCAAGGCCCATTTCACGGGTTATGCCGGTTTGCGCCGTGCGATGACATCTTGGGCAAGTTGCTGTGTATATGCTGCAAGTTCCGCCAGTATTGCATCCGTGCGTGCCGCATCACGTGCCGCTATCGCGTCCGCGATCGCGCCATGCAGCGCAACGATCCGTTCACGTGAACGGGCGGTAAATGTGATCATGTTCATCAGCGGTTGCATCGCTTCGACAGCACCTGCCAGTTGATAGGACAGCACCGGATTGCCGGCCGCATCCACCAGTGCGCGGTGAAAAGCTACGTCTGACGCGCAAAACGCCTCGTCTGTCAGGCCCGGTTGCGATTGGCGGTGTGCCTCGGCGCGCATGGTCGCCAGATGATCGGCGCTGCGCCGTTCGGCGGCCAGCGGTGCGCAGGCCCGTTCCAGCGCATAACGCGCCTCGCAGGCGGTGGCAAAGCTCACGTCGTTCATGGACAGCAGCAGCGTCGATGTGGTGATCTGCTGGCCATAGGCATCCTCGAAACGCAGCCGGTTGACGAAAGCGCCCCCCGTGGCCCCGCGCTGGGTGCGAATCAGCGATTGCGCCGCCAGCCGTTTCAGCGCCTCGCGGACGCTGGAGCGTGACACATCGAACTGTTCGGCCAGTTCGGCCTCGGACGGCAGGCGTTCATCGACGGGCAACGCCCCCGAGATGATCGCATCGCGGATGGCCTTGGCGATTTGGGCCGAAAGGTCGGCGGGGCTTTCTGGGTCAATTTTCATTTGTCTGACATTTATGATTTGCGTGAAACGTAATTGTCTGACAATTTATTTGCAAGCAGTTGAGTCGGGGTGCAGTGGATGCTGTCAGAGCGGATCAGAACCATGGGAATGCCGCATTGGCTGGCCCTGTTCGGGCTGATCCTTGCGGCCTGGATCATGCTTTTTGTGCTTGCAGTTCCTGATGATATGCGCGCCTTGTCAAGGCTTTATGGCGCAGAGTTCTGGAAGTCCCTTTGCGTCGTGACGCTGGATGGCGCCGGGTATGTCAATGCCGTGGCCATGTGGGCGCTGATGTCGGCCGCGATGATGTTGCCCACTGCGTTGCCCGCCTTTGCGACGTATGACGACATCGGGCGTCAGACAGAGGTGCGGTTCGCTGCGCTGGTGGCAGGTTACGCGGTTGTCTGGATCGGGTTTTCCGTGATCGCCGCCGCCGTGCAGATGGCCCTGTTCGGTCTTGAGATGATCAGCGCCATCGGTGACAGCCAGTCGCTGTGGCTGTCAGCGGGTCTGTTGCTGGGTGCGGGCCTTTACCAGTTTTCCCCCATCAAGGAGGCCTGCCTGAGCAAATGCCGGCAGCCGCTGACGTTTTTCATGTCCCATTGGGACGAAGGCCCGTGGCGCAACGGGCTGCGCCTTGGGCTGGTCTGTATTGGCTGTTGCTGGGCGTTGATGCTGCTGGCCTTTGTCGGTGGTGTCATGAACCTGGCGTTCATGGGGATGGCGACGCTGATCATGGTTCTGGAAAAGATGCAGGACGTAGGGCGGTATTTGACAAGGCCGTTGGGCGTTGTCCTGATTTTTGGCGCGGTTGCACTGATGTTGCGCGCCGTTTGAGGAGGAATGGAAATGGCTTTGGATCAGAACGCGGCGGTGGGGACGATCCCTTGGGCGATCAAGGGGGAATTGATCCTGAATTGCAACTGCACGGTATTTTGCCCCTGTGTTGTCAGCCTTGGCAAACATGCCCCGACCGAAGGCTATTGTCAGGCATGGTCCGGCATTCGTATCGACAGCGGGCATTACGGCGATGAGGACCTGAGCGGTCTGAACGTCGGGCTCGTGCTGGAAATCCCCGGCCTGATGGCGCGTGGCAACTGGAAAGCCGCCGCCTATATCGACGAACGCGCAAGTGATGCGGCCTATGACGGGCTGCTGAACATCTTCACCGGCAAGGCGCGCGGCACCACCGGGCTGTTCAAGGTGCTGGTCAGCGAATTTCTGGGTGCCGAACGTGCGCCGGTCATCTTTGAAACCGAAGGTAAGGCCCGCCGCCTGATGGTCGGCAAGGCCATCCAGGGCGAGGTCGTGCCAGTGGGCGGCAAGGATCCCGACGAAGACATCGTGGTGACCAATACCGGTTACTGGATGGGGCCCGATATCACGGTGGCAACCGCCAACAAGGGCCGCGTGCGCGCCTTTGGCCGGGTCTGGGATTTCGACGGGCGCAGCGCCGAGATCTGCCAGATCGACTGGCACGGGCCGAACTGACCGGCTGATATTGATCCGCCCTTTTGCGATCCGGTATCGCGGGGCATGCCTGAACGCGACCGCTTTAATGTCAGAGGTGTCCTAATGGCCGTCATCGCCCCTTCGCGCCGTATCCGGCGCACCCCCTTTACCCCAGGTGTCGAGGCCGCGGGCGTCAAGGGGTATACCGTCTATAACCACATGCTGCTGCCGACCGTCTTTGACAGCGTCGTTGCGGATTATCATCACCTGAAAAATGCCGTGCAGGTCTGGGATGTGGCCTGTGAGCGCCAGATCGAACTGCGCGGTCCCGATGCGGCCCGCCTGATGCAGATGCTGACGCCGCGCGATCTGCGGGGGATGCTGCCGGGGCAATGCTATTACGTGCCCATCGTGGATGAAACAGGGGGCATGCTGAACGATCCTGTTGCGCTGAAACTTTCCGAGGACCGCTGGTGGATTTCCATCGCCGACAGCGATCTGCTGTTCTGGGTCAAAGGGTTGGCCTATGGCTATCGGCTGGATGTGCTGGTGGACGAACCTGATATTTCGCCGCTGGCCGTGCAGGGCCCGCAGGCGGATGAACTGGTCGCCCGCGTCTTTGGCGATGCCACCCGGGCGATCCGGTTTTTCCGCTTTGGCTGGTTCGATTTTCAGGGTGTCAGCATGGCCGTGGCCCGTTCGGGCTATTCCAAGCAGGGCGGGTACGAGATTTACGTAGACGGTACCGCGAATGGCATGCCCCTGTGGAACGCGCTGTTCGAGGCAGGCAAGGATCTGGATGTGCGCGCGGGGTGTCCGAACCTGATCGAACGGATCGAGGGCGGATTGCTGTCTTACGGCAATGACATGACCCGCGAAAACACGCCGCATGAATGCGGGTTGGGGCGGTTCTGTTCGACCCAGACGGCGATTGGCTGCGTGGGCCGCGATGCGCTGTTGCGTGTGGCCAAGGAAGGGCCGACCCAGCAGGTCAGAGCCATCGAGATCGCCGGTGCGATTCCCCCCTGTGACCGCGCCTGGCCGCTGATGGCCAAGGGCAAACGGGTCGGGCAGGTGACATCGGCGGCACAATCGCCCGACTTTGGTGTTAACGTGGCCATCGGCATGGTCCGCATGACCCATTGGGACGAAGCTGCGACCTTGCAGGTCGATACACCCGATGGCATGCGGGAGGCTGTCGTGCACGAAAATTTCTGGCTTTAGCGCCAGTGGCTGTCGTCGGAGCCTCCGGCGGGAGTATTTTTAGCAAGATGATGGCGGACACCGCCAAGGAGGAAGAGATGTTCAGGGCATTGGTTGTCGAGAAAGACGAAGACGGCAAGACACACGCAGGCGTGCAGGAGCTGTCGCTGGATCAACTGCCGGAGGCGGAAGTCACCGTCGCGGTCGAATATTCCACCGTGAATTACAAGGACGGGCTGTGCATCGGGCCTGGGGGCGGGCTGGTGCGGAAGTATCCGCATGTGCCCGGCATTGATTTCGCGGGCACGGTCGAGACGTCGTCCGACGACCGCTACAAACCCGGCGACAAGGTGGTTCTGACCGGCTGGCGCGTGGGCGAGGCGCATTGGGGCGGCTACACCCAAAAGGCGCGTGTGCGCGCCGATTGGCTGGTGCCCCTGCCCGACGGGTTGACCACGCGGCAGGCCATGGCGGTGGGGACCGCCGGTTTTACCGCGATGCTGGCCGTCATGGCGCTGGAGGATCATGGGATCAAGGCCGGACCGGTGCTGGTAACCGGTGCTGCGGGTGGGGTGGGGTCCGTCGCCACGGCGATCCTGGCCAATCTGGGCCATCAGGTTGCCGCCGTAACAGGGAGGCCTGAGACCGAAGATTACCTGCGGTCGCTGGGCGCCACGCAAATTGTGCCGCGCGAAGACTTGAACGAAACCACCAAACGTCCCCTGGAAGGCGAAACATGGGGTGGCTGCGTGGATGCCGTGGGCGGTGCGATGCTGGCGCGCGTTCTGGGGCAGATGGAATATGGCGCGTCGGTCGCTGCTGTCGGTCTGGCGGGGGGGGCAAGCCTGCCTGCGACGGTGATTCCGTTTCTGTTGCGCGGCGTGAACTTACTGGGGATCGACAGTGTGATGCAGCCCTATGACAACCGTGTCCGGGCTTGGGCGCGGATCGCCAAAGACCTGCCGATGGACAAGCTGGAGGCGATGATCCAGCCTGCAACGCTGGCCGACCTGCCGCGACTGGGGGCCGATATCCTCAAGGGGCAGGTCAAGGGCCGCGTGGTTGTCGATGTGAACGCCTGACCGGGCTGCCTGTTCGTCAAGCGACCGGGAGGATAAAAGAAAACCGGCAAAACTGGTTGTTTTGCCGGATTGCATCCTGTTAGGCTTAACCGTGGTTATCGCGGTTTTCCGTGATTTCCTGAACAACTAACGCGGCGCGTGCGACCTGAGTGGGCTGTACGGATAAAAAACGCCGCGACAGGAGGGAACAATGTTTAACAAGATAATGGTGCCCATTGATTTGGCCCACCGCGATCGAATGGGGGCCGCGATGACTGTCGCGGCGGACCTGTCCAAGCTTTACGGCGTGCAGGTCTGCTATGTCGGAGCAACGACACCGACCCCCAGTTCACTGGCACATACGCCACAGGAATATGGTGCCAAACTGGATGAATTCGCCAAGCAAGAGGGCGCAGCCCATGGGCATGATGTGACATCGCATACGATCATCTCGCATGACCCGACTGCGGATCTGGATCATGATCTGGTCAAGGCCGTTGACGAAGTGGGGGCCGATCTGGTGGTCATGGCAACCCATGTGCCCAACATTGGCGACCGTATCTGGCCGTCAAACGGGGGGCGGTTGGCAACCCATACAAAGGCGTCGGTCTTTCTGGTCCGCGCTGACGCAACAAAAGAATAATTGAATATAGGGGGGCCAGAAATATGGCCGACGAAAACACGAATACAGGGATTCCGGTGCCGGAAGGAACCTCTGATATCATCGAAACGGACTATACGATCGGACAAGACAACTATGAAACCCAGGTCGGGCCGATCGGACTGGATATTCACAACCCGGTTTTTGCGATTTCCGGGTTAAGCATCGTTGCGTTTGTTTTTTATGCATTGGTGTTTCAGGAACAGGCATCCGCCATGTTCGGGGCGCTGCGCCCGTGGTTGACCAGCACGTTTGACTGGTTCTTCATCACGTCTGCAAATATCTTTGTGCTGTTCTGCCTGTTGCTGATTGTCACGCCCTTTGGGCGGGTGCGTCTGGGCGGGGCCGAGGCAACGCCGGATTACAGCTATATGGGATGGTTCGCCATGCTGTTTGCCGCAGGCATGGGCATTGGCCTGATGTTTTTTGGCGTGCTGGAACCGGTCTATCACATGGCCATATCAGAGCCGTTGGGCGTTGCATCGCCTTTTGATGCAGATGGCAATATCATCCCCGGCAACGTGGATGCGGCCCGTGAAATGGGGCTGGCGGCCACAATTTACCACTGGGGTCTGCATCCGTGGGCGATTTATGCAATCGTTGCGCTGGCGCTGGCGTTGTTCAGCTATAACAAGGGTTTGCCGCTGACTATCCGGTCTGCATTCTATCCGATCTTTGGTGAACGGGTCTGGGGCTGGACGGGGCATATCATTGATGTGCTGGCCGTGTTTGCCACGCTTTTTGGTCTGGCGACATCGCTGGGTTTTGGCGCACAGCAGGCGGCGGCAGGTCTGGAATTTGTGTATGGTATCGAAAATACGCTTAATCTTCAGGTGATCCTGATTACCGGCATTACGGCCGTCGCACTGGTTTCGGTGGTGCGCGGGCTTGATGGTGGGGTCAAGGTTCTGTCCGAGATCAACATGGGGCTGGCGGCTTTGCTGCTGATCTTTGTGCTGCTTGTCGGGCCGACGCTTGCCATTTTGGCGGGTTTCGGAAATGGCCTGGTCGCTTATGTTGCCGATATCCTTCCGCTGTCCAACCCTGTTGGCCGTGGCGATGACAGCTACCGCGAAGGCTGGACTGCGTTTTATTGGGCGTGGTGGATCAGCTGGTCACCTTTCGTGGGCATGTTCATCGCCCGTGTCAGCCGGGGCCGGACGGTGCGTGAATTCATCGTGTGCGTGTTGTTGATCCCGTCGGTTGTCTGCGTCTTGTGGATGGCCGTTTTCGGCGGCACCGCGATTGATCAGGTCTTTGCATCGCCAGAGACCAGCCTCGTCAAGGCAAACGTCATCGACAGCTACAGCCCCGAGCTCAGCCTGTTTGGCATGCTGGCCGATCTGCCGATGGCGTCGATCACATCGACCCTTGCGATCATTCTGGTCGTGGTGTTCTTCGTGACGTCCTCTGACTCCGGCTCGCTTGTGATCGACACGATCACGGCAGGTGGTAAAGTCGACGCGCCCGTTCCACAGCGGATTTTCTGGTGCGTCTTCGAAGGGGCGGTGGCGATCGTGCTGTTGCTTGGCGGGGGCCTTGGGGCATTGCAGGCCATGGTCATTTCGACCGGCCTGCCGTTCACGCTGGTCCTGTTGTTGATGTGCTGGGCGATCTTTCAGGGGCTGCGCAGCGAATTGCGCGCCTGATCGTTCCGACATTGCGGAAAAACTGGGGGCTGTCCGAAGGGGCGGCCCCTTTTTACGTGTTGACGCGTGGATCGCTGCGCTAGATCAACGCTCGGCGGTTGAATGACAGAGGTTTCATGGAAAAATCCCCCATCATCATGTGGTTCCGGCGCGATTTGCGTCTGGGCGACCATCAGGCGCTGACCGCAGTTTGCGAAAGTGGCCGTCCTGTGATCCCGGTGTTCATCCATGACGATATCGTCGCGGGCCACGGCGCGGCACCCAAATTCCGGCTGGGGTTATCCGTTGCCGATCTGGCCAGATCGCTCGATGCCAAGGGCAGCCGTTTGATCCTGCGCAAAGGCAGTGCGCTGGACGTGTTGCGCAAACTGATTGCAGACACCGGGGCAGGGGCGGTTTATTGGTCGCGGCTTTATGATCCCGACAACCGCGCGCGTGATACCGATGTAAAGGCCGCGCTGAAATCTGACGGGATCGTGGTTCAGAGTTTTGCCGGGCATGTGTTGTTCGAACCCTGGACGGTCGAAACAAAGACGGGCGGCTTCTACAAGGTCTTTACGCCGATGTGGAAATCCGTGCGCGACAACCACGTGCCAGCGGCCCTGCCGACGCCGGGCCAGATCACCGCGCCTGATAGCTGGCCGGCATCAGACAGTCTGGACGATTGGCGGATGGGGGCCGCGATGCGCCGCGGGGCAGATATATTGGCCAGCCATTGCACCGTCGGAGAGGCGGCTGCCGCGTCCCGTCTGGGCGCATTTATCGCGCATCGGGTACAGAGCTATCAAAAGAACCGTGATCTGCCGGCCGTGGATGGCACATCGCGGCTATCGGAGAACCTGACCTACGGCGAAATCAGCCCGCGCGTCTGCTGGCATGCGGGGTGGCGCGCGCTGCATGACGACAAGGCTGATGCAGAGGTGTTTCTGAAGGAGCTGGTCTGGCGCGAATTTGCATACCATCTGGCGTTCCACACGCCGCGCATCGTGCATGACAACTGGAAGGAAGACTGGGACGCCTTTCCCTGGAATACCGACGAACGGCTGGCCGGGGTGACTTCATGGAAACAGGGCCGCACGGGTATCCAGTTCGTCGATGCGGCCATGCGCGAGATGTATGTCACAGGCACGATGCATAACCGGGGGCGGATGATCGTCGCGTCCTATCTGACGAAACATCTGCTGACCCACTGGAAGATCGGGATGAACTGGTTCGCCGATTGCCTGATCGACTGGGACCCGTGCAGCAATGCGATGGGCTGGCAATGGTCGGCAGGGTCAGGGCCCGATGCGACGCTTTATTTCAGGGTGTTCAACCCGGTGACGCAATTGGACAAGTTCGACAAGGATCGTGCATATGTCCAACGCTGGTTGGCCGAACCCTTCAGCAAACCATCCGCGACGGCGCTGTCGTATTATGATATGATACCGCGCAGTTGGGGGATGTCGCCGAATGATCCCTATCCCGACCCGGTCGTCGCGGCCGATGTGGGACGCAAACGGGCGCTGGATGCTTATGAAACCCGTGGCTTTTGAACGGACGTTGCGTCAGCGAATCTTTTTCGAACGTTTGCCGTGACTTCAACGGATCAAAGGTTAATTTACGTTTTGTCGCACACGGGCCGGACTGCCAAAGCGTTCAAGATGACAAAAGGACGAGAATGATACTCACCACCACCGAAGGGCAGGACAAACTGCCTCGTTACTTTGCCGCCGTCTTTGACGTGATGAAAACGATGAAGCGGGGCCGGATCGATGTTATCCTGCCTGACGGGCGACATTTCCGCTCCGAAGGGGCTGATCCCGGCTTTGTGGCTGAAATCCACGTTCATAACGACGATCTGTTCGCCCGCACCATCCGCGAGGGCGACCTGGGGTTTTGCGAGGCCTATATGGACGGTTGGTGGTCGACACCTGATCTGATGGCCTTCATGGACCTTGTGCACGACGATGCCGAAGACATGTATGACGGGTTTCCAGGCCAGTTTCTGGTACGGTTCTACGAACGGATGCGGTTCTGGATGCAAGGTAATTCCAAGACACAGGCGAAAAAGAATATCAGTTATCACTATGATCTGGGCAATGAATTCTATGCGCTTTGGCTGGACGATACGATGACCTATTCATCGGCCAAATTTGATACCGGACAGGAAAGCATGGAAGCTGCCCAGACCGAGAAATACAAAAGCATGGTGGATCAGATGGGCGCGCAGCCCGGCGACCATGTGCTGGAAATCGGCTGCGGATGGGGCGGGTTCGCCGAATATGCAGCCAAGGAACGAGGCCTGAAGGTCACCGGCCTGACGATCAGTCGCGAACAGCACGACTATGCGGTTGACCGCATCGCCAAGGCCGGATTGTCCGATCAGGTAACGATCAAATTGCAGGATTACCGCGACGAAACCGGCACTTATGACGGGATCGCGAGCATCGAAATGTTCGAAGCCGTTGGTGAAAAATATTGGCCGGTGTATTTCGAGACACTGCGAGATCGGCTGAAACCGGGCAAACACGCAACACTTCAGATCATCACCGTCGCGCATAGAAGGTGGCAGGTTTACAAGCGTGGCGTGGACTTTATCCAGAAATACATCTTCCCGGGCGGTATGCTCCCCAGTCCCGTCATTCTGCGTCAAGAGATTGAAAAAGCAGGATTAAAAGTCGCTCATTCGATTGAATTTGGCGAAAGTTACAGCCAGACCTTGCGCCGCTGGCACGATACATTCAACGCCAGATGGGACGACGTGGCAGCCTTGGGGTTTGATGAGCGGTTCAAGCGGATGTGGAACTTTTATCTGACCTCTTGCGCGAGCACTTTTCATAGCGGAAACTGCGACGTGACGCAGATTACAGTGACGCGCGCGCCTTGAAGATGGCGCGCAAGCGCAAGAAGGACGCCGTGTAATGCCCACCGCAGGACGCCTGGCTGGCGCGATCGCATATGCGATATATGGCTGGTATGTCGGGATCATCCTGATCCCTTTTTTCCCCGAAGGCGTCGCACCTGCCTTTTTGATCCCGCTTTGTATCGCGATCGGGGTTCTTTGCGGCTGGAAGATCGTTGGCGCCCGTGCCAACCGTGGTTACTATGCCGCGATAGGGCATGGATTGACCGGGGCGTTCGCACTGTCATTCTGGGTCATTTTTCTGGTGTCGTTTCATCGCATGATCCGCAACGCCTTGCGCCGCTTTTACGACGGCACGATGGAAGCGGTCGTTGATGTGTTTTCGCAGATGCTCGAATTTGGTCAGGGGCTGCTTGATGTCAACTTCATTGCGTCAGTTGCGATTGGCGGCATCATCGGTGCGTGGGTCGCGGAGTATTTCGCCAAACGGTATCCTTGAACCATGGACCTTTTCGTTTACGGGACACTGATGTCACATGCGCTTCTGGCTGCTGTGGCGGGCCCTGGTCGCTTGAATGCGACGCCGGCAGATCTGGACGGATATGCGCGGCACCCGGTTAAGGATAATGTCGTGCCTTTTATCGTGGCGACACCGGGTGCGTCATGCGATGGAATCCTTTGGCGGGGTCTGACCGCAGATCAGGTACGGCGGCTGGATGCCTACGAAGGGGCCTTTGGCTACACGCTCGAGGATGTGACCGTGTCCGTTGTGGGCCAGGAAGTGCAAGCGCGCTGCTACATGCCGCCCCCCGGGTTTGTGGCGGGCGAGGGTGCGTGGTCGTTGCAGAAGTGGCAGGCCAATCACCTGGCGCCGGCGATCCTGGCGGCGCAAGAGTTGTTTTCGCACCGCCCGTTGCCGGATCACGGTGCGCTGCGTCGCATGTGGCCAATGATCGAGGCGCGTGCCTGGGCCAAGCACCGCGCAGTTGCGGCCCCGGCCAGCATCCGCCGTGACGCCACCCCAGAGGATGTGCGCATCGTTGCTGCCGGTCCCCCGTTGGGGTCGTTCTTTCGGTTGCAGGGGGTTGACCTGACGCACCGCCGTTTTGACGGCAAGCAATCGCATCTTCTTGTCAGGGAAACATTTCTTGGCGTCGATGCGGCCATCGTGCTGCCCTATGATCCGGTGCGTGACGTTGTTGTTCTGGTTGAACAGTTCCGGATGGGTCCGCTGATGCGCCAGGACCCAAATCCGTGGATGTTGGAACCCGTGGCGGGGATCGTCGATGCGCGCGAAACACCGCAAGACACCGCGCGCCGCGAACTTTTGGAAGAGGCCGGGTTGACCCTGCGCCATCTGGAACCGGTCAGCGCCTATTACGCGTCGCCGGGGGCATCGACGGATTTCATGTATAGCTATATTGGCTTGTGCAATGTGCCGCAGGCCGGGCCCTATCTTGGTGGGCTTGCGGACGAGGGTGAAGATCTGCGCCTGCATCCGATCCCACTGGACGACGCCCTGAAACTGGCTGACACCGGCGAAGTGGCGACCGGCCCGCTGGTATTGCTGTTGAACTGGCTGGCCCGGCACCGTGATCGTCTGCGCGCGATGTCCTGAACGCGCGGTTTACGCACACGAGGAACGCGCAGAATGCGCATAGCTGGAACGCGCGGATTGCGCGCGGTGTCTTGATGTCGTGCGGGCAGGGGCCTACACAAGTCAGGCGTAATGAAAGGCCCGTAAGATGACCATCAGACAAGATCTGGCCGAGGCGGTCGGCAACACACCCCTGATCAAACTGCGCGCCGCCTCCGAGGCGACGGGCTGCACTATTCTGGGCAAGGCCGAGTTTCTGAACCCCGGCCAATCGGTCAAGGATCGCGCAGCCCTTTACATGATCCGCGATGCCATCGCCAAGGGCGATCTGAAACCGGGCGGCACGATCGTGGAAGGGACTGCCGGCAACACGGGCATCGGACTTGCGCTGGTCGGCGCATCAATGGGGTTCAAGACGGTCATCGTCATTCCCAAGACCCAAAGTCAGGAAAAAAAGGACATGCTGCGCCTTGCCGGGGCCCAACTGGTCGAAGTGCCCGCAGCGCCCTATCGCAACCCCAATAATTTCGTGCGCTATTCCGAACGGCTGGCCAAGGAACTGTCCAAGACCGAACCGCATGGGGCGATCTGGGCAAACCAGTTTGACAATGTGGCCAACCGGCAGGCGCATATCGAAACCACCGGACCGGAAATCTGGGACCAGACCGAGGGCAAGGTCGATGGATTCATTTGCGCCTGCGGTTCAGGCGGCACGTTGGCTGGTGTCGCGATGGCATTGCAGGACAGAGGCGTCAAGATGGGCCTGTCTGACCCCGACGGGGCGGCACTTTATTCCTATTACACGACGGGCGAGCTGAAGATGGAGGGATCATCCATTGCCGAAGGGATCGGGCAGGCGCGGATCACCAAGAACCTTGAGGGGCTGAAGCCTGATTTCTGCTACAATGTCAGCGATCAAGAGGCCCTGCCGCTTGTATTTGATCTGTTGCAGCATGAGGGGCTGTGCATGGGTGGGTCCACTGGTATCAATGTCGCCGGTGCCATCCGCATGGCCCGTGACATGGGGCCGGGGCATACTATCGTGACGATCCTTTGCGACTATGGCACACGCTATCAGTCCAAGCTTTATAACCCGGCTTTCCTGCGCGAAAAGGCGCTGCCAGTGCCTGAATGGCTGGAAAGAAAGGTCGATTTGCCATCGGTGTTCGCAGACGCATGATCTGGCGGCGGTTCATTGCTGCAATTCTTTTGCTGTGGCCTGTGATGCTGGCGGCACAAGACACAATCGAGCCGCTCAGACCGATCGAACTGCCGCGCCTCACGGATGATCTTGACGTCACACAGCCTAATGACGGTGGTTGGGAACGGGTGGCGCGCAGTGCCGAAGAATTGGCGATGCGGGACGACGCATCGCTTTTCGCGATCAATCGACTGCGGGCCGAATTGGTCAGCTGGCGCGATGTGTTCTTGTCGCGCACACGGGAAAATGCAGCGCGCCTTGCAACCGTTGACGCACAGATCGCGGCTCTCGGGCCGGTCCCTGAAAGCGGTGAAGAAGCACAGGTCATATCGGAGCGCCGCGCCGCATTGCAGGCACAACGGCGCGATCTTGCAGCCCCTGCCATTCTTGCCGAAGAGGCGCGCGTCCGTGCTGATGGTCTGATCCGGGAGTTCGACACCATACTGTTGCAGCGCCAGACAGACGAATTGACCCAACGCGGGCCGTCACCACTTAACCCTGTGCATTTCGCTGCCGCAGTTGCCACAGTCTGGAGCGTGATTTCGATTGTCAGTGTCGAAATTGCTGCCGGTCTTTCGCAAGGTGCAGAATCTGGGCGTCTTCAGGCGAATTTGCCGCGCGCGATCCTACTGTTTGCTGTGGCTGTTGGGTTGTTGGGTTTCGCCCGCAGATGGATCACGGTGTGGCGTGGTTCCCTTGAAACCGGTGAAGGCAAGCTGTTGCCGCTATGGCGGTTCAGTCTGTCACTGCTTCAGATCGCGGTGCCTGTGCTGGGGCTTGTGGCGTTGCGCCTGTCGCTTGAAACACTTGACGTCTTCGGCTTGCGCAGTGGCCAGGTGGTGGCCGCCATTCCGCCTGCGGGATTTGCCATTCTTTTTGCATGGTGGCTCGGACGGCAGGTTTTCCCACCAGGGCCGCACAGCGGATATTTGGGGTATGACCGCCAGACCCGCCGATCCGGACGGCGTTACGGGTTGGCCTTGGCGTGGATCCTTGCGGTTGGGTCACTGTTCGATGCCGCCCTGCAAACGATTGAAACGGATGCCGGCACACGCGCGGCCATTGAATGGCCGGTACTGGCGGTGATGGGTTTGACCCTGTGGCGCATGGGGCAGATGATCCGGCGCAAACCAGAGGACGTGGACGGGGCCGCGGTATCACAAGGTCGCTTGCGTGGTTTTGTCGGGCGTATTTGCACGGTGGTTGCCGTGCTGGCACCTCTGATTGCGGGGTTTGGTTATGGTGATGCGGGGCGGGCGCTGATGATTCCCGCCATCATGTCGCTGGCACTGATCGGCCTTTTGCTGGTGATCCAGCGGCTTGTGCATGACGTCAGCCGTGACGACCTTGCCGATGAAAGCACCAAGGGCGCCGTGGCGCTGTTGCCGGTCTTGATCAGTTTTGTAATATACTTGCTCAGCTTGCCGGTCTTTGCCTTGATCTGGGGGGCCAGAGTCGATGATCTGGCTGAGGTTTGGAACGGATTTCGCGAAGGCTTTGCAATCGGTGACAGCCGCATTTCACCTACGGATTTTCTGACCTTCGCCGTTGTCTTTGCGCTGGGTTATCTGCTGACGCGTTTCATACAGGGCACATTGCGGAAATCCGTTCTGCCGCGCACCCGTTTGGACCTTGGAGGCCAGAACGCGATCGTGGCGGGTTTTGGCTATCTCGGGATCATTCTTGCCGCGATCATCGCCATAACGAGTGCTGGCGTTGATCTGTCAAATCTGGCGATCGTGGCAGGTGCGTTGTCCGTCGGGATCGGTTTTGGGTTGCAGAACATCGTGTCAAATTTCGTTTCCGGGATCATTTTGCTGATCGAACGCCCCGTCAGCGAAGGTGACTGGATCGAGGTTGGGGGACAGATGGGATATGTGCGTGCGATTTCGGTGCGTTCGACGCGGATTGAAACCTTTGACCGGACAGACGTGATCGTGCCCAACGCCGATCTTGTCAGCAATCAAGTGACAAACTGGACCCGGGGCAACCTGATTGGCAGGGTGATCGTCCCTGTCGGCGTGGCCTATGGCAGTGACGTGGACCAGGTGACGCGGATACTTCAGGACATCGCAGAAGCGCACCCGATGGTCATCATGACCCCACCGCCTGCTGTGCTGTTTCGCGGGTTTGGGGCAAGCTCACTCGATTTTGAAATCCGCGCCATCTTGCGTGACGTGAATTACGTTGTGCAGACCAAATCCGAGATGAACCACGAAATAGCCAGAAAATTTGCCGAGACCGGGATCGAAATTCCCTTTGCCCAGCACGATATCTGGCTGCGTAACCCCGAATCCCTCAGAGGAGACAAAGCATGACCGAACTGCTGTTTCGCGATGATGCCTACCTGCGCGAGGCGACAGCCAAAGTGACGGCGATTACCAGTGAAGGGGGCATCGTACTGGACGCGTCGGTTTTTTATCCCACTTCGGGAGGGCAGCCGGGCGACAGTGGCACCTTGTCTTGGGGCGGCGGCACGCTTGACATTGCAACGACCGTGAAGGGGCAGGGCGATGACCTGGTGCTTTTGCCGGCGGAACCTGTCGCGTTGCCGGCGATCGGGGACCAAGTGCAGCAGAAAATCAACTGGGACAGGCGGTTTCGGCACATGCGTGTGCACACTGCGCTGCATCTGTTGTCCGTCGTCATTCCCCTGCCGGTGTCGGGCGGGGCCATTGCCGCCGACAAGGGCCGCCTTGATTTCGACATGCCCGATGCCCCTGCCGACAAGGCCGCACTGGAGGAAGACCTGAACCGTCTGATCGCCTGCGACATGGATGTGACCGCAGAATGGATCACAGAGGCCGCACTGGATGCGCAACCTGATCTGGTCAAGACGATGTCTGTGCAGCCCCCCCGTGGCAGCGGCAAGATCAGGCTGGTGCGCATCGGTGTCGGCCGTGAAACGGCCGATCTGCAACCCTGCGGCGGCACCCATGTGGCCAACACGCGCGAGATTGGGCAGGTGCGGCTGGGCAAGATCGAAAAGAAGGGCCGCCAGAACCGGCGGGTCTATCTGCATCTTGATTAAAGGCTGTCGGAGGATACCTGTATTTCGCACGATCGTGCGCACGCTGGCGCAGCGATCCGTCGTGATCGTCCGTTCGCGTCACGGGGCGAGGCGAAGCTTTGGTGTTGTCATCATATGCCTGTTGGGGCTGGCCCAGCCAGCCGCAGCGCTGGGACTGGCTGGTTGCCTGCCTGATCAGGCCAGAAGCGTTGAAACAGACCTGCGCCGCGCCAAGCGGCTGACACTTGATGCTGCCGTCGCGGTTGGTGATACACCTGATTATGTGCGCTGGTTTGGGGATTACACGCCCAAGAACGCCGAAATCGTGCGCGCGAACCTCAAGGCGGTGGTCGTCGCCATCAGGAGTGGGGCGATCAGGGTTGAATGCCAGGCAGAACGCGCCGCTGGCTGCACGCAGCGTGAATATGCCTGGGTCTACCCGGGGCAACCGTATGTGCTGCGGCTTTGCCCTGCGTTTTTCGGGCTGCCGACATTGCACGCACTCAGCCCCGGGGCACAGCACAGCGATCACGGCACGCGCGAGGGCACGATCGTGCATGAACTGTCCCATTTCACCCGCGTTGCCGGCACCGAAGACTATTGCTATTCCCGCACGCTGTGCAAGCTGATGGCCCAGCGTGACACACGGCGGGCCATCATCAATGCGGACAGCTATCAATATTTTACCGAAGACGTGACTTATTACGCCCGCAAGCCACTTGCCGACAAACCGCCCCCCGCCGCTCAAGGAGACTAGGAAGTGTTCCGAATGATATGTGTCCTGGCGGCGGTGCTTTGTGCAGCACTTTTCCCGCTGCTGTTGCTAAACCCCGGCTATTATGTCGATACCTATGGTGTCGAGCCGGATGCCGGTGCCAGTTTTCTGGGCCGCCGGGCATCGCCGCTTTTTCTGGGTCTCGCCGTCATGCTTTGGATGATGCGTGATCTGCCGCGCGGAACGGCCCGTGACGCGGTGTCGATTGGCATGGCATTCACATGGGGCGGCATCGCGGCCACGGGCCTGTTTGCGTTCTCGACAGGCACAGCCAATGCGAACATCTTGATCGCTGCGGTTGTCGAAACTGCAATGGCGGTGTCTTTTGTGATCGCGCGACGCCGCTAACCGGGGGGTGTGTCCTTGCTGAACAGGTCGCGTTCGGTCGATTGTTCCAGCATTTGTTCGGATTCCGGCAACCCTTCGCGCGACAGCAGAATTGCAAAGGGGCGCAAGTTTGGCACGTGGCTGCAAACCACCAAAAGCATCACCATGATCGGCACCGACAGGAACATCCCCGGAATACCCCACACAGCCCCCCAAAAGGCCAGCGAAAGGATGATGCCAAACGAAGACAACCGCAGCGCATGGCCCATCAACATCGGGTCGATGATGCTGCCGTTGATGAACTGGATCATCCCGGCAATCGTCAGGATCAGCAAGGTTGTCGTCGTGTCGCCAATCTGCACATGGGCCACCAGCGCTATAAGGGCCGTCGCTGCGATCGACCCGATGTTGGGGATGAAGTTCAGCACAAAGGTGATGATCCCGATGGAGGTCGCCAGCTCCAATTGAAACGCGCGCGCCAGCACAAAGACCATCCCCCCGGTGATCGCACTGATCACGGTCTTGACCAGCAAGTAATAGTTCACCCTGTGAATGATCGACTGAATGATCTTGCCGACCCTTTGGGCCTGCGTCTTGTCACCGACCAGATTGTCCAGTTTTGTCTCAAACCACACCCTTTCGGCGAACAGAAAACCAACGAACAGGATCACCAGCACCGTGGCTTGCATGATCCCGCTGGCCTGTCCGGCGGCTGTGCGCAGATAATTGGAGACGTTGATGGCACGTAACGCTGTCAGAATGGCTTGCTCTTCTTCTTCGCCCAGCCAGCTGAACATGGATGCAATCGCCGATGGGGCACGTTCGGTATACGATAGCGTCGTGACAAGTACGGTATTCACCTGCCCGACCAGGATCGATGCAAGCGTTAACAAGGCCGCAGCAATCAGCAGCATCGCGACAATGCTGGCAAGTGCATTGGGTATCCGAAACGGGCCGATCCGCTGGCGCGCGATAAAGTTGATGACGTCGCTGGTCAGACTGAACAGGATGATCGCTGTCGCCAGCGAAATCAGGATGAATCTGGCCTGCACCAACAGGAACAGCACCACCGCAAAGGCGATGATGACAAGCGCTCCGGTCTGAAGCCGATACGCTTCGGCCCGCTTTTCAGGGGCGTTCGGTTTTGGCGGATCGTGTAACATCAGCGTCAATCTGGCATAGAGTTCTGCCTTTGAACATGGCCTCAATGTCGATCTGGTCAACAGAACGCACAAACATCCCCTGGGGGTCTTGCAAAAGGTGTGCAGCCCGGGCTAAACCGCCGATCACGGACAGGTGGCCGAGTGGTCGAAGGCGCACGCCTGGAAAGTGTGTAGGCGGGAGACCGTCTCCAGGGTTCGAATCCCTGTCTGTCCGCCACCCACCATTCGTTAAAATGTTTTCCTGATCATGCACTTTGAAACAGGCGCTGACTGACCCGACGATTGCAACAAAATGAATGACACGTCAGTCGGGCTTGTCACCATCTGGTCTTGTCGCGCGGAGGGTTATCTGCCATGTCGCCTGGTGACCACGCTGGTTTGACGCGTTGAAAACCGAACCTGATGTCTGCGAAAAATCCTTTACGGACGTAGAGTTCCCCATAGGTCGTAGTCTCCGGCCTCATCGACCAGAACCTGCACAATATCCCCGACGTTCAACCCCTCGGCGCCCTCGTCAATGAACAGGTTCCCATCGATCTCGGGCGCATCTGCCCATGTGCGGCAGGTCGCGATGCCGTCGGTGTCGATGTCGTCCACGATGCCTTCCAGTTGCCTGCCGACCTTCGCCGCCAGTTTGGCGGCGGAAATAGCTTGCGCCTTGGCCATGAAACGGTCCCAGCGGTCTTGCTTGACCTCATCCGACACATGGTCGGGAAGGGCGTTTGACCGCGCACCAGCGACGTTTTCGTATTGAAAACAGCCGATGCGATCCAGTTGCGCGGCGTCCAGCCAATCCAGCAGATGCTGGAATTCCGCCTCTGTCTCGCCGGGATAACCGACGATAAAGGTGCTGCGCAGCGTGATATCGGGGCAAATGCTGCGCCATGCGGCGATTTCTTCCAGCGTTTTCGCCCCCGCCGCAGGCCGCGCCATGCGGCGCAGCACATCGGGGTGGCTGTGCTGGAACGGAATGTCCAGATAGGGCAGAATGCCATTTGTCGGGTCCGCCATCAGCGGGATCAGGTCGCGCACGTGCGGATAAGGATAGACGTAGTGCAGCCGCACCCATGCGCCCAGTTGCCCCAGTGCGCGGGTCAGGTCGGTGATGTGGCTGCGCACCTCGCCATCCTTCCACGGGTTCACATCGTATTTACGGTCAAGCCCGTAGGCTGACGTGTCTTGGGAGATAACAAGGAGTTCTTTGACACCTGCATCCACCAGTTTTTCCGCCTCGCGCAGGACAGCATGGGCGGGGCGGCTTGCCAGACGCCCGCGCATATCGGGGATGATGCAGAATTTGCACTTGTGATTGCAACCTTCTGAAATCTTCAGATAGCTGTAATGGCGGGGTGTCAGGCTGACGCCGGTGGCAGGCAGCAGGTCGATAAACGGGTCGGGGCTGGGTGGCACGGCGCCATGCACCGCATCCAGCACCTGTTCGTATTGATGCGGGCCGGTGACGGCCAGAATGCGGGGGTGGTGTTCGCGGATGTAGTCGGGTTCGGCGCCCAGACAGCCGGTCACGATTACCTTGCCGTTTTCTTGCAGGGCTTCACCGATGGCATCAAGGCTTTCGGCCTTGGCGCTGTCCAGAAAACCGCATGTGTTGACGATGACCGCATCGGCACCCGCATAATCGGGGGAAATGGCATAGCCTTCGGCGCGCAGCCGCGTCAGGATGCGTTCGCTGTCCACCAGTGCCTTGGGGCAGCCTAGGCTGATCATACCGATGGTTGGCTGGCCTGCACGGTGGGTGTCGGTGACGCGCGCATTGGCGTCGTGCGGGACGCGCGCATTGGCGTCGTGCGGGACGCGCGCATTGGCCAGGTCGGGGCGGAGTGATGGCGGGTTCTTTGTCATTCCCCGCATATAGCGCGGGTGACGGCTGTTGGAAATGGGGTGTGAAAACAGTCAGACCTGCGTCTCGCATGGGGCACACTGCCTTGGTCGCAAACGAACGATGGCGCAAAAGGAAACCTGTTCGGCTCTTTTTGTTGTCCGCCCGCAGGGTCTGTCCGGTACAGGCACATCAGGCGTCAATCGTGCGTGCAATCAACATGACGCCCGCTCCTGTGGCGGGGTGGCTTGGTTCGAAAGTTTGCCACTTGGTTGCAAGGGGTATGATGCATCCGGTGTTAATCCCGATCACAACGTGCCGCGATCAGCCAAGACGGTCATGGTACCCGGCAATCCGGGGCAGGGCAGGTGCCGGCCCGGCAGCACGCCTTTCGCGCCATGTCGTGTATATTCCATTCTCACATGTGCCGAATATCTTTGAGAAATTTTCACTCTATGCTAAACATGCGATAATGAAGAGTGAGGGACCTCGATGATGGCAAATTTCATGTTTAGTGGCGCGGCGACGCTGTTTGTGGCTTCCGTATTTGGCAGCGCGGCAGTTGCGCAGGATTTTCAGCAGGACTGGAGCGGCTTTTACGGCGGCGTGCATGTTGACGGCAGCATTTACAGTGTGACCAAGACGGATGCGCAGAACTCTTTTCTGAACGACATGCCGGATCAATCCTTGTTGGTTGGCCACGGTGGTGTGACAGGGGGATACAACTATATCCTTGAAAACAACCTCTTCATTGGGGCCGAGCTTGATTACACCTCTGAATTGGCCATCAACGATTTCTTCGCATCCAACCCGCAGGAGACCACCGGCGTGCAGTTCGATTTGCGGGTCGAGGGGATCACCGCGTTGCGGGGCCGGGCGGGGTTCATTCAGAACAATGCACTGGGTTACCTGACGCTGGGCGTGGCAAGTGCGGCGACCAATTTTGAGACCTATCAGGTTGATACAGGCAGCACATCGCTAAGCTGCGACACCAGCAATTGCGCAAAATCGACCGAAGATATGCTTGGGATCGTGCTTGGCGCTGGTGTTGACTGGGCGTTCCGCGAAGACTGGGTCGCGCGGGTCGAATTCCAGCACTACGAGTTCGAGAGTGTTCAGGCGCCGATCCTGGATAGCGCGCAACAGGGATTTTGCGGCGGGGTGGATACCGACCAATGCACCGTCGGGTATTCACCGAACGTGACATCGCTGCGGGTTGGTGTTTCTTAT
>NZ_CBFIBD010000040.1:0-25677 GCF_965660735.1 Yoonia sp.
CCGTCAGGGGTAAGGGGAAGAAGAACGTCCCCAAGCGGGTTTGTGCAACAAAGCCCTTTCAATATGTATTGTCGTTAAGGAGAATGTGAATGAAAAGTAAAATAGTTGGATTAATCGGTTTTGCTATATTGGCATCCTGCGCTGAGCCAGTTGTTGAATCCCCAGTGGCAACTGGAGGAAGTCGGGCTGATGCTTCCGTCGAAATGTCCTACCAAACTGGTTTGTATCGGCCAGTAACTCCAAATTGGGAGGCTGCACTATCTAGCGCAACACAGCGGTGTCGCGCTTGGGGCTACTCACGTGCAGATGCTTTTGAAGGCACCTCTACTACCTGCAACGTCTACGATGCGTATCTTGGTTGTACACAGTCAACAGTTACACGGACTTATCAGTGTTTGGGGTGAATTAAATGCTTGGCTACAATTTTAGTTCTTTGTAGATTTGAGGGACTAAAGTTCGAGAATTGCACGCTAGAAAGGCCAAATCTCCGATTTGGCAGCGCCCGAACCGCCCCCACGGGGCGGGCGCTTCGCTTCCCGCCCCTCGGTTCGGGCGCGGCATTGACTGCGAAGTCAAGTCATACGATTTGACCCAAATCAAAACACCCCCCACAAAAACCTGCGATAACCCCTCCAACATCATTTGAGGGACCAATCATGCTTCGTCTTGCAGCCATGCTGTTCGCCATCATCGGCACCACACTTGCCGGGTCGTTTATCGTCGCCAGCCTTGTCTTGGGCTATGACACGACACGCCCCATCATCATCGCCGCCGTTCTGGGATTCATCGTGGCCGTTCCGGTGTCTTATCTGGTGGCGCGTGCAATTCTAGGCTCTGACAAACCGCGCCGCGCCGCCTGAGCCGCAACTTTCCCCGATCCGATCCCCATACCTTGCGCGTGACCCGTGCAAACGGCACTCTGCCCCCAAACACCAAAGGGGCAGCGTGATGATTCCAGTGCAAGGATATGCAGGCCAATGCGTGGCCGTGCTGGGGCTTGGCCGGTCAGGCCGGGCGGCGGCGGCGGCTTTGCGGGCCGGCGGCGCCGATGTGGTGGTCTGGGATGACGGGCCGGCGGGCCGCGATGCTGCGCAGGCCGAGGGGCTGGCGCTGCGCGATCTGACCCAGCCGCAAGCCTATGCCGATATTGCCGCCCTGATTGTCAGCCCCGGTATTCCGCATCTTTATCCCGCCCCGCACCCCGCCATAGCCGCCGCATGGGATGCAGGCGTGCCGGTCGACAATGATATCGGGCTGTTTTTTCGGTCTTTCGCAACGTCCGATTGGGACGGGTTCGATGTGACGCCAAGGGTAATCGCGGTCACCGGATCGAATGGCAAATCGACGACAGCCGCGCTGATCCATCATATACTGGTCGAAAACGGGCGCCCGGCGCAACTGGCGGGAAATATCGGGCGCGGCGTGCTGGATATCGCACCCGCCCAAGAGGCCGGGGTGGTCGTGCTGGAACTATCTTCCTACCAGACTGACCTGGCCCGTGCGCTGACCCCTGATGTGGCGGTGTTCACCAACCTGTCCCCGGATCATCTGGACCGCCACGCCGGATTGGGCGGTTATTTCGCGGCCAAGCGCAGGCTGTTCGCCGAAGGCGGGCCGGATCGCGCCGTGATCGGTGTCGATGAGCCCGAAGGGCGCTATCTGGCCAACCAGATGATCGAAGGGGCCGCAGACGACCGTGTGATCCGGATATCGTCTGGTCAAAAGCTGTCAGGAGAGGGGTGGTCGGTTTATGCCCGTAAGGGGTTCTTGTCGGAATATCGCAAGGGCAAGCAGGTCGGCGCGATTGACCTGCGTGCAATCAAGGGATTGCCCGGCATGCACAACCACCAGAATGCATGCGCGGCCTATGCGGCCTGCCGGACGCTGGGCCTTGGCCCGCGCGGGATTGAGACTGCAATGCGCAGCTATCCCGGCCTGCCGCACCGCAGCCAGCTGGTTGCGGAACGCGCAGGCGTGACCTTTGTGAATGACAGCAAGGCCACCAATGTCGATAGCGCGGCCAAGGCTTTGCAGGCCTTCCCAAAGGTCCGCTGGATCTGTGGAGGATTGCAGAAAGACGGTGGCCTGGATGCGCTGCTGCCGCATCTGGACCGTGTCGCCAAGGCCTATGTGATCGGGCGCGAGGCCGCAAGTTTTGCCCGCCAGTTGACCGGCACGGATGCAGAGGTTTGCACGACGATGCAAGTCGCCGTCGCGCGCGCCAGCGCCGATGCACAGCCCGGCGAGGTGGTGTTGCTGGCGCCTGCGGCCGCATCATTTGACCAATACGACAACTTTGAACAGCGCGGTGCGGATTTTGTGGCCTGTGTGGCCGCTGTGGCGTCGCCCGGTTGACCCTGTCGGGGCCACTTCTGGAAACGGAAATTTCACACTTGCGCAATAGTCAGGCCTTTCAAGCAGATTGAAAAGGTATCGCTGCCATGTCCACAGACATTGATCAGGTTCTAAATAAATTCGGACTTGACCGTGCCCGCGTCAAAGATGCGGGCGCGTTTGCCATGCCCATCATGGATACGGTTCTTGATCACTTTTACGATTTTGCGACATCAGACTCGGATACAATGCGGTTTTTCCCACAAAGGGCGGTGATGGATCACGCCAGACGTGAACAAAAACGGCATTGGGAGTTGCTTTTTACAGGTCAGTTCGACAACGCATATCTGGCATCCGCTGATCGGCTCGGACGTGTGCATTTCAAGATCCAGCTTCCGTTCCTGCTCTATCTTTCCGGCTACACGCATGCGACATCGCGCATCCAGACGCTACTGCTGAAAGAAACCCAAGGTGTCCGGGGCCTGACGCAGGCGGGCGGTATCCGGCGGGCGTTGCCGATCCTGACGCGGGCCTTCGGACTGGACATGCATTTCGTAATTGATGCGTATTTCGCCGCGCAGGCGGAAGAGCAGAACATCGCCTTTCAACATATCAAGGACGGCATCGCGCGGATAGCTGCCAAGGATCTGTCGCATCCGATTCCGGACCCAGCACACAGTAATTTCCCTGTCCGCTATGATGATATTCGCGCGTCTTTCAATGTCTTGATGGATGAATTGAAAGAGGTGATTGAGACTATTCAAGAGACAACCGAAGAGCTTGACCGCCGCGCCCAGGAACTGACGGCCGCAGCGCAGGATCTGTCTGGCCGGACAGAGACACAGGCGGCGGCCCTCGAACAGACAGCCGCCGCTGTCGAGGAAATCAACGGCAATGTTCGAACCTCTGTCAGCGCCACGGCAGAAACCGATCAAGTTGTCGCGCAGACCCAGCAGAATGCGCAACGCGGTAACAAGGTCGTGCAGGAAAGTGTGACAATGATGCGTGATATTGCAGCATCTTCGGCGCAGATATCGCAGATCATCACCTTGATCGACGATATCGCCTTTCAGACCAACTTGCTCGCGCTGAACGCAGGGGTCGAGGCCGCCCGCGCGGGTGAGGCCGGGCGCGGCTTTGCCGTTGTTGCATCAGAAGTGCGTGGATTGGCACAGCGGGCGTCAGAGTCAGCAAAGGAAATCGGAGGTTTGATCCAGAATAGTTCCAGTTTGGTCGAAACCGGTGTACAACTGGCCGATCAGGCAGGTGATGCGCTGAATAATATCGTAAACGATGTCGATAGAGCCGCAGTTCTGATGTCGCAAGTAACCAACGCGTCAAAAGAACAGGCCACCGGCCTTGCCGAAATTGCCAGCGGCGTCGCCCAGTTGGACAATGTAACCCAGCACAATGCAGCCATGGCCGAAGAAACCGCAGCCGCCATCGCGTCAATGCAGCATGACACCCGCACACTCGCGGCATTGGTTGACGCGTTTGTTCTTGTGGATGAAGGACAGTCGTGGCCGGCATCCGCAGTTGCCTGACGCGATGTGACCTGACCTTGGGACACCAAGCCGCAGAAAAGATCAAATATCAAAAACGGCGTTTGCCCTCTCACAGACGGGCGGTGACCAATGATGCAAGATGAAGTCTAAACGCCCTCTAAAATCCATCGCCCTTTGAGTGCGACTCTGTTCCCACGGTCAAAGCGGTGCGGTGCCGGCACGCAATGACTTCACATGATGTGTGCCGCCATGAACCGTAACCTTGGGCGGGCTCTCTTGCGATATGTGCGATCATGCAAATGACAAAGTCAGTCCTCGGGCCTGGGAAGGAAGGTTTTTACAAGGATTTTCGCCCTGTTTTCATCAGTGGAACAGTCCATGATCGCACTTGGTGTCTGTCCCGGCCATACGCAGGGCGTTCGGCCTGGATTGAAGTCTGGCATCCCCAGCAGCCAGCAAACCGGTGGATTGGCTGTGATTTGGTCCCCTATCGGGTCTTGTTCGAATGCAATTACAGGCCGTTCAGCGGTTTGGACACCGTTTGAAAAACGACCCTTGCTGCCTTGGGATACATGGGCAACAGAGCACCTGCTTGCACCTCTTTTCCAAGCAGTTGAAAAACAGCTTCTGCCAGTGCAAACCCAAACTTGCGTATCTCATTGATGAACCCTGTCTTTCTGGCCGTGATAGCCACAGCATCGGTTCAGGCGCATTGCGGCGCCTCAGCCGCGAGGTATCCATCTTGTCAGTCGTGCAAAATAGCATCGGCCTTGCGCGATCTGTCATCTTTTCTGTTGAATCGCCTGTCCTGCTGCCCAGCCTGATGACCATGCCCACTGAAAGTTATACCCCCCAAGCCAGCCGGTCACATCGACGCATTCACCGATGAAATACAAGCCGGGGACGGATTTGGCCCCCATCGTCTTGGACGACAGCGCATTGGTGTCCACGCCGCCAAGGGTGACTTCGGCCGTGCGGTATCCTTCGGACCCTGTTGGTGTCAGCGTCCAGGCTTGAAGTTTGCCGCACACGTCTTGCAGCGCGGCATCGCCATGATCGGCGAGATTGCTGGTCAGGTGGAACTGTGCTGCAAGATGATCAACCAACCGTGTCGGCAGGTGTTGGGACAACACAGTCGTAAGCGCCTTGCGACCGGCAGTTTGCCGCTGATCGCGAAGCACGGTGTAAAGGGTGCCATTGGGGTTAAGGTTAATGGTTATCGTCGCACCGTCCTGCCAGTAGGACGAGGCTTGCAGCACGGCCGGACCTGACAGGCCACGGTGGGTGAACAGGATCGCTTCGTCAAAACCGGTACCGCCTGCGGTGACGTGCGCCGGTGCGGCGACCCCGGCAAGTGGCTTGAACCGATCATCTGAAAATGTAAGCGGAACAAGCCCGGGGCGGGGAGCGATCACAGGGATGCCGAATTGCTCTGCGATCCGGTAACCAAGCCCGGTTGCACCCATTTTCGGAATTGATTTACCACCCGATGCGACGACGAGGTTGCTGGCTTGAACACTTTTGCGGGCACCATCATGCGTAATGGACACATGGAAATTGCGACCATCGTGGTTGATGTCACCTACTTCGGCCTGCAGCCAAAGCGCAGCGCCCGCCCTGTCCATTTCCCCCCGCAGCATTGCGGTGACATCACGCGCGGAGGTATCGCAGAACAGTTGCCCAAGCGTTTTTTCATGCCATGCGATGCGGTGCCGGTCCACAAGGCTGATGAAATCCCATTGGGTATACCGCCCCAAGGCGGATTTGCAGAAATGCTTGTTCTGGCTGATGAAATTTGCCGGACTTGCATGCAGGTTCGTGAAATTGCACCGCCCGCCGCCCGAGATGCGGATCTTTTCGCCTGGCGCTTTGGCGTGATCAACAACCAGCACGCCGGGCCCGGCATGGGCGGCTGCCATCATGCCCGCTGCACCGGCGCCGATGATCAGGGTTTCAACATTCATGGGGCTGATGTGGCGCGGAATGCGGTCCGGTGCAAGAGATGCTGACGTCAGATGCCTCCGGCGGGGATATTTATCCGACAAAGAAGCGATGGGTGGGGCACTGATTTTCAGTGGAATCATGCGCCGATGCCGGTTAAGGTAAATTTAGACCCGGAAAACGGGCGGTTGAGGCAGTATGGCGGTGATCCATGACGGAAATGGTCTATGGGACGGTCCCGGTTCAATCCGGTGACCCGGTTCTTCCACGGTGGTGGCGGACAATCGACAAGTGGACGATGTGCTGCATTCTGGTCCTGTTCGGGATCGGCTTGCTGCTGGGCCTTGCGTCATCGCCACCGCTTGCGGCCAAGAACGGTCTGGAGCCGTTTCACTATGTGACCCGGCAGGCGGTCTTTGGCGGGATGGCTATGGTGGTGATGTTCATCATGTCGATGATGTCGCCCACATTGATCCGGCGGTTGGCTGTTTTGGGGTTTCTGGCGGCTTTTGCTGCGCTGGCCATGTTGCCTGTGCTGGGCACCGATTTTGGCAAAGGGGCGACCCGGTGGTATTCGCTGGGGTTTGCATCCCTGCAACCATCCGAGTTTCTGAAACCCGGTTTCATTGTCATGACGGCATGGCTGATGGCGGCGTCACAGCAGTTGGGCGGGCCGCCGGGCAAGATGTGGTCGTTCGTTCTGACCATGGTCATCGTGCTAATGCTGGCGATGCAGCCCGATTTCGGGCAGGCGGCATTGATCCTGTTTGCCTGGGGGGTGATGTATTTCGTGGCCGGTGCGCCGATGCTTTTGTTGATCGTGCTGGCGGGGTTAGTGGTTTTCGCAGGCACCATCGCCTATTCCAATTCGGAACATTTCGCCCGCAGGATCGACGGGTTCCTGTCGCCTGACGTGGACCCCAATACCCAGCTTGGCTATGCCACAAACGCCATCCGCGAGGGCGGATTTTTCGGTGTTGGCGTGGGCGAGGGGCAGGTGAAATGGTCACTGCCTGATGCACATACCGATTTTATCATTGCCGTTGCCGCCGAGGAATACGGACTGATCTGCGTGCTGGTGATCATCGCGCTTTATGCAACTATTGTGGTCAGGTCGCTACTGCGTCTGATGAAGGAACGTGACCCGTTCATCCGGCTTGCGGGCACTGGTCTTGCCTGTGCGTTCGGCGTGCAGGCGATGATCAACATGGGGGTTGCCGTGCGCCTGCTGCCCGCCAAGGGAATGACCTTGCCGTTCGTCAGCTATGGGGGGTCGTCCTTGATTGCGGGGGGCATTGCCGTGGGCATGTTGCTGGCGCTGACGCGCACACGCCCGCAAGGTGAAATGGGTGATATCCTGTTGCGGCGGGCCAACCGGTGACCGCGCCTTTGTTGATCATTGCCGCAGGCGGCACTGGCGGGCACATGTTCCCAGCACAAGCGTTGGCCGAGGCAATGCTGGACAAAGGCTGGCGTGTGCGTTTGTCCACCGATGCGCGCGGCGCGCGGTATACGGGCGGTTTTCCGGATGCCGTCGATGTGCAGGTGGTTGGCAGCGCCACCTTTGCCCGTGGCGGCATACTGGGAAAGCTGGCCGCGCCCTTTCGTATACTTGGGGGGATTGTAGCGGCCAGTTGGCGGATGCTGCGTGACCGGCCCAGCGTTGTGGTTGGCTTTGGCGGCTATCCCGCGATTCCCGCGATGGCGGCTGCCTGGCTTTTGCGCCGCCCGCGGATGATCCATGAACAAAACGGCGTTCTGGGGCGCGTGAATCAACTCTTTGCACGCAGGGTGGATGCGGTGGCATGCGGCACATGGCCCACCGCCCTGCCGAAAGGTCTAGAGGGCCTTCACACCGGCAACCCGGTGCGTGCGGTGATTTTGGAAAAGCACGGCGCGCCGTATATTCCGCCGGGTGATTATCCGATGTCGGTGCTTGTTCTGGGTGGCAGTCAGGGTGCGCGCATCTTGTCCGATATTGTCCCGCCTGCGATCGCGAATTTACCCGAACCCATCCGCCGCAATGTCCGCGTCAGCCATCAGGCCCGCGCAGAGGATGTGGATCGCGTCGCGGATTACTATGCAAGCGAGCTGATCACCGCCGATGTGCAGACATTCTTTGCCGACGTGCCCCAGCGCATGGCCGAGGCGCAGCTGGTGATTTCCAGGTCCGGCGCATCGACGGTGGCGGATGTGAGCGTGATCGGTCGTCCGGCGATCTGGGTGCCGCTGGCCAGTGCGATCCGGGACGAACAGACCGCAAACGCCCGCCAGCTGGTCGAAGCCGGGGCAGCGGTCATGATGCCAGAAAGCACGTTCGAGGTGGCGGCACTGACCCAACAGATGGCAACCGTTCTGTCGGATGAGAGGGGCGCGATGGATATGGCCCATGCGGCACTGGCCTGTGCGGTACCCGATGCGACGGATCGGCTTGTGCAATTGGTGGAAAATCTGGCAGAGGGGCGTGACAAATGATGGATGGGAACCCGGTGATGAATGCAGCAACGAAACTGCCCCTAGATGTGGGCCCGATCCATTTCGTCGGCATCGGCGGCATCGGCATGTCCGGCATCGCCGAGGTCTTGCTGAACCACGGCTACCGCGTGCAGGGGTCAGACCTGAAAGCGACCAGGATCACCGAGCGATTGAAAAAACTGGGCGCCGTGGTGTTTGAGGGACAGCGGGCAGAGAACCTGGAAGGTGCCGCCGTGATCGTGATTTCATCCGCGATCAAATCCGGCAACCCGGAACTGGACGCGGCCCGCGCACAAGGCCTGCCGGTTGTCCGCCGCGCCGAAATGCTGGCCGAACTGATGCGCCTGAAATCCAACGTCGCTGTTGCTGGCACCCACGGCAAGACGACGACCACGACGATGGTTGCGGCCCTGCTGGACGAAGGCGGCATCGACCCGACCGTGATCAATGGCGGGATCATCCATGCCTATGGATCGAACGCCCGGATGGGGCAGGGCGAATGGATGGTGGTCGAGGCAGACGAAAGCGACGGCACCTTCAACCGCCTGCCCGCGACGATTGCGATTGTCACCAACATCGACCCCGAACATATGGACCATTGGGGCACCATCGAAAACCTGCGGCAGGGGTTTTATGAATTCGTCTCCAACATCCCGTTCTATGGGCTGGCCGTCTGCTGCACCGATAATGCCGAAGTTCAGGCGCTGGTGGGCAAGATCACCGACCGCCGCGTGGTGACTTTTGGCATGAACACGCAGGCCGATGTGCGTGCGGTCAACCTGACCTACAAGGCCGGTGTGGCGCATTTTGACGTCGCACTTCAGGCCGAGGACGCAATGATCGAGGGGTGCGAGTTGCCGATGCCGGGGGATCACAACGTGTCCAACGCGCTGTCCGCCGTGGCTGTCGCGCGCCATCTGGGCATGAACAAGGAAGAGATCAGATCGGCGCTGAAAAAGTTCGGCGGCGTGAACCGGCGGTTCACAAAAGTCGGTGAAGTGAACGGTGTGACGGTCATCGACGACTATGGCCACCATCCGGTCGAAATCGCCGCCGTGCTGAAAGCCGCCCGTCAAGCCACCGAAGGCCGCGTGATTGCCGTCCACCAGCCGCACCGCTATTCGCGCCTGTCGCATCATTTTGACGAATTTTGCGCCTGCTTCAACGACGCTGATGTGGTTGGCATCGCCGAGGTCTACGCCGCAGGTGAAGATCCCATCCCTGGTGCCACACGCGACGATCTGGTCGCCGGATTGATACGTCACGGCCACCGCCACGCAAGGGCCGTAACGTCTGAAGATGATCTTGAACGGCTGGTCCGCGAACAGGCCCGTCCTGGGGATATGGTGGTGTGTCTGGGCGCTGGCACGATCAGCACCTGGGCAAACGGATTGCCCGAGCGGTTGACCAAGTGACCCTCTCTGCCGTCATCGGTTGTCTTTGGGTCATCGCCGCCACCGCCACGGCGCTTTTGCCGATGCGGCACCAATACAAACCGGGCGTCACGCTGCTTGTGGCTGCGCCTTTCCTGATTATCTGGATCGGGTATGATTACGGCTGGTTCTTTGGGGTGCTTGGCCTGCTGGCCTTTGCGTCCATGTTCCGGAATCCGTTGATTTATCTCTACCGCCGGGCGCGGGGTGAACGGCCGGAAATTCCAGAATGAACGCGCTTTGGTCAGATCCGCAACTGGCCGGTATCTGTCTGTGGGTGCTGCTGGCCTTTGTGATGGCGGTGATTCCTTCGACTGACAATCACTGGCGTCGCGCATATGTCTTGATGGCGATTGGCGCACCACTGCTGGTTTGGGTCACATGGACGGGCGGCATCTGGTATGGGCTGCTGGGGCTGATCGCGGCGGGGTCGTTTCTGCGCTGGCCGCTGGTCTATCTGTTGCGCTGGATCAGGCGGCAGATGGCGCGCTGATGGCCGGTTTGGGGATCTTGGCAATTATGGCCGGTTGCGCATTGACCGCCTTTGCGCTGCTGCTGCGCTGGGTGCGGGCGGGCGCGTTCGGCCGGGCACTTAGCGTCCTGTCGGTTCTCGGGGCCTGTCTGACGATCCTGATCTATGCCACTGGGCGCCCCTTTGGCATTGATCCTTTGCTTGCGATGGATCTTTCGCTTTTGTGGGTGTTTCCCGCACTTTTGGGCGGCTTGGCAGGGGCGATGCTGGGGTGGTTGCTGCGGCGGCGGGATGATCGTCGGGGGTGATTGGCGGCTTTACACGGGGCGCGTTTTTTGGAATTGCGCGCAGAACAGGTAAGGGAACAAGACCGTGCAGGACCAAGTGATGTTCACTCTGCCGCCCGTGCGCGGCACCTTGACGATACAGCGCCCGCTGGCAGATCTGACGTGGATGCGCGTTGGCGGCCCGGCCGAGGTGTTGTTTCAACCTGCCGATATCGACGATCTGTCCGGCTTTCTTGCGGCACTTGACCCTGTTGTACCGGTTTTCCCGATGGGTGTCGGCAGCAACCTGATCGTGCGTGATGGCGGTATCAGCGGTGTGGTGATCCGGCTGGGGCGGGGGTTTAACGCGATCAGCATAGCGGACGGCGCGGTGTCCGCCGGTGCAGCCGCACTTGATGCCCATGTAGCCCGCAAGGCTGCGGATGCCGGGTTGGACCTGACGTTCCTGCGCACCATTCCCGGCACGATCGGGGGGGCGGTGCGGATGAACGCGGGATGCTATGGCACCTATGTGGAAGATGTGTTGGCATCCGTGACGGTGGTGCAGCGTGACGGCTCCATCACAGAACTGACGCCGGATGATCTGCACCTGGCCTATCGCAGCAGTGTTTTGCCAGAGGCGTCGGTGATCGTTGCTGCCCGTTTCGCGCCACGCGGGGATGATCCGGCGGCGCTTGTCCACCGAATGACCGAACAACTGGCCAAGCGTGATGAAACGCAACCGACGCGTGACCGCACGGCCGGATCGACCTTTCGCAATCCGGCGGGGTATTCATCGACCGGGCGCGCCGACGACACCCATGATCTGAAGGCGTGGAAGGTGATTGATAACGCCGGCATGCGCGGTGCGATGCTGGGAGGCGCTATCATGAACACCAAACATTCGAATTTCCTGACCAATGCGGGCGGGGCCAGTGCTGCTGATCTGGAAGATTTGGGTGAACTGGTGCGGAAAAAGGTTTACGCGTCACAAGGCATTACGCTACACTGGGAAATTATGCGGGTCGGCAAACGAACGGGCGACGACACCGCGAAATAACAGGTCAAAATGGCCAAGGTCCCGGGCAAGGACCACATAATTGACGGGTCAAAATGACCCGCGTTCGAGGCGGTAAGGGTATGTCGAGCAGGGCAAACCCGAAAGTTGTTGTATTGATGGGCGGCCCATCGGCTGAGCGCGAGGTATCGCTTTCGTCGGGCCGTGAATGCGCAGCGGCTTTGCGGGACAGTGGATGTGACGTGATCGAGGTCGATGCAGGCCCCGACGTGGCCGCACGTCTGCTGGAGATCGCGCCTGACGTTGTATTCAATGCATTGCATGGCCGCTGGGGCGAAGACGGTGCCATCCAGGGTGTGCTGGAATGGCTGCGTATTCCCTACACACATTCGGGCATTCTTGCCTCTGCGCTGACGCTGGACAAGCAGCGCACCAAGGAAATCTATCGTGCCGCCGGGCTGCCCGTTGTCAGCAGCGTGATTGCTGCCGCCGATGATGTGCGCCTGACGCATGTCATGGCACCGCCCTATGTGGTCAAACCCAACAACGAAGGATCCAGCGTCGGCATATATATCGTGCATGATGATGCCAACGGTCCGCCACAACTCGCCGTCGACATGCCCGATCAGGTCATGGTCGAGGCGTTTGCGCCGGGGCGCGAGCTGACCACCACCGTGATGGGCGACCGGGCGCTGACGGTGACGGATATCCTGACCGATGGCTGGTATGATTATGACGCCAAATACAAACCTGGCGGGTCACGCCATGTGCTGCCTGCCGAAATCCCTGCACAGATCTTTGATGCCTGTATGGACTACGCGCTGCGCGCGCATCGGGTGCTGGGGTGTCGCGGTATCAGCCGCACCGATTTTCGCTTGGATGAAACCCGTGGTGTGGATGGTCTGATCCTGCTGGAAACGAATACGCAGCCGGGGATGACGCCCACATCGCTTGCGCCGGAACAGGCGGCGCATGTCGGGATCAGCTTTCCCGATTTCTGTCGCTGGCTGGTCGAGGATGCATCATGCGACAGGTGACCGCCCCGCGCAGACCGGTTGCTGCACCACGTGATCCAGCACCATCAAAGCTGGGCTATCGCTATCAGCGGTTGATGCTGACGCCGGGTTTCCGGGTATTCGTGCGGGTTGGCGTGCCGCTGATCCTGATTGCCGTTCTTGCGGGCTCATGGCTGTCCAAGCCGGAAAGCCGCGCCTTGCTGGATACGCAGATCACACAGGCGAAACAGGGTTTTCAGGAGCGTCCGCAATTCATGGTGCAGTCGATGGCGCTGACTGGGGGCGATTCCGCCTTGCGGACAGCTGTCGCAGGGCTTTTGCCAATGGAATTTCCGGTGTCCTCTTTTGATCTGGATCTTGAGGCGATGCGGCAAACGATTGAGGCGCTCGAACCGGTCAGATCGGCCAGTGTCCGCGTGGGGCAGGCGGGCGCGCTGGAAGTTGCGATTACGCCGCGTTTGCCCGCCGCCTTGTGGCGCGATAGCCAGACGCTGCGCTTGATCGATGCGGCGGGCGTGCGGGCGGGAACGGTTGCATCGCGCGGTGACCGCCCCGATCTGCCGCTGATCGCCGGAGACGGCGCCGAACAAAAGATAGACGAGGCCCTGTCGCTGTATGCACGCACGGGACCACTGCGCGACCGGGTGCGCGGGCTGGTACGGATCGGGCAGCGGCGCTGGGACATCATTTTGGATCGCGAACAGCGGATCATGTTGCCCGCCGAAGCCGCCGCCGCCGCGCTTGACCGCGTTATCGCGCTGAATGCGGCACAGGACATGCTGGAACGGGATGTGGCGATTGTGGATATGCGCAACGCCATCCGCCCGACCCTGCGCATGAACGAAGAAGCGGCAGCAGCGTTGCGCCGGGCAAATGAAACAACAACAATTGGGGCAGGAAACTGATGGGCGATCTTTACGACAGCCAGCGCGCGATGCGCCAGATGCGCAAGGCCGCGATGCAGCGCGGCGTGGTGGCCATTCTGGATGTGGGCACATCGAAAATTGCCTGCCTTGTGCTGCGGTTCGATGGGCCGGAACGCATTCGCAACGTAGATGGCGTGGGGTCCATGGCAGGGCAATCGCAGTTTCGGGTGATTGGTGCTGCAACAACCCGGTCACGGGGTGTCCGCTTTGGCGAAGTCGAGGCGATGCAGGAAACCGAACGCGCCATACGCACAGCGGTGCAGGCCGCACAGAAGATGGCGAATGTGCGTGTCGATCACGTGATCGCCTGCCTGTCGGGCGCTCGCCCCCGGTCTTACGGCCTTGATGGATCGCTGGATGTGGCGGGCGGCATGGTGACCGAACAGGACATCAGCCAGGTCATGGCGAATTGCGATGTGCCCGATTATGGCGCCGGTCGCGAGGTGCTGCACGCCCAGCCGGTGAATTTCGCATTGGATCACCGATCTGGTCTGGCGGATCCACGCGGGCAGATCGGCAACCGTCTGACGACTGACATGCACATGTTGACGGTGGATGCGACCGCGATCCAGAACCTGTTCTATTGCATCAAGCGGTGTGATCTGGAACTGGCCGGTCTGGCGTCCTCTGCTTATGTTTCGGGCATGTCATCGCTGGTCGAGGACGAACAGGAACTGGGGGCGGCCTGTATCGACCTTGGCGGCGGGTCCACCGGCATTTCCGTCTTTATGAAAAAACACATGATCTATACCGACGCGGTGCGCATGGGTGGGGATCACGTGACATCTGATATTTCCATGGGGCTGCAAATTCCCACGGCGACCGCTGAACGGATCAAGACATTCTATGGTGGCGTCGTTGCCACCGGCATGGACGACCGCGAAATGATCGGCATTGGCGGCGACACGGGTGATTGGGAACATGATCGCCGGACCGTCAGCCGCGCCGAACTGATCGGTATCATCCGTCCGCGCGTCGAAGAAATCCTGGAAGAAGTGCGCGCCCGACTGGATGCCGCCGGATTCGAGCATTTGCCAAGCCAGCAGATCGTGTTGACGGGGGGCGGCAGCCAGATCCCCGGACTTGACGGACTGGCCAGCAAGATATTGGGCCAGCAAGTGCGGCTAGGCCGCCCGTTGCGGGTGCAAGGCCTGCCGCAAGCGGCGATCGGGCCCGCGTTTTCGTCCGCTGTCGGCTTGACGCTGTTCGCGGCGAACCCGCAGGACGAATGGTGGGATTTCGAAATTCCAGCCGACAGATACCCCGCAAGATCACTGAAGCGGGCCGTGAAATGGTTCAAGGATAACTGGTGATGCGCAACATCTTGCCGATTGGTGGATATCAGGCGGTATGACGCGAAAATTTGTCCATATTTGGTGGCGTTTTTATGTTTTTGTCGTGACCTTTCCGCATCACTCGGTTACGATCGACAGCATAAAGCAGGCAGCGTTCGCTGGGATGGGCGCGAAAATAAACAGGCGGATCATGTTATGACATTAAATCTTTCCCTTCCGGGGCACGACGAATTGAAGCCACGCATCACCGTTTTTGGCGTTGGCGGTGCAGGTGGTAACGCGGTCAACAATATGATCGAAAAGGCGCTGGATGGTGTCGAATTCGTTGTCGCCAACACCGATGCGCAAGCCCTGCAACAGTCGCAGGCCGAGGCAAAAATCCAGATGGGCCTCAAGGTCACCGAAGGTCTGGGTGCGGGTGCCCGCGCAAGCGTCGGCGCCGCCGCAGCCGAGGAAAGCATTGAACAGATCGTCGATCATCTGGCCGGTGCGCATATGTGTTTCATCACCGCTGGCATGGGGGGTGGCACCGGCACCGGCGCCGCGCCGATCATCGCGCAGGCCGCCCGCGAACTGGGCGTTCTGACGGTCGGTGTCGTGACCAAACCTTTCCAGTTTGAGGGCGGCAAGCGCATGAAGCAGGCCGATGCGGGGATCGAAGCCCTGCAAAAGGTTGTCGATACGCTAATCATCATTCCCAACCAGAACCTGTTCCGTCTGGCCAATGAAAACACCACATTTACCGAAGCCTTCGCGCTGGCCGACGATGTGCTTTATCAGGGCGTCAAGGGCGTGACTGACCTGATGGTGCGCCCCGGCCTGATCAACCTTGATTTCGCTGATGTCCGGTCCGTGATGGATGAAATGGGCAAGGCGATGATGGGCACCGGCGAGGCCGAGGGCGAAAACCGCGCCATTCAGGCAGCCGAAAAGGCGATTGCGAATCCCCTGCTGGATGAAATCAGTCTTGAAGGCGCGAAGGGTGTGCTGATCAACATCACCGGCGGTTATGACCTGACACTGTTCGAACTGGACGAGGCCGCGAACAAGATCCGCGAAAAGGTCGATCCAGAGGCCAACATCATCGTGGGGTCCACGCTGGATACCGCCATGGAAGGCCGGATGCGGGTATCTGTCGTTGCGACGGGCATTGATGTTGCGATTAGCAGTGCAGACACCCCGCGCCCCCGCCGCCAGATGGCGGCGCCGCTGGCTCAATCGGTCTCTGCCGAGGAAGCGCCAGTCGAAAAACCGCAGGTCGAAGCGCCTGCAACCGCGGCACGTGCCCCGGAAGAACGCAACTTGTTCGAGGATTTCAGCACTGCCAAGCCCGAAGAGCCTGCAGCCTTTGTGCCACGTCGTGAGGTCGAGGCAGAGCCGAAGCCAACCCGTGCCGCAGATGATCTTCCGCCTCCGGCTTATCCATCGCGTCCATCCCCTGCGATGACCGAAGCCGACAGTTTCGTCGCACCCCGCCCGTCATCGGCACCGGGCACACCAACCCCCGAGGCGATGGCCCGTTTGCAAGCGGCTGTCAGCCGGATGCCCAAGCCGGCTGACCAGTCAGGCGCGCGCGCGCAAGCACCAGCTGAAACCGAAAAATCCCGTTTCGGCATAAATTCGCTTATTAACCGTATGACGGGGGCCCAGTCAGAGACCAGCACGCAGCAGCCTTCGCGCCACCAGCCACAGGTCACGGCGCTGCGGCAAGACGAAGAAGCGGAAGAAGATCAGGAACGCGTCGAGATTCCGGCTTTCTTGCGCCGTCAGGCGAACTGAGCGTACTCTGCACGGTGCAGCTATACTAAAAAGGGCCGCCCAAGGGCGGCCTTTTCGTTTTGGATCACGGTGTTAATGGTCCCGCCCTGATCTTGTCGCTTTGTCGCCCCGGCATGTTTCAGACCGTCGTAAAGAGTGAGTTGAGACTTTGTGGCGGGCAGCTTAATCCGATGTCAGTCAATATAACTGACCCAAAGGGGTGCCCCCGCGTGCAAACCACGCTGAAAACAAACGTGACCTTCGATGGTGTCGGCCTGCATTCCGGTGCGGCCGCGCGTGTCGTGTTGCGCCCCGCGCCTGCTGCACGCGGGATTGTATTTCGGCGCGTGGATCTGGCCGACAAGCCCTTGTTGCCCGCACGGTGGGATCATGTGGTCGTGTCGCCGCTGAACACCCGGCTGACAGATCCGGCGGGCGTGACCGTTTCGACCATCGAGCATCTGATGGCGGCGCTGGCGGGCTGCGGTGTGCATAACGCGCTGATCGACATTGATGGACCAGAGGTGCCGATCCTGGACGGCAGTGCTGCGACCTTTGTGCGCGGCATCGTCGAGGCCGGTCTGACCCGGCATTCTGCACCACTCCGCGCCATTGAGATTCTTCGTGAAGTATGCGTATCGGAAGGTGCTTCGGTGGCCCGCCTGACACCTGCGACAAGCCTGCAAATTGATTTCAGGATCGATTTTTCCGAGCCAGCCATCGGGCGGCAGCACAAGGTGCTGAATATGGCCAACGGCAGCTTTGTGCGTGAACTGTGCGACAGCCGTACGTTTTGCCGCGCGGCCGATGTTGATGCAATGCGCGCCAACGGGCTGGCGCTGGGTGGCACATTCGACAACGCAGTGGTGTTTGACGGCGATCAGGTGCTGACACCCGGCGGGCTGCGCCACGCAGACGAGGCGGTGCGCCACAAGATGCTGGATGCACTGGGTGATCTTTACACGGCCGGCGCGCCTATTCTTGGGCGCTACACCGGTGTCCGGGCCGGTCACGCGATGACGAACCGCTTGTTGCATGCCCTGTTTGATCAGCCTGACGCATGGTGTTGGGTGAATTGCGATGCGACTGTTGCCGCCCGGTTGCCCGGCGTTGGTGTCAGTGTTGCTGACCTGCACGCCGTCGCCTGAACGCCCTTGTGCAGACACTTGATCGTGCCAGATCGCAAAAGGCATTTTGCCCCCGATTTTTCTATGCTAGATGAATGACCTGAACGTGGGTCACTGGCCCGTCAAGCAAGCATCACCTGTGGGGACATCAATCATGTTGGGCAGTCATGACATCAAAGCCCACCGACCTGCGCGCTGGTGCGCTGTCTTGGCTTTTGCTTTGATGACGGCCTGCGCCGGGGCAGGCGATTCTGTCGATATGGAAAGCCTGACCGCGCAACAGATCTTTGAGCGGGGTGAAAGGCAGATTGAACAGGGCCAGCCCGACGATGCCGCCCTGACATTTGGCGAGATCGAGCGCCTTTATCCCTATTCCGAATTTGCGCAACGCGCGCTGATCATGCAGGCCTTCGCCTATCACCGGGATCAGGATTACCCTAACAGCCGGGCAGCGGCGCAGCGGTATCTGGATTTTTATCCAGCCGAGCAAGACGCGGCCTATGCTGCCTATCTTGTTGCGCTGTCCTATTACGATCAAATCGACGAAGTGGGGCGCGATCAGGGCCTGACCATTCAGGCGCTGGGTGCATTGCGCAATGTCTTTGAACGGTTTCCCGACAGTCAATACGCACGCACAGCAAAGCTGAAATTCGATCTGGCCTTTGACCATTTGGCCGCCAAAGAGATGGAGATCGGGCGGTATTATCTGAAGCGCGGGCACTATGGGGCCGCTGCGAACCGGTTCCGAATCGTGGTCGAGGATTTCCAGACGACCACCCATACGGCAGAGGCGCTGCATCGTCTGGTGGAATGCTACCTGTCGTTGGGGTTGGTCGAAGAGGCGCAGACCGCCGGGGCAATCCTTGGGTACAACTATCGGTCCAGCGAGTGGTATCAGTCCAGCTATGCCTTGCTGACGGGACAGGGTCTTGCTGCAGATGCGGCGGGCGATAATTGGCTGGCATCGATTTACCGGCAGGTGGTGCGCGGTGAATGGCTCTGATCAAGGCGCTATGAAACCCGGCGGGCAGGTCTAATATGCTACGGGGTCTGGACATCCGCGATATGCTGATCATCGAACGGCTGGAACTTGTGTTCCAGCCGGGTCTGAATGTGCTGACGGGTGAAACCGGCGCAGGCAAATCCATTTTGCTGGATGCCTTGGGCTTTGTTCTTGGGTGGCGGGGACGTGCGGAACTGGTGCGCCAGGGCGCTGATCAAGGGGAAGTAACGGCGTGGTTCGATCTGCCGCAAGGGCACCCCGCCCATGCCATCTTGGCCGAGGCCGGGATCACGCCGGAAGATGATTTGATTCTGCGTCGCGTCAACACCCGTGATGGCCGCAAGACCGCTTGGGTGAATGATCGCCGCGTGAGCGGTGAAGTCTTGCGCGCGTTGTCAGAGACACTGGTGGAATTGCACGGCCAGCATGATGATCGCGGCCTTTTGAACCCGCGCGGGCACAGGCAAATGCTTGACAGTTATGCGAATGCCGATGCCGCTTTGGCAAAAACCCGTGCGGCTTGGCGCAGATTGCATGACACACGCACTGCATTGACCCGGGCAGAGGCCCGGATCGCAGAGGTGCGCAGCGAAGAAGAGTATTTGCGCCACGCCGTCGCCGAACTGGATGCGCTGGGCCCCGAACCCGGGGAAGAGGCCACGTTAGACACGCAACGCCGCCTGATGCAGGCGGCCGCCCGCATTCGCTCTGATATTGGCAAGGCAGGCGAGGCGCTGGGCCTGAACGGGGCCGAAGGGTTGGTCAATGACGCGTCACGCTGGCTGCAAGGTGCGGCGGACCAAGCCGAAGGGCAGTTGGACGCGCCGCTTGCGGCACTTGAACAGGTCATGCTCGCACTGGATGACGCGCAGCAGGGGGTTGCGACTTGCCTTGATGCGCTGGCTTTCAATGCGTCTGATCTTGAAGACATCGAAGAACGTCTGTTTGCAATTCGGGGGCTGGCCCGCAAACATGGGGTTCTAGCTGACGATCTGGGTGGTTTTGCCGATGACTTGCGGGCGCGGTTGGCAGTGCTGGATGCGGGGGCGGACGATCTGCAAAATTTGCAGTCCGATCTGGATGCAGCGCAGTTGCAATATGATGCCGCCGCTGACAGCCTTTCGGAGCAACGACAGGCGGCGGCGGGGGCGTTGGATGCTGCAATGGCCGCAGAACTGGCCCCGCTGAAAATGGAGCGGGCAGTTTTTGCGACGACGATCCACCCAGGAGACGCGGGCCCCGAAGGCCGTGATGCGGTGGCATTTACCGTTGCCACGAATCCTGGCGCCCCGTCCGGGCCGTTGAACAAGATCGCATCAGGTGGCGAACTCAGCCGGTTCCTACTTGCGCTCAAGGTATGCCTGACCCAGTCCACAAGCGGGCTGACGATGATTTTCGACGAAATAGATCGGGGGGTTGGGGGCGCCACGGCGGATGCAGTGGGGCGCAGGCTGAAAACCCTGGCCCAGGACGGGCAGGTACTGGTCGTGACCCATTCCCCGCAGGTCGCCGCCCTTGGCGGGCATCATTGGCGCGTGCAAAAGCACCAGGACACCGATGTCACGCTTTCAACCGTTATGGCGCTTGGTCACGCCGAAAGAGTCGACGAAATTGCCCGAATGCTGTCGGGCGACACAATTACGGATGCGGCACGCGAAGCGGCCAAAGAGTTGATCAAGCAATAAAAAGGAGGCGACGCAAACCCGTGCAGAGCAGACTGCATAGGCTCACATCACCTCCGATACTCACACGTTACCGAACCCACTCACTATTTCCTGCACGCTTTGGCCACTCACATCCATCGCGCACTTAGTGTCTGAAAGGACCGGGTTAGCAAAAAAACCCGATCCGTAACAATGGGAGCATCATCATTGACACGATGCCAGTCCCGGTTACTCGTTACACCCTCAAGATATCGCTACCTTGACGGTCAATAATTACCAGTCGCGATACATTTGAATCAACCTGTACCAAAGTATGTCAGTATTTCTGACCTACAACCCAAAGTGGCAGAGGGAAATGCGTGCTTAAAGCGTTGAGAAGTCAGTGACTTGCCCTGTTTTTGCGGATTTCGCAACAATAATGGGTGAATTAAGAGATTGCTCTTCAATTCCGGATATCTGCCACTTGATATCGCGGCCGTTTCGACGCGGCGCCTGTCAATGCCATTTCACGGGCAAAATATCGCAAAGGTTGTGGATTTCAGCCTGACTTGCGCTGGACTGAATCACCCCGCCGCCCGTTGGGGCTTGTGGGCCGGGCCGCGCCGCGCACCGGATTTCCCCACTTTTCAGCGGTGATCAATGCGTCACATCCGGTTTGGATGCCCCCGAACCAGATTCTTTAAAAGCGGACTTGGACAGCGGCGGCTGATCTTCTAGAACTGACGGTGCGTTTGCCTTTTGGCAGGTCGTTTTTCATGTCAGCCGATTTTGGCAATGACCGTTGGTGAGCCGCTGACAGTTGGCAACAAGGGCCTTACTGATGAGCAAACCGTTGAAATCCATGATTGGACAGGGCGCATCAGAGATGCGGGCCGCTTGCGGTAATGTGCTGCGTGTCATGAAAACGCGCGGTCCCAGCCAGATACAGTTCTGGTTCATCGCACTTGCCATCGGAATTGCGGCAGGAACGGCGGCGCTGCTGTTTCGGCTGGGGATCACTGCGATTCAATCAACGCTCTATGGCACGGACGATCCGGCCCGGCTGGCCAGTTTTGCCGCCGGCCTTGTGTGGTATCAGATCTTGCTCATTCCGATTTGCGGCGGGCTGGTTGTTGGGCTCATCCTGCACCGTGGCACGGACGATGGTCGCGTCCGGTCGGTTGCCGATGTGATCGAAAGCGCCGCTCTCTACGAAGGGCGGGTCGAGGTCAGGCGCGGCCTTGCGTCGGCGCTTGCGTCACTGATCACGCTGTCCACAGGTGGATCCAGCGGGCGGGAAGGGCCCGTCGTGCATTTGGCGGCCGTGATTTCAACGGGTGTTTGCCGGCTGATCAAGGCAAACGGGATCACGGGGCGCGATCTTTTGGGGTGTGCTGTTGCGGCTGCCGTTTCAGCCAGCTTTAACGCGCCGATTGCCGGGGCGCTGTTCGCGCTCGAGGTAATCTTGCGGCATTTTGCGGTTCATGCCTTTGCGCCGATCGTGATTGCATCTGTTGCGGGCACCGTGATCAACCGGCTTGCGTTTGGCGATGTGACCGAATTTGTCCTGCCGGGACAGAATGCGCTGGCTTTTTATGTCGAACTGCCCGCGTTCCTGTTGTTGGGATTAATGTGCGGGCTGGTTGCGGTCATTCTGATGAAAGCGGTCTTTTGGGCCGAGAATGTGGCAAGCTATCTTCAAGATCTCACCGGTCTGCCACGCTATCTGCGCCCTGCGGTCGCGGGCGCAATGTTGGGGGCGCTTGCAATCTGGTGGCCGCATATCATCGGCGTCGGCTATGAAACGACATCTGCCGCGCTGACCGGTAGCCTGCTCTTTCACGAAGCGGTCGTTTTTGTCATCCTCAAGGTTATCGCCGTGGCCATCACGATGGGCGGACGCATGGGGGGCGGGGTCTTTTCGCCATCGCTGATGGTGGGGGCGTTGACAGGGCTGGCTTTTGGTCTCATCGCAACCGCGATCTTTCCGAACGTATCGGGCGAGGGGACGCTTTATGCGCTGGCGGGCATGGGGGCTGTTGCGGCTGCCGTCTTGGGCGCGCCGATATCAACCACCCTGATCGTATTCGAGCTGACGGGTGACTGGCAAACCGGGCTGGCCGTCATGGTGTCTGTGTCACTTTCGACGGCATTGTCATCACGACTGGTGGATCGGTCGTTCTTTCTGACCCAGTTGGAACGGCGAGGCGTGCACCTTGCGGCCGGGCCGCAAGCGTATCTGCTGTCCACATTCAAGGTGGCGAACATCATGAGGCCCAAAGATACTCCTCGTGCGGCCCCCGAGGAAAACTGCTGGGAACTGATCCGCGATGGGGTTTATATCGACGGAAACGCAACGCTTGAACAAGCGATGCCGATGTTCGAACAATCAGGCCAGCCATTCGTGCCGGTCGTTACGTTGGGTGGGGAAGACAGCCCGCCGGAATTGTGGGGTGCGCTGTTTCAGGTTGACGCGCTCAAGGCGATGAACCGTGCATTGGCCGAAACCGCAGCCGAGGAACATTCCTGATTCCGACCGTCAATTTCGGCAAGACGGGGGGCAGCCCACCGCACACCCATGCGATCCTGCGGCAGATCACGGGCAGCCTGATTGCGTTAATGCCGGTTGCGGCGGCCCATCCATCTGAACAGCAGGTCGAGCGCATAAGACATCAGAATGACCCACAAAAAGCCCATAACCGCAGCGACCGTCCAAAGCGCCATGAAGACTATGAACCAAGACGTCGCAAGAAATGCGCCCGTATAATTTTCGACCCGGCCTTTTGGTTGGTAGGACATTCTATGACTTTCCCGCCCTCTGCGTGAGAGTGTAGTGCAAGTTTGTCCGGCGTCACCTGTGTTTATGCAATCAGTCCGTCACGCCGATGCCGCCGATGTCCTCGTCACGCAGCAGATCAACATAGCCGCCTGTTACCGCAGTGCCGGGCTGTGATGGATCGTCGGTGACAGCAAAAAGCGCGTTCAGGTCAAAATTCCCTGTTTCGCCCATCATCGCATCGGGCAGGCGGCCCGTGTATCTGCTGACGAACTGGCCAAGAAAGTAACGGCGTGCTTCCTCTGCGGTCAGCCCCAGATCCTGGGATGAATGGCTGAAACGGGTGGCCAGATTGCGTGCCTCGTCAACCTTTCGCTTGATGGTCGCCCGGTCGCCGGTCAATTCAAGCGCGCTGATTTCACTGATGCCGGTGATGATCTTGCCAGCATAGAAATCCAACCGGCGCTTATCCTGAGCGGTCAAGGTGTCCAGATCAATCAGGTAAGCGGGCGCTTTCGTCAGACCGACCTGAGTAATGACATGGTCTGCCGCAGCCAAGGTGACCTGAGGTGCAAGCACCAATCCCAGGATGGCCGCAAGGCGTGGAGCGGTTTTCAGCATGGCTGCTGTTCTCCTCTGTCCTTATTGTGATGGGATTTCTACGGTCAACCCGACCGTAAGCCATCCCTGCATGCCACCCCGATAATACCGGATCTTGTCGCCGGGATAGCCAATGCTCATCAAGTTTTCAATCGCCCGATGCGATTGTCCGCACCACTGGCCGTTACAGAATATGACAAGTTCGCGGGCGTTGGAAAGATCCCAAACGCCTACATCTGATTGCAGCCCGCCCAAGGCCTGTAGCACGGGGACCAGAAACGGGTTCTCTTCCGGGTTTTCGAACATGGTAAAGGACAGGTTGATTGCGCCTGGAATCGTGCCACGCTGGTACCATTCGCTCAGCCGGGCATCAATGATCACACCGGTGCCGTTGGTGACCTGTTCTTGCATGAATTCAAGCACTTCAAGTTCACCAACCGTCGTGACGCCTTCGCCACCAGACATCGGTTGGATACAGAACGGCGGACACTGCCGGGACGTCATGGTAAAGAAATCGGGAATTCGTGCTTCGGGATCCTGATCACGTTCGATCACAATGAATTCGCGTCCCGTGTCAAATTCGACGTAAGGCAGATCCGGTGAAATGAACACATCCTGCGCGCTTGCTGGCGCGATTGTCAGGAATATCATGCCGCATGCCACAAGGACATTTCCAAGCCCTTGTCTTAACCGAAATGCCTTTGATTTTGTGGGATTGTATTGGGTATTTGTCGGAGACATTTCTTGACACCTATCTTGTTGTCACCTCTGGATATCAGTCGATATCCCATTCAACTTAGGGTAAAGCGTCGCGCAACGCTAAGGCGCAAGAAAGGCAATTTGGTGTCAATAACAGATCATGTCTTGTCGACTGGACCGGATGTAGCGGCAGGCATGATTACACGCCGCTACATCCGGCAAGACGGGCCTAGCCCAGTTCGCGCAGACGGGCGATGGCGGCCTGTAATTGCGCCTCTTCGTTTTCGCGCAAGCCGAGGTTTTCGCGGGCTTCGGCCACCACATCGTCGGGGGCCGAAGCCACGAAATTAGGGTTGTTGAGCCGCCCGCGCAGGCCACCCAATTCCTTGCCCAGCTTTTGCAGTGTCTTTTCCAGGCGCGCGATTTCTTCGGGTACGTCGATCAGATCGGCGAGCGGCAGACCGAATGTGCCGCCTTCCATCGGGATTGTGACGCAGCCTTTGGGGAATTCATCCACATGGGTCAGGCTGTCGATGCGGGCAAGGCGCTGGATCAGCACATGGTTGGTGTCCCATGCGGCCTGTCCGCGCGCATCCAGACCCATGACGACCAGCGGCACCTTGGCCCCGGCCGGAACGTGCGCCTGTGCGCGGGCGGACCGCGTGTTATCGATCAGGTCGATCACCCAGTTCATTTCGCGGTCGGCATCTGCATCCACCAGATCGCGTGTGTATGTAGGCCAGTCGGCGTGGGCCAGCATCTTGGCGCGGCTGTCGGCCAGGCCCCATAGCTCTTCGGTGATGAACGGCATGATCGGGTGCAGCAGGATCAGGCATTGGTCCAGCACCCAGCGCAGGGTCTGTTCGGTCTCAAGCCTTGCGGTCGCGTCGTTGCCTTGCAGGATGGGTTTGGAAAATTCCAGATACCAGTCGCAGACCTTGCCCCATGTGAACGCATAGAGCGCGTTCGCGGCGTCGTTGAAACGGTAGGAGTCTAGTGCCGCGTCCACGTCCTCGCGCACCTTCGCCGTCTCGCCAATGATCCATTTGTTCAGGGTCTGCGTCGCTTGCGGCATGACGGCATCGCCGGGGTAGGGGATCTCGTAGTGTTCGGCAAAACTGAAGGCGTTCCACAGTTTCGTGCCAAAATTGCGATAGCCCTTGATCCGGTCCTCGCTGATTTTCAGCACGCCGCCGAGCGCTGCCATCTGCGCGTTGGAAAACCGCAGCGCGTCGGCGCCGTAAAGGTCGATCATATCCAGCGGGTCGATGACGTTGCCCTTGGTCTTGGACATCTTTTCGCCCTTGGCGTCGCGGACAAGCTGGTGCAGGTAGACCGTGTGGAACGGTTCGCGGTCCATGATCGCCTCGGACATCATCATCATGCGTGC
>NZ_CBFIBD010000041.1:0-25249 GCF_965660735.1 Yoonia sp.
GATCCACTGGTGGTTCACGATTTCGGACAGGTTGTTGCCCTTGTGGGCGATGATGCTGGGCATGATCGGGCCCAGAACAGTATAGACCAGAAACACCGTGGCCACGATCATCAGCGCGGGGCCAAGCGCGCGGCGCGTTGCCTCCAGCAGCAGCATGATGCCGATCACGGCGACCACGAAATCCTGCATGATCGGCGCGCCGACCCTGCCAGAAATGTCGCGGTAATAGACGTAAAGATAGAGGGCTGCGCCGGCGCCAATCGCGGCAAGCGCCCATTCCCAGACCGGAATGCGATGCTTGGGCGATCCCAGGACGATGGCGGCGATAATGACAAGCGCAACAAGCGGAATCCACCAGGTTGCGGTGCCTTCCTTTGCGCTGGTCATGAACAGATAGGCCAGAATGACCGGCACGGCGATGCCCAGACCCAGCTGGAACCTGGTGCGCGATGCCGGAAAGGCGGCAAAGGCCAGGAAAATTGCAAAAGCAAGATGGATAGAGCGGGCTTCGGTGTCATTGAATACGCCAAATCCGATCATGAAGGGAATTGGCGAGGCGATCCAGAGTTGAAACAGTGACCATGCAAGGGCCACGCATGTCATGAAGAGGCCGACCGGGCCAAAATTGCCGCGTCCGCCCGTGTCAGAGGATGCAACCAGTGCGTCCAGTTCTTCCTGACTTAGCCCGCCACGTCCTGCAGCTGCGTTTTCAACTGCAGCGGCCTGCGTCTGATTTGGATCATCTGTCATGTCATCCCCCTGCGGCCTGTTTTCAGGCTCGTCGTCTTATGGTTCTTGTCCGGTGTGGCGGCGGTTGTCCGCCACACCGGTCGTCATAAGTCAGGCGCGAGGCCTTACATCCAGCCGCGTTCCTTGTAGTAGCGCGCTGCACCGGGGTGCAGTGGCGCCGACAGACCGGCTTCGATCATTTCTTCTTCGCTCAGGTTCTCGAATGCAGGGTGCAGGCGCTTGAAGCGGTCGAAATTGTCGAACACAGCCTTGACCACCTGATAAACAACCTCGTCATCGACATCGGCAGATGTCACAAACGTGGCTTTCACACCAAATGTGGCGACATCATCGGGCGAGCCTTCGTACATACCGCCGGGAATTGATGCGGCGGCATAATAGGGGTTTTCGGCAATCAGCTTGTCAATTTCGGGACCGGTCACAGGCACCAGCACCGCATCGACCACGGACACTGCTTCCTGGATGGAGCCGTTGGGGTGGCCCACGGTGTAGATAATCGCATCAACCTTGTTGTCGCCCAGTGCAGCGGCCTGTTCGGCGGGCTTCAACTCGGACGCCAGCGCAAAGTCATCCATCGTCCAGCCCAGTGCATCCATCACGACCTGCATCGTCGCGTATTGACCGGAACCGGGGTTGCCGATGTTGACCCGCTTGCCCTTGAGGTCAGCAAAGCTGGTGATTCCGGCGTCAGCGCGGGCGATGACGGTGAAGGGTTCACCATGCACCGAAAACACAGCGCGTTCCTTTTCGAACTGGTTGCCTTCGAATTCGGATGTGCCGTTGTAGGCGTGGTATTGCCAGTCGGACTGGGCCACGCCCATGTCCATGTCACCAGCCATGATCGCGTTGATGTTGGCGATGGACCCGCCGGTCGAGGGGGCGGTGCAGCGCAGGTTATGTTCAGCGGTGCCACGATTGACAAGCCGGCAGATCGACTGCCCTACGACAAAGTAAACGCCTGTCTGGCCGCCCGTCCCAATGGTGATGAACTGTTCCTGCGCGGTGGATGCAGTCCCCGCCAGCATGGCCCCTGCAAATGCAAGATGTTTGAGTATTTTCATGATTTCTTCCTCTCTGAGATGTAAAAGGTGCCTCTTTTGAAGAGGTGCTGTTTTCTTTACGCCCAGCGATATTTGCGGGTCATTTGCGGCATTTTCAGCAGATATCGCTATCGCCAGTGTTCGTCGCCGCATCCCCTGTCAAAGACTGAACTGTGTCTTAACCCTGTGCAACCTTTTTGTGACAAAAATGCTAGCCGCGTTTATTATTTTAAGCAAACTGATTGTTTTTACGGCTGTAGTGGGGGGCTTTCGCTCCTGAAAAGACTGGGCTTTGCAGGTTTGAAAAGGCAAAATGCATTGCCTTTTCAAATTTTTAATCGGCGCTATTCAACCGCGCAGCTCGACGATCGCTGCTGCCAGTGCTTCTTCAAAGATGGCAAGGCCTTCGTCGATGATCGCGTCCGATGCGGTCAGGGGCACCATGATCCGCAGGGCATTGCCATGCATCCCGCAAGCCAGCAGGATCAGTCCGCGCTTGAGCGCGTGCGCAACGACAGCTTTGGTCAGCGCCGCATCGGGGGCGGCGGTTTCGAAATCAGTCACGAATTCCACCGCCAGCATCGCGCCAAGGCCGCGGATGTCCCACATCCGGTAGGGCGCGACCCGTGCGCCGATATCGGCAAAGGCCGCGCGGAAATGGGCCCCCATTGCCGTCGAACGCGCCAGAAGACCCTCGGTTTCAATGGCTTCGATCGCGGCAAGGGCTGCCGCGCAGGCAACGGGATTGCCGCCATAGGTTCCGCCCAGACCGCCGGGAATCACCGCGTCCATCACCTCGGCGCGGCCAATGACGCCAGCGATGGGATAACCGCCTGCCATGGATTTCGCGACTGTGATCAAGTCAGGCACAACGCCGGAATGTTCGATCGCGAACCATGTGCCGGTGCGTCCGAAACCCGCCTGAATTTCGTCGGCAATCAGCATGATCCCGTGTTCATCGCAAATCTCGCGCAGGGCCTGCATCATTTCGAAGGGAACCGGTGTATAGCCGCCTTCACCCAGAACCGGTTCAATGATGATGGCGGCAATGCGTTCGGGCTGCGCATCGGTCAGGAACAGATTTTGCAGGCCGGTCAGCGCATCCTGCACCGTGATCCCGTCGCGCACTGATGGGAATGGCGCGCGGAAGATATCGGACGGGAAAGGGCCCACGTCCTTTTTATACGGTGAAATCTTGCCTGTCATGCCCAGCGTCAGCAACGTACGGCCATGATACCCACCGGTAAAGGCGATCACACCGGGGCGGCCGGTGGCTGCGCGCGCAATCTTCACCGCGTTTTCAACGGCCTCGGCGCCGGTTGTGACCAGCAGCGATTTCTTGGCGTGATCACCGGGGGCCAGCGCGTTCAGCTTTTCAGCCAGCGCGACGTAAGGTTCATACGGGACGACCTGAAAGCTGGTGTGGGTATAGTGGTCTTCCTGCGCCTTGGCGGCGGCCACGACGGCCGGGTGGCGGTGACCGGTGTTCAGCACGGCAATACCGCCCGCGAAATCAATGTAGCGGTTGCCTTCCACATCCCACAATTCGGCGTTTTCGGCCTTATGCGCAAAGATCGGGGCGGCCGACGCGACACCACGGGCAACAGCCGCTTCGCGGCGCGCGATCAGGCCCGCGTTGGTTTTGTCCGCCGGCGTATAGTCGGGGACGATGGCGATCGTGGGCTTGCGCTTGGCCGCGGATTTTCGGGCGGGTTTCTTATCGGTCTGGGCCATCAGGCGTAATCCTTGTGCAAGAGAAGCAGAGCGCCTGTCAAAGGGCGGCGTTTAAAATCCTGATCACATGTTTAATGAACCTGTCAATACGGATTATGACCCTGCAATATTAAGTTGATCCCACCCCGGAGCCGGTGCAGTTTGGCGCAGCACATGGCGTGTATGATCGCCTTGCATCATTTTGTTTCACGACAAGGAAAAAAACCGGGTGGATATCGGCAAAAAGCTGCAAGAGGTGCGCAAGGCAAAGGGTTTGTCGCAGCGTGAACTGGCCGCGCGCGCCGGACTGACTAATGGCACCATTTCTCTGATCGAACAGAACAAGACCAGCCCGTCGGTCGCATCGCTCAAGAGTTTGCTCGATGCCATTCCCATGAGCATCGCGGAGTTTTTCACGACCATCGAAGACGCCAGCGCGCCCAAATATTTCTATCGTCCGGATGAGTTCACCGAAATTGCCCCCCAGGCCAGCCTGGGAGGTGTATCACTGCGCCAGCTGGGCAATGCCACGTCCCACATGTTGCAGTTGCTGGATGAAACATATCCTGTCGGGTCGGATACCGGCCCCGAACTGCTGAGCCATACGGGCGAGGAAGCGGGGATCGTGATCGAAGGCCGGATCGAAATCACCGTCGGGGATCAGGTGCGCTTGCTTGGTCCGGGCGAGGGGTATCTGTTCGACAGCCGCCTGCCGCATCGTTTCCGCAACCCCGGCGATCTGCCCTGCAAGGTCATCAGCGCCTGCACCCCGCCGACGTTCTAGCGGCTTTGCTGGTGGCGGCAGGTCGGATATTCGCGTGCCCCTGCAAGGTGATAGACTTGCCTGTGTCGATGAGTTAATTGTTATGCAATGAAACAAAAATCCAAGACCCCCATGCCGCCCTCCTTGTTGGAGTCACTGGTTGGCTACAATCTGAAACGGGCCTATGTCATCATCGAGAATGATTTCCGGGCGACGTTGTCGGAGTTTGCCATGTCACCGCGCGTCTTTTCGGCGCTTACGCTGATCGCGCAGGTGCCAAATCTGACACAAAGCGATCTGTCGCGCAGGCTGGGTATCGAACGGTCGGGGCTGGTGGCGATCGTGGATGAACTGGAAGGCAACGGCTATGTGCGCCGCGTGCCGGTCCCGCGTGATCGCCGGGTGCAGGCATTGTGTCCGACGCCGGATGGCCTGACGCTTTACCGCGAAGCCGTCCGATTGGTCCGCGCCCATGAAGATCGTGTGCTGACGATGCTAGGGACCGAGGAGCGGGCGCAGCTTATCGGGTTGTTGCAAAAAATTCGCCAATGTGAACAAGGAGATACCGCATGAACATCTGGGCGGGCAGCACGGCTGTCGTCACCGGCGGTGCATCGGGTCTGGGGGCCGCGACAGCGGCCGCACTGGCCGGGGCTGGACTGAAGGTCGCGATCTTTGATCTCAATGCCGAAACCGGACAGGCCCATGCGGCTGGTCTTGACGGCATGTTCCAGACGGTTGATGTCGCCGATCCGGTAAGCGTTGCTGCCGGGCTTGATGCTGTGACCAAAACGATGGGCGCACCACGGATATTGGTGAATTGCGCCGGCATCGGGCCTGCGGCCAAGACCGTATCGCGCGGTGCGGCGCATGATCCGGCGATGTTTGCAAAAACCATCGGGATCAACCTGATCGGCAGTTTCAACTGCGCCAGCCAGGCGGCCGCGCTGATGGTTGCGGCTGATCCGCTTGGTCCGGACGGCGCGCGCGGGGTCATTATCAACACGGCTTCTGTTGCGGCTTATGACGGGCAGATCGGGCAGGTGGCCTATGCCGCATCCAAAGGCGGGATCGTAGGCATGACCCTGCCAATGGCGCGCGATCTGGCCGACAAGGGGATCCGTGTCTGCACCATCGCGCCGGGCCTGTTCCTGACGCCGCTGCTGGAAGGCCTGCCAGAGGATGTTCAGGCATCGTTGGGGGCGCAGGTGCCATTTCCGTCACGGCTGGGGCAGCCTGCGGAATACGCCAGTCTCGTGTGTCATATCGTCGACAACCCGATGCTGAATGGCGAAGTGATCCGCCTTGACGGTGCCATTCGTATGGCGCCGCGTTAAGGGACGGGATCATGCAGGACAGGGCCGCGCCCACATCGGATACAGATAATTTCTGGCAGCCGGAATTTGCCTATGACCGCCGCGCCGATGGCAGCATCCTGATGCGCCAGGTCGACGAGTTGGAGACCCACAGCAAGATTCTGGCCGATTATCTGGATCACTGGGCCGATGTCGCGCCAGACCGGACATGGATGGCGCGCCGCGGTGCTGATGGTAATTGGCTGCGCGTGTCCTATGAACAAGCTCGCCGCGATGCCCGCGCCATTGGTGCAGGGCTGTTGGCAATGGGCCTTGGCCCGGACCGCCCGCTGTTGATCCTGTCGGAAAATAGTCTTGAGCACGCGCTGCTGGGGCTGGCGGCGGCCTATGTGGGCGTGCCTTTTGCGCCGGTGTCGCCGGCCTATGCGCTGGTGTCACAGGATTTCGGGAAAATCTGCGATATCGCGGAGACGTTACAGCCGGGGGCCATTTTCGCCGATGACGGACAGGCCTTTGCCCCCGCATTATCCGCGATTTCAAAGGCGGGCAGGGTTGTGATCAGTTGCCGTAATGCGGCCGCAGGGGATGTGCTGTTCGATGAGCTGCGGTCCGGCAATCCGGATACTGCCATTGCTGCGCGGGCCGGTCTGACACCGGATGTCGTGCTGAAATATCTGTTCACGTCAGGGTCCACCGGAACGCCAAAGGCGGTGATCAACACCAATGCAATGATCTGCACCAGTCAGGCGATGATCCGCGACTGTTATCGTTTTCTGACATACGAACCACCCGTGGTGCTGGATTGGGCCCCTTGGAACCACACCGCCGCCGGCAACAAGGTCTGTTATCTGGCGCTGACCAATGGCGGCACATATTTTATCGACGACGGTCGCCCTGTGCCGGGCAAATTCGATGAAACCCTGCGCAACCTGCGCGAGATTTCCTGCACGTGGTATTTCAACGTGCCCGTCGGTTACGACATGCTGGTCGACGCGCTGGAAACAGATGCGGTGCTGGCGCAGACCTTCTTTGCCGATCTGGGGATGTTGTTTTACGCCGGCGCGGGCATGGCGCAGCATACATGGGACCGGCTGTCGGCTATCGGGCGCGATGTGACGGGGCATGATGTAGTGCTGGCCACCGGGCTGGGTGCGACAGAGACGGCTCCTTTTGCGCTGGCCTGCACCGAGATTCAGACACAGGCGGGCAACGTGGGGGTGCCTGCACGTGGGCTGACGCTGAAACTGGTGCCGCAGGCAGGCAAGCTGGAGGCCCGTCTAAAGGGGGCGACGATCACGCCCGGCTATCTTGGCGATCCGGTAAAAACTGCCGAGGCCTTTGACAAAGAAGGTTTTTATTGCCTCGGCGACGCGCTGCGTCCGGCGGACCCGGATGATTTGTCAAAGGGATTTTTCTTTGACGGGCGTCTGGCCGAGAATTTCAAGCTGACCACCGGGACATGGGTGGCCGTGGGTGCTGTGCGTGCGGCGCTTGTCGATGCGTTTGGCGGGCTGATCCGTGATGCGGTCATCGTGGGCGAGGATCGTGCCGAACTGGGGGCGCTGCTGTGGCTGTCGGACGCGACCGAACGGTTGGACCCGCAGACGCGTGCGGCAAAATTGCAGGCTGCGCTGACATCTGCGGCACAGGCCGCGACGGGGTCGGCCTCTCGGGTGCGGCGGGCCATCGTGATGGATGATCCCCCGCAGTTCGCGCGCGGCGAGGCGACGGAAAAAGGGTCATTGAACCAGCGGGCGCTGCGGGCCAATCGCGCGCCGCTGATCGCCGCACTTTATGACGGGGCGAGCGGGGTCATCACGGCCTAGGATCAGCCTGCAAAGCCGTCAATGAACCAGACCAGCGATAGCGTGATCGCAGGAAACGCCGCCAGCACAATCACCCGGACCACATCGGTCAGCACAAAGGGCAGGGCGCCCTTGTATGTCTGCCCGATCGGCGTGTCCCTGGCCATGGAATTGATGATGAACAGGTTCATCCCTACGGGTGGCGTGATCAGCCCGACCTCGACCACGATCAGCACGAGGATACCGAACCACAGGCCGAAATCCGCAGCACTCATCCCGAAGTCGAGCACGGACACGATGGGAAAGATGATCGGCACGGTCAGCAGCACCATCGACAGCGAATCCATGATGCAGCCAAAGATCAGATACATGACCAAGACGGCCGTCAGCACCAGCCACGGTGAAAAGCCCTGATCGCCGACCCAGACGGACGCCGCCTGCGGCAGTTGCGTCAGCGCCAGAAAATTGTTGTAGATGCCCGCGCCAAGGATGATCAGGAAAATCATCGCGGTAGATGCGGCGGTGGCAAGGATCGCCTGCGTCAGCCGGGTCCAGTTCATTTGCCCTGACAGCAGGCTGACCAGCCCGGTCCCCGCTGCGCCGACGGCCGCGGCCTCGGTCGGGGTGAAAACACCCAGATAGATGCCGCCGACCACCACCAGAAAGATCGTGATCACGGGCCAGACTGCGGCCAGCGCGCGTATTCTGTCGGGCCATGGCACAGGGTCACGCACCGCCGCGGCATTGGGCGACACGCGCACCCAGATCGAAATGGCGACGATATAGCCGATCGCGGCAAGGATCCCGGGGATCAGCGCGGCGATGAAGAGTTTCTCGATGTTCTGTTCGGCCAGAATGGCATAAATCACAAGGATCACCGACGGCGGGATCAGGATACCCAAGGTGCCCCCTGCGGCCAGCGCGCCGGTGGCCAGCGACCCCGGATAGCCATAGCGGCGCAATTCGGGCAGGGCGACCTGGCCCATGGTGGCCGCCGTCGCCAGCGACGACCCGCAGATCGCACCAAAGCCCGCACAGGCCCCGACGGCAGACATTGCAACACCGCCTCGCTTGTGGCCCAGAAAACTTTCGGCCGCGCGAAACAGAGCGGCCGACATCCCCGACAGCGTGGCAAACTGGCCCATCAGCAGAAAAAGCGGGATGATCGAAAAGGAATAGTTCGAAAATGTCCCATAGGTCAGTGTTTTCAACTGGTTCAGGGTCATCATCGTGGTTCCGGTCACCAGATAGGCCCCGCCAACCCCCACAAGGATCATCGCCAGCGCAATCGGCAGCCGGATAAAGATCAGAACCAGCAGAACCGGAAACGACCACAGCGCAAGTTCGAAATTCGTCATGAGATGTCCTTGGCGGGGGCAAACCCGGTCAGTACGCGCACCGACCGCAGCACGCAGAATGCCGCAACCAGCGCAAAGGCGACCGCGCCGATCAGGCTGGCAAGATAGCCCTGCCAGACGGGAAGTTGCGCGATCAGCGTGGTTTCGCCATAGCGCAGCTTGTCCAGCATCCCCAGATACAGCCGCCACGCCCCGACGCTGGCGATCGCAAACATGCCCAGGTCGATCACCACGTTCAGCAAGTGGTTCAGACGGTCGCCAAAGGCTGGCTTGAACAGATCGACAGCGGCATGGGCGTTGCGGATCTGACACCATGGCAGGAACGCGAACACGGCGGCTGCGATCCCGATTTCGGTAATGTCATAAATCCCCTTGATCGGCCCCAGCCCAAGGCCCAGCGGCAACAGCGCGCGCCCGACGATCGATGCGACGGTCAGGCCGATGACGGCCAAAAGGATCAACCCGCCGATGATCGCCATCGTGCGCGCGATGCCTTCAGCGATCCAGGAAAGCAGTGCATACATATATCAGTTCCGCTTCAGGCAGGGGCACCCGTGGGTGCCCCGCCAATTCATCAGGTCGACTTTTCGGCAATCAACGATTTCGCCCGGTCGATCAGGGCCTGTCCGTCGATCCCCTTGGTTTCCATTTCGGCCACCCAGCGTGCGACGACCGGCTGTGAGGCCTCTTTCCAGCGCGCGACCTCGGCTTCGTCCAGCTGGACGATATTGTTGCCTGCGGCAACCGCGATGTCGCGACCGGGTTTGTCGTATTCATACATGACCTGCGCGGCAAAACCCGACAGTTTTGCCCCCGCTTCGGCGTCAAGGATCGCGCGCAGATCGTCTGGCAGGGCCTCGTATTTGGCCTTGTTCATCACCAGTACGATGGTCGCCGTATAAAGCGCCTCTTCACCGCTGAATTCCGCATGGTTGCTGACCAGTTCCGTCAAACGGATCGACGGCGTGACCTCCCACGGGATGACGGTGCCGTTGACGACACCTTTCGACAGGGCCTCGGGGATCGCGGGCAGGGGCATGCCGACGGGGGTTGCCCCCAGTTCCGACAGCAGATCGTTGATCACGCGGGTCGGGCCGCGCATTGTGCGGCCTGCCATATCTTCCAGTTTGGTCATCGGGGTTTCGGTGTGGATCACCCCCGGCCCATGCACCCAAGCGCCCAGCACCTTGACGTCGCTGAATTCATTGTTCTGGAAATCCGTTTCCATCATTTCCCAGAATGCCAGCGACGTGGCCACCGGGTCGGTCATCATGAAGGGCAGTTCGAAAACTTCGCTGCGCGGGAAACGCCCCGGCGTATACCCGACCAGTGTCATGGTCATGTCCACAACGCCGTCGCGGGCCTGATCAAGCAGTTCCGGCGGACGCCCGCCCAGTGCCATGGCATCGAAATGTTGCACTCCAAGACGGCCACCTGAAACCTCTGCCAGCCGCTCACCCCATGGTTTCAGGATATGCGCAGGCACTGTGGCAACCGGTGGCAGAAACTGGTGTAGCCGCAATGAAACCTCTTGCGCGGCAGCCGCCCCCGGCAATGATCCCGCAACAATGGCGGCTGGCGCCACCGATAGCATGAAAGTCCTTCTGTCCATCTTCTCTCTCCCGTTAGATGTCCCTTGTCGATCACCCGACCATGGCTCCCCCCGTGGTCCGTGTGATCTGTGTGATCGTCGCATTCTAAGTGCTAGTCATTCCGAAAGTCAGGCTCTCTTTTTTCCAGAAATGCGCGCAGGCCTTCGGCCGCACCTTTGGTTGTCTGCGACATGGCGGCGGCCATGCTTTCGGTAAAAAGCCCGTCGGCGCGCGACATGTCGCCGATCCGGGCAATGGCATGAATCATCAGATAATTCGAAAACGGCGCGTTGTCGGCAATCTTGCGCGCCAGTTTCAGCGCGCGCGGCAGGGCCGCATCAGTTTCAACGCTATAATGCGCCAAACCCAGCGCCAACCCTTCGTCCGCATTGTAACGGCGCCCTGTCAGCATCATCTCACGCATCCGGTCCGCACCGATGATCCGCCCGACACGCACAGTGCCGCCACCGCCCACAAAGATGCCGCGCCGCCCTTCGGGCAGTTGAAACCGGACCGAGGGTTCGGCAATGCGCACATGCGTCGCGGCTGCAATCTCCAGCCCGCCACCGATCACCGACCCGGTCAAGGCCGACACAACGGGCAGCCCGCCATATTCGATATTGTCGGCAACCCGATGCCAGTTGCGAGAATGGTAAACGGTTTCTTCGGGCGTCCTGTGCCGATGCTCGGACAGATCAAGGCCGGAACAGAAATGCCCGCCTTCGCCCGTCAGCACAACGGCGCGCACCCCTTGCGGGGGATTGGTGAAAAACGCGTCAAGTTCTGCGACCAAGGCATCGTTCATCGCGTTCCGCTTTTCGGGGCGGTTAAAGCGGATGACGGCAATATCGTCGGCAATTTCGACCCGTGTTGCGGGCGCGCGCTGGCTGTCGTCGGGCACGTGAACTCTCCGTTCGGGATGTCCTGAAAAGTGTTCTATCCTATAACCGTTCTAGTGCATAGCGTTTTTCTGTGCTAGCGATGTGTTGTGATAAAGGAGATCGGATCATGGTGGATTTTGCAGCGGTGCGGGCGATTGATTTTCACACCCACGCAGAGGAACCCTGCTGTGGTCCGCGCGATGACGGGTATGATGAATTTCAGGCCGGCATGGCCGCCTATTTCAAGAACCCCGCAGGCGCCAGCGGGATGCTGCCCACCGTCAACGACACCGCCGCCTATTACCGCGAACGCAATATTGCCGCTGTGATCTTTCCCGTCGATGCAGAACGTGAAACCGGCTTCCGGCGCTATTCGAACGAGGAAGTCGCGCAGGTTTGCGCCGAAAACGATGATATTCTGATCCCCTTTGCCTCGGTTGATCCGCACAAGGGCCGCGCCGGCGCGCGTGAGGTGCGCCGCCTGGTGCGCGATTTCGGCGTGCGCGGGTTCAAGTTTCATCCGACAATGCAGGGGTTTTTTCCCAATGACCGGGACGCGTGTTATACCGTACTCGAGGCTTGCGCCGAAGAAGGGGTGATTACACTGTTTCATACCGGGCAGACCGGGGTTGGTTCGGGGATGCGCGGCGGCATGGGAATGCGGCTGAAATATTCCAACCCGATGTATCTTGATGACGTGGCCGTCGATTTTCCCGACATGCCCATCGTCCTGGCGCATCCGTCATTTCCCTGGACCGACGAAGGGCTTTCCGTCGCGCAGCACAAACCCAATGTTTACTATGACATGTCAGGGTGGTCGCCCAAATACTTTCCCGACATTTTCATCCGCTACGCCAATTCGATTCTGAAGAAAAAGATGCTCTTTGGCTCTGATTGGCCCGCAATTACACCTGATCGCTGGCTTGCGGATTTTGCAGATGCGCCGTTCAAGGATGAAGTGCGGCCGTTGATCCTCAAGGAAAATGCGCTGCGGCTACTCGGGGACACCGGAACTTGACAGGCTGATCCGGCTGGTGTGCGGCGCTTAAGCTGATTTTAATCCCTTTGGCGCAAACAAGGGCAGACCCGCTGTGTTCCTGCTCAAGAGGCGCCCATGAAATTCCTGCCGTCCATTCGTATCGCAACGAAATTACCAGTCATCATCGTGGCGCTGTGTCTGGCTGTTTCCACTGCAATTGCCGTTTTGGGATACTTCGATTTTCGAAAAACCGTCGTCGCGCAAACGCAAGAAACCTATCAGATCGTCACGGAAGAACGGCGCGCTGCGTTGCAGGCATGGTTTGACAGGGTGGGAGAGGATGTTCTCAGTCTGGGCGCGGACCCAACCGTGGCCGAGGCGATTACCGGCCTGAATAACGTCTACGGGATCATGATGGACGATCCGACCGCCTATTTACAACGTGTTTATATTGATGAAAATCCCAGCCCGATTGGGCAGAAAGACGCATTTGACCAAGCGCCGGACGCCGTCCCATATAATTTTCGGCACGCCGAGGTGCACCCTTATTTTCGCAATATCAAGGACGCACGCGGCTTCTACGATGTTTTCCTGTTCAATATGGACGGTGACCTGATCTACTCTGTCTATAAAGAGACAGACTTTGCGACAAACTTTAATGACGGCCCGTACCGCAGCACGGGTCTGGGCCGGGCCATGCGTCGGGCCTATGATGCAGCGCAGGGCGATATCATATTCGAGGACTATGCACCCTATGCGCCCAGCGGTGATGCTCATGCGTCCTTCCTCGCCGCGCCGGTCTTTACGGAAGCGGGACAAATGGTTGGCGTGGTTGCCGTTCAACTGCCGCCGGAACCGATTGCAAACATCATCAACAACCCTACGGGCCTTGGGGATACAGGCGAACTATATGTGATTGGTGCTGATCTGACATCGCGTAATGCGTCGCGCTTTGCCGGGCGACACGGATTTTTTGACCCGATGCCACTTTTACCCCAGGTGATGGCCGCCCGTGATGCACAGCCGATGTTTCATGCAGACATCCCCGGTATTCAAGGCGAAAGGGTCGTTTCAAAATCACTGTCCCTTGATGTTTTTGATACCCGCTGGGGACTTGTCGGCGAGATCGATCTTTCGGAAGTGATGGAACCCGTGGTGGATATCCGCAACAGAATGATCATCATCAGCCTGATTGGCGCGGTCATTGCAGGGGTTCTGGGATGCCTGACCGCGCGCTCCGTACTGGCACCGTTGAAACGATTGGGGCAGGGAATGCAAGCAATCGCGGCGGGCCAATATGATACCAACATCGCAGACACCGACCGGCAGGATGAAATTGGGGACCTTGCCGGTATCCTCCTCGCCTTTCGCGATCAGTTGGGTAGTGCCAGAAAGGCACGCGAAGAAAGCCATGCCCAGCAGCAGGAACAGACCCGCGTGGTCGAACGGCTGAGTGCGGCGCTCAAGGCATTGGCAGACGGCAACCTGACGACAACAATCAATACCCCCTTTTCCCCGCAATATGATACGCTTCGCCTTGACTATAACCGAAGTATTGAAACCCTGAACAAGACCGTCGGATCGGTGGTGGCCTGCGCACATGGTATCCGGCAAAGGGCCGAAGAAATGAGCAGGTCATCCGATGAATTGTCGCAGCGCACAGAGAACCAGGCCGCAACGCTGGAACAGACCGCTGCGGCATTGGACGGATTGACGGCGAGTGTCAAATCTGCCGCCTCTGGTGCCCGCGAGGTGGAGACAATCGTTTCTGAAGCACGGTCTGACGCGGACGAAAGCGCACCGGTGGTTCGCAATGCCGTGGCTGCGATGACGGAAATCGAAAAATCCTCTATAGAAATTTCGCAGATCATTGCAGTGATTGATGACATAGCGTTTCAAACGAATCTTCTGGCGTTGAATGCAGGTGTCGAGGCTGCGCGTGCGGGCGATGCGGGACGCGGGTTCGCGGTTGTCGCATCGGAAGTGCGGGCATTGGCGCAGCGGTCGTCGGATGCGGCCAAACAGATCAAGGATTTGATTGGCGGCAGCGCACAGCAGGTCGAGAAAGGTGTCTGCCTTGTTGACAAGGCGGGCGCAGTGCTGACACGGATCGTTGAGCGTATCGCCCATATCTCCACGCTGATGGGGGAAATTGCATCAGGCGCGGAAGAACAATCCATCGGCCTCGGCGAAATCAATATTGGCGTAACCCAGTTGGATAAAGTCACCCAGCAGAATTCGGCAATGGTAGATGAAGCAACTGCCGGGAATCATGCGTTGACCCGGGATGCACGGGCACTCGCGGACATTGTTGTCAAGTTTCAGCTGATGGCTACGACCGATAGCGCGGTTCCGTCACCAGTCACGACGTCGCGCGGCACTGTCGGTGAGAACGTCATGGTCTTTAATTCTCCACGTGCGAAAAATGCAAGGGTCGGTGTCAGAGCGATTGCCAAGGAACCTCAAACCGCGCTGCGCCGAACTGGAACCGCTGTCTCAGCGGTGCAGCAAGATGATCGCCTCTGGGAGGATTTTTAGACCGGCCAAAGCCGTTTGATCAGCCAAAGCCTTTGCGGCGAAAAAACAAGTCGTCGCAGGCAATTTGTGTCGCCACGGGTTGACTGGATGATCATTGCTCAAAACCTTTAGGATTTTTTCAAGAGTGGTCATGGACGACTAAACGGCGTCTTTCTTTTCCTGCGGCGCCCCAACGCCAATTGCGTTGTGCAGCCGCGTGGTGCGGCTTTCACTGTATTGCAGGGTATTCGCTATAGTGCAGTGGCAGCTTCGGCCAGCCTGCGATCACGATCCAACGGCATGCCGACCGCGCCGAAAATAGCCGCCAGAGGACAAGACTGGCCCGGAATTCAGCCTTGGGTCAATATGTCGAAAATCGGTTGGCCGGCAATGTGACCGGACTTGACGGTGGTATCACGCCGGGGGCAGATGCCATCTGGACGAAACGGCGGTCTGTTCTGCGACAGCATCGAAGATGAGCGACAGTCTGGTCACTTGGGCCAGTTGCCCGCCACCCGTCGTTGAATTATCCTTCCGACCCCTTGATTCGTTTCAGCCCGCAGTTTTTTAGTTTTGTGTGTTCAGGGCCATGGAACGGGTCCGCGCCTCTTGAAAGGTCCGCTCCCGGTTGGACACGGCTGGCACAACTGCGAGATGCAATCGCCAAACCCATAATCTCGTCTATCCGCTACACCGACCGGTTGCACGGGGCAGGACCGGCCGGCCCGTGTCAGAGCCCTGATCGATGTCGTTTATCAGAACGGAATTTCATCGTCCATATCGCTGGATCCGCCACCACCACCAGAGGATGACCCGCCGCCGTAACCGCCGCCGCTGTCATATCCGCCGCCACCTGAGTAGCCACCGCTGCTGCTTCCGCCGCCGTAATTGCCGCCGCCACCACTGTCGCTGCGCCCATCCAGCATGGTCAGCGTGCCGCCCAGACCCTGCAAAACGACCTCTGTTGAATAGCGGTCCTGACCGGATTGGTCCTGCCATTTTCGGGTCTGCAACTTGCCTTCGATGTAGACCTTGGACCCTTTTTTCAGATATTGTTCGGCAACGCGCACCAATCCTTCGGAAAAGATCGCCACCGAATGCCATTCGGTTTTTTCGCGCCGCTCACCGGTGTTCTTGTCTTTCCAGGTTTCTGACGTGGCAATCCGCAGGTTGCACACCTTGCCACCGTTCTGGAAATTACGGACCTCGGGATCGGCCCCGAGATTGCCGATAAGAATGACTTTGTTAACTGAACCGGCCATATTGCACCTTCGAATCTGATTTGCGTGTCGCGTTAACCTACCTTTGTCAGCGCAGAGTTAACAGACGGTTGACGCCAATCGCATTACCGATCTGCCACATTGTGCCATGTCAGACTTTCAGGCAACGCCCCGCGAGGACCATCGCGGTAGGCGGCGCAATTTAAACAGCCCCCAAAACCCCGTCGCCGGGCATGTCGGAGTGTTGGTTTGATCCACCCGGGCGCAAGAAAGGGTGCATCCATGTTGCCGCGGGCCGGGCTTGTCATGCAGCAAAGCCAAAATCATACAGACGCGGCAGATAGGCGATGTTCATCTCGCCTCCGACGACACCGGGCTTGACGTGGCGATAAAGCGAGCGCCAGTAAGGCTGCAATATTACCCCTTCGTCGCGCATGATGCTCTGCAATCTGGCCATCACGACGCGGCGCGCGTCGGCGTCTGCGATTGCGTTGGCCTTGGCCAGAAGCGCATCGAATTCGGGATTTGCAAAGCCGGCCTCGTTCCACGCCTCTCCAGACCGATAGGCCAGTGCAAGCACCTGTGTGCCAAGGGGGCGGTGGTTCCAGTCGGTGGACGAAAACGGGTATGTCGTCCAGTTTTCCCGATATGTGCTTGCGGGAACGATTGTGCGTTTAACCTTGAAACCGGCATCAAGCAGCAGTGCCGCGACGGCGTCAGTCGTGTTGCGCCGCCAGTCATCGTCGACCGAGATGATCTCCATCTCGAAACTGGCCATTCCGGCCGCAGTCAGCAGGGCAAGTGCGGCTTCGGGATCGATCTGGATCGCCGGCACATCCGCCCATTCAGGATGCATCGGCCCGACGTGCTGGTTGCGGGCAGGGATTCCGCGATTGGCATAGCCGAGTTCAAGGCAGACGGCAGGATCGACGGCCATGGCGATCGCCAGGCGCACACGCACATCCGCATAGGGGCGCATGCCGTCTACTTCAGCCAATTGGTTGGGCCGGATGACGATCGTGGAGCCAGAGGCGACCTCGGATTTCTGCCAGCCCAGAACGTCAAGGGTATCGACAAAATCGCCGACGGTCTCATAGATCACATCGACCGCGTCATTGGCGGCGGCGGCGGCCCAATCGGCCGGGTCCGTGCCGTAGTCGATGAATTCGAACCGGTCGATATGGGCACCCTTGCCAGCGGCATACCCCCACCATGCATGTCCTTCGTTGCGGTTCAGCGACCCGCGAACCCCGACCTCATACGTATCGGGGACATAGGGCCCGGTGCCCTTGGGATTGGCCAGCATGTTTTCGGGGTCGAAATCCATCGGCACGATCTGCGCGGGATAATCCGCCATCCCCGCGATGAGCGTGATATCGGGCACAGGCAATTTCAGCAGGACGGTGTGATCGTCGGCAACTGTGATTGCGCCGTCGATGGCCTTGTCTGTGTCAGGGTCAATCAACGTGGCGAAACGGCCCGCCATCGAATTGCCTTTTACAGATTTATCGCACCAGCCGGTGATATTTCGGGCCACATCGGCGGCGGTAAAGGGGGTGCCGTCATTCCATGTTACGCCCTTGCGCAGGTTCAGCGCATATTCAGTTGCGTTGTCATTGGCAGACCAGCTTTCCAGCAGCAGCGGCGCAAATGTGCCGTCATTGTTGTATTCAACCAGATATTCCAGCCAGCCGCTGGTGTAGTACGCGATCTGCGGCCAATCGAATGCCCGCGGATCCTTGAGTGCGCGCACCGCTATCTGCATACGCAGGGTGCCGCCTTGTTGGGCATGGCCGGCTGCCCTGGCTGGGGCATTCAGACCCAAAAGGCCATATGCGGCGCTTGCGGTCAGTCCAAGGCTGGTGACGCGCGTCAGGAATTCACGCCGGTTCAGTTGACCGTCCTTGACCTCGGCGGCATACATCAATGCGGCTGGGTGCAATGCATCTGGTCTTGCTGGCGTCATTCTTACGTTTCCCCGTGGCACGATGTTTGTCAGTCGAAAATGCAATGTCCTATTCAGGCCGGGTGCAGACCCTTGGCACCAGTCGGCACAATTTCTGTCCTGAGGTCAACCATGGCATTTGGCAACCATGCGGCCCGCCCGACATGTCCCTGTGCGGCGTCCGGGGTGGGTTTTGCGTGCGCTATCTGCGCGGCGATGTGCCGGTATGGCGGCGAAAATCCGACGGTCGCTGGCCGGCGCGCGCCTGAAAACTGCGGGTGAAATAGGCGGCTGAATGAAAACCCAGTGCTTTCGCGATATCCTGAACCGGGCGGGCCGTGTCGCGCAACAGTGTGCATGCTTCAAAGTGGATACGGTCATTCAGCAGGGCCAATGCTGACTTGCCGCAGGTTTCCTTGCAGCAGCGGGCCAGATGCGTTGGGGTGACACCCAATGCCTCTGCGTAATCTGCAACACCGTGATCCAAATGAAAATCGCGGGCTATCAACGCCGTATATCGCGCCACAAGACGGGCCGCCGCCGTGCCACGACGGGCATCGGTTGCTTCGGGCGGCGCTGTGTTCAACTGTCGTTCCACGAAAATGCCAAGCAGTCCCAGGTGACACTGCGCTGCCCGCAGATCGCCCGACGGTTTGAGTTCGCGTTCAATCGCGTCCATCATGCCCTGCAATTCCTTTTGCGCATAGACGTCACGCAATCGCAAATGAAACGGTGCATCGGCCCAGCTGCTGCCACGCGGAAGGGTCAGGATCTGGGCAAAGACGGTTGTGCCCACCTCTATTCCATAGATTGTCTGCGCCGGAATATAGATCAGGTTGTTGGGGCCATAGCCACTGGTCAGCCCGGCGACTGTGATCCGGCCCTGTCCCTTGGTGACATGGATCACGCGGGGGCAATCATGGCTGCGCATCGCTTCGGTCCGCCAACGTGCCGTCGGACCGGCGTAGGTCAGCTGCGCCAGCGCCAGTGTTGACGGCCTGTCATCTATCATGGTTGTCATCAGCCTGCCTTATTGTTTGTTTTGGACAAGTCTCTGAAAAAACGCGTTTGCAATCAATCTGCTGGGGTTTCTGCGAATCGGAGTGTTGCGGAAATATCATCGCTGGCGATATCCATTTGCTGCCAACCCCGATGCCGTGCGCGGAACCATGTCCGCTGCCGTTTGGCATACTGACGCGATGCGATGATTGCCGCATCGCGCGCCTTTGGCAATGTCATATCGCCATGCAGATACGCGATCAATTCCGGGGCGCCGATGGCCTTTGATGACAGGTGCGTGGGGTTCCACCGGGGCAGAATCGCGCGCGCTTCGTCCAGTGCGCCGTGGTCCAGCATCAGGTCGAACCGCCGCGCAATCCGGGTGTTGAGCCACTCTGTGGGGGCGTTCAGGTTGATGCAGACGGCGTTTTCCACCGCCAACAGGGGCGGCGGCGTATTGTCCTGCCAATCGGCCAGGCTGCGCCCGGTGTTTTGCAGCACTTCCCAGGCGCGCTGGACACGCATGCGGTTCCGGATGTCGATCCGGCCCAGTGTTTCAGGATCAAGGTCAGACAAAAGACTATTCAATGGCAATGCGTTACCGCGCTGCCTTAATGTGTCCGGTGTTGCGGGAATATCGGCCAGCCCTTGGGTCAATGCGCCAAAGTTCAGCCCCGTGCCGCCGACGATGATGGGCCTTTGGGGGCCTGTCAGCCATGGTTTCACATCGCGCAGCCAGTGCCCCACGGAATACTCCGCATCCAGCGGGACATGCCCGTAAAGCGCGTGCTGTGCCTGCGCCAGATCGGCATCGTCGGGTCGTGCAGTCAGGATGCGCCATCCGGCAAACACTTGCAACGCGTCCGCATTCACGATCACGCCGCCCTGATGGCGGGCAATGTGCAGCGCAAGCGCGGATTTCCCCGAGGCCGTCGGCCCGGCGATCAGGACAGGGTCATGTGGCGTAATCGTGATCATCGCTTATATGTGTAGGCTGCGCCGATTATGGGCAAGCAGCCATTGAACCTGTCGGCGTTTTCGGACATTTTGCGCGCCAGACATCCAGCGCATCAGGGGACCGCAATGACCGAGAAAACGACCTATAAACGGGTGATGCTGAAAATCTCGGGCGAGGCGCTGATGGGTGATACGGCGTTTGGCTTGCATCCGCCCACCGTGCAGCGGATCGCCCGCGAAGTGAAATCAGTCCATGATTTGGGCGTCGAGATATGCATGGTGATTGGTGGCGGCAACATCTTTCGCGGATTGCAGGGCAGCGCACAGGGGATGGAACGCACCACCGCCGATTACATGGGGATGCTGGCGACGGTGATGAATGCGCTGGCGATGCAATCGGCACTGGAAGAACTGGGCATTCATACCCGTGTGATTTCCGCAATTACCATGAACGAAGTGGCCGAACCTTATATCCGCCGCCGCGCTGTCCGCCACCTAGAGAAAAAGCGCGTCTGCATTTTTGCTGCTGGCACTGGCAACCCTTATTTCACGACCGATACAGCGGCCACGCTGCGGGCGAACGAAATGAACTGCGAGGCGATTTTCAAGGGCACCAAAGTTGATGGCGTCTATGACAAGGATCCTGCAAAACACGCCGATGCGGTCCGCTATAGCGAAGTCACCTATGACGAGGTGTTGCAAAAGCATCTGGGCGTGATGGACGCAAGCGCGATCGCCCTGGCCCGCGACAATCACCTGCCGATCATCGTTTTTTCGCTGGATGAACCGGGCGGGTTCAAGGGCATACTGGCTGGTGACGGCACCTATACCGTCGTGCATGAATAGATCGCAGCCAAGAAACAAAGGGACGGCACACCCGGCTATACAACTGCCGGTGTTTGCCGTAAAACGACAAAAAGCCGGGCAAAGCCCGTTCGAGGAAGAGCAACATGTCAGAAGATTTTGAACTGGATACCGATGATCTGGCCCGCCGGATGGATGGCGCCATTGCCAACCTGCGCACCGAGTTGGCGTCGCTGCGCACGGGCCGTGCGTCCGGGTCCATGCTGGAACCGATCATGGTGGATGCTTACGGCGCGATGACCCCGATCAACCAGGTCGGCACGGTCAACGTGCCCGAACCCCGCATGGTGACGATCAATGTCTGGGACAAGGGCCTTGTCGGCAAGGTTGAAAAGGCCATCCGCGAAAGCGGGCTGGGCATCAACCCGCAGCTGAACGGCACCATCATCATGCTGCCGATCCCTGAGCTGAACGAGGAACGCCGCCGCGAACTGACCAAGGTCGCCGGCCATTATGCCGAAAGCGCGCGTGTCTCGATCCGCAACCTGCGTCGCGACGGGATGGACCAGATCAAGAAGGCCAAGGCCGACGGCATGTCCGAGGATGACCAGAAGTTCTGGGAATCCGCCGTACAGGACATTACAGATGCCCACATCAAGATGGTCGATGAAACGCTTGAAACCAAACAGGCGGAAATCATGCAGGTCTGACCTCCTGCACCGCGCCATGACATGAAAAGGGGCCGCAATGCCCAAGGACGCAAGAGCTACCTCCGGACCGGCGCATGTCGCAATCATCATGGATGGCAATGGCCGCTGGGCGCAAAAACGCGGCCGTCCGCGTCTGTTTGGCCATCATGCCGGCGCACGGCGCGTCCGCGAAATCGTCGAGGCGTGCCCCGATCTGGGTGTAAAGTATCTGACGATCTTTGCCTTTTCGACAGAAAACTGGAAGCGCACCCAGACCGAAGTGGCCGGACTGATGAGCCTGTTTCGCAAATACATCGAACGCGAAGCCAAGGCCCTGATCCAGAACGGTGTGCGTGTCCGCTTTATCGGGGACCGGATCCGGCTGGATGAAAAGCTGGTCACGCTGATGGACGAGCTGGAGTTGCTGACTGCCAGCAATGATCTGATCCACCTGACCATCGCCCTGAACTATGGCGGTCGGGATGAAGTCACGCGTGCGGCCAAGCGATTGGCCTTTGAGATTGAACAGGGTCGCTTGACCCATGACGAGGTGGATGCAGAAACGCTGTCACGCTTCCTTGATACGCATGTTCTGCCTGATCCTGATCTTGTGATCCGCACCAGCGGCGAGGCGCGCATTTCAAATTTCCTGCTGTGGCAGTCGGCCTATGCGGAATACGAATTCGTCGATACGCTCTGGCCAGATTTTACGCGCGCCGAATTTGCCCGCGTGCTGGCCAATTACGGCGGGCGTGAACGTCGCTTTGGGGCGGTTCCGGCCTGACGATGGCACCAGAGACGAAAACATCGACAAATTGGGATGACCTGACCGTCCGCATGGTATCCAGTGCCGCGATGACGATCGTTGGGGCGACCGGGGTCATTCTGGGTGGCGTCTGGTTTCAGATGTTGGCGGTTTTTGTCACCGCCGTGATGGTCTGGGAATTGTGGATGATGATCCGCCCCAAGGAACCGACCAGTGGCATGCTGATGGCGGCGTTGGTCGCGTCTATCATGTCGGGCGAAATCGCAAACGGGTCGCATTGGGGGCTGGCCTTGTTCCTGATCGTGCCGATCATCGGCGTCACGCGGTTGAAAACCGAGCGAAAGACTTTCTTTGCCTTTGCCCTTGGGATCCAGATTGCGGGCTGGGGGCTGGTGCATTTTCGGATGGAATACGGGTTTGTCTGGCTGATCTGGTTGATGCTGGTCGTGATCGTGACAGATATTTTCGGCTATTTCGCAGGCAAGGCCTTTGGCGGGCCGAAATTCTGGCCCAAGATCAGCCCAAAGAAAACCTGGAGCGGGACATTCGCCGGCTGGGTCGGGGCTGCTGTGGTCGGTTTTGTGTTTCATACGTTCACCGATGCAGGGTTCTGGATTATCATTGTGTCGATGGTCCTCAGCTTTGCGGGGCAGATGGGTGATATCGCTGAAAGTGCGCTGAAACGCCGGATGGGGGTCAAGGACAGTTCCACCCTGATCCCGGGGCACGGCGGGCTGTTCGACAGATTTGACGCGTTGTTGGGGGCTGCGCTGTTCATGCTGTTGTTGGCCGAGGTGTTCAATGTGCCCGGGGTCGCGTTTTGAGGCGTATCACGATTTTCGGGGCGACAGGTTCGGTGGGGCAAAGTGCGATTGACCTGATTGCCCGTAACCCGGGGGCCTATGACGTGGTGGCCCTGACCGGCGGGCGCAACATCACGCAACTTGCGACCGACGCGGTGCGATTGAACGCCGATATCGCCGTCACTTGCTATCCTGAATGTTATGATGATCTTCGGACACTGCTGACGGGAACCGGTGTCGCTTGTGCCGCCGGTGCCGATGCAATTGCCGAGGCCGCCGCCCGTCCGGTTGATTGGGCGCTGTCGGCGATTATCGGCTCTGCGGGGTTGGTGCCGGGGTTGGTGGCGCTGAAACATGGCACCAAACTGGCCTTGGCCAACAAGGAATCGCTGGTGACGGCGGGACCGCTCTTGATGAACACTGCTCGGGCGCACGGCGCGACCATTTTGCCGGTGGACAGCGAACATTCCGCCGTCTTTCAGGCGCTGGTCGGCGAGGATATGGCAGCGGTTGAACGCGTGATCATCACGGCCAGCGGCGGCGCCTTTCGGGATTGGCCGATTGAACGTCTGGCCAGTGCGACTCTGGCGCAGGCATCAAGCCACCCGAATTGGGACATGGGCCAGCGCATCACGATCGACAGCGCATCCATGTTTAACAAGGGTATGGAGCTGATTGAAACAAAAGAGTTTTTTGGCGTTGACCCTGCCATGATCGAGGTGTTGGTGCACCGCGAAAGCCTGATCCATGCCCTTGTCGGGTTCAATGACGGGGCGCTGATGGCCCATGTCGGCCCGCCGGATATGCGCCATGCGATCGGTTATGCGCTGCATTGGCCAGAGCGGCGGACCCTGCCGGTTGAACGGCTCGATCTTGCAAAAATCGGTGCGCTGACATTTGAAGCACCCGACCACGCCCGCTATCCCGCACTGGCCCTAGCACAGGACGTGATGCAGGCCGGGGGCCTGTCGGGGGCCGTGTTCAACGCTGCCAAGGAACGTGCGCTGGATGGATTCATCGCGGGCCGGATCGGATTTTTGGACATGTCACGTGTCGTTGCGATGACGCTGGACAAAATGTCATCTGCGGGTGGGCTGCAAAATGCGGATATGACCCTAGATAATGTCATGGAAACAGACAGGCTGGCCCGCATCCGCGCGGGCGAGGCCATAAGCCAGATGGGATAAGACTTTGGATCTGATGCAATTCGTACCGATGTTCGGGAACTTTGCCTTTACGATCGTGGCTTTCGTCGTCGCGCTGTCGGTGATCGTGGCGGTCCATGAATACGGACATTACATCGTCGGACGCTGGTGCGGCATCAAGGCAGAGGTGTTTTCGCTGGGGTTCGGCCCTGTGATCTGGTCAGGCACCGACAAACACGGCACGCAGTGGCAGGTCGCGGCCTTGCCACTGGGCGGTTATGTCAAGTTTCTGGGTGATGCAAATGCGGCCAGCGTCGGATCTGACGGGGCAGTGCCGGAACAGGACATGCGCCGCACCATGTTGGGCGCGCCGTTGTGGGCGCGGGTGGCGACTGTCGCGGCGGGGCCGATTTTCAACTTTGTGCTGGCGATCGCGATCTTTGCAGGCTCGCTGATGTATCAGGGCCGGTCGGTCGAGCCGCTGACATTTGGCGCGTTGCGCGATTTGCCGGCCAGCTATGCCACGGACCTGCGCGCCGGCGATGTGATGCTGGCCGTGGAAGGTGAGCCGTTTGACAGCGAAAATCTGGATCAAGAGGTGCCGCTGGACCGGCGGCTGGATTACACCGTCTTGCGCGACGGCACGGAAATTACCGTCGAAGGCCCTTATTTTCTGCCGCCCGTCGTATCCAGCGTGATCCCCCGGTCTGCGGCGGATGACGCCAACCTGCGGGCGGGCGACGTGATTACCGCCATTGACGGACAAGAGGTGTTCGCCTTTCGTCAGGTGGTCGAACATGTGAAAGCCGCCGAAGGCGCGCCACTGGACGTGCAGATCATGCGCGGGGATCGGATGCTTGATGTTGTGCTTGCACCGCGCGCGACAGATGAACCTGGGCCTGATGGCACGTTCGAGCGGCATTACCGGATCGGCATCACCGGTGGCGTCTTCTTTGAGCCGCAGACCGAATTCGTGGGGCCTGTTGCGGCGATCAAGGCAGGCGCACAAGGGCTGTGGACGACGCTGACAACATCGCTTTCAGCAATGAAACACATCATCTTCGGTCAGATTTCAACCTGCAACCTGTCCGGCCCTGTCGGGATCGCCGAAACAAGCGGGTCCATGGCCGCGCAAGGCACGCAAAGTTTCGTCTGGTTCATCGGGATGCTGTCGGCAGGTGTCGGGCTGATCAACCTGTTTCCGATC
>NZ_CBFIBD010000042.1:0-24775 GCF_965660735.1 Yoonia sp.
GCGGGATTTCGGCCGTGCGGGGGGATAAGAACGGTGAACTCATGTCATACCCTTAGAATTGCGCGCATCAGGCCCATCGCGGACAACGCCAATAGCAACATCACAGCAAATCGCCGGAATGTCGAAGGGGAAGCGGCCAAAAACTGCCGGCTGCCCAACATGACCCCGACCCAAAGGATCGGAAAGGCGAGCAGCAATCCGACGAAGGTTTCGCCGCTCACCAACCCGCCGCGCCACAGGATGGGAAAGCTCATGATGTCGATGCCTGTCAGGAACACGATCATCGTGGCGCGGAACACGTTGGTGGGAATGGGTTGCGCCGCCATTGATGCGGCAACTGGCAAGCCGCCAACGCCCGCCCCATTGGCCAGCCCCGCAACCACGCCAACCGCCAGATTGCCGCGTGTCGCGATACGTTGTTTCAGCGTCCAGCCCGACAACAGCAGCAGCGCCATGACGCCGACGATTGCCGAAATTGCCAGCCGTGCGTTGTCCACACCGATCGACATCATAACCGTCAGCGATACCGGCAGCGCCACGGCGGCCCCCGCCAGCAAGGTCAGTGCGCGCGGCCAGTCCACATGTGGGCGGATGGCGCGGGCCTGGAACGCTGTCATCGTGATTTCGCATGCAAAGATCACCGGTATCAGGGGCAGTGGGTTTGTCAGCAAGGCCGCGAAGGCAATAAAGATCGCCGAAAACCCGAAACCCGAATAGCCCCGGACAAAGGCGGCCCCCAGCAAAGCAAGTGCAAGGGCCGCCGCCGTGCCGGGGCCAAGATCGAATGGCAAATCTATTCTGCCGCCATGTCAGAGGCCGAAACACCGGCCACGCGCACGGGTTTCTTCATCGCATCGCGGCGGAAAGGTTCGCCCAGTTCCTGGTTCAGGATAACCTCGATCAGGGTCGTCTTGTTGTTTTCCATCTGATCCTTGATCGCCTGGTTCAGCAGCGCGGTCAGTTCGTCCATCGTGTGTGCCTGCACGCCGATCAGCCCGCAGGCCTTGGCGATCCCGGCATAGGATACTTTCATATCCAGTTCGGTGCCGACGAAGTTGTCGTCGAACCAAAGGGTCGAATTGCGCTTTTCCGCGCCCCACTGATAGTTGCGGAACACGATCTGCGTGATGGCGGGCCATTCTTCGCGGCCGATCGCGGTCAGTTCGTTTACCGCGATACCGAATGCGCCGTCACCGGCAAAGCCGATCACCGGCACGTCAGGCTGGCCGATCTTGGCACCCACGATGGACGGCAGGCCATAGCCGCAAGGACCGAACAGGCCCGGGGCCAGATACTTGCGGCCCGTGGGGAAGGACGGATAGGCGTTGCCGATGGCGCAGTTGTTGCCGATGTCGGACGAAATAATCGCGTTTTCCGGCATCGCCGACTGAATGGCGCGCCATGCCTGACGCGGCGAAAGCCAGTCGGGGCGCGCGGCGCGGGCGCGTTCATTCCAGCTGGTGCCGGGATCGTCCTGTTCGTGGTCAAGCGAGGACAGTTCCTGCGCCCATGCCGATTTGGTCTGTGCGATCAGCGCCTTGCGGTCGTCGCGGCCGGCGTCGCCTGCGTCATCGGACAGTTGGGATGCAATGCCCAGCGCGACCTTGGCTGCGTCACCGACGATGCCGACGGACACTTTCTTGGTCAGGCCGATCCGGTCGGGGTTGATATCGACCTGAATGACCTTTGCATTGGCCGGCCAATAGTCGATGCCATATCCCGGCAGGGTCGAAAACGGGTTCAACCGGGTGCCAAGCGCAAGCACGACATCGGCCTTGCTGATCAGCTCCATCCCCGCCTTGGACCCGTTATACCCCAGCGGTCCGGCAAACAGCGGATGGTTGCCGGGGAAGGCATCGTTGTGCTGATAGCCCACGCAGACAGGTGCATCCAGCCGTTCGGCCAGCACCTTGGATGCAGCGATCCCGCCTTCGGCCAGAACGACGCCGGCACCGTTCAGGATCACGGGGAATTTCGCCCCCGACAGCAGCTCGGCGGCCTTGGTGATGGATGTCTCACCGCCGGGGCTGACCTCGAATTCGACGGGTTCGGGAATTTCGATATCGATGATCTGGGTCCAGTAATCGCGGGGAATGTTGATCTGGGCGGGACCGGATAGACGTTTCGCCTTGGCGATGACGCGGGCCAGCACTTCTGCCATGCGGGACGGGTCGCGGACCTCTTCCTGATAGGCGACCATGTCTTCGAACAGTTTCATCTGTTCGACTTCCTGAAAGCCACCCTGACCGATGGTCTTGTTTGCCGCTTGCGGCGTGACAAGCAGCAGCGGCGTGTGGTTCCAATAGGCGGTTTTGACGGCGGTCACAAAGTTTGTGATGCCAGGGCCGTTCTGCGCGATCATCATCGACATCTCACCGGTGGCGCGGGTGTAGCCATCGGCCATCATCCCGGCGGATCCTTCGTGGGCGCAGTCCCAGAACATGATGCCAGCGGTCGGGAAGATGTCGGAAATCGGCATCATGGCAGACCCGATGATCCCGAAGGCATGTTTGATCCCATGCACTTGGAGCGTTTTGACAAAGGCTTCTTCGGTGGTCATTTTCATGTTGGGGTCCCCCTGTTGGATCAATGGATCACGCGGCCAAAAGACCCTGATCTGCTGGCGCTATGGTAGATTTTGTAATGGCTTTCGGTTAGGGCCAGTTGCCCTTGTGCGGTAAGGCCAGATCGTCTTGGTAATTGCGTATTCCGTCAGCGATCAGCGCAACACCCTGCGCAATGCGGTCTGACGGCAGCGATGAATAAGCAAGCCGGAAATAGGCGGTTGGCGGGTTCGGTCCGGCAAAGAACGGCGCGCCGGGTTCTATCAGCACCCCATTCTTGCGCAATTGCGCGGCCAGCACTGTCGTGTCGACCCCGCGAGGTGCGCGCAGCCAGACCGAAGAGCCGCCATATGTCCCCTGACCTGCGATGGTCAGCCCGTGATCGGACACGGCTTTGCGCATGACCTCGCGGCGTTCGTGATAGGCCTTGCTGGTGCGGCGCACCAGCGCATCGTAATGGCCCAGCGACAGAAAATAACTGGCGGTCCGCTGGATATGTCCGGGCGGATGACGCAGGACCGTTGCGCGCAGCGCGCGGGCCTCGCGGATGAACGGGGCGGGGCCAACCAGATAGCCCAGCCGCAAGCCCGGAAACAGCGATTTCGAGAATGATCCGACATAAATCACCCGCCCGTTCCGGTCCAGCGACTTGAGTGACGGTGTGGGTGATTTCATAAAGGACATTTCAAATTCATAGTCATCTTCGACAATAATGAAATCATCCTGTTCCGCCTTGTTCAGCAGTGCCTTGCGGCGGTTGATGGGCATCGTCGTTGTCGTGGGGCATTGGTGGCTGGGGGTGGTAAATACCACGTCCGTGTGGTCGGGCAGATCGTCGGGGGGCAGTCCGTCGGCATCCACCGCCACCGCGCCGAACTGGCAACGCGATTGCGTCAGGATCGTGCGCAGCGCGGGGTAACAAGGGTCTTCGATCGTGGCGTGGCGGCGGCTGTTCAGCAAAACCTGTGCGGCTAGCCACAGCGCGTTCTGTGCGCCCATTGTCACCAGTATTTCATCTGCGCGGGCCAGAATGCCCCGGCGGGGCAGGGCCTGACGCGCGATGAAATCGACCAGCATCGGGTCGTCGCCGTCAAAATAATCCGATGTCAGCGCTGCAAAATCGCGCATCCCCAGTGCCTGCAGGGCACAAAGCCGCCAGTTGGCGCTGTCGAACAGTGTCTTGTCAGCCTGCCCGTAGATAAAGGGATAGCGATAGCTGGCCCAATCGGCGGGCTTGTCGATGCTTAGCCCCGGCGTGAACCGTTGACCGATGGCGCGGGTCCAGTCCACTGTGCCGCTGTCGGCGCGCTGTGCAGGAAAAGCAGGTGGTTCGGGTGCGTTTTCCGACACGAAATACCCCGAGCGCCCCTGCGACATAAGATAATCATCGGCGACAAGCTCGGTATAGGCCAGCGTCACGGTGATCCGGCTGACCCCCAGATGCTGTGCCATCTTGCGCGATGAGGGCAGCCGCTCACCAGCCCTGAAACGCCCCGCCAGAATACCCTGTGCGACCATCTGTTGTATGCGCGATTGCAGCGTTCCCTCGCCTGCGGGATCAAGAAAGAAGGTTTCAACAGAAATCGACATGAACTGGCCTGATTGGTTGCATACACTGGCCTTATGAAATCAGCCTTGCACCCGGCGTGGCAAGCGCCGTTTTGTCAGATCAGCGCCTAAAGCCAGCCGCGATACCTGAAAAACAGACAGGGCAGGATGGCGGATAGCACCAAAAGCCCGCGCGCAATGGGATATTCCAATAGCCACAGCACTTCGGGAATATGCGTGAAATTCATCCCGGTGGCGGATGCAATCAGCGTCGGCGGCAGGAATGCCACCGCCGTCTTCGGCATTCGGCGCGCGCGCATCGCGTGTGCGGGGGTGATGAACCCGGAATGCGTCGAATATCCAACTGGAACGAGGTATCTTTACGGGACCGGGCGCAACGGCCCGGTCGCCGTCTTTCAGCCCAGCACCCGCGTAATCGCCTGATCCACGGCATCGGTGATCTGGTTCAGGTCGTCCTTGGTCGCGATCAGCGGCGGCGCGAACAACAGCGTGTTGTTATAGCCGGGCAATGACCGGTTGGTCGCGCCGATGATCACGCCCTGCGCCATACAGTCTGCGACAATGGCGGCCACCTGTTTTTCCGGCACCGGTTCCTTGGTATCGCGGTCGAGCACCAGTTCGGCCCCCGCGAACAGCCCCATGCCGCGCACATCGCCAATCCAGCGATGCTTGTCCATCAGGCCATGCAGGTTTTCCTTCAAATGCACACCCATGTCGGTGGAATTTTCCAGCAGGTTTTCCTCTTGCAGGATCAGCATGTTTTCGATGGCCGCCGCAGGACCTGCCGTGCAGCCGCCAAAGGTGGAAATATCACGAAAATAGCTCAGGTGATCGGTGTCGTCCTTGAACATCTCGAACACGGCATTCGTGGTGACGCAGCACGAAATCGCGGCATAGCCGGACGCCACGCCCTTGGCCATGGTCACGATGTCGGGCTGCACGCCGAATTGCTGATAGCCGAACCATGTTCCGGTGCGGCCCAGACCGCAAACAACCTCGTCGATATGCAGCAAGATGTTGTATTTGCGGCAAAGTTCCTGCACGCGGTCCCAATATCCCTTGGGGGGCACGATGATGCCGCCGCCTGCCGTGATCGGTTCAAGGCATAGCGACCCGATGGTGTCGGGGCCTTCGCGCAAGATCACATCCTCGATCGCCTGCGCGGCTTTGGCGGCGTATTCCTCGCCCACGGTGCCGTCCTGCGACCGGTATTCCAAACAATGCGGCACCTGCACGAAACCGGGGGTAAAGGGGCCATACTGGGCGCTGCGCTCTTCCTGACCACTGGCGGACAGGGCTGAAATCGTCGTGCCGTGATAATCGCGTTCGCGGAATAGGATCTTGCTTTTCTTGCCGCCATGATGCTTGTGGCTGATCTGGCGGACCATCTTGAAGCCCTTCTCGTTCGCTTCGGACCCCGAGTTGGCATAATAAACCCGGTCAAGCCCCGGCATCTTGTCGGTCAGCATTTCGGAAAACCGGGCACCTGGGATCGTGCCGGCCATGCCGCCAAAGAAACACATCTTGGTCAACTGGTCGGCCACGGCCTTGCTGATCCGTTCGCGGCCATAGCCCACGTTGACGGTCCAGACACCACCCGACACGCCGTCGATATGTTCCTTGCCCTTGATATCCCAGACCCGCAGGCCGCGCCCTTCGACGATGATGCGCGGGTCGATGGTTTCATAGGGTTTGTGCTGGGACAGATGGTGCCACACATGGGCGCGATCTGCCTCGACCACGTGATCGGTGTCGTTTGAAAAAGAATGCAGGTCCATGTCCGCTACTCCATCAGGCAAAGGAAAGGTGTCAGGTCGAATCCTATTCGCAGCCTGCCAATCTGTTGATCACATTGCCTGCACGATGGGCTAGTCCGATAGGGCCAGTATTGCGGGTTGAGTATGGCCAGATTCAGGGCGGATTGCATCCTATAGCGTGCTGATTACAGCTTAAACTATTGATTAATAATTGTTATCACTGGCGCCGCCTGCGCAAAGCATGGGCTTTTCGGCGGATTGCAATGAAACGGTTATCATTGACGCAGGGGCGGCAATTCTTTTCGTTTGGCCCCAGCGTGTCCGTTCGTGCGGTGCCGCCCTTGGGGGACGGGGCCGTCGCGCGGGGCACCCGGCCGTGGTTTTTTGCGCCTGAATAATGGTATCATGAAACTGAAAAACATGGTCAGCTAAAAAACAGAGACGGTGAAAACGCCGTTCATGAAGTCTGCCCTTTCGCGGGGTCACAACACGGGAGTAAATCGAATGAATATCAAGAATACACTGATGGGGGCCGTCGCCGGTTTCGCGCTGATGACAGGTGCGACGCAAGGTTTTGCCGCAGGGCATGGCGAGATTACGGTGGCCTATTTCCTCGAATGGCCGATGCCGTTCCAGTATGCCAAGGAAATGGGCACCTATGACGAAGAACTGGGCGTCAAGGTCAACTGGGTCAGCTTTGACACCGGCACCGCGATGTCTGCGGCGATGGCCTCGGGCGATGTGCAGATCGCCGTCAGCCAGGGTGTGCCGCCTTTCGTGATCGCGGCCAGCGCGGGGCAGGATCTGCAAGTGCTTGATGTGGCGGTCAGCTATGCCGACAACGACAACTGCGTTGTGGCCAGCATCCTTGAGATCGACAAGGATTCAGCGGGTGAACTGGCTGGCAAAAAGGCCGCCGTGCCGCTGGGAACGGCAGCGCATTATGGTTTCCTCAAGCAGATGGAACATTTTGGCGTGGACCCCGCCAGCATGGAAGTGGTCGACATGGCCCCGCCCGAAGGGGCTGCCGCACTGGCGCAGGGTTCTGTTGACATGATGTGCGGTTACGGCGGATCGCTGCGCACGGCGATGGAATATGGCAACGTCCTGCTGACCGGCGCCGAAAAGACGGAACTGGGCATTCTTGTGTTCGATGTGACATCGGCACCCGCGTCTTTCGTTGCGGAAAATCCCGATCTGGTGGCAAAATTCCTGGCCGTTACTGCGCAAGCGAATGCCGGCTGGAACGACGGCACAATGGTTGACGAAATGGTCCCTGTGATCGCGCAGGACAGCGGCATGGATGAACAGGCCGTGCGTGACTTCATGGCAACCTTTACCTTCCCCTCTGTCGAGGAACAGTTGAGCCAGAGCTGGCTGGGCGGCAACGCGGCGGGATTCATGCAGGGCGTCGCGCAGGTCTTTGTCGATGCAGGGTCGATCCCACGCGCGCTTGACAGCTATGAAGGCGCTGTGAACACAGGCCCGCTGCAAGCGGCTGCTGATATGTAACGATATGCTGGGCCGGTGCGCAGGCGCACCGGCCCAATCATTTTCAGATGGGCGCGGCACAGGCTTCGCCGCTTTGAAAATGATTGGGGGCAGGACATGTCAGCACTACAGATAGACAAACTCTCCATGCGGTTCGATTTGCCGAACGGGTCATCGGTGCAGGCGCTCAAGGATGTGTCGATTGACCTGAAAGCAGGTGAATTGTTGTCGGTGCTGGGGCCATCCGGTTGCGGCAAGACGACATTGCTGAACATCGTGGCGGGGTTTTTGGCCCCGACCGAAGGGCGGATCGTGCTGAACGGCAAGGCTGTTTACGGACCCGGCCCGGAACGTGGTATGGTGTTCCAGCAAGGTGCGCTGTTTGAATGGATGACGGTGCGTGAAAACGTCGGGTTCGGCCCGTCGATGAAAGGCACGCCCAAGGCCGAAAAGGCCAAGATCGTGGATCATCTGCTGGATGTGGTGGGTTTGCAGGACTTCAAGGAAAAGGCGGTTTACGAATTGTCGGGGGGCATGCAGCAGCGTGTGGCACTGGCGCGTTGTCTGGCGAATGAACCTGATGTGATCCTGATGGATGAACCGCTGGGCGCGCTGGATGCCCTGACGCGTGAAAAGATGCAGGGTCTGGTTCTGAAATTGTGGAAGGAAACCGGCAAGACGATCATCCTGATCACCCATTCGGTCGAAGAGGCGCTGTTGCTGGGTGAACGGCTGATCGTCATGGCGCCGCGCCCGGGGCGCATTCACAAGGAATATCGCCTGCCATTTGCCGAAATGGGCGTGGGGCAGGACCTGCGCGAGGTCAAGAAACATCCTGATTTCGGCAAAACCCGTGAAGAAATTCTGTCCATGATCTGGGACATGGAAGAGGAAATCATGGGCCGGACGGAGGACGCATAATGGAACTGCTTGGCGATCTTTGGGGTGAACTTTGGGCGGTTCTGATGACGCTGGTATCGGCGGCGCCCTATATCATCGGCTATGTGCTGCTGATCTTGCTGACGATGGTGATCTGGAGCGGGATCAAGCGGTTGCTGACGCCGAAACACGACTACAGTTCGCTGAAAACCGTGACCTTTGGTGATGAAAGTGCTGTGACGTCGAACACGGTCGCGTCGGTGGTGTCGGTGGTGCTGATCTTTGTGCTGTGGGGCGCGTTCACCGGATCCAAACTGTTGCCCGGTTTCCTGCATGCGCCGGGGCCGTTTACCGGCGAGGGTGCGTTTACCTATACCATCACCACGCCGGACGGGCAGTCAGATGACGCGACCGTCAGCGTTGTCGTGCATCCCACGGGCCAACCGGTCGATGCGCCAGAGATTGAGCCGGGCCAAGGGATCGCCAAGAACGATTCCATCGCCATCGCGGTCTATCGCAGCCAGCTTTTGCGGGTGGACAGCAATGATGACATGGGCCGCGATCAAGAGACATTCATCACGGCCGTGGACGGGCAGCCGATTGCCCCCGGTGGTGAGGTGCCGGTCGGTTTCGGTCGCGTCGCCATGTCTGACAAGGGCACGCTGAACATCATTCCCGCCACAGGGATGCAAATGGAACCGATCTGGTTGCCCGCCCCCGAGGCCGTCTGGACCCGCCTGGGCGAGATTGCGACGACAGGCTATCGTAATTCCACGCTGGCCGAACATCTGGGCTATTCGCTGTTCCGGGTCATTGTGGGGTTTGCGCTGGGGGCACTGGTTGGTATCCCGCTGGGCTATGCCATGGGCCTTTCGAACTGGTTTCGCGGCTGGTTCGACCCGATTGTCGAATTCATGCGCCCCGTGCCGCCGCTCGCGCTGATTCCGTTGGTGATCATCTGGGCGGGGATCGGTGAAACCGGCAAGATCATCCTGCTGTTCCTTGCGGCGTTGTGGATCATGGCGATTGCCGCGCGGTCCGGCGTGTCGGGCGTGCGCATATCCAAGGTGCATGCGGCCTACAGCCTTGGGGCGTCGAAATGGCAGATTATGCGCCATGTGATCATGCCTAATTCCCTGCCTGAAATCTTTACTGGGGCGCGCGTTGCCATGGGGGTGTGCTGGGGTACGGTCGTGGCCGCCGAACTGGTTGCAGCGGAAAAGGGTGCGGGTATGATGATCATGGTCGCATCCAAATTCCAAAGTACTGATATCGTGTTGATGGGGATCATCCTGATCGGGATCATCGGCTTTTCCATCGACATGCTGATGCGCTGGGCTGAACGCATCCTTGTGCCCTGGAAGGGCAAGGGCTGACCGGCCGAAAAAATTTGAAAACATGGCTTGACCTTCCTACGACTGGAACCCTTATGTGAGGTGCCAGAGCATAGGAAGGTTTTGGTATGTCTACGGCAGAGATCAGGTTCGGTATTGATGGTATGTCCTGCGCGGGCTGCGTCAGTCGGGCCGAAAAGGCGATAAAATCGGTATCGGGCGTTGAAGATGCGCAGGTCAATCTGGCCGATGCCTCGGCGCGGGTGCAGGTGGATGACGCCAAGGCGGCACAGGCTGTTGCCGGTGCGCTGAAGGCTGCGGGATATCCTGCCTTGCCCCGCAAGCTGCGTCTGGCGATCGAGGGGATGACCTGTGCGTCTTGCGTGAACAAGGTTGAAACGGCGCTCAGGGATGTGCCCGGCGTGCTGTCGGCGACAGTGAACCTTGCCGATGGCACAGCGACAGTCTCGACGTTGACAGATGTGGATGTCCTGCAAAGGGCCACTGCGGCGGTCGGCTATGAGGCCACCCTGCTGGATGCTGAAGAACGGACAGACAACCGGCAAGCGGCCGAGGCGCAGGCGTATTTCCGGCACTTTCTGCTGGCTGCAGTGCTGACCCTGCCGGTGTTCGTGATGGAAATGGGCGGGCATGTCTTTCCCGCCGTGCATCATTTCATTGCAGGCACGATCGGCATGACGACGAGCTGGGTGATTCAGTTCGTGCTGACGACCATCGTGCTGGCGGTGCCCGGGCGAGGGTTCTATGCCAAGGGGTTGCCGGCGCTGGCCCGTATGGCGCCGGATATGAATTCACTGGTGGTTTTGGGCACCAGCGCCGCGTGGGCGTTCTCCACCGTTGCGTTGTTCGCGCCGGGGCTGTTGCCCGAAGGCACCCGCGCCGTCTATTTCGAGGCAGCAGCGGTGATCGTTACCCTGATCCTTCTGGGCCGCTGGCTTGAGGCGCGGGCAAAGGGCCAGACCGGGGCCGCCATCAAGCGGCTGATCGGGCTGCGCCCCGCAACAGCGACGGTGTTGCGCGACGGAGCCGAGGTGGAAACCCCGATTTCCGAGGTCAAACGCGGCGATATCCTGTTGGTGCGCCCCGGTGAACGTATCGCCACCGATGGTGTGATCCGTGATGGCACGTCGTTCGTCGATGAAAGCATGATCACCGGCGAACCCGTGCCGGTGGAAAAGACCAAGGGCGATATGCTGACCGGTGGCACGGTCAACGGCAATGGCGCATTACAGATGCGCGCAACGGCGGTGGGGGCCGATACGATGCTGGCGCGCATCATCGCTATGATCGAGGACGCACAAGGCGCCCGCCTGCCTGTGCAGGATCTGGTCAACCGAATTACGGCGTGGTTCGTGCCTGCCATCATGGCGATTGCCACACTTACGGTGCTGGTCTGGCTGGTGATCGGCCCGTCGCCCGTGCTGTCTCATGCGTTGGTGGCGGGGGTGTCGGTGCTGATCATTGCATGTCCTTGCGCCATGGGGCTGGCCACGCCCACATCCATCATGGTGGGCACAGGGCGCGCGGCCGATCTGGGCGTGCTGTTCCGGCAAGGGGACGCCTTGCAGGCCCTGCAAGCCGTTGATGTCGTGGCCTTTGACAAGACCGGCACCCTGACACTGGGAAAACCTGTTCTGACCGATGTCATCGCGCTGGATGGGGACCATGATGCGCTGCTGCGCGACGTTGCCGCTGTCGAGGCCCTGTCGGAACACCCGCTGGCGCATGCGATCGTGTCGGCGGCAACGCGGCCCTTGCCGCAGGTATCGGGCTTTGCGGCGGTGACGGGGCATGGGCTGACGGGCGATGTGGACGGACGCCGTGTGCTGGTGGGTGCGGCGCGGTTGCTGGAAAAGGAGGGGGTCGATCGGGCACCACTGTCCGAACAGGCCGCCGCGCTGTCGCAGGATGGCAAGACTGCGATCATGGTCGCGGTTGATGGCAAACCGGCCGGTGTCATCGCCGTGGCCGATCAGGCCCGCCCCACCGCCAAGGCGACGGTGGCCGCGCTGACGGCGCGTGGATTGCGGGTGGTGATGATCACCGGCGATGCTGCGCGCACGGGGGATGCGATTGGTGCCGAACTGGGCGTGTCGGACGTGATTGCCGATGTCCTGCCCGCAGGCAAGGTCGATGCGATCCGCGCATTACAGGCGGACGGATCCAAGGTGGCCTTTGTCGGTGACGGGATCAACGATGCGCCTGCACTTGCAGCGGCGGATGTTGGCGTTGCAATTGGCACCGGCACGGATGTCGCGGTGGAAAGCGCCGATGTGGTGCTGATGTCGGGCGACCCGGTCGGTGTGCTGAACGGGATCACGGTCAGCCGTGCAACCATGCGGAATATCCGCGAAAACCTGGTCTGGGCCTTTGGCTACAACGTGCTGTTGGTGCCGGTTGCGGCCGGTGTGCTGTATCCTGTCTGGGGGGTATTGTTGTCCCCTGCATTGGCGGCAGGGGCGATGGCGCTGTCCAGTGTGCTGGTGGTCACGAACGCGCTGCGCCTGCGCTGGGTGAAAGGAACAATATCATGAATATCGGGCAGGTTGCCGAACAGACGGGGCTGCCGGCGAAAACGATCCGCTATTACGAAGACATTGGTCTGGTGACCCCCAAACGCGAGGCGAACGGCTATCGCGTGTTTACCCAGACGGATGCGCATAAACTGGCCTTTCTGGCGCGTGCGCGGGCACTTGGCTTTTCGATCGAGGATTGCCGCAACCTGCTTGCCCTTTGGGAGGACCGCAGCCGCGAGAGTGCCGATGTGCGGGCCATTGCCAAGCAACATCTGGCCGAGATCGAAGAAAAGATCACGGGGCTGACCGCAATGCGTGATACGCTGGCCGAACTGGTGCGGGAATGTGCGGGTGACAACCGCCCCGATTGTCCCATCCTCAAGGGGTTGGAAGGACGCGCGTGATTGGCTTTCAGTCGGCCGACTGACCTGTGCGCGCTTTGCTGATGCGCTGTATTTGTCTGAAAAATGCTAACATTGTATAGTGAAATGAACTGAAAGGAGGCGAAGATGGGTATCGAAAGCATTCTGGCCATTTTGTTCGTCGGGGCCGTTGCCGGCTGGCTGGCAGGGCAGATCATGAAGGGGGCCGGGTTTGGCTTGCTGGGCAATATCGTTGTGGGGATCGTCGGGGCCTTTGCCGCAGGACTGATTTTTCCCGTTATCGGACTGGGTTTCGGAGGCGGACTTTTTGCGTCGATCATTCATGCGACGTTGGGGGCGGTCATCGTTTTATTCCTGATCCGATTGGTCAAACGTGTCTGAGCCGTCTCGACTTTAACGCGTGCAGCAGTTCGCAGATTTCCCGTGGCGGTCGCCGAATGTGCAAAAAAGCATGGCGACGGTAACGGCTCTTTAACCTCGATGTCATTCAAGTGGTCTTGTGTGAACGATCCGGTATCGGCGGGCACGATGTCAGAGGAGGTTGGACGATGCGTGTGGTCTTGTTGGGAAGTGTTTTCTTGATCAGCGTCTGGTCGCATGTGTCGCTGGCGCAGCCTGTGGCGGATCCGGTTGCGACGGCGCAAGCCAGTGGTGTGTGCGCGCCTTTCGGGGTGGCCGCGGCCGCCATCGCCGCCGATGGCACGATCCGCGCCACCTGCAACGAAGATGCGACGGCATTTGTGCCGTTGATCGGGGCGCTTGCCCCGGTGCTGGGCGCTGGTGCGGGGCTGGCGCTTGCCGCGGTCGTATCGGCGGGAAATGCAACGCCGGATACACAGTAGCCCCCGTTCAACAGGCGGGATAGCCCATTGCGATCAATCGGGCGCCACTGACCCGATGAATGCGACCAATCTGGTGTCGGGCATCGCGCAGGAACCAATCGCGCAGTTGTGGGGTGTAGTGCCGGGCCATGACGTTCGACCAGTGTTCGAATTGTTGATGCTGCAAAGGTCTGCCATTCCGGCTGGGTCCGTGAAAGCCAAAGGTGGTGTGCGGACTGACACAAAGATCATCTGCCCCCAGATACAGCGTGCAGGACGAAAAGCAGATGCGCCCACGCAATTCGACCCGCCTGTTCCGGGCGTTCAACTGCGCGACCTCGATCACGCGCGCGCCGATCAACCCGCCCCTGTCATTGCCGATGACAACGGTCTGTCCGTGCGCCGGACCGGTGGCAAGCCCGACGGACAGGCCAACGACAAGATATCGCAAATACCGCACCCACCGTGCGCCCTTCCAGTCTGAAACTGACATCTTACATCCTGACCATCCCATCACGGCACCAAGGAACGGGCGCTGATTTAAGAATTGGTTGAACGAACAATTCGATCAGAAATCCTGTCAATTTTTCGCTTTTGCAGGGTCCGCAGGCCTGTGGCGAAAAGGTTAACAGAATTCTGCGTAATAGACTGAAATAATGATGAAAATATCGTTTTCCAACATCTGAAATTAATCACTCATTAACCCTGATCAAACAGAATCACAAAAGGAAGGGCGCGGCTGATGCGCCTGCGTGAACCTGATTTTGGATGGGTGCAAACGATGTTTGATTTTCAAGACATGATCGCTGATCCGCCCCAAACAGATATTGTTCCCGGTTCTCTGGGCGGTGACAGGCGCGTGGTTCGTGCCGGCGCGAAACGGGCATTTGACGTGGTGATTGCGATCGTGCTTTTGCTGCCGCTGTCGGTGTTTGCGCTGGCGTTCTGCGCGCTAAATCCTTTTTTCAACCGGGGACCGCTTTTGTTTCGCCAGGATCGCATGGGGTATCAATGTAGGCCTTTTGTGGCCCTCAAATTTCGCACCATGACGACGCCGACACACAGTTCGCGGGGTGCCTTTGATACGCTGGAAACGGACAGGATCACACCGTTGGGCCGGTTCATGCGCAAGACCCGCATTGACGAATTGCCGCAAATCTTCAACGTTCTGCGCGGCCAGATGAGCTTGATTGGCCCGCGCCCCGACAGTCTTGATCACGCCCGGATATATCTGCGCGTGGTGCCGGGGTATCACGCGCGGCATCAGGTCGTGCCGGGCATCAGCGGATTTGCCCAGACTGAAATCGGCTATGTCGACGGGTTGGAGGGTGTCCACCGCAAGGTTGCGGCCGACCTGCATTATATCGGCCACGCGACGCTTGCGTTTGATTTGTGGATCGCATGGCGGACACTGGTCGTTATTATTGCGCAGCGGGGCCGCTGAACCGCACCGGTGCAGGACGACCGGGGACCGTGCGGTGCACTAAGCGGTCTGAAAGACTGGGCGTTGTATCCACATTCTTCAACCAGAGAGTGGAGAATCCGATGCCCGATCCCTTTGAATCCGATTACGTCAACCTGACCTCGCCTGCCGTGACGCATTATGCTGTTGTCCCCTCGGATGGGGCCGACCTGCCGGTCCGGCCACGCGCGCTTTTTGTCCGTGTTGGCGGCACGGCTGTCCTGCAGGACAAGGATGGCACGGTGATCAGCTATGATCTGTCTGCTGGCGCGGTGCTGAGTATGCGACCGGTTCGGGTTCTTGCCACCGGAACGACGGCCCAGCTTGTCGCGTGGTACTAAGATGATTGGGTTAGAGCTTACCCCTGGTCAACGGCAGGGCGGGTCCCCGCTGCCACTGGCGGAATTCTTTGTGTCGGGTAACGGAGCGTCGGTTGCGCTCGCGGCGGGGCCGGGTGGCGGGCTGTCTGCCTGGACCGAGATCGCGCCCGGTGTCGCGGCCTGTTTGCGGCTTGATAATGCCAACCCCGGCACCCGCCTGTCGTGGCGCGAGACACTGATCGCCCGGTTGCGCAATATCTATCCGGTGCGTGATCTGACGCTGACGGGCAGTTGGTCGCAGTTGCAGTCGTCCGGTTCCGGTTTGTCCGGCAGCTATACGGGCAACCGCGCAATCAGCACGGCCGCCACGACCGCGCAGGCCACTGTCGTGGTTGACCGCGCTGCACCCTATGATCTTTGGGTGCATTATACGGGGCGCATCAGCGGGGCCTATTGCCGGGTGGAAATTGACGGGACGCAGGCGCTGGTCAATGAAATCGGCGATCCGGCGGGACTGGGATACAAGGCGTTTTCCACGCACAGCCCGACAGATCTGGATCGTCGGCGTTCTGTCAAGGTGGCCAGCGGATTGACCGGCAGCCATGACGTGACGCTAAAACATGGCGGGGCGGCCACCCCCGGCGGCACGACCCTGATGATCGAGGCGGTGGCGATTACCGGGGCCTTGTCAGATGCGCGCATCCTGCCGCCCATGTGGCAGGCCGGCCAGCCCTATACCCAGGGCGACGAGGTGCAACATGCCGGTGTTTTCTATGCCGCCCGCGCCACGGGGACCAGCGGGCAGACCCCGCCGGGGCATACCGCTGGTATCGGGTCGGATGGCGCGCTGGACTGGCGCGCGGATACCCGTGCGACATATCCCCGTTTTGTCAGTTTGGATTACGTGTCTGAACGCGAGTATGCCGCCCGCTGTGTGGTCGCGGGTGCGGCCACTGAAATCGGCGGCCAGACCCATGGCAACGAAGCCTTGCAAAGCCGTAGCGTCACGCTTGATGGCGTGCCGTTCGTTCCACTGACCAATGGCACCGGGCTGCGTGTGGGGGCGCATATTGCGATCAACGAGACGACGCTATGGCAGACCGGCACGGGGCCGCTTGCTGCTTGCACTTTGAACCGTCAGGTCACGCCGGGGCGCGTCGCCCATGATGTAACGGTCACGGGCACCGGTCCCGCTGCGGCGGTGGATTGGCTTTATGTCGGGATGGCGCCGATGGTCCGCTGGGACGGCGAAGCGGGAAACTCTGTGGTGAATACGGTTGCTGTTGGGGACACCGACCCGCTGTCACTTGTCGGATTTGCGGGGCAAAACCCGCCGAATGTGACTTATCCGGCGTCAAATCGCATTGGCATTTCAGGTACGTTCGAGGGGATGCCCCTGCGCTATGGGCTGATTGCGGGGGCTTTGCCCGGAATTGACAGTGCGATTAACCAATTCGACACCTTTTTGCGGCCAAATCTGGAGGCCGCCAGTGAAGGCGGCAATCTGGACTGGAAGGCCAAAGCGTATGTTGCTGCTGGCGCGCCTGATGGGTTGACGTTTGGTGCCGGTGACGTGCTGGGTTTTTTCAGTCGCCATGTTTTCGGGGCGATGTAACGACGCCTCATTTTCGCCTCTGCATTTGTAGGTGCAGGGGGACAGACCGGGTTTTGGGCAGGATGCGGGGCGCGTATGCGGGCATGGGCACTGATATGGGCAGTGGCGGTTTTCTGGCCGCTGGCGCTGATCGCCCAAGGGGTGCCGCTGCGCTATAACACATATGGCGCGCCCGGTCTGATCGACATGCCTGCCGCCAGCTCTGCACCGGATGCAGAACTGGCATTTTCTGTGTCGCGCTTTGCCGGGCAGACCCGCAGCACCCTGACGTTTCAGGCCAGTCCGCGCCTGTCGGTCAGTGTGCGTTATGCCAAACTTGATCGCGTTCTGGGCCAGGGCGGCGTGTTCTACGACGCCATTCTTGATCGCAGTCTGGCGCTACATTACCGGCTTTGGGATGAGACAGAGCTGCACCCCGGCGTGGCTGTCGGCGTCGCCGATTTCATTGGAACGGGAATCTACAGCGGCGAATATCTGGTGGCGACCAAGGCGGTGCATCCCGACGTCGCAGTGACGCTGGGGCTTGGCTGGGGGCGGTTCGCGGGCGTTGGCGGGTTTGCCAATCCATTGGGGCCAGGTTTCGCCGCACGGCCTGATCGGGACTTTGGACAAGGTGGCATGGTCACGCGCAATGCCTTTTTTCGCGGAGATGCGGCCTTTTTTGGCGGCGTCCACTGGCAGCCCGCACCGGCATTTGGCGTGACTTTGGAATATTCGTCAGATGCCTACCCCTATGAGAACGGAACGGCATTTGACCGCAACACGCCCGTGAACCTGGGGTTGATCTATACACCCCGGCCCGGTCTGCACCTGGCAGCGCAGTATCTTTATGGGTCAGTGCTTGGGGTGCAGGTGACTTATGCGCTGAACCCGACGCGCCCGCCACATGGCAGCGGGTATGCCCGCGGACCCGTCGTTGTGTCACCTGCCGCGTCGCTGCGCCGTGCGTTGCAGGCAGAGGGACTGGTGCTGACCGGCTATCGACGGCTGGAAAACCGGGTCGATATCGTGGTGCAAAACAACCGTCATGCTGCCAGCGCGCAGGCCGTGGGCCGGGCCGCCCGGGTGTTGGCACAGATCGCCCCGCCAGAGGTAACAACCTTTTCGGTAGCCTTGGAACAGGCCGGTTTGCGCGGGCCGGCAGTGGCCCTGCAACGTCGTGATCTGGCCGCGCTGGAATTTGCTGTGCAGGGGACGGATCTGATCGGCCAGCGTGCGCTGATGGTGGCAACAGGGGCCAGCTTTGAAAACCGCTTTCCCGTTCTTGACTGGACGATGCGCCCTTATATCACGCCTGCGATCTTTGATCCTGACGATCCGTTGCGGGCTGATCTGGGGGGCGCGCTGGATCTGGAATGGCAGCTTGCCCCGGGTCTGACCGCCAGCGGAACGGTGCAGCAGAGGATCGCTGGCACGCTGGATCAGGCGTCGCGCAGGTCCAATTCCGTGCTGCCCCATGTGCGCAGCGATTTTGCGCTTTATCAACGCGAAGGGGATGGCGATATCGTCGATTTTGCCCTGCATTGGTATACGCAACCGCACCCCGAAATCACGACACGCCTGTCGGCGGGTTTGTTCGAAACGATGTATGGCGGCCTGTCGGCCGAGATGCTCTGGCGGCCCGACGGCGGTGATCTTGCACTGGGGATCGAGGTGAACAGGCTGCAACAGCGCGCCTATGATGGCGGCTTTGGGTTTCGCGACTATGCCGTGACCAGCGGTCATGCCTCGGTCTATTGGCAAGGTGACGCTGGCTATGCGGTGCAACTGGATGCAGGGCGCTATCTGGCTGGCGATTGGGGTGCCACGCTGACGCTGACGCGGCAGTTTCGCAACGGCTGGTCGCTGGGGGCCTTTGCCACCCTGACGGATGTGCCCTTTGACATCTTTGGCGAAGGATCTTTCGACAAGGGCCTTATTTTGCGCGTGCCATTGTCGTGGGCCAGTGGGCGACCCCGGCGCGATCAGCTGTCCACAACCTTGCGGCCGGTCACCCGTGACGGGGGCGCACGGGTGCAGATCGACGGGCGGCTATACACGCTGACAGCACCGCTTGGTGCCCGTGCGATCAGCGACAGTTGGGGGGCGTTCTTACGATGAGGTGGCTTGTTGCTCTTTTTGTTCTTGCGGCCTGCGCCGCCCCAGTTGACCCTGCAAAACTCCGGGCGCAATTGACCCCCGATCAAGTCCAGCGACTGGGGGTGCCGCTGATTTTCATCAGCGCACCGCGCATCGATGTCGCCGCAACGCTGATCCCCGTCCGCCAAAACGGGGGCGTGCGTATCTGGCAGGCAAGGGACGGGGCACAGGTTGCCATGCGGAACGGGTTGATAACGGCAACGCATGGGATGGGCCACGACCTGATGGCTGCCGATCTGAACGGTGTTGCGTCGGCCTTGGCGGGTGGGCCTTCGCAATACGTCCGGCAATTTGCCCATTTAGAGGGTGATCTGCACATTTCGATCGCGACGTATCGCTGTCGGATGTCAGACCGGCACACCGCGGTGCAGCCCCACCAAGGGCGACCGGTCCGCGTCTTTCGCGAAGATTGCCAAGGCCCGAACAATTTTGAAAACATCTACTACATCGGTCCGGGGGGCACGGTCTGGTGGTCGCGTCAATGGGTTTCGGCCCGTGTCGGCGCGTTGGAAATAGAAACGGTCAAACCCTAATTCTGGTAATACGGCTGGCCATGGCCGGCGAAATATGCACTACCCTGTCGTGGCACCCTGCGACCATCCACCTGCCCAAGAACCAGTCCGCTGATCGGGGCATTCACACGGTCCAGCGCGTCGCGCCCTGCCAGCACCAGATGTCGCGGTGTCTTGTTCCAGCACACGGTATAAAGCACCGCATCGGCATGTTGTGCCAGCAGCAATGCATCGGGGACCGGCAGGACCGGTGGCGCATCCAACAGGATATGATCATAGTTTTGACGCAGCTGCGCCAATAGCGCGCCAAATGCAGGTTTGGCGAAAAGATCGGCAGGATTGTCCGACGTCTGGCCCGCCACCAAAATATCCAGCGCAAGCAGAGGGTCACGAAACACGGCGTCCGCAAAAGGACTGTCGCCGGCCAGGACGGCAGCCAGCCCGGCCTGCGGAGCGTGTTTGAAATACGCGGCAAAATTTCGATGGCGCATATCGGCTTCGATCAGCAACACCGATTTGCCCAGCCCAGCAAGGTTTTGTGCCAGCGCGATCGCATGTGTCGTCGTGCCTTCTCCGGGGATGCTTGAAGTGCACAAGACGGTCTGCGGAACCCGCCCCCGGTCGGCCAGCAAGAGCGCCGTGCGCAAGCCCCGCACCGCTTCGGCTGCGGCAGAATTGGGTTTTTCAAGCAGGTAAACCGGCAAAAGCGCCCTGTGACGCCGCATGATGCGCGGGATCTGCGCCATTACCGGCAGGCCGGTTGCTTTGGCCAACGCTGTGGCATCGGCAAAGCCGTTGCGCAAACTGGCCTGCAGGGAAACAAGCAAGACCCCCGCCAGTGTCCCAAGCAATGCGACGGCGGCAAGGATCAGCACCTTGCGCGGCGCCACGTAACTGCCGGGGCTGGCCATGGCCAGAACGCGACTGTCGGGGTTTTGCAAGCCGCGCTGGATGCTGATTTCCTGCAAGCGCCCCAGAAAGGTTTCATAGATCACGCGTGTCGCGTCTGCTTCGCGGCGCAGTTGTTGGAGACGCACCAGCCCGGCAGAATGGTCCGCCAGTCGCTGGTTCAGGTCGGCCTGATACACCGAAAGTGCGGCGACCTGATTGGCATGGTGGTCAACCGCCGCCAACAGCCTGCTGCGTGCCGGTTGGTTGGCGTCCGCAGCGACTGTTTGCGGGGTCGTGTCGCGCTGTAATGCGGCCTGTGCCTTGACCAGATCGGCCTGTGCATCCCCCAGCCGTCTTGCCGTTTCAGACACCTGACGGCTCAGCGTGTCGAAAGCGGTGTCATCCTGCACCTGTGCCTGTGCAATCAGATCGTTGACGGCGGTTTCCTGCGCCTCAAGCTGATGTTGCAGATCAGCGACCTTATCGGAGAGCCAGGTTGCGGCTGTTTCGGCGTCCGCGCGCTTGCCCGCCACTTGGTCGGCCAGATAGATTTGGGCCAGGGTATTCGCGATCAGTGCTGATTTCGCCGGCGACCCTGTCTGCGCCGTCACACGAAAAACGTAGCTGTCACGCTGTGCGCCAGCTGTGATTGCATCGCGCAGGTTTTGCGCGGTTTTGTCCAGAACGGCAGCGGGGCCCGGGATCACGTCAACCTGGCCGGTCAGAAAATTTCGCAACCTGTTACGCAACCCGGTGACCGATAGTGGTGCGACTGGCGTCAGGTAGCGGTTGAATTCCGGATCCTGTATCAGGCCGAGTGTTTCCACAACCTGCACCATCAGGTGTTTTGACTGCAGGATGGCCACTTGTGTATTGATATGGGCTGGGTCCGTTCCACGCCCCGCCAGCGCCTGACCCGGGTCCATGACAGGCACAGCGGGGGTGCCGATTTCAAGTGTGGTCGTTGCGGCATAGCGCGGTTGTGCCACCCCGAATGCGTAGTACCCCCCCGCCAGAACCGCCAGAACCATGCAGGCCGTGATGATGTATTTTCCACGCCAGATAGTGCGCGCCATCCCGATCAGGTCCAGCGGCGCAATCGGCTGTATTTGCACTGCCGGCAGATTTTGAACCCCTGCCGTGCCGTCTTTAATCAGTTTTGCCATATTGCCTGCCGACTTGCCCATGCAGGCAGTCAACCATGCAGAAGTTAACCGAAAATTAATTCTGTTGAACGACAGATAAATCGACATGCAACTTGGTTAACCCCGGTTAGGGAAGGAAAAGAATGACAATGACGGCAATGCGCATGTCACGTCTGATCCGGGGGGTTGCGGGCCCGACGCTCTTGCTGCGGGTGGGCGTCGTCGGCGTGAATTTTCTGGTCATGCTGGGTCTGGCCTGGTGGTTGGGGTTGTCGGAATTTGGTGACCTGATGGTGCATTGGGGAATGGCGATGGTGGCAAGCACGGTCTTGTCCCTTGGCGCGCCCTTGCTGATCTTGCGGGTGATGGCGGATGGATCGGGGGTGCAGGTGTCGGGTCTGCTCCGGCTGGTTGTGGTGTTTCCGGTTCTGCTGTCGGTGGTCGCGGCGGGCATCCTGCCCAGTGTCGCGCCGGATGTGGAATGGGGCGCTGTCATTCTGACCGGCCTGGCGGTGAACGCGCTAAGCTGTCTTGCCAGCGTCATGCGGGCGCTGGGCAGTGTGCAGTTGTCCATGGCCTTGCGTGATGGCGTGCCGCAAGTGGCATTGGGGCTGGCTGGCTGCCTGGGTGCAGGTGCGTCCGGCGTCCTGTTTGTCGCCTCGGGGATCATGGCGGTGGTCGCGCTGGCGGTGTTGCGGCGTTGCCGGGCGGACCCCGCGTTGCGGTGCTGTCTGCGATCAGATGGCGACGCAGGGCAGATACGCATCGGGCTTTGGGCCAATACGGTGCTGGGCATGGTGACGGCCCAAGTCGATATCATTCTTGGTGGCACGTTCCTGTCCGCTGACCAGATCGGGCTCTATGCGTTGGTGCGCCGGATCGCAAATCTGGTGGCCCTGCCTGTGAGTGTCGCGACTTGGGTCAGTGCCGGACCGATCTCGGCGGCCCATGGGGCGGGCGACAGGGCGGCGCTGCGTGCGGCCAGTGCGGTAGCCAGTCGGGTTGCGGTCGTGCCAGGCGGGGGGTTGTTTCTGGCTGCAATGCTGATCCTGCCGTTCTGGCCCATGCCGGAGGGTGCGATGCTCTTGGTGGCTGTCCTGCTTGTCGGGGCGTTCGTGCAGGTGGTGCTGGCATCGGGATACACGGTTGCTACGCTTTGCGGGCTGGAACGGTTTGCGTTGGGCGCGCGGTTGATCAGCCTTGGGCTATATCTGGTGTGTGTTTCGGGCACCGGACTGGCCACGTCGGCAACAGGCAATGCGCTGGCTTATCTGGCGGGGATCACCGGCGGCGGCGCGCTGCTGTGGTGGGTGTTATGGCAGCGATTACAGATCGATACATCTGCAATGGCGTTGTGTCCGCAATCGTGGGGGCGCAGATGGAGGCTGCCCTGATCATCGCGCTGGGCCTGGTCTGCGCGGCGGTGCCGTTCGCCATGGGGCAACGATACGGGTTGGTCCGGCTTGTCTCGCCGATGCATCTGCTGGCTTGGTTCTGCCTTTTCGGCTTTACCATCAAGGCGGTGGTCTATGCCGCTGCGCCGCAAATGGCGTTCTACAAACGGTTCATAGACAATCCCTGGGGCGATCTGCTGGGCGCGCTTTACCTGTCGTCGTACATTCTGCTGATGTGTCTGGGGTATCGGCTGGCCTGCGGGCCCGTTCGCCGCGCCGACAATATCGCCGCTGCGCGCATGTTGGCCTGTGGGCTGACACGGCGCTGGGCGCTGTTCGGGCTGGCGTTCGGGGTTGCGGCGGTGACGGCGTCGATGATCCTGCGCGCGCGGGGTGCCGTTCTGAATTTCGACCTGCTGGCAGGGGTGAATACCGCCAAGCAGATCAATGTGGGGGACAATGGCGTGGGCAGCACCCTGGCCGGGCTGAAGACGCTGTTCATCGTGCCGAAATTTGCCTTTGTCCTGCTGCTGGCGCATGGCATCGCGGCCCGTTCACGGACAGCGCAGGTGCAAGCGGGGGCGCTAGGCATCCTGCTGTTGGGGATCGCGCTGATCTCGGGCGACCGGTTCGAATTGATCGAGATGCTTATTTTCGCACTGGCCGTCTTTGCTATTCTGGGTGGCAAGGTCAGCTTGCGCGCGGGGTTTCTTCTGATCTGTGCGGGGGCCGTGGTCGTGGGACTATCCGTTTACATGACCGAACTGCGGATGGGACAGCAGGGCGGACTTGCGCTGCTGGCCGAACAGATGGTCGGATCGACCTATTTTCTGGATATCAATGCGGCGATCATGATCACCGACCGGATGGATGCCGGGCAGATGATGCTGGGCGAAAGTTATTTCTGGTGGCTGTTCGGGTGGGTGCCCCGCGCGATCTGGGTTGATAAACCCGCCGTCGATCTTGGTGTGTTTTTCAAGCGCGACCTGATGCAGATCTTTACCGGTGGCGGTTTCAATGTCACCGGCCCCGGCGAGGCCTATATCAACTTTGGCTGGGGCGGGGTCTGGGTCGGCTTTGCGCTGGGCTGGGTTTACCGCAAGGGCGAAACGGGGCTGCAGTCTGTTCCTGGCACGCTCCGCCACGGCACATTCCTGCTTTATCCGATGCTGTTCTATCCCTTTGTGCAGGCCACGCTGCAATCGTCGTTCAGTGCCTTCATCGTGCTTGCTGTCGCACAGTTCCTGATGATCGCAGCGATGATTGCGGTCTTTGTGCCGCGCTACGCCATCAGGGGCGGCGCTGCCCCGCAAGAAAGGAGCAGGTTTCATGTTGCTTAGACCCGTTTATTGGGGGGTGCGGATCGGCGGGGTGGTCTGGCGCAGGACTGGCCTGCTGGTTTCGAGCCTGCTGCATCGAGCGGTCCTGGCCAGGGTCGGGGCGGGGTGCCGGTTTCAGCCAGGTGTGCGCTTTGCAGACCCCAGCGTCGTTCAGATCGGCAGCGGTTGCTATTTCTGGCGCGGTTGCGCTGTTTCGTCTGAACTGCCCGGCGGCGGTTTGCTGATCGGGGATGGGGTGCAGATCAACCGCGATGTGCATCTCGACATCACGGGCGGTTTGAAAATCGGTAATCGCGTGCTGATCTCGGAAGAGGCGGTCATCTATACCCATGATCACGGGCTTGATCCACGCGGGCGGCCTGTCGCGCGGCCCAAGGTTATCGCAGCGGATGTCTGGATCGGGATGCGTGCGGTCGTTCTGCCGCAGTGCGGCCGGATCGGGCAGGGCGCTGTAATCGCCGCCGGCGCCATCGTGACGCGGGACGTGCCAGCGGGTGCCATCGTGGGCGGCAATCCGGCGCGGGTGCTGGGCCGCACAGGCCGGCACGGACAGGTGGCGGCATGAATATTCTGCATGTCTGCCCCAGCTTCTATCCCGCGACCGCATGGGGGGGGCCGGTTT
>NZ_CBFIBD010000043.1:0-23315 GCF_965660735.1 Yoonia sp.
CGGATATAGGGGGTATCAAGCCGCTGGCGGCGCAGGCCATCCCAGACAAAGCGTGTCTTGTCGGAAATCCATTCCTCGTTCACGCCGTCATGGTTGCGCGGCAGAAAGCGCATGACTTCGCGGCCCTTCGTATCGACCCGGATGCTGGACCCAAGCGCATCCATCACGTCGATGGATTCGGTTTTTGTCAGCTCCCACGGGCGCGCCGTAAAGGCATAGGGTTTCGACACAAGCGCACCCACAGGACACAAATCAATGATGTTGCCCTGCATGTTCGAATCAAGCGTTTCGCCCAGATAGGACGTAATCTCGGCATCTTCACCGCGCCCGGTCTGGCCCATCTGGTGAATGCCCGCGACTTCTGTCGTGAAACGCACGCAGCGGGTGCACGAAATACAGCGCGTCATATGGGTTTCGACAAGCGGGCCAAGATCCAGATCCTCGGTCGCGCGCTTGGGTTCACGGTAGCGGCTGAAATCGACGCCATAGGCCATCGCCTGATCCTGCAAATCACATTCGCCCCCCTGGTCGCAGATCGGGCAATCCAGCGGGTGGTTGATCAGCAGAAATTCCATCACGCCCTCACGGGCCTTCTTGACCATCGGGCTGTTGGTTTTCACCACGGGCGACTGGCCTTCGGGACCGGGGCGCAGATCCTTGACTTGCATCGCACAGGATGCAGCGGGCTTTGGCGGGCCGCCCACAACCTCGACCAGACACATCCGGCAGTTGCCAGCTATGGACAGCCGTTCGTGATAGCAGAAACGGGGGATTTCGATCCCGGCCTCTTCGCAGGCCTGGATCAGGGTCATTGCCCCGTCAACCTCGACCTCTTTTCCATCAATGATGACTTTGCGCAGATCAGACATGGCACGCCTTTATGTTCCCAGTCGCGTGGTCCCCATCGTGAATGGGCCACGGCGTTGGTCGCGTTCTAACGCGACATGGGATGCGATGCCAGCCGGATTGACAAAAAACCTGTCATATTCAGCCATTTGCATATGAATTTAGCGCAGCAGCCAGCCCACGCGCGTGCCTGCATCCATCTGCGCACGACCAACAGCGCAATATGTAGCCGGTTGCCCCTTGATCACCCCCAATGCGGCAAGCTGATCACGGGCAATCTGTTCCAACCGGCGCTTTTCTTCGGGATCATTTACATAGTCGTCAATTTCTTCGCCAGAATATCCTAGCGCACGCGCCCGATTCTTAAGTGATTGCAAAAAGCCGATCCCCCGAAAGATGCGCGCGCTGATGCTGTCGCATTGCTCTGAAATTTCATAAGCCATGCCGACGTAGATGATGCCATTGCGCACCTCTGCCACATCTTTCAGCGGCACAGTCTGCGCCGCAAGGCTGCCGGCCATCACCACAAGTCCCAACCCCAGGGCTGTGACAACTTCCCGTGTCTTTTTCATTGTCGGCTCCTGCCCCGCCTGCCGGGGCCTGCTGTAAGGACAGACATCGCGATTGACCGCTGGATATTCAATAACACCACCGCAATATCAGCGGAAATGTATCCATCGCCGGAATTTGCCCGCCAACAAAAAAGGCCGCAATGATTTGCGGCCTCTTACAAAAATCACCGCTTGGGCGATTAAACAGGGATCAGAACAGCGCTCAGCGCGGATGCTTCCAGCATTTCAGCATCGGCCGCAGGACACAGATCATCGCCAGCCTGCACATCGACACCGTGTTTGGCAGCAAAACTTCTGATGGTTACGTCGGTTTCGACATCGATGGCGTCACGCAGTCCCATCGCTGACAGCGACCCACGCCCAACTTCGTTGCGCTTTTGATTGATTTGCACATCAAGGACGGAATCATAGGTATAGCGCGCGCAGTTCGCCGCGATCCGGCTGGCCAGCGCGGTCGTGGCATAATATTGTGGGGTGGGCAGGCTGAACAGTTTTTGTACCGCCGGGTCATCGAATGACCGTGCGGCCTGCGGACCCGTTGCACAAGCGGCCAAGGTCAGCACCGCACCAAACATCAGCCCACGCATCATCATTCTGCAGCAATCCCCGTCACGCGTTTATGTTTGATCCGGTCCTCGATCTCGTCCCGGAAATTCTTGATCAGGCCCTGAATGGGCCAGGCGGCCGCATCACCCAATGCGCAGATCGTATGGCCTTCGACCTGTTTTGTCACGTCCAGCAGCATGTCGATTTCTTCGACGCTCGCGTTGCCTTCGACCAGCCGCGCCATCACGCGCATCATCCAGCCGGTGCCTTCGCGGCAGGGGGTGCACTGGCCACAGCTTTCGTGTTTGTAGAACTTCGACAGCCGCCAGATATTCTTGATCATGTCGGTGGACTGGTCCATCACGATCACCGCAGCGGTGCCCAGTGATGACCCTTTTTCCTTGAGCGCGTCAAAATCCATGATCGCATCGCGCATGTTTTCACCGCGCACGCAGGGCACCGAAGACCCACCCGGGATCACCGCCTTGAGGTTGCCCCAACCGCCACGGATACCGCCGCAATGCTTTTCGATCAGCTCCTCGAAGGGGATCGACATTTCTTCTTCGACCACACAGGGGTTATTCACATGGCCCGAAATCGCAAAGAGCTTGGTGCCGGCGTTGTTGGGACGGCCCATGCCGGAAAACCACGCACCACCGCGTCTTAGGATCGTGGGCACCACGGCGATGGATTCCACGTTGTTCACCGTGGTCGGGCAGCCATAAAGACCCGCCCCCGCCGGGAACGGCGGTTTCATGCGGGGCATGCCCTTTTTGCCTTCAAGGCTTTCCAGGAGTGCTGTCTCTTCGCCACAAATGTAAGCGCCCGCGCCGTGGGTCAGGTAAATATCAAAGTCCCAACCGGATTTGGCGGCATTCTTGCCCACAAGACCTGCGGCATATGCCTCGTCGATGGCGGCTTGCAGTGCCTCTTTCTCGCGGATGTATTCACCGCGGATGTAGATATAGCAGGCATGCGCATTCATTGCGAAAGACGCGATCAGGCAGCCTTCGACCAGCGTATGCGGGTCGTGGCGCATGATTTCGCGGTCCTTGCAGGTCCCCGGTTCGGATTCGTCGGCATTCACCACCAGATAGGCAGGCCGCCCGTCGCTTTCCTTGGGCATGAAAGACCATTTCAACCCCGTTGGAAAACCCGCGCCGCCCCGACCACGCAGGCCAGACGCCTTCATTTCGTTGATGATCCAGTCGCGTCCCTTTTTGATGATGTCCGCCGTGCCGTCCCAGTGGCCACGCTGTTGCGCGCCAGCAAGGGTGCGTTCGTGCATCCCGTAAAGGTTGGTAAAAATCCGGTCTTTATCTTTGAGCATCAGTTGCCGCCCTTGTCGTTCTGGCGCGCGCGCCAGAGTTGAAATGTCTGCCACAGCGCAAAGCCGAAACCGGCCAGCGCCGCAAGGTCAAAAAAGGCCCGTGCGCGATTGGACCAGCCGTATTGCGACCCCGCCCAGATCGCAACCATCCACATGACACCAGTTCCCGCCATGATCAACGCGACCCGTTGTCCTGCCTTGGACTGATCTGTCTTTCCGTGCTGCGCCATGGTGAAAACAGCGTTAATAAACGCCGCCTTTCTTCACTTTGCCGGAAAATTCAGTCTCGCCGCCTGCGGCCAGTGTCTTGGCCTGCTGAACCCAATCATCGCGGGTTGCACGGCCTTTGAAACCTTCCAGATTGTCATCGATCCAGGCCTGCTCTGCGGGGCCCCACGCAGCGATCTGGTCAAAATGATAGATGCCCATCTCGTGCAGCGTCTTTTCCAGTTTTGGGCCGACGCCCTTGATCTGCTTGAGATCATCCGCCCCCCCTTCGCGCGCGGCACTCAGCAACGCCGGCTTGCCGGTCGCGGCGGCATCGGCCGCTTTTTCTGGTGCTGCTTTTTCTGGTGCTGCTTTTTTTGCCGGGGCCGCGACAGGTGCCGGGGCACTGTCAGATCTGGCCTGCCCGGGACCAGGTGCAGGATCGCGCCAGCCAAGAAACAGAACAACCGCAACCGCAGCGCCGATGATCACGCCGATCACCAAAGCTGCAAGAAATCCAAAGTCGTAAAGGACAAATGCCACACCTGTGGCGATAAGGCCAAACAAGGCGGCAACCGCGGCGATGCCTTCAATCTTGGAGGCGGGCCTATTGAAATCGATCATGTTCATACTCCCTTTCGTCACCGCAGGTGTGACACTGCCGGACTGTGGATCGCAACGCGACACCGGATGCGTCGCACTGATTGCCACAGGTGTAACCGATTGGCGGCCAAAGCGTAAATAATTTGTGCAAATCAGCTGTGTTATCTGCCCCTATGCTGCAAAACCGCTGAAAAATTCAAATCAAGTCGCTTTTTTAGCCAACTCAGCAGCCTGCGCCATCCAGTCATCCCGCATGATCCGGCCCTTGAATTTCAGACGGCTATCGACCCATGCGACCTCTGCCGGGCTCCATTTCGCGATTTGGTCAAAGTGCCAGAAACCAAGTTCGTTCAACACGCCTTCGAGTTTTGGACCAACGCCGCTGATCTGCTTGAGGTCATCGGCCCCCGCCTTGCGGGGGGCAGACATGGTGCGTGGCTTCTTTTCCGCAGACGCAGCTGTTTCGGGATGGGATTTCGAGACCGGCTTGGCCTTTGATACCGCCTGCGCCTCTTGCTTGGTCACGCCCGTCTTGTCGGCGGGGGCCTGTGCAGAGGGTTTGGGCGCCTTGGGTTTTTTGCCCGCAGCAGGTTTTTGCGGGGCATCGTTGATCCAGGGGGTCAACAATGGAACCTCGGTGCCGTCGATGCGCTTGACGGTGTCACCGATATCAGTGGCCAGTTGCACGCTGGCGTTATATTCTGTCTTGCCGCTTTCATGGCCGCGCAGGCTGGTCAGCCCCTTTAGCGGTTCGGCGGCAAAACGTCCGTTCTGCGGACCGGGCACAGGCACGCGACCCGCAGCCAGTTCATCAATGATTTCACCCAGACGTTCTGCGGTCAGGTCTTCGTAGTAATCCTTGCCGATCTGGGCCATGGGCGCGTTGGCACAGGATCCAAGGCATTCCACCTCTTCCCAAGAAAACTTGCCATCGGCAGACAAGGCATGCGGCTGATCCGCGATCTTGTCACGACAGACGCCGATCAGATCCTCGGCGCCACAGATCATGCAGGACAGCGTGCCACAGACCTGAACATGCGCGACCGATCCAACCGGCTGAAGCTGGAACATGAAATAGAACGAGGCCACTTCAAGCGCGCGAATGAACGCCAGATCCAGCATATCGGCCACATATTCGATCGCTGGCCGTGTCAGCCAGCCTTCTTGTTCCTGCGCACGCCACAGAATGGGAATGATCGCCGAGGCCTGACGCCCCTCGGGGAATTTTCTGATCTGTGCCTCGGCCCACTTCAGATTGTCGGGCGTAAAGACGAATGTTTCGGGCTGGTCGTGATAAAGGCGGCGTAGCATCAATTCATTCCGGTTATGATTGCGGCACTCGTCATGGCCAAAAATATCGAGCCAGCCACGACTCCTGCAGGGTTAAAACCAGTCGTGGCCAAAAGAAGCAAGCCAGGTATGCCAAGACTGCTCATCAGCTGCACCGATCCGATGTGATCCGCAGCGATGCGCCCATCGAAGTTTCGACCTTACCCTCGGCCGCCAGTTTCGTCACGATATCCGTCACCTGGGCTGTTGTCAGGTCCGCCTCTTGCAGGACACGGGCTGTGTTTGCCTGATTCAGGATGCAGCCGTTGTTTTCAACCGCAGTCAGGAAACGGCCCTCGGCCGACATTCCTGACGCGGGCATTTGCACACCCTCAGCACAGGCTGACAGGGCAAACAGGGACATAAGGATCAGGGCACGTGTCATGGGTCGTCTCACTTTCGTTTCGTCATACTTACGCTTCAGGCTCATACCAGATCGCGGGCGAGGTCCACCAGAAAAACCACCGCTGCGCCGACAACCGCCGCCTTGATCAGACGGTTGCGGCCACGGGCGGCAATCACGGCACCCAGTCCCGCAAATGCGCCGTAAAGCAACAGCCAGTAATTGATCGACAGGGTCATCATGGCTGGATCATTCCGCAGCAACAGCCTCTGAAATCAACTGATCGGACAAACCGTAATACAGGATGAGGACCGACACCGCGATGCCCGCAACACCACCGATCACAATCCCGGTGCCGGCTTTGCGGAACATCCGCGACACGATTGCGGCCACGAAAAACCCGCCCGCGACCAGAAACCCGATCAGGATGTCGGCCATGCTCATCTGTCGATTTCCCCGAACACCACGTCCATGGTGCCAATGATCGCGCTGACATCGGCCAGTTGGTGGCCCTTGCACACGTGATCCATCGCCTGAAGATGCAGATAGCCCGGCGCGCGCAGTTTCGCGCGATACGGCCGGTTGGTGCCATCAGCCACAAGATAGACGCCAAATTCACCCTTTGGCGCCTCGACTGCGGCGTAAACCTCGCCTGCGGGAACATGGAAGCCTTCGGTGTATAGCTTGAAATGATGGATCAGCGCCTCCATCGAGGTTTTCATCTCACCACGTGACGGCGGGGTCATCTTGCCGCGCGCCATCACGTCGCCCTTTTCATGGCGCAGCTTTTCGCAGGCCTGACGGATGATGGATGTGGACTGGCGCATTTCCTCCATCCGGCAGAGGTAACGGTCATAGCAATCGCCGTTCTTACCGACAGGGATCTGGAATTCGAATTCGTCATAGCATTCATAGGGCTGCGCGCGGCGCAAATCCCAGGCAAGGCCGGAGCCACGCACCATTACGCCGGAAAAACCCCATTCCTGGATCTCTTCCTCGGTCACGATGCCGATATTGGCGTTGCGCTGTTTGAAAATCCGGTTTTCTGTCAGCAGCCCGTCGATATCGTCCAGCACCTTGGGAAATTCCACGGCCCAGGCATCAATATCCTCGACCAGTTGATCGGGCAGGTCCTGATGCACCCCGCCGGGGCGGAAGTAGGCCGCGTGCAAACGCGCCCCGCAAGCGCGTTCGTAAAAGACCATCAGCTTTTCACGCTCTTCAAACCCCCAAAGTGGTGGGGTCAGCGCGCCCACGTCCATGGCCTGCGTCGTCACGTTCAGCAAATGCGACAGGATACGCCCGATTTCGGAATACAGCACACGGATCAGGCTGGCGCGGCGCGGCACCTGCGTGCCCGTCAACCGCTCGATCGCCATGCACCACGCATGTTCCTGGTTCATCGGGGCCACGTAATCCAACCGGTCCAGATAAGGCAGGTTTTGCAGGTAAGTGCGGCTTTCCATCAGCTTTTCAGTGCCACGGTGCAGCAGGCCGATATGCGGGTCACAGCGTTCGACGATCTCGCCGTCCAGTTCCAGCACCAGCCGTAACACCCCGTGCGCCGCGGGGTGCTGCGGGCCAAAGTTGATGTTGAAATTCCGGATCTGCTGTTCGCCGGTCGCGGCGTCAGTCGATCCGTCATCATAAGTGTTCACCCTGATATCGCCGTCCATCATTTCGCGGCCTCCTTGGTCTTCTCGTCGCCGGGCAAAATGTATTCGGCCCCTTCCCATGGCGACATGAAATCGAACTGGCGATATTCCTGCACAAGGCTGACGGGTTCGTAAACCACGCGCTTTTGCACCTCGTCATAGCGCACTTCGGTATAGCCCGTCGTCGGGAAATCCTTGCGCAGCGGATGCCCGCGAAAGCCATAATCAGTCAGAATGCGGCGCAAATCCGGATGGCCGGTGAACAGGATGCCGAACATGTCGAACACCTCGCGTTCAAACCAGTTGGCCGAGGGATGCACCGACATGATCGACGGCATCGTGTCTTCTTCGCGGATTTGCACGCGCACGCGGATGCGGTGGTTCTGATACATGCTCAGGAAATGGTAAACCACATCGAACCGCTTGGCGCGGCTGGGGTAATCCACCGCCGTTATATCCACCAGAGTGGAAAACTGACACGCCTTGTCGACCTTCAGAAACTCGACAAAGCTGACCAGCGATGACGGCGCGACGGTGACCGTCAATTCGTCATGCGCGACCTGCCATGACAGCACGCAATCTGTGCGTTTCATTTCCAGATGGGTGCCGAGTTCTTGCAACGCTTCTGTCATCGTAGTTCCTTTTCACAGGTGCCTGACGCAGGCTTGTCGCGCCACATGCGGATTGGCGCTGCCTTGCGCGACGCGCGCCCTGGCGCAGAATTTTTCCATCACACGCGACCTAGCGCACGATTGTCCCGGTCCGGCGCATTTTGCGCTGCAATTGCAGGATGCCATAAAGCAGCGCCTCTGCTGTCGGCGGGCACCCAGGCACGTATATATCCACAGGCACGATCCGGTCGCAGCCACGCACCACCGAATAGCTGTAGTGGTAATAACCACCGCCGTTGGCACAGGACCCCATCGAGATCACGTAACGCGGTTCGGGCATCTGGTCATAGACCTTGCGCAGCGCGGGCGCCATCTTGTTGGTCAGCGTGCCCGCCACAATCATCAGGTCCGATTGGCGCGGGGACGCGCGCGGCGCGGTGCCGAACCGTTCCAGATCATAGCGCGGCATGGAGGTGTGCATCATCTCGACCGCACAGCAGGCCAGACCGAATGTCATCCAGTGCAGCGACCCGGTGCGCGCCCAGTTGATGATATCGGCAGTGCTGGTCACAAGGAAACCCTTGTCCTGCAATTCGCGGTTCAGGGTCTGTGTGGCGTGTTCCTTGTCGGCGCCCACGGCGGTTCCGGTCATCACTCCCATTCCAGTGCCCCTTTCTTCCATTCATAGGCAAAGCCGATGGTCAGCACCCCAAGGAACACCATCATCGACCAGAACGCCGTCATGCTGATGTCAGCAAAGGCGACGGCCCAAGGGAACAGGAAAGCGACCTCCAGATCAAAGATGATGAACAGGATCGACACCAGATAAAAACGCACATCGAATTTCATTCGTGCGTCATCAAAGGCGTTGAAACCACATTCATACGCCGACACTTTTTCAGGGTCAGGGTTGCGGACGGCCACGATGGCCGCAGCCAGAATCAGGATCAGGCCCAGCGCGATCGCCAGCCCCAGAAAGATCATGATCGGCAGATATTCGGACAACATTTCGGGCAAATGGCGTTCCTTTCGGCATGGCACGTCAACAGGCGCGCCAGATTTGGCTTGGTGTTGCATAACCCTCGCTCCGGGCACGGTCAACCAAGCACGGCGTGGAAACCATGGGTTTTTCGCGTGTCAAAAGGACGCCCTTACCGGGTCTTAGCGGGCCCAGGGTGGCGGGATTTTATCAAAGAACGCCGCAATTCCCTGTGCGGCTTCCGGATCGTCCCAACGGGCAATCAGCGCGTCAATGGAGCGTTCTACCGTGGCATCATCGATCGCCGGGCCCAGACTGCGGGCAAAGGCTTTGGCCGCAGCCACAGCCCCCGGCGCGCATGTCAGATAAGGAGCCACCTCTGCCGCGATTGCAGCATCAAGTTGATCGGCAGGCACCGCCCGGGCCAAAATGCCCAGTGTCATCGCCTCTGCCGCATCAAAAACGCGCGACGACATGAACACCCGGCGCGCGTGCGCCTCGCCCATGCGGGCCAGCACATAGGGGCCGATCGTTGCGGGGATCAGCCCCAGCCTTGTTTCGGTCAGCCCGAATTTTACATGATCCGCCGCTATCGCCACATCACAGACACAAGCCATGCCGACCCCTCCGCCAAAGGCATTGCCCTGTATACGGCCAATCACCGGCTGCGGCAACGTGTTGATCGCCCCCAGCATGTGCGCCAGCGACCTGGCCGCGGCGCGTTTCACCTCTGCGTCGCCCGCCATCTGGTCACGCATCCAGCCCAGATCGCCCCCGGCACAAAAAGACGCCCCCTGCCCGGTCAGCACGACGACACGGACCGACCTGTCTGCTGCAATCCGATCTGTCGCCGAACGCAAATCATCGATCAGCGCCTGCGACAGCGCGTTGTGTTTGTCGGGCCGTGCCAGCGCCAATGTCGCGACACCGCGCGCATCAACCGTCAGATCAATCATCGCATCCCCCGCGCCATCTCCGCTGCCCTGTCAATCACATCCACGTCTATGCCCGTCGTGAACCCCAAGCCGTGCACCAGTTCCAGCACCGCCTCGGTCGCCACATTACCGGGCGCACCGGGGGCATAAGGACAGCCGCCAAGCCCGCCCACCGCGCTGTCAAAGGCCCGCACCCCCAGATCCAGCGCGGCGCTGATATTGGCCAGCGCCCGCCCGCCGGTATCATGGAAATGGCCGGCAAGATCCCCGACCGGCACCTCGGCCATGACGGCCTCGAGCATCGCAGTCACACGTGCAGGCGTGCCCTTGCCGATGGTATCGCCCAGTGACAGGGGCATCGGCGCCACATCGCGCAACATAGCGGCCGCGCGCGCCACGGCTTCGGGTGGCACGGCGCCGTCGAACGGGCAATCGGTCACGCAGGAAATATAGCCGCGCACCCCGACACCCGCCGCCTGTGCTGCCTGCACGACGGGCGACAGCCGTTCGACGGACGTGGCAATCGAACAATTCAGGTTGCTTTGCGAAAACCCTTCGGACGCCGAAATAAAAACCGCCACCTCATATGTGACACCGGGCACACGCGCCGCGATAAACCCGTCCCAGCCCCGCATATTGGGCACCAGCACGCCATAACGCACACCCTCCACCGGATGCAGCCGGGCCAGCACCTGATCGGTGTCGGCCATCTGCGGCACCCATTTGGGGCTGACGAAACTGCCTACCTCGATATCACGCAGCCCGGATGTCCCCAGCAGATCGATCAGTGCCACCTTGCGGTCCACCCCGATCAGCCCCGGTTCATTCTGCAACCCGTCACGCGGGCCCACCTCGTGAATACGCACAAACTCAGCCATGACACCCCGCTTCTTCGTCGTTCAAATATCCCGGGGGAGGCCCGGACAAAGTCCGGGACGGGGGCAGCGCCCCAATCATGGCGTCACCTCCCATGGTTCATAAAAATCTCTGGCATAAAGCACCGGCCCCGCTGGCAGTGCCTTTTGAAACGCAGGACGGGCCTGCAACCGGGCATACCATGCCGCCACCCTGGGCAAGCTATCCAGCCGAACGAAATGCGTGGCCATATATACCGCCTGCCCCACGCCGACATCGGCGGCAGAAAATGACGACAGCAGATAATCCCCCGACAATGCGGCCTCGACAGTGGCAAGGGTCTTGGCCAGGCGCCGCGCCTCAAGCTGCATGATGATGGGGCTGCGCATATGATCCTCGCGCAGGGCAACATGCTGCTGGGTCAGGGCGGCGCAATGCTGGCTGATGGTTTCGGCGAAATGGATCCAGTTCAGCCATGCAGCGCGCTCGTCATGCCCCGGTTCCCGGCCCAGACCCGCAGCCGGAAAACGCTCGCACAGAAATTCCGCGATGGCGCCGCTTTCGGTCAAGACGATACCGTCGATCTCTAGCGTCGGCACCCGGCCTGTGGGGTTCAGCGACCGGTAGGGTTCTTCGCGCAGCGTCTTGTCAAACGGATAGACCACCACATCGAAATCTACTCCGACTTCATGCAGCAACCAAAGGCTGCGCATCGACCGGGTCTGGGGGCAATGGTGCAGACGGATCATCCCAAAGCCTCCAGCGCTACCATCAACGCGCCCGCTGTCACCTGATCGCCGGTCGCCACCGCAACGCCGGCGATTACCCCGTCGCGGGGCGCGCGCAGAACATGTTCCATCTTCATCGCCTCCAGCACGATCAAGCGGTCACCCGCGCACACCGGCTGGCCCGTTGACACCGCCACATCCCGCACTAACCCCGGCATGGGGGCCAGCACCGTGTCGCCGCCTGGCGCATCTCCCGCACGGGCCAGCGGATCAATGACATCAAAGGTCAGCGTTTGCGGACCAAACACCGTCACCCTCTGTCCATGCCGCACCGCAGGCAGGCCCCAGTCAGCGCCACGCCAGCGCAGCGTCAGATTGTCAGCCCCCACGGTCACGTCGCAGCGGCCACCACCCTGAACAAAAAGCCGCACAGGTGTGTCGTCGCCCCCATGGCCGAGCAGGATATCCCGGCCCAGCGGCTGCCACAGCGCAAAGCCCGTCTGCGCATCCCGCCCGATCCCCGCCGCTGTGACAGCCGCCACAGCGACAGACCGCGCATCCGGCACAGGGGCCGCGCAAAGCCTGGCCTGTTCCCGCGCAATCAGCCCGGTATCAACAGCGCCAGCGACAAACCCCGGATCACGCGACAGCGCCCGCAGGAACCCAAGGTTCGTCACCATGCCCGCCACCTGCGTCTGATCCAGCGCAGCCGACAGCGCCCGCAGCGCGTTGGCACGGTCCGCCCCGTGGACAGTGATCTTCGCGATCATCGGGTCATACCAGGGCGACACCTCGGACCCGGCGGCTACGCCGCTGTCGATCCGGGCAGCGGCGGGAAAAACCAGATGATCGATCACGCCGGTGGCGGGCAGAAACCCTGCCGGCACGTCCTCGGCATAAAGTCGCGCCTCGAAAGCGTGGCCATCGATCGCAATATCCTCTTGTCGGGCCGGCAAAGCCTCGCCAGCGGCAACGCGCAATTGCCATGCAACCAGATCGACGCCGGTGATCGCCTCTGTCACGGGGTGTTCCACCTGCAATCGCGTGTTCATTTCCATGAACCAGAACCCGTCGGCGCGCAGCCCCCCGGACCCATCCACGATAAATTCGATGGTGCCCGCGCCTGCATAGCCGATGGCCTTTGCCGCCGTCACCGCCGCATCGCCCATGGCACTGCGCATGTCAGCGGTCATGCCCGGCGCGGGGGCTTCCTCGATCACTTTCTGGTGGCGGCGTTGCAGCGAACAATCACGTTCGAACAGATGCACCGCATCCGTGCCATCACCGAAAACCTGCACCTCGATGTGGCGCGGGGTCGTTATGTATTTTTCAATCAGCACGTCCGCGTTTCCAAAGGCGGTGCGCGCCTCTGCCTGGGCAGAGGCCAAATTTTCGCGAAAATTTGCCGCGCCCTCAACCAGCCGCATGCCCTTGCCGCCACCGCCAGCGACCGCCTTGATCAGAATTGGATAGCCGATCTCAGCTGCTTTTTCGGCCAGAAAAGCGGGATCCTGGTTGTTCCCGTGATACCCCGGCACAACCGGCACGCCAGCCTTGGCCATCAGTCCCTTGGCGGCATCCTTCAGCCCCATCGCACGGATTGCATCCGCCGACGGGCCGATGAACACCAGCCCCGCTTGTATCACCGCATCGACGAAATCAGGGTTTTCCGACAGAAAGCCATAGCCCGGATGGATCGCATGCGCGCCGGTGTCCAGGGCCGCCTGAATGATCAGATCGCCGCGCAGGTAACTGTCGGCCACGGGTGCAGGGCCCAGCCGCACCGCCGCGTCCGCCTGGGCGACATGCAGGGCCTGCGCGTCGGCATCCGAATACACCGCCACCGTCCGCACACCCATGGCGCGCGCGGTGCGGATGATCCGGCAGGCAATCTCGCCCCTATTGGCAATCAGGATCGTGTCAAACATCTTTTACATCCGGAACACGCCAAAACGTGTCTCCTCTATGGGCGCATTGCAGGCAGCCGCCAGCGACAGTGCCAGCACTTCGCGCGATTTGCGCGGGTCAATGATGCCGTCGTCCCACAGGCGGGCAGAGGCGTAAAGCGGGTGTGACTGCTCGGCAAACATGTCAATCGTGGGCTGCTTGAAGGCGGCTTCGTCCGCTGCCGACCAGTCCCCGCCGCTGCGTTCGATCGCGTCACGTTTCACCGTCGCCAGCACACCGGCCGCCTGTTCGCCACCCATCACGCTGATCCGGCTGGTTGGCCATGACCACATGAAATGCGGGCTGTATGCCCTTCCCGACATGCCATAATTCCCCGCACCGAACGACCCGCCCACGACCATGGTGATCTTGGGCACCTTCGTGGTCGCCACGGCTGTCACCATCTTGGCGCCATGCCGCGCGATCCCTTCGTTCTCGTACTTCTGGCCCACCATGAAGCCGGTGATGTTTTGCAGGAACACCAGCGGGATCTTGCGCTGGCTGCACAGTTCCACGAAATGCGCGCCCTTTTGCGCGCTTTCGGAAAACAGCACGCCGTTGTTGGCCACGATCCCGCAGGGCCAACCATCAATATGGGCGAACCCGCAGACCAGCGTTTCGCCGAACCGCGCCTTGAATTCATCAAAGCGTGACCCGTCCACGATCCGGCGGATCACCTCGCGGATATCATAGGGCGTGCGCAGGTCGGCGGGGATCACATCGAACAATGTCACCGGATCATATGCGGGAGGTTCGGACACCAGGCGCTTGATATTAATGGCATTATCAAGATTGCATGACGCGACGGCCTGCCGTGCCAGCGCCAGTGCATGGGCATCATCCTCGGCCAGATAATCCGCGACACCTGACAGGCGGGTGTGCACATCGCCACCGCCCAGCGCTTCGGCGCTGACAACCTCGCCTGTCGCGGCTTTGACCAGCGGCGGACCGGCAAGAAAGATCGTGCCCTGGCCCTTTACGATGATCGACACATCAGCCATGGCGGGCACATAGGCCCCGCCCGCCGTGCAGGATCCCATGACCACGGCGATCTGGGGAATGCCCGCCGCCGACATTTGCGCCTGATTATAGAATATCCGGCCGAAATGGTCGCGATCGGGAAATACCTCGTCCTGATTAGGCAGGTTCGCGCCGCCGCTATCGACCAGATAGACGCAAGGCAAATGACAGGCCGCCGCGATTTCCTGTGCCCGCAGGTGTTTCTTGACGGTCATCGGATAATAAGTGCCGCCCTTTACGGTAGCATCATTGCAGACAACCATCACCTGGTTGCCGTTCACGCGCCCGACACCGGCGATCACACCGGCACAGGGGGCAGCGCCGTCATACATCCCATGCGCCGCCGTCGCACCTATTTCAAGGAATGGGCTGCCGGGGTCCAGCAGGCCCGCAACCCGGTCACGCGGCAGCATCTTGCCCCGGCTGACATGGCGCGTGCGGGATTTTTCCCCGCCCCCCAGTGCCGCGGCCTGTGCTGCATCGCGGACCTTTTCCAGTGCGGCAAGGTGAATCTCGGCATCGCTCATGCGGCTGGTCCTTGTTGCGGATCGGGCAGCGGTTCACCGCGCGGGCCTGTGTAAAATGTCGTGGCGACACCATTGGGATGCACACAGGTAATCACCATGCGCACCGCCGGATCGGAGTGGGTGGTGGCAGCGCAATCGGTCGGGCTGGCCCCGGCGGGTGTCATATCCAGATAGGCGGCGGCATATCGGTTGATGATCTCGGTCTCACTGGGCACCTGCCCCATCCGCAGCCCCAGCACAGCGGCCAAGGCGGCGAGAGCAGCAACAGGCATAAAGATCACCCAGCGTTTCACCCCATCGCCCCCATCAATTCGCGGCCCACCAGCATCCGGCGGATTTCCGATGTGCCGGCGCCGATTTCCATCAGTTTCGCATCGCGGAACAGGCGCGCGACGGGCGCATCGGCCAGGAACCCCGCGCCGCCCATCGCCTGCACCGCCTGATGCGCCTGTTTCATCGCCTCTTCGCTGGCATAAAGACAGCAGGCGGCGGCGTCCTGTCGTGTCACCGTGCCCTTGTCGCAGGCCTTTGCGACCTCGTAGACATAGGCGCGGGCGGAATTCATCGCGGTATACATATCGGCGATCTTGCCCTGCATCAGCTGGAAGTTCCCGATCGGCTGGCCGAACTGTTTGCGTGACGCAAGATAGGGCATGATTTCATCCAGACAGGCGGCCATGATGCCCAGCCCGATGCCTGCCAGCACGACGCGTTCGTAGTCCAGCCCCGACATCAGCACGGCAACCCCGCGCCCTTCTTCGCCCAGCACGTTTTCAAATGGCACCTGCACGTCATCAAAAATCAGCTCGGCCGTGTTCGACCCCCGCATCCCCAGCTTGTCGAAATGCGGTGATGTGCTGAAACCTGTCATCTCTTTTTCAATGAGAAAGGCGGTGATGCCCTTGGACCCCGCATCGGGGTCGGTCTTGGCATAGACCACCAGCGTGTCAGCGTCCGGCCCGTTGGTGATCCAGTATTTGTTGCCGTTCAGGCGGTAATGATCGTTACGCTTTTCGGCCCGCAGGGTCATCGACACCACGTCGGACCCTGCCCCGGCCTCTGACATCGCCAGCGCGCCCACATGTGCGCCACTGATCAGACGCGGCAGATATTTGGCCTTTTGCGCGTCAGTCCCATTCAGTTTGATCTGGTTCACACAGAGGTTGGAATGCGCCCCGTAGGACAGCGACACCGATGCGCTGGCGCGGGCGATCTCCTCAACGGCTACGGTGTGCGCCAGATAGGACATGCCCGCGCCACCGTATTGTTCATCGACCGTCACGCCCAGAAGCCCCAGTGCGCCCATCTCGGTCCACAGTGCAGGCGGAAATGCGTTGGTCCGGTCAATCTCGGCGGCCATGGGTTTCACGCGGGTCTGCGCCCAGTCGTGGACCATATCGCGCAGGGCATTCACATCCTCGCCCAGATCAAAGGTCATGGAAGCATGAAACATGGTGCGGCTCCGATTAATTGAACGCTTGTTCAGTTGTAGGCCCGCCACATCCCCCGTGTCGAGTCATTTCTGCACAATTATCGGGCCGCGGCCTGGCCCTGATAAACAACGGAGACTTCATCACGGATGATCCGGGCGATCAGGGCACAATCGTCCAGTGAAAAGGTCAGCGGCAGGCGCATGTCGATGATGCCCGCAAGCACACGGTCGGATGCAGGCAGCGGTTCCGACGGCGCATAACGCCAACTGTCATAGCGCGATGTGAACCCAACGGGCTCTGCCCCGCCGAACCACTTCAATTCGACCCCGCGCGCGGCGCAGCGGCGCAGGACATCGGCCACGGCGTCCGCTGACCAGTCCAACAGCAGAAACTGGAAAGACGAGGCGACGAACTGCTCTTTTTCGGGGCGCGGGATCAACTTCAGCCCGGGGGTGTCGGCCAGCCCCGTTTCCAGCACACGGTAGCGTTCGTTCCAGCGCACCGCCTGCGTTGCCAGGTCGCGCAGTTGCGGGCGCAGGATCGCGGCACGCAGGTTGTCCATCCGGCCAGAGATATTGGGCGTTTCATATTTGATCTGTGCAAATGTTTCGGGCGGTGGTGCTGCCCGGTGTTTTTCATACAGCATGTAACTGCCCGACAGGATGATCGCGCGGGCCATGCCCATCGCGTCATCGCTTACCAGAAATCCACCTTCGCCGGAATTGATGTGTTTATAGGTCTGCGTCGAAAAGCAGCCGAACCGCCCCCAGCGCCCGCTGGGCGTGCCATCCCAGGCGGCCCCCATCGTATGCGCGCAATCCTCGATCACCGTGACGCCAGCGGCATCGCACAGGGCCATAAGCCGGTCCATATCACAGATATGCCCGCGCATATGGCTCAGCAGCAGCACGCGCGCGCGGTGCAGCTTGGCGGCCAGATCATCAAGGTCAATGACCAGATCGGGCGTCACACCGACATAAACCGGCACGCCGCCAACCGCAGCGACAGCACCGGGCACCGGGGCCAGCGTAAAGGCGTTCGTCAGCACAGCGTCGCCATGTTTCACACCGCAGGCGCGCAGGGCGGTCGTTATGGCATAGCCACCAGAGGCGACGGCAAGGCAGTATTTCGCCCCCACACTGGCGGCGAACTCTTCCTCTAACAGGGCGGTCTGCGAAATCTCGTTCCCGGCTGTGTTATACCGGTGCAGGCGGCCTGTTTGCATCACGGCAAGCGCTGCTGCGATCCCGTCGTCGGGAATCGGTTCCTGTTGCGTAAAGCTGCCTGTGAAACGCTTTGTCATGGGGGAACTGTGTGACCCGTTCATGACCGCGTCAAGAGGCTAGCCGATCAGCCGCGCCACCACACCGGACAGTTCGGCGAAATCATCGATGGTTGCATCCGCATCCAGCGCCAGCACATCGTCGCGCCCCGGCCCGAAGGTGACCAGCACCGACGGCACGCCGGCGTTGCGCGATGTGTCGCGATCAGTCGCGGTATCACCGACCAGAAGCGAGCGGCGCACATCGCCACCTGCACGGCGCACGGCCTCGAAATGGTGTGCAGGGTCAGGTTTGCGCACCGGCAGCGTATCGGCGCCGATCAGCGATGCAAAATGATCGCGCACCCCAAGGCTGCGCATCAGCGTTTCGGCCAATGCAGCGGGTTTGTTGGTGGCAATGCCCACGGCATAGCCATCAGCGCGCAGCTGCGCCACCGCCTCTATCGCGCCGGGATATAGCACCGTATGCGTGTCGATCGCATCGGCATAGGCGGCAAGCAGCACCGGATATTGTGCATCGACATGCGCCGCATCAAACCCGTCCACGCGGCTGAACCCAAGGGTCAGCATCGCCCGCCCGCCGCGCAGGGCCGTTGCCGCATCGGCTGCGTGGTCCAGCAGATCACCCAGACCAAGCCCCCGAAAACAATGATTCGCGGCCGCGATCAAATCGCCGCTGGTATCGGCCAACGTCCCGTCGAGATCAAAAATCACTGTGCGCATGGCAATCTGCCCCATCATTTGTTTACCTGCCCTCTGTAACGCCATGTAAACTGATGTGAAGCCCCTGCCCTTGTGATCATCACACATCCCGCTAGAAGCGTCATCAACGTGACCGGAATTGAGGCATAAATGGCAACCGCACTGATCATCCTTGGCGCAGGCATGGGCACGCGCATGAATTCCGACCGGCCCAAGGTGCTGCATGACATTGCAGGCGCGCCAATGCTGGTGCATGCGATGAAAGCAGGCGCAGCGCTTGACCCCGCCCATACAGTGATTGTCGCAGGTCACGGGGCCGATGCGGTGGCCCGGGCCGCGCATGCCTTTGACCCGGGTGCGGTCATCGCGCTGCAAACCGAACAATCGGGCACCGCCCATGCGGTCGCGCAGGCGCGGGATGCGCTGGCGGGTTTTGCTGGCGATGCGATTGTTCTTTATGGCGATACGCCCTTTATCACACCCGAGACACTGGCCGCGATGGCCGCCGCCCGGCTGACCCATGATATCGTGGTGTTGGGGTTTGATGCGGCAGATCCTGCCCGCTATGGCCGTTTGATCCTGAAAGACGACCAGTTGGACCGGATCGTGGAATTCAAGGATGCGACCGACGCAGAACGCGCGGTGACGCTGTGCAACAGCGGTGTCGTTGCGGCAAAGGCCGACACGCTGTTTGCGCTGATCGACAAGGTCGGCAACGAGAATGCGGCCGGCGAATATTACCTGACCGACATCGTGGGGATCGCCCGCGCCCAAGGGCTGACCGCCACGGTCGTGCAATGCGATCAGGCCGAAACGCTGGGCATCAATTCACGCGCCGAACTGGCCGCCGCCGAGGCACAGTTTCAAGCCCGCGCCCGCAGTGCGGCGCAAGAGGATGGTGTCACACTGACCGCCCCCGAAACGGTGTTTTTCGCCCATGATACGGTGATCGGGCGCGATAGCACCATCGAACCCAATGTGGTCTTTGGCCCGGGCGTCACCATCGAATCAGGGGCGACAATCCGCGCGTTTTCCCATCTGGAAGGATGTCATGTCAGCCGCGGCGCGATTGTCGGCCCCTATGCGCGGCTGCGCCCCGGCGCAGAACTGGCCGAGGGTGTGCGCGTCGGCAATTTCGTGGAAATCAAGAATGCGCAAATCGCCGAAGGGGCCAAGGTCAACCACCTGTCCTATATCGGCGACGCGGATATCGGCGCGCGCGCCAACATCGGCGCAGGCACGATCACCTGCAATTACGACGGTGTGTTCAAGCACAAGACGGTGATCGGTGCCGATGCATTCATCGGGTCGAACACCATGCTGGTCGCGCCAGTGCATGTGGGCGACGCCGCCATGACCGGCAGTGGGTCGGTCATTACCCGTGATGTGCCCAGTGGCGATCTGGGGCTGGCCCGCGCAGCGCAGGTGAACAAACCGGGCCTTGCGCGCCGCCTCATGCAGAAACTGCGCGACCTCAAAGCAAGGAAAGGCTGAACCATGTGCGGAATTATCGGGGTTCTGGGCCGCCACGAGGCAGCGCCCATTCTGGTCGAGGCGCTGAAGCGGCTGGAATATCGCGGCTATGACAGCGCGGGCATCGCCACCGTCAACAACGGCCATCTGGACCGGCGGCGGGCGGTCGGCAAGCTGGTGAATTTGCAGGACCTGCTGGTGCATGATCCGCTGGCGGGTAAATCGGGTATCGGTCACACCCGCTGGGCCACCCATGGCGTGCCAAACGTCGGCAACGCCCACCCGCATCGCGCAGGTGGCGTGGCCGTCGTGCACAACGGGATCATCGAGAATTTCCGCGAATTGCGTGCCTTTTTGGCGGATCAGGGTATTGGCTATGAAACCGACACCGACACGGAAACTGTCGCACTGTTGGCGCAATATTTTCTTGATCAGGACATGACACCACAAGATGCGGCCGCCGCGACGATCGCAAAACTGGAAGGGGCCTATGCGCTTTGTTTCCTGTTCGACGGGCAAGAGGATCTGCTGGTCGCCGCGCGCAAGGGGTCGCCGCTGGCCATCGGGCACGGGCAGGACGAGATGTTCGTCGGTTCCGATGCCATCGCGCTGGCACCGATGACAGACAAGCTGACCTATCTGGAAGAAGGCGACTGGGCCGTCATCACCCGCACCACGCTGGAAATTCGTGATACGACCGGCAAGACAGTCGCACGCCCCGTCAAGACCATTCAGATCGACACTGCCCGCGTGGACAAGGGCGGCTACAAACACTTCATGGCCAAGGAAATCGCCGAACAGCCCACCGTCCTGCAAGGCGCGCTGGCCCATTACATCAACGCCGATGCAACCGCGATCACCCTGCCCGAACCGGGGCTGGATTTTACGCAAGTGGAACGCCTGACGCTGGTGGCCTGCGGCACTGCATTTTACGCCTGCATGGTGGCGAAATACTGGTTCGAACAAATCGCGGGCCTGCCCGTCGAGGTCGATGTCGCATCTGAATTCCGCTATCGCGAACCGCCGGTGACGGCGGGCACCGTCGCGCTGTTCGTCAGCCAGTCAGGTGAAACCGCCGATACACTGGCCGCCTTGCGTTACATGGCAGGCAAAGCCGACATGATCGTGTCTGTCGTCAACGTGCCGGAAAGTTCCATCGCGCGCGAAAGCGATCTGCCCCTGCCGATCCTTGCAGGCACGGAAATCGGCGTCGCCTCGACCAAGGCGTTCACCTGTCAGTTGACCACGCTGGCCCTGCTGGCGCTGAAGGCGGCAGAGGTCCGCGGCCGCATCACACCGGCGGAACTGGCCGAAAAACTGGGCGCCCTGCGCGGCCTGCCGGGCGTCATGAACCTCGCGCTTGGGATCGAGGACAAGACCCGTGATGTCGCCCGCAAGCTGGCAGAGGCGCGTGATATCCTGTTTCTGGGGCGTGGCGCGATGTACCCACTGGCCATGGAAGGCGCGCTGAAACTCAAGGAAATCAGCTATATCCATGCCGAGGCTTATGCATCCGGTGAATTGAAACACGGCCCCATCGCACTGGTTGATAAACATGTGCCCGTCATCGTCATGGCCCCGCGTGACGCGCTGTTCGACAAGACGATTTCCAACATGCAAGAGGTCATGGCGCGCGGCGGCAAGGTTTTGTTGATCACCGATGAAAAGGGCGCGGCCGAGGCCAGCGCAGGCGTCTGGGACACGATCCTGATGCCGCAGATCGACCCGTTTCTGGCGCCGATCCTTTATGCCATCCCCGCGCAGTTGCTGGCCTATTATACGGCCATCGCCAAGGGCACGGACGTTGACCAGCCCCGCAACCTTGCCAAATCGGTGACCGTCGAATGAAAACCGCCGATGCCATTGCCGCGCTACGCGCCCATGCCGACCCCGCCAAGGCCAGTGAAATGCACCGCTATCACAAGGTGGATCGCCCCTATCTGGGTGTTGCCAACCCGGTGATTGACACGCTCGTCAAGGATTGGCGCGCCGATACTGATCTGGATGCACGGCTGGCGCTGGCGCGGGGCCTTTGGAAAAGCAACATTCACGAGGCCCGGATCGCCGCCGCCAAACTGCTGACGCAGGCGCGCATCCGTCCCGATGACAGCGCGGTGTGGGATTTGATCGTGTCCTGGGTACCGGATTTCGACGCTTGGGCGATAGCCGATCATGTCAGTATTGCCGGGCAGAAACGACTGGTCGCCGATCCTGCACGGCTGGATCAGGTGGCGGCATGGACCACATCCGATCATATGTGGGCACGGCGGGCTGCCCTTGTGATGACCCTGCCCTGGACCAAGCAGAACAACCCCAAACCGGCGGAACTTGCCGTGCGTGCGCGTGTCCTGGACTGGGCCGCAACCTATGTCACCGATCACGATCGATTCATTCAGAAAGCCGTGGCATGGTGGCTGCGCGAATTGTCCAAACACGATCCGGACCGTGTGCGCGGCTTTCTGGAAACCCATGGCGCCACCATGAAACCTGCCGCCGCGAAAGAGGCAAAGGCGCATTTGACCCCCTAACAAGGAGGCGAATCCAACCGACGCAAAGGTGACGATCAGGCTTGCGTAACCCCGCAACGGAACCTAGTTTGGCCCCATGACCCAACCATTGATCGACCCATTCGCGCGCGCCATCGAATACCTGCGGGTGTCCGTCACGGACCGCTGTGATTTCCGCTGCGTTTACTGCATGTCCGAAAACATGCAATTTTTGCCCAAAAAGGAATTGCTGACGCTAGAGGAGCTGGACCGCATGTGTTCGGCCTTTATCCGTTTGGGCGTGCGCAAGCTGCGCATCACGGGGGGCGAACCACTTGTGCGGCGCGACATCATGACGTTTTTCCGCGCCATGACGCGGCATCTGGACAGTGGCGCATTGCGCGAACTGACGCTGACCACCAACGGCAGCCAGTTGGAAAAATACGCCGAAGATCTGTATGCCGCCGGTGTGCGGCGGATCAATATATCGCTCGACACGCTGGACGAGGAAAAATTCGCCCGCATCACGCGATGGGGCCGTCTGCCGCAGGTCAAGCGCGGGATAGATGCCGCGCAAAAGGCCGGTCTGCGGGTCAAGATCAACACCGTGGCCCTGCAGGGGTTCAACGAAGATGAATTGTTCACCCTGACCGACTGGTGCGCATCGCGTGACATCGACATCACTTTCATCGAGGTGATGCCGATGGGCGATATCGGCAACGAGGACCGGATCGGCCAGTATTGGTCGCTGAAAGACCTGCGCGCACGTCTGGCGGAACGGTCCGCCCTGACGGATCTGCCCGAAAGCACCGGCGGCCCTGCACGCTATGTCCGTGTCGAAAATACCGGGCAGAAAATCGGGTTCATCACGCCGCTGTCCCATAATTTCTGCGAAAGCTGTAACCG
>NZ_CBFIBD010000044.1:0-22132 GCF_965660735.1 Yoonia sp.
GCAACAGGCCCGTGCCGTGACAGTGCGGACACATCTGCGTTGTCGCCTCGAGCATACCGGGGCGCAGACGCTGACGCGACATTTCCATCAGGCCAAAGCCGGAAATCCGGCCCACCTGAATCCGTGCACGGTCGGTTTTCAGCTTGTCCTTGAACCGCTTTTCAACGGCGGCGTTATTCTTGCGTTCGTCCATGTCGATAAAGTCGATCACGATCAGACCGGCCAGATCGCGCAGGCGTAACTGGCGGGCCACCTCATCGGCGGCTTCCAGGTTGGTTTTCAGCGCCGTCTGTTCGATCGACCCTTCCTTGGTCGCCCGGCCAGAGTTCACGTCAATCGCCACAAGCGCCTCTGTGATGCCAATCACGATATAGCCGCCCGATGGCAGTTGCACCGTGGGGTTGAACATGCCGCCCAGATAGCCCTCGACCTGATAACGGGCGAAAAGCGGCAGCTGTTCGGCGTAGTATTTCACGTTCTTTGCGTGGGACGGCATGATCATTTTCATGAAGTCCTTGGCAGTGCGGTACCCTGCCTCGCCTGCGACGATCACCTCGTCGATGTCCTTGGAATAAAGATCGCGGATCGACCGTTTGATCAGGTCGCCCTCCTCATAGATCTTGGCAGGCGCGATGGATTTCAGCGTCAGTTCGCGGATCTGTTCCCACATCCGTTGCAGGTATTCGTAATCGCGCTTGATCTCTGCCTTGGTGCGCTGCGACCCGGCGGTGCGAATGATCAGGCCAGCCCCCTCGGGCACCGTCATGGATCCTGCAATTTCCTTGAGCTTCTTGCGGTCGGCCACATTGGTGATCTTGCGGCTGATGCCGCCGCCCCGTGCGGTGTTGGGCATCAACACGCAATAGCGCCCGGCCAACGACAGATAGGTCGTCAGCGCGGCACCCTTGTTGCCGCGTTCCTCTTTCACCACCTGCACCAGCAGGATCTGACGGACCTTGATGACCTCTTGTATCTTGTAACGCTTGGGGCGCGGCTTGCGCACTGGGCGCACCTCGTCGGTATCGTCTTCGTCAGCGACACTTTCGATGCTGTCGTCTTTGGTGCGCGCATCAATCTGGGCGTGGTCGTCGTCATCGTCCTCGCCAGCTGCGGGGGTTTCCACAGGCGTGTCGCGGACCAGCTCCATCGGCGAGCTGCCCTCTTCGGCATCGCCAAGGTCGATGGTTTCCATGCCCGCGATATCACCGGATGTGTCTTCTTCGGATGTTTCGACATCCGCTGTCGCGACTGCATCCTGCCCCTCTGCGGCGGCAGGTTTCGTGCGCGTGCGCGATCGGCTCCGGCGCGGTTTCGGCTCTTCTTCCTTGTCTTCTTCGGCCTTCAGACTTTCGACATAGGCTTTTTCCTCGGCGATCAGCGCCTCGCGGTCCGCGACCGGGATTTGATAATAATCGGGGTGGATCTCCGAGAAGGCAAGGAAACCATGGCGGTTACCGCCATAATCCACAAACGCCGCCTGTAGCGATGGTTCGACCCGTGTTACCTTTGCAAGGTAGATATTTCCAGCAAGCTGGCGTTTGAACTGGCTTTCAAAATCAAATTCTTCGACCTTGTTGCCGTCTACGACCACGACGCGGGTTTCTTCCGCATGTGTCGCATCTATAAGCATTTTCTTTGGCATTTTTTCCGTTCGCACATAACACAACCCCCGTCCCAGGGGGCGCGGCGGATCGTGCTATATGTCTGATTAAGGCGATCTGCGCGCGGGCAGAAACAGGACCCCCCGGGGCCGCTGCATCATTGCCTCTGACTTGCGCGCGTTGCATCGCGTTTCTTCTCCGACCCCGAAACACTGCCGGGGCCCGTTCAAGGCCCGGTCCGCACAAAACACGCGCGGCCAAGGGCGTTCTTCTGGCCTTTCGACCAAATCAGCTGCCGGAACCTGGCGGGGTTTTCACCCCTCACCTTTCACAGCAGAGAATTCTCCCGGGCGGCACCGTGCAACCTTCGCACGAACACCCGTCCTATCTACATAAGGGACGAAGGGCACCTTGCACAAGTGGCGTCGTGCAAGCCCCGACATTTCGCGGTGGTCGTCACAGATAATCAGATCGCTGAAGGCCATACTTGGCCATTTTCTCGTTCAGCGTCCGGCGTGGCAGGCAAAGTTCCTCCATTACCGAGACAATCGAGCCTTTATGCCGCCGCATCGTATTGTCGATCAGCATCCGCTCGAATGCCTCTACAAATTCCTTCAGCGGTTTACCCTCGGTCGTCATCGCAGGTTTCATATCGTCTGCGTCTGACATCAAAAGCGATGCGATCGACCCAGACCCGCGGCGGTTCTGCAAGACGGCCCGTTCGGCCACGTTGATCAGTTGGCGCACATTGCCCGGCCATGGCGCCTGCAACAACTGGGCCGCTTCCTGTGCGCTGACCTCTGGGGCATCGCAGCCGTATTCATCGGCAAACTGATCGGAAAGACCGGTGAACAGGGTCAGGATATCTTCACCGCGCTGGCGCAGGGGCGGCACGGTAATGCGCAGGGCTGCCAGACGGTAGAACAAATCAGGGCGCAGAACGCTTTCACAGGTCTTGTCCTGTTCCTGCAGGTTACAAATCGCGACGATACGGGTTTCGGCAGGTGTGCCCTGTTCGTTGATCGCCGTCAGCAGTCTGGCCTGCAACGCCCCGCTGAGCGCTTCGATATCTTCCAGCACAAGCGTGCCACCGCGCGCCTCTTCGATCGCCGGGATCGGTTCGTCATCATGGGCGGGGCCAAAGATGCGCCGCGTCAGTGTGTCTTCGTCAAAGGCCGAACAGCTCAGAAGCACAAATTTCCGGTTCGCCCGTGCGCCCACGGCATGCAGGGCGTGCGCCACCAGCGTCTTGCCGGTGCCTGTCTCGCCTTCGATCAACACATGGCCATCGGCCTGCCCCAGATCAAGAATATCCTCTTTCAGGCGCTCCATCGGCCCGGACTGCCCGATCAGTTTCTTGATCAGGGCCGAGCCGTCGGACAATTCGCGCCGCAAGGCGCGGTTGTCCAGCGTCAGCCGGCGGGCCTGCGTAGCCTTTTTGGCCAGTTCGGTCATGCGATCAGGGTTGAACGGCTTTTCCAGAAAATCGAACGCGCCGACACGCATCGCCTCGACCGCCATTGGCACATCACCGTGGCCCGTAATCATGATGACAGGCAAAGAGCTGTCCACACCCTTGAGCTTTCTGAGAAACTGCATGCCGTCCATGCCGGGCATCTTGATGTCGCTGACCACGATGCCGGGGTATTCACTTCCCAGACCTTTCAGCGCGTCTTCTGCCGAGGCGAATGTCTCGGTGTCGAAACCGGACAAGGCCAGCCACTGGCTGATCGACTGGCGCATGTCCTTTTCATCGTCGACAATTGCAATTTTCATGGCTTTGCTCATCTTTTGCGTCCTTATTCCGCCGCGACGACATCCTGTTCGAGGCGCGGCAACTGCACTTCGAAAATCGCGCCGCCATCTGCTGCATTATGCGCGGTCAGGCGGCCGCCCAATTCGTTGACGATCCCCGATGAGATGGCAAGCCCGAGCCCCACACCGTCACCGGGTTGTTTTGTGGTGTAGAACGGCTCGAACAGATCGTCGAGATTGTCGATTCCGTCGCCATTGTCGCGCACCTGAAGCGTGACCGTATCACCGGCGGCCAACAGGATCTCAATCGTCGGATCATCACGCCCCTGCGTGGCGTCCAACGCGTTGCGCAACAGGTTGATGATGACCTGTTCCAACCGCAGCCGATCACCCAGGATCATCACAGGCTCATTTGGCAGGGTGCGGATCATATTGACTGCGCGGGTTTTGAGTTGTGGTTCCATCATGGCCAGCGCGGATGACACCGCAGCCCTTGTATCCACAGGTTCAAATGAATCCGCGCCCTTGCGGGCATATGATTTCAACTGCCGTGTGATGGCACCCATTCGTTCCAGCAAATCGTCGATCCGCTGAAAGGATGACAATGCCTCTTCAGGGCGCTGGCGCTGCAACAGCAGCCGCGCACCCGCCAGATAGGTTTTCATCGCCGCCAGCGGCTGGTTCAGTTCATGGCTGACCGCCGCCGACATCTCCCCCAAAGCCGCCAGTTTGGATGATTGCGCGATGGTCTGCTCGGCCACTTGCAGGGTCTTTTCGACCTTTTCACGTTCGGCAATTTCCCGCTGCAGGCGTTGGTTCAGTGCGCGCAATTCCGCTGACTCACGCTGGAACAACACCAGCCTTGACGCCGTCCGCCGCGACGAAAACCAGAAAAGCCCGGCCATGATGATGGCGAATCCCATCAGTTCAATCGCCAGCACGCCATTTACCCGCTCGCGGACCGATGCGTAGGTGGTAAATGTCACCATCCGCCATCCTTGATGCGGCACCCGGGCCTCGCGGCGCAACACGGCCTCTCCGCGCAGGTAGGCATCGGCCGGTAAGGTCGTCCAACCCTGCGTCGCCTGCAACGCACGTTCAATCGCAGAGGGGGCCGATTGGCGTTGCAGTGCCTCGGCTTCCTGCAGGCCACGCCAGCGCGGTTCGGTGGACATGATGATTGTCCCTTCGCTGTCGGTGACGATCACCGCATCAGACACCCCTGCCCAGCCACGCTCGAGGCGCGCAACGTCTACTTCCACCGTAATCACCCCGACCATCTGACCGGCTGATTCTATCCGGCGGGCATAGACCAGATCATAGGCCCCGGTTTCCTTGAGGTAGGTTGTATAGACTGTCCGGCTATTGCGCTGCGCATTGACAAAGAAAGGCGCTGCACGATGGTTTTCGCCCAACCTGCTCCTGTCCGTCGCAGCAACCGTACGGCCATCACGGTCCAGCAGCATCAGCGATGCGGCGCCAATTTCGTCAACAAACGACAGAAGGCGCACAGTAGAAAGCGAATAATCCTTGCTATCCAATGCCTTGATCAGCTCCGGGTCACGGGCCAAAAGCTGCGGAACCACCGAGTTGCGTTGCAGTTCGCTCATCAGGTTTGTGACGTAAAGCGCCAACCGCACCTCGGATCGGTTGCGGATCGTTTCGGTGAAACGCTGGGTCAGAAATTGATTGCTGACGTAAATGACAACGACCGCAAGGGCACAGATCAGGACAATGGACAGGCGCAGATACCATCTGTCCCGCACCTGGCGACCTTTTTTATGGTGTGCAGCTTTCATTGACGCAGTTTATGCGCACCCCCACGGCCCAGCAAGCACACAGACATCAGGTCAGCGCCAATTGGCCCACCAAACTGGTGAACAACGCCTGCCCGAGCGTGCTGCCGTGACCAAGGTCGACTGCCCGTTCGGGATGGGGCATCATCCCCAGCACCCGGCGGTTCTCCGATAGCACGCCTGCGATGTTCGCGACCGACCCGTTAGGGTTGGTGACATATCGAAACGCGACCCGATCATTGCCTTCCAAACGCGACAGCATGTCTGGATCGACGGTGTAGTTGCCATCGTGATGCGCCACAGGCAGGCCGATCACATCGTCCGCATGATACCCCGAGGTAAATGCGCTATCAGAGGTTTCAACAGTCAAATCCACGGTCTTGCAAATGAACTTGAGGTTGGCGTTGCGCATCAGCGCGCCGGGCAACAGGCCGGTTTCGGTCAATACCTGGAACCCGTTGCAGACCCCCAGCACATAACCGCCGCGTTCGGCGTGCGCCACGACGGCACGGCAGATCGGCGACTGCGCCGCAATGGCCCCGCAACGCAGATAATCACCAAACGAAAACCCGCCCGGGATCGCAACCAGATCGACATTATCGGGCAGCGTCGCATCCTTGTGCCAGACCATCTGCACATCAGCACCGGCAGCGCGCAGCGCCACGGCCATGTCACGGTCGCAGTTCGAACCGGGAAATACGATGACTGCGGCCCGCATCAGAGCACCTCGATCCGGTAGCTTTCGATCACCGTGTTCGCCAGCAGCTTTTCACACATGTCCCTTACGGTGTCCTCGGTCGTGCCATCGGCCAGATCAAGTTCGATGACCTTGCCCTGCCGCACGCCGTTCACCCCCTCGAAACCAAGACTGCCAAGCGCATGGCGCACTGCCTCGCCCTGCGGGTCAAGCACACCGGTCTTGAGCATTACATAAACGCGAGCTTTCATGTCAGCGCCTCTTTCATCATCATCTTGCCAAAAATACTCAGAAACGACGGTCAGTTGATGAGCGTCGGCTTGGGACGGTGGGTCACGTTGGACGGCAGCACACCCAGACGGCGGGCAACCTCTGTATAGGCATCCGCCAGATTGCCCAGATCGCGGCGGAACACATCCTTGTCCAGCTTCTGGCCGGTTTCCACATCCCAAAGACGGCAGCTGTCAGGGCTGATTTCATCAGCCAGCAACAGGCGGGGAAATTCATTATCCCAGACACGCCCAACCTCGATCTTGAAATCGATCAGCTTGATACCGACGCCATACATGACACCCGACATCCAGTCATTCACCCGCAGTGCAAGGCTGACGATATCATCCATGTCCTGCTGCGTGGCCCAGCCAAACGCAATGATATATTCCTCGGGGACCAGCGGATCGCCCAAGGCGTCGTCCTTGTAGGAAAATTCGACGATGGGGCGCGGCAGCGGCGTACCTTCGTCCATGCCCAGTCGCTTGGCCATGCTGCCGGCGGCAAAGTTGCGCACGATAACCTCAAGCGGGATGATCTCGACCTGCCTGATCAGTTGTTCGCGCATGTTAAGACGCCGAATGAAATGCGTGGGAATACCGATCTGGCCCAGACCGGTCATGAAAAACTCCGACAAACGGTTGTTCAGCACCCCCTTGCCTTCGATCACGGCTCTCTTTTCGGCGTTGTAGGCTGTGGCGTCATCCTTGAAATACTGCACAAGGGTGCCGGGCTCCGGACCTTCGTAAAGGATCTTTGCCTTGCCTTCGTAAATCTTCTTGCGGCGTGCCATGCTCACCTCTTGATTGCCTGCGCACACCCGCCCCGGGCCGCGTCATGTGCGCGTCATAGTGCAAGCCCCCCTTGCGGGCAAGCACCTGCACGGGCATATCATACCCTGATCAATCAAATCACGAGGGTCCGGACATGAACACATTCAAAGATCGCGAAAATGCATTCGAATCAAAATTCGCCCATGATGCCGAAATGCAGTTCCGCGCCGAGGCGCGCCGCAACAAGTTGTTGGGCCTTTGGGCCGCCGAACTGATGGGCAAGACCGGTGATGATGCGACAGCATATGCCGCCGAGGTGATCAAGGCCGACATGGCAGAACCCGGCGACGAAGATGTCTATCGCAAGGTCGCCGCCGATCTGGGAACGCTGGCGGACGAAAAGACAATTCGCGAACAGATGATCGCCCTGATGGCCCGGGCCAAGTCGCAACTGCTTGAAGAAAGCTGAGCCGCGACACGGGCCGGGCTACCTGGCGGTTTACGGATCTCATCTTGATGCGCTGTTATCCTGTATCATAACAGGATAAAGGCATCCGTAACGTATTGCCCGGGCCACGCGCCGGTCTTGCAACTTGAGTTCGCGGTCAATTGTGGCGCGCGAACAGCACTTACCTTCACGGTGGAACGACATCATGACCAACGCACTTTCCAAACTGCTTGAAACCCGTGACTGGCTGCTGGCCGATGGCGCGACGGGAACGAACCTGTTTAACATGGGGCTGATGTCGGGTGATGCGCCCGAGATGTGGAACATCGACGAAACCGCAAAAATTACACAGCTTTACAAGGGCGCCGTTGACGCAGGCAGCGATATTTTCCTGACCAACAGCTTTGGTGCCAACGCATCGCGGCTGAAACTGCACGGTGCCGAAGGCCGTGTGTTCGAATTGAACAAGGCTGCCGCCGAAATCGGCCGCAATGTCGCCGATACAGCCGGGCGACCGGTTGTCGTGGCGGGATCGGTCGGCCCGACAGGTGAAATCATGTCCCCCATGGGCAGCCTGACCCACGAACGCGCCGTGGAAATGTTTCACGAACAGGCCGAAGGACTGAAAGCCGGAGGCGCGGATGTGCTCTGGGTTGAAACGATCAGCGCAGCCGAAGAATTCCGTGCCGCCGCCGAGGCATTCGCGCTGGCAGACATGCCATGGTGCGGCACCATGAGCTTTGACACCGCGGGCCGGACGATGATGGGGCTGACCAGTGCCGATATGGTCAAAATGGTGGGCAAGTTGGACCCGCAGCCGTTGGCCTTTGGCGCCAACTGCGGTGTTGGCGCATCCGATCTGCTGCGCACCGTGCTGGGCTTTGCCGCCGCAGGGCCGACCGTGCCGATCATCGCCAAGGGAAATGCGGGCATCCCGAAATATCACGACGGGCACATCCATTATGACGGCACCCCTGCCCTGATGGCAGATTATGCGGTCCTGGCCCGTGATTGCGGCGCGACGATCATTGGCGGCTGCTGCGGCACCACGCCCGCACATCTGGTGGCCATGCGCGAAGCACTTGAAACGCGCCAAAAGGGCGATCGCCCCACGCTAGAGAAAATCACCGAAGCGCTGGGCGGATTTTCATCCGCCTCGGATGGCACCGACGGCGCCGGACCAGAGGCAGCACCCCGCCGTGGGCGTCGCCGCAAAGCGTAATCTTGGGCAGAGGGGGCGCTGCCCCCGCCGCGTGCCGCGGCTCCCCCGCGGTATTTTCAAACAGAAGAAGGCCATTAACGGTTTTCTAACCAAACCCTGCGATCGTGATCCTGCGGTACAGGCTGAGGAGCCGATGACCGTAACTGGAGAAGGTTCTCGCGCACGGCTACCGTGTCGCGGGGCCCGATCTTCTTCTGTTTCCAAATACCTCCGCCGGAGGCTCCGACATTTCGGCTTGCGTCAGGGCAGCTGGCGTGTGCGACAATCAAAACAATGACATTTGATCACCTGACTGCGGCGGTCGCTTGAAAAGATCCGAACGCAGAGGCGGTAAACTGCGATCCAGCCCCAGTTTCCGGGTCGCCAGCCTGAACCGCTGATGGATCAAGCTGGCCCATTCCCCCTGCCCCGTCATCCGCCTGCCAAACTCTGAATCGTAATCGCGCCCGCCGTGAAGTTCCCGCACCCGGCCCATTACGCGTGCAGCGCGGTCGGGGTAACAGTCAGCCAGCCAGTCCCGAAAGAGACCTGCCACTTCGCGTGGCAGGCGCAACGCAATGGCAGACGCTGCAACCGCACCGACATCACTTGCGGCGGCCAGGATGGCCTCAAGCTCGTGATCGGTCAGGGCGGGCACGACAGGCGAGACCATCACCCGCACCGGTATTCCTGCCTCCGTCAAATGGCGGATCGTGCGTAACCGCGCCTTGGGCAATGGTACACGCGGTTCCATCGCCCGCGATGTCCTGGGGTCCAGCGTCGTGACGGAAATGCCCACACGGACCAGCCCTTTGGCCGCCATGGGCGCCAGAATATCCACATCGCGTTCGATCAGCGTGCCCTTGGTGACGACAGCCACGGGATGGTTGAAATCCGACAGTACCTGCAACACCTGCCGCATGAACCCGCGATCCCGTTCAATAGGCTGGTAAGCGTCGGTGTTTGTGCCGATGGCAATCGTGGCCGGCACATAGCGCGGATGGGACAGTTCCTTGCGCAACTGTTCGGCGGCATTGGGCCGTGCGATCAACCGCGTTTCGAAATCCAGCCCCGGCGACAGCCCCAGAAACGCATGGCTGGGCCGCGCGAAACAGTAGATGCAGCCATGTTCGCAACCGCGATATGGGTTGATCGACCGATCAAAAGACAGGTCAGGAGATGAATTGCGCGTAATGATCCTGCGTGCATCTTCCTCGGTGACCTGGGTGCGCAGCACGGGTAATTCACCGCCCTGGTCCCAGCCTTCGTCAACCGCCGTCACCTGATAGCGGTCAAACCGCACATGGGGGTTTGATGTCGCCGCGCGGCCCGGCGTGCGATGATTTGATTTTGTCAGGTCGCATGTCATACGGCATCATGGAACAAAACATGAATATCGGCAAGCGTGCGTCGGTGCCGATCGTGCGAATGTCGCAAATCTCTGGCTGGCCAAACCGTGAATGCAGCATTAGGTAGACAGCAAAATCCTAGAGGTGCCAAATGTCCGACCAAGAAGATGACATCATTCTGTCCGAACTGAACGACGAGGATCTTGTCGCGCAGATGTTTGACGACCTTTATGATGGCATGAAGGAAGAGATCGAAGAAGGCGTGAACATCCTGATCGCGCGTGGCTGGGCCCCCTACCGGGTGCTGACAGAAGCCCTGGTTGGCGGCATGACGATCGTTGGTCACGACTTCCGCGATGGCATCCTGTTCGTCCCAGAGGTGTTGCTGGCCGCGAATGCGATGAAAGGCGGCATGAAAATTCTGAAACCCCTGCTGATTGCAACAGGTGCGCCCCGTATGGGCAAGATGGTGATTGGCACCGTCAAGGGCGACATCCACGACATCGGCAAGAACCTTGTCGCGATGATGATGGAGGGCGCTGGTTTCGAGGTGGTCGATCTGGGGATCAACAACGCGGTCGAGGCTTATGTCGAAGCTCTGGAAACCGAGCAGCCGGACATTCTGGGCATGTCCGCCCTGCTGACGACAACCATGCCGTATATGAAGGTCGTCATCGATACGATGATCGAAAAAGGCATGCGCGATGATTATATCGTGTTGGTCGGCGGCGCCCCCTTGAACGAGGAATTTGGCCGTGCGATCGGGGCAGATGCCTATTGCCGCGATGCCGCCGTTGCCGTGGAAACCGCCAAGACCCTTGTCGCGCGCAAGCATAATCAGGGCTCAGCACACGCCTGATCCCCTTTTTATTTGCGGTTGGTCCCCTCATATTGATCTCAAAGGAGAGGTCCATGCCTTTAGACAAACTGGTTCTTATCATTGTGAGTGTGGTCGCTGCAGCGGCGGCTACGGTTTGGCTTGCCACTGCCCTGATCGCCAGCACGCAATTTGCGCCGGTGGCCGGTCTTGCCGTGCTAAGCGTCGTGGCCCTGTGTGCCTATGTCGCGTGGCGGGTAATTTCCGAGCGGATCAACAACAAGGACGACGATCACTATGACCGTTTCGAAAACTGATATGCTGATCTGCACAACCGACAGCGTGCCGGGCCGTGATGTGCTGCAAACCTTCGGGCTGGTGCGCGGTGCGACGGTGCGGGCCAAGCATATCGGCACCGATATCGTCGCCGGGCTGCGCAATTTGGTTGGCGGGGAAATGACGGGCTATTCTTCGCTGTTGGCAGGTGCGCGCGAACAGGCGCTGGACCGCATGAAGGAAGAAGCGCAACGTATGGGGGCCAATGCGATTATCGGCGTTCGCATGGAAACCTCCGCGATCATGAATGGCGCGTCCGAAATCGTGGCCTACGGCACCGCGGTGCGCCTGTCGTGACGACGGATGCGACCCTGACAGTCACGGGGCTTGCGCCCAAGGGTGTCGGGTCGGTGCTGTTGATTGCCTGCGGGGCATTGGCGCGGGAAATCCTCGCGCTGAGGGCGGCGAATGGCTGGAACCATCTGGATCTGCAGTGCCTGCCCGCCATTCTGCACAATCATCCCGAACGGATCGTCCCTGCGGTGCGAGAGGCTGTCGCAAAACACCGTGATGCCTACGACCGCATTTTTGTGGTTTATGCCGATTGCGGCACGGGCGGGCAGTTGCAGGCCGCCTGCGCGGACATGGGGGTTGAAATGGTCCGCGGCCCGCATTGTTATGCGTTTTTCGAAGGCGTGGATACCTTTGCCGCCCGCGATGAGATCACCGCATTTTACCTGACTGATTTTCTGGTGCGCCAGTTCGATGCCTTTGTGTGGGAACCGCTGGGGCTGGACCGTCACCCCGACCTGCGGGATATGTATTTCGGCAATTATGAAAAGCTGGTCTATCAGGCACAGACCGAAGACCCATCCCTGACGGCCAAGGCGCGGGCCTGTGCCGCGCGCCTTGGTCTGACGTTCGAGCGGCGGTTTACCGGGTATGGCGATCTGCAGATGGCCTTGGCCGTGGTTTAGGCCGCCGCCGCGGTTTCCCTGATCCGTTCTACCATGGCACGCAGCCCATTGGATCGCTGCGCCGACAGATGGTCATTCAGGCCCAGACGCCCCAGTTCGGCAGGCGCATCGATCGCCCCGATCTGATCAACGGGCTGTTTGTCGTAAAGTGCCCGCAGCACCGCAATCAGGCCGTTCACGATCATCGCATCGCTGGCACCACGAAAGGTAAAAATTCCATCATCAACCTGTGGGACCAGCCAGACCTGGCTGGCGCAGCCATCAACCTTGGTGGCTGGCACGCGCAACGCGTCCTCTAATGGGTCCATCGCCCGCCCCATGTCGATGACATGGCGATAACGGTCTTCCCAATCGTCAAGGAATTCAAACGTTTCAACGAGTTCTTCAAAGTCGGGATTTGCCATTTTCGCGCCTCTTGTTGCCTTTATCACCTAGGGTCGCCGGGTGGGTTCGTCCAGATCACAGCGCAACAGTGACGACTTTTTGTCCTTTGACCGCCAGCCCCACCTTGCCTTCGCACAATTGCAGCGCGTCATTGCCGAACACCTCGCGGCGCCACCCTTTCAGGGCGGGGACATCGCGCTCACCTGCGGCCAGTGCATCCAGATCGGCAGATGTTGCAATCAGCTTCTGCGCAACACCTTCGTTGTCGGTCTTGGCCTTGAGCAGGACACGCAGCATATCGGCCAATGCTGGGTTCACCTGAATGGCGACGCGCGATTTGTCGGGCTTGGGCAGGTCGGCATTGTCCACGGCCAGACCAGCCTTGATGCTGTCCAGAATACCTTGGGCAACGTCCCCTTTGCGGGCCTCGCGCAGCAACAGCCGCGACCGGCCCAGATCTTGCTCGTTTTGCGGTTTCGTCGAGGCCAGTTCGACCAGCGCATCATCCTTGAACACGCGACTGCGTGGAATATTGCGTTGCTGCGCATAGGTTTCCCGAAACCGGGCCAGTTCGCGCACGATCGCAAGAAAACGGCCCGACTGCGTCCGGGTCTTGACGCGCTGCCACGCGGTATCGGGATCGGCCTGATAGGTGGCGGGATCCTTCAAGACCGCCATTTCCTCGGCCACCCATTTCTTGCGACCAGATTTATCCAGCCGGTCAGACAGGTATTCATAGATGTCGCGCAAATGCGTCACATCGGCCAGCGCATAGGTTGCCTGTGCATCGGTCAGCGGACGCCGCGACCAATCGGTAAAACGCGATGATTTATCCAGATCGGCCTTGGCGATCTTGCGCACAAGCGTTTCATAGCCGACCTGCTCGCCAAAACCGCAAACCATCGCGGCGACCTGGGTATCGAACAACGGTGCCGGAATAACGCCCGCATCAACGTAGAAAATCTCCAGGTCCTGACGGGCGGCGTGAAATACCTTGACGACACCTGCATCACGAAAAAGATCATAAAGCGGTTCCAGCGACAGCCCCTCGGCGAGCGGATCGACCAGCGCCGCGTCTTCGCCCGCGTCATCGCGATAAGCCAGCTGCACAAGGCAAAGTTTCGAATAATAGGTGCGTTCGCGCAGAAATTCCGTATCAACCGTCACATAAGGGCGTTTGGCAGCTTCGGCGCAGAACGCGGCCAGCGCGTCCGTCGTTGTAATCTTTTTCATTCTTCGTCCGTCACTCGTTTCAGGAGCTACTGTTATGCGATCAGCCCCGCGAATGAAAGCCGGGTGCGTTTCATTTCGCGGACAGTGAGACAGGGGTGCGGTCACCCGCCGCATAACGGCGCAACACAGCAGGGTAAAGCGCATGTTCCAGAGGCAAAAGACGCGCGGCAAGTGTGTCAGGCGTATCATCAGGGCCGATGTCCAGCCGCGCCTGCCCAAGGACCGGCCCACCATCCAGTTCCGCTGTGACCTCGTGCACGGTGCAGCCATGTTCGCGGTCACCGGCCTCTAACGCACGGGCGTGGGTATGCAGCCCTTTGTATTTTGGCAAAAGCGATGGGTGGATGTTCAGCATCCTGCCCGCCCACCGGGCCGTGAATTCTGGCGTCAATATCCGCATAAAGCCGGCAAGGCAGATGATATCGGGCCGCGCGTCTGCCAGCACCTTTTGCAGGGCGGCTTCAAATGCGGCGCGATCGCGCCCGAATGGCCGGTGATCGACGACCGCTGTCGGCACTCCCAGCGCCTGCGCCTTGTCCAACCCACCTGCCTTCGGGTCGTTGGATACCACCAACACAGGCCGCGCGGGATGATCGCCGGTCATGGATTTGACCAGAGAAACCATATTCGACCCGCCGCCCGAAATCAGGATGGCGACCCGTTTGGTCACAGCAACTGGCCTGTGTAGGACACGCCACTGCCGGCCGTGACATGGCCCAGCGTGTGAACGGTTTCGCCCGCATCCGTCAGCAGCGCGGTCAGGTCAGCCGCGCGATCAGCATCGACCGCGATCACCATGCCAATGCCTGCGTTGAAGGTTTTCAGCAGTTCGGCCTGGGCCATGCCGCCATTTTCAGCCAGCCAGCGAAAGACGGGTGGCAATGCCCAGGCGTTCAGGTCGATCTGCGCGCCCATGTCCTGGGGCAGAACGCGCGGCAGGTTTTCGGTCAGCCCGCCGCCGGTAATATGCGCCAGCGCATGCACGCCCCCCGCCCGCACCGCCGCAAGTGCAGGTTTGACATAAAGCCGCGTCGGCGCCAGCAGCGCGCCGCCCAGGCTTTCATCCGCAAAAGGGGCCGCATCGGACCATGCCAGACCTGACAGGTCCACAATCCGGCGCACCAGCGAATACCCGTTGGAATGCACCCCGTCAGATGCCAGCCCCAGCAGCACATCCCCCACCGCAACACCCGCAGGCAGATCGGACCCGCGTTCCATTGCACCAACCGCAAAACCCGCCAAGTCGAAATCGCCGTCATGATACATGCCCGGCATTTCTGCTGTTTCGCCGCCGATCAGCGCGCAACCCGACGCGGCGCAACCTGCCGCGACCCCTTCGATGATGCGGGTGGCCTGATCCAGTTCCAGCTTGCCGGTGGCAAAGTAATCAAGAAAAAACAGCGGTTCCGCGCCCTGGCACACCAGATCGTTGACGCACATCGCCACAAGGTCGATCCCGATGGTATCGACGTTGCCGGTATCAATCGCGATCCGCAGCTTGGTGCCGACACCGTCGGTCGCGGCCACAAGGATCGGGTCTGTGTATCCCGCGCCCTTGAGATCGAACAGCGCGCCGAAACCGCCCAACCCCGCCATGACACCGGAACGTGCGGTGCGCTTTGCGGCCGGTTTGATCCGCTCTACAAGCGTGTTGCCCGCGTCAATGTCTACGCCCGCGTCCGCATAGGTGAGCCCGTTTTTCGTCATGATGACACCCCGTCTGTCAGTTGCCGATGCGATAGCGGATGCCAAGGGTCTGCGCAACGGCTTGAACTTCCGCAAGATCGTTTTTTCGACGGATCATTCAGGGTTTGTTAACACTTTGAAGGGCATTGAGGAGATGAGATGAAAGCGCCCTCCTCATGTTCTTTCATTCTCGCTGGTCTTGGGGCGGCCGGCGTTTGGCTATCTGTATATGGCCCGCGCCGCCGCTTCCTCGGTCAACTCCGGCATCGGGTCCGAACTGCCCAGTGGGCCGTTGACAACTGCACATCATAGGCCGACCATTGGTGACGTCATTCGCGGCGGGAAACCAATGTTCGAAAAGCTGACGACGCTTTATCACAGTTTCTTTGGAGCGCAGCAGTTGCTTGCGCCACAGTATCTGTTGCTGTGGTTCCTGTTGGCCTGGGGAATATTCTTGTGGCGAAGGGAAACCGGCAGCTTTCTATCGTGGTTAATGCCACGGGCGATCTGGCGGCACCGCTCTACCACATTGGACATCCAGCTCTTTGTTATCGGCCGTTTGATGAGCTTCTTCGGTATATTGTCCAAATTTGTGGCGATCCCGGCGGTTGCAGCCATAGTTGCTGCGCAGCTCCCCGGTGCGGCATTGGGCAATGCGCCGCTTTCTCCACTTATGTTGGCGTTCATTTTTTGGCTGGCCAGTGAATTTGCCGTCTACTGGGTGCATCGGGCCTATCACACGACAAGGTCAATCTGGCCATTGCATGCTGTCCACCACAGCGCATCCGTTCTGACCCCGCTGACGACCTATCGCCAGCACCCTTTCGGCCTTATCGTCAGCGCCAGCATGCAATCGGTGATCATCGGCACGCTGCTTGGTGTGCTGGTCGGGGTTTTCGACGATACTGCCAGTTTTGCCAAGATCGCCGGGGCAAATGCTTTTATCGTGCTCGGGAATGCGACAATCGCCAATTTTCACCACAGCCATATCTGGATCAGTTTTGGGCCCGTGCTGGAACGAATCTTTATTTCGCCCGCGCAACACCACATCCACCACAGCACGGATCCCGCCCATTACAACAAGAATTTCGGCAACATGCTCGCGATATGGGATTGGATGTTTGGCACGCTTTACGTGACAAAGGCGCAGGAAAACATCACCTTTGGCCTGAATGACCAAGCCGATGCGCCCTTGATGACGCATCGGCTTGGTTCTGTGCTGTGGGATCCGATACGCCGCATGTTCAGCATACCGGCGCGCCGCCCCTAGAAACCGGCGTTGTCGTCTGCGTCGTCTGATTTGATATCCAGACTGTTGTCGTTGCGCGTGGCAAGCATGCCGCTGCCAGTCGCAACAACGACCGCCACCAACGCCAGCAAGATGAACGCCGCATTGCCATCGCTTGACGATTCGGCTTTAAACTCACCGGCCTGCGCCGCAACAGCGGACGCGACGGTAATGCAAAAGCCCAAGAAAATCGATTTCATTTTGTCCCTCCTTACCTAACGTAAATAGAGTGTAAATCATCACAGGAACATTGAAAGACATTTTTCGACAACTTGACGGCCTTGCCCTGTCTGCTAAAGCGGTTGGACGGGGGGCCTGTAGCTCAATTGGTTAGAGCAGAGCGCTCATAACGCTTTGGTTGGGGGTTCGAGTCCCTCCGGGCCTACCATATTTTTCAGTGACTTGGCTGAAATCCCCGCATGCCGTAAGAAGGTTTGACGCCGCATCCGGCGCAAAGTCTCGCAAAGGCACAAAATATTTCAGCACATCACGGCAGGTCGATCCTTTTGGTCGGTTCAAAGCGGATACCTTGCGTCAACACGGCAGAACCAGGTCACACAGCCGGCTATGAGACTGAATAAACTGACAGTTGCGCAGATCGTTTTCGGTGACCTTGATCCGCGCATCTTCGTCGGAATAGCCTTCGCCAACCCACCGCGCGACCAGGCGGCCCTCAAGTTCCTTGTTCGACGCTTCAATCCAGATCGTGCTTGTCCAGAATTTTGCCAGCCGGTGCCAGGGATCGGCGGTCAGGACAAGGTAATTCCCTTCGAAAATAACGAACTCGACATCTTCAGGCAGGACCGCCGCACCGGCAATTGCAATGTCGCGATGGCGATCAAAAACCGGATAGACGACATCCTGCTGGCCAGTCGCAATGCGCTGGACGAGATGGCAGAAACCTGTCGCATCAAATGTCTCGGCTGCGCCTTTCCGGTCCAATAGTCCACGGCCCTTCAAGAGTGCATTATCAAGGTGAAACCCATCCATCGGCACGACAGCTGATGTGCGGCCACGTGCCTGCAAAAGATGATCAAGGTGTCCGGCGATCGTGGACTTTCCGGAACCGGGCGGACCCGCGATTGCAATCAGCTTGCGCCCGCCGGGTAACTGCAGGACATGGTCAAGCGCCTTTTGGGCAAGTCTGTCAGGCGGCAATGTCATCGGGGCTCATTGCGCCGGTCATCAATGCGACGGCATCGGACATCGACACGTCGGACGGGTTGACCACGCACAGGCGTTTGCCAAGGCGGTGGATATGGATCCGGTCAGCCAGTTCAAACACATGGGGCATGTTATGGCTGATCAGGATGATCGGGATGCCGCGTGATTTGACGTCCTGGATCAGCTCCAGAACCTTACCGCTTTCTTTCACGCCCAGGGCGGCGGTGGGTTCGTCAAGGATAATGACTTTTGATCCAAACGCGGCAGCGCGCGCCACCGCGACACCCTGCCGTTGGCCACCTGACAAGGTCTCGACCGCCTGATTGATATTCTGGATGGTCATCAACCCCAATTCACTGAGCTTTTCACGGGCAAGACGCTGCATCTTGGGTTTGTCGAGCATCCGCAGATACTTTCCTGCAAATCCCGGCCGGCGGATTTCGCGCCCCATGAACATATTGTCTGCAATCGACAATGCAGGGCTCATTGCGAGTTGCTGATAAACCGTTTCGATGCCGGCCTTCCGCGCCTCGTTCGGTGAACTGAAAGACACCTTTTTTCCCTCGAGCCAAACCTCGCCTTCATCGGGGATTGTTGCACCGGATACAGCCTTTATCAGACTGGACTTGCCCGCGCCGTTGTCCCCGATCACCGCCAGAATTTCACCCGGCATCAGGTCAAAATCACAGCGATCAATTGCCGTGACGCGCCCATAGCGTTTGACCAGATTGCGCGCCCTGAGAATGGGTTCTGTCATGCCGATGCCCTCCGGATCCATTGGTCAACGCCGACGGCTGCAATAATCAGCACCCCGATCAGCAGATTGGTCCATTGCGGGTCTGCACCTGCAAGCCGCAGCCCCAACGTAAACACGCCCACGATCAGCGCGCCGAACAACGCGCCAAGGATTGATCCCCGACCGCCGAACAGGGAAATACCGCCGATCACCACCGCTGTGATGCTTTCGATATTGGAAAGCTGACCAGAGGTTGGTGAGACTGATCCGATGCGCCCGATCAGTGCCCAGCCCGCAAAGGCACAGATGATACCGGCAAGAACATAGACCGAAATCAGTGTCGCCCTTACGTTTACACCAGACAGTTCTGCGGCTTCCGGGTCGTCACCGACTGCATATACATGTCTGCCCCATGCCGTCGCGCGCAGCACATAGGCCAGCAGGAGCGCAAGCAGGATCATGAAGATCACGCCGTAGGTGAAAATCGCGCCGCCAATCTCGAGCCGTTCGCCAAAGAACTGAAGGATAGCGGCCTCGCTCTCGATGTCCTGGCTTCTGATGGTTTCATTGCGAGAGTACAGAAAATTGGTCGCCAGAACGATCTGCCACATGCCCAAGGTCACGATAAACGGGGGCAATTTGGCGATTGCGACAAGACAGCCAGAGATAAAGCCGCATAGCGCGCCACATAGAATACCGCAGACGATCGCAAGCTCTGGCGGAAGGCCATACCGGAATGTGAATTGCCCCATCACGACCGACGACAGCACCATGACCGCCCCGACAGACAGATCAATACCGGCCGTCAGAATGACAAGGGATTGCGCCAGGGCAACGATGCCCACGATCTGGACCTGTTGCAGGATAAGTGTCAGGGCAAAAGGAGACAAAAACCGTTCGCCCAGAAGCACGGCAAAGACGACTACCGCCGTCAGCAGCACCAGCAAGGGCACAAGTGAAGGTGTCACATGCAGCGTGTGTTGAACGCGACTGACAAAGGTCCGTGACCCGCTGCCGAAATCTGCCACCGCCTCTGCCTTGCGCGCCGCACTCTCATAACTGTCGGACATGATGCTCTCCACTCGCAGGATAGATCTGCCCGACATGTCGGGCAGATCTGTTTCAGTGCCTTATGGGTATATCAGCCCCAGCAAAGCTCCAAGCCTTCGGCAGATGTGATCGACGGCACACCATCGACGGGCGCATCCGTGATCAGCGCAACACCAGTGTTGAAGAAGTCGAGGCCCGCCGAGTTCTCGGGCAGACTGCCATCAGTCGCATAGCTGACGATCGCGTCCATACCCAAGCGCGCCATGTCCAGCGGATACTGTTGTGCCGTTGCGCCGATGACCCCTTCTGCCACATTCGTGACCCCCGGACAGCCGCCGTCAACAGATACGATCAGCACGTCATTTTCGCGGCCAATCGAACGCAACGCCTCGTAGGCGCCTGCGGCGGCTGGTTCGTTGATCGTGTAGACCACATTGATCATCGGATCCTGCGCAAGCAGGCTCTCCATACCCGTGCGGCCACCCTCTTCGGCGCCATTGGATACGTCGTGCCCAACGATGCGCGGATCATCTTCATCGCCCCAGCGGGACGGATCGCCCAGGTCAATCCCGAATCCCTGAAGGAAACCCTGATTGCGCAACACACCGACACTCGGCTGGCTGACGTTGATATTCAGCAAGCCGATCTTGGCGTCGGCCGCCGCATCACCCAACTGCCCGGCAGCCCAGGCGCCAATCAATCGACCGGCCTCAAAGTTGTCGGTTGCAAAAGTTGCGTCAGCTGCATCAGCAGGGTCAAGCGGTGTATCAAGCGCAATGACAAGCAACCCCGCCTCGCGGGCCTGCTCGACCGCCGACGTGATTGACGATGTATCCGACGCAGTCAAAAGGATACCCGACGCACCCGATGCAATGCAGGTTTCAATCGCGGCCACCTGCGTTTCGTGGTCACCATCGAACTGGCCTGCAAATGTCATCAGCTCGACACCAAGCTCTTCAGCAGCGGCTGTCGCACCTTCGCGCATTTTAACGAAAAACGGGTTGGTATCCGTTTTTGTAATCAGGCATGCCGATACATCACCATGGCCGGCCGCAAAGGCAGCACCACTGCTTGCAACAGCGATTGCACCGCCCAAAAGTGCAGTTTTTGTCGATTTGAACATGTTTTCCTCCCATGAACCCAGTTTTATCTTCCTCACAAGACCCAAAGGTGAAGTGTTTTGGCGGCCAAGTCAATAACTAACTTCCAGAGAGTTATTTATTGTGCTAGGGTATAAAGTACACACATATCAGAGGTATCACAGCGTATGGAACGCAGTCTGGATTCGCAATCGAACGAAGATCAGGGCACCGCAATCGGGCTTGGCACCAATCAGGGTGGTATGCGCGAACATAACGAACGTGTTGTCCTGACCTTGCTGCGGCGCCATGCGAATTTGGCCAAAGCAGATATCGCGCGGCGCACCGGCCTGTCGGCCCAGACCGTCGCCCGTCTGATCGGATCACTCGAGGGTGACGGCCTGATCATACGCGGAACACCGTCACGCGGGCGCATCGGACAACCGTCGGTGCCCTTGTCACTTGACCCTACGGGGGTTGTCTTTCTGGGGATGAAGGTCGGTCGCCGCTCGGTTGAGATGGTCGCCGTCGATTTTCTGGGAAAGATCATTGATCGCGAAAAGCAGATCTATGACTATCCCGACTTTGACCAGGTTCTACAGTTTGCCAAATCCTCTTCGGCGGCACTCCGCCGCCGGCTGTCGCCGCATCTGAAATCAAGGATCGCAGGCCTTGGTATTGCAATGCCCTTTTTCTTGTGGAACTGGGCCGCGCATCTGGGCGTTGACGCGGGGCTGATGGCAAATTGGGAACATCGCAACCTTCAGTCAGAGGTGGCCAAGGAACTTGGCATACCGGTCTTTCTGCAAAATGATGCCACCTCGACCTGCAGCGCCGAAATGGTTTTTGGCGCAAGGCCACTGCCAGCCAACGCGCTTTGCTTTTTCATTGCTTTTTTCGTCGGGGGTGGTCTGGCGCTTGGCAACTCGCTTTATACCGGATCAAGCGGCAACGCCGCAGGCTTTGGCCCGCTGCGCGTTCCCGACCTCAACGGGGTCTCGCGCCCATTGATTGAACTTGCGTCTTTGGCAACCCTTGAAAACACCCTGCTACAGAACGGATTTGATCCGCGTCAAATGTGGATTGATCCCGAAAACTGGGACCTGCCCGCAGACCTGATCGCCGAATGGAGCGAGCAATGCGCACACGCGCTTGCGCATGCCATTCAATCCGTCCAGGCAATCCTAGACCTAGAGCTTGTTCTCCTCGATGGCTGGATCCCGCGTGCGCTTTGTAAAAACCTGACGGAACGCGTTGCGACCATCCTTGCGGACCTTGACATGACAGGCATGCATCGCCCTGTCATTGCGACAGGAACACTGGGCGCCGACGCACGCGTTCTGGGCGCCGCCAGCCTTCCGCTCAGTCATCGTTTTCTTGTGCAATAGGTATCAGTGCGTCAAAGCTGTGGTCAGACGGACCCATCAAGCCTCGGCCGCTATGTCATTCAAATATGACCCCAATTGCACGGCCCATTCCCGCGACGAACGAAAGTATGATGGGATGGAAAGCCATGGGCGCAAAACCGATTTCGCCAAGTATTTCGAAATAA
>NZ_CBFIBD010000045.1:0-21757 GCF_965660735.1 Yoonia sp.
ATCGAATGGCGGCTGCGCGCCCTCCATCAGTGCCAGATGCCGGTCGATGTAGTTGCGCGGCATGTATTCAAACGCCTCGACCGCGCCACCGGTGGCGTCTTGCAGCGTGTTCAACAGCGCCAGCGCATCGTCCAGTGTGGGCAGGGCGACCATGGCAGTGGCATAGGCGCGGGGTTTGGATTTCAGTTTCATCACGGCGGCGGTGATGATCCCCAAAGTGCCTTCGGCCCCGATCATCAACTGGCGCAGGTTCAGGCCCGAATTGTCCTTGTGCAGCGCGCTCATCAAATTCATGACGCGGCCGTCCGCCATCACGACTTCCAGCCCGAGGCAAAGTTCGCGCGTATTACCATAGCGCACCACATTCGACCCGCCCGCATTGGTCGACAGCACCCCGCCGATCATCGCTGACCCGCGCGCGCCGAATGTCAGGGGAAAGATCAGGTCATGCGCCTCGGCGGCGGCATGAAGGTGCGACAGGATCACACCGGCCCCGACGGTCGCAGTGCGCCCGGCGGTGTCGATCTGCGTGATTGTGTTCAGTCGGTCCAGCGACAGCAGCAGCGCGCCCGTGGCCTGCGTGCCCCCGGTCAGCCCGGTGTGCCCGGATACGGGCACCACGGGGGTGTCGGTGTCATGGGCGATTTTCATGATGCCCGCGACATCCGCGGTATTTGCCGGGCGCAAGACGGCAAGGGGCATGCCGGTGTAGGCACCTGTCCAGTCGGTCGCATAAGGGGCGGCGTCCTGCCCTGTCAGAACGCGGGTGTCACCGATAATGGCGCGGATCTGGGATAGAACGGGCATCGTTATCTCTTTTTCGCTTGTGCTTAGGTTGTGCGTAACTTGACGTGTCACAAAATGAAAGAGGCCGCGCTATGGGTCCGCCGTCGTGCTGGCAAGGTCGGCCGATTTCCTATTCCGAACCGCGTGTACGAAGCGCGATTGCCGCCGCAACCAGAACACAAAGTGCGATCGTCAAAGCCAAAGCGAGCATGCCGTGGTGAAGCACGATCTTGGACAGGATCAGGACCATGCCGGCCATGGCCGCAAGTCTTGCCCAGACTGACAAAACCAACCACACCCCGACAAAGCTGATTGCGGCCAGATATGCCGTGTCCGCCTTTTTCCCAAAACCGGTTGGTTCCAGCAGAACCGTAAGCTGTGAAACAGGCCTTGCCGGCATGTCGGTCAGGCCGATTAATCCGATACCGCAAAGAAGAAGCCCGGAAATCGTGCTTGCTGCAAAAGATAAGAGATTCATGAAGCGCTACCACTGACCTTGACATCGGAACAGGCAAGGAAATTTGCGAACCCTGTGTACGCGCGCACAACCTTATGCACGCGGCCTGAGATAACATGTTATCTCAAGGTTGACTATGCCCTGTGACGCACTAAGCGTTGGTGGGTGACGTAACGCGTTGTTCTATCGCAGTTATTTCTGTATTTTGCGGTGATTTTCTGCACCGATAGCCGCCTGAAAAACATACAACGCAAAGCAGCATCAGCAAAAAAACATCAATCATCGCGTGTCACATATTCTGCAATTGTATGGTCCACCTCGTGGACGGTTCAGGATTTGACGACCTTTAAGCGTGTGTCGCCGCAGTGTGAACCTGCCTTTAAGTACAGTTTATTAATGTATGGTTAATTTATCGCAGGCCACTTTAACCATTTTCATGCTTTGTCTGTGATTGCAGTGTCTATATTTCCCTGTCTTGCCTGCCGATCAAAAACGGCGAAGCGCAAGAAAAGGTGGTGGTGGCGTGGGGGAGACTTGAACTCCCGACCTATCGATTATGAGTCGATCGCTCTAACCAACTGAGCTACCGCGCCGGACCACGAACGTCCGATTACGCAATGGGGGCAGGGGTGTCAAACCGTTTCTGCCCCGTAAGGTGGGTTTTAACCCACCCTTCCTTAATCATAGCGCAGTTCCGTCGCCTTGCCGCGAAAGATCGTATAGGCCAGCACGGTGTAGCCCAGGATCGTGGGCAGGACGATGCAGGTGCCGATCAGGATGATGAACAGGCTTTCGGGCGCGCTGGCCGATTCATAGATCGTCAGCTTTTCAGGGACGACATAAGGATAAAAGCTATAGGCCATCCCACCGAATGCCATCACCCACAGTGCGGTTGCCGCTGCAAACGGGTGCCACGACCCCCGGTCACCGGGATAGGGCATCCGGCGCAACATCGCCCACAGCCAGATCACCAGAAGCGCCGACAGGATCGGCAGGGGTGCCAGATACAGCGCCTGCGGCCAGTTGAACCACTTGTCGAAAATCCGCTCGCTGACAAAGGGGGTTGCCAGCGAAATTGCCCCGATCCCCAACACCAGCCCCCAGATGCCACCCTTGGCCCAGTCGACGGCCTTGCGTTGCAGGGCTTCATCGGTCTTGTGGATCACCCATGTCGCGCCGATGAAGCTGTAACCGACTGTCAGGAACACAGCCGTCAGCAGCCCGAAAGCCGCATGTGCCAAGGTCCATTCCAAGCCCATGATATACATGCCCAGCATGAACCCCTGGCTTAGCGCAGTCATCAATGACCCGGCAAAGAATGCGTTGTCCCACAGGCGTTTGTACTGCTTCGGGGCCTTTGCGCGAAACTCGAACGCGACGCCGCGCAGGATCAATCCGATCAGCATGATCGCCACAGGCAGGTAAAGTGCTGTCAGGATCGCGCCATGTGCGGTCGGGAACGCGACCAGCAAGATGCCGACGGCCAGCACCAGCCAGGTTTCGTTCGCATCCCAGAACGGGCCGATGGATGCGATCATCCGGTCTTTTTCGGCGTCATCGGCAAAGGGGAAAAGCACCCCCACACCAAGGTCGAAACCATCCAATACGACGTAGATCAGAATGGATACGCCCATGAGCGCCGCAAATACAAAAGGCAGCCAGACGGTTGGATCGCCAAACATGTTCATGTCATTTACTCCGCTGGCATTGCTTTTGGGTCGGCCAGTTTGCCGCGTGGTTCACTGGTTCCCAGCGGCGCACCGATCGATGCGCGCCGGGCCAGAAAGAAGATGACCGTGATATAGGCGCCCAGCAGGATCGCATAGACAATCAGGTAGGCGATCAACGTGGTCATGACCATCGGTGCGGGGACGTCCGCAACAGCCTGTTTCGTGGTCATGACCCCCTGCACCAGCCAGGGCTGACGTCCGATTTCAGTCGTATACCAGCCCGCCAGCGTCGCCAGCCAGCCGCTGAAACTCATGCCGACAAGGGCATAGAGCATTGGCTTGGGCAGCCCTTCGACACCGCGCCGCTTGCGCAGCATCATCGCGACGGCCGCCCAGCTGACCAGCAACATCAACATGCCGGTGCCCACCATGACGCGGAACGACCAGAACACGGGGGCGACCCGGGGGTGCAGCACCTCTCCATCGTCGGTCACGAAATCGTTCAGGCCGGGCACGACGCCATCCGCTTTATGCTTGAGGATGATCGACGCCAGGCTTGGAATACCAATTTCGAACCGGTTTTCGCGGGCTTCGTCATCGGGGATGGCGAACAGCAACAGTGGGACGTTCGATTGCGTTTCCCAGTTGCCTTCCATCGCGGCGACCTTTTGTGGCTGGTATTCCAGTGTGTTCAGCCCGTGCATGTCCCCGAGCAGAATTTGCGCAGGGATCAGCAGTGCAGCACCATAGATGGCCGTTTTCAACGCCACGCGCACACCGGCCGTCCGCCCGCCGATCAGCCAGCGGAAGGCGCTGACGCCGGCGATCAGGAAACTGACCGTGAGAAAGCTGGCCAACACCATGTGAAAGAAACGATAGGGCATCGAAGGATTGAAGATGATCGCAAACCAGTCGGTCGCATGGGCGACACCGTCGCGCATTTCAAACCCTTGGGGTGTGTGCATCCAGCTGTTCAAAACGATGATCCAGAACGCCGACATCATGGTGCCGAAGGCCACAAGGAACGTGGCCAGCGTATGCAGCCAGTTGGGCACGCGCGACGCGCCGAACAGCATGATGCCAAGGAATACCGCCTCCAGAAAAAAGGCGGTCATCACCTCGTAGGCCAGAAGAGGACCGGCAATATTGCCGACGGTTTCCATGAAACCCGGCCAGTTGGTGCCGAACTGGAACGACATGGTAATGCCGGACACCACACCCATTGCAAAGGACAGCGCGAATACCTTGACCCAGAAACGATAGGCCTCCATCCAGCGATCATCGCCGGTGGCATTAAAGCGCAGTTTGAAAAACAACAGAACCCAGCCCAATGCGATGGTGATCGTTGGGAACAGGATGTGAAAGGAAATATTCGCCCCGAACTGGATGCGCGATAGAATTAAAGTGTCCATTTTACCCTCGGCTTTCCGGCGGTTTCACCCGCGTGACCCAGATGTAGCGCGCGCTGGCGTGACGGGAGGGGGGTGCGACAGCAAGGCGCGCAGCACATCGGCTGACGACCGCAATGGCTCGGGCGCAGGTTTGGTGGCTTTCAAATTTTTGGCAAAGCTGTGTCTTTGGCCGCACTGGTTGACCGGCCCGCGTCCGCCCGTTCTTATGGCAAAAACAGGAAAGGGCGAATGATGCCGGATGGATTTCTGACGACACATGTTCTGGACACCGCCGATGGAATACCTGCGGCCGGGATGACTGTGGATTTATTCCGGATCGGGGGCGGCACCCGCGTGCATCTGGTCACGATGGTCACAAATGCGGACGGGCGCACCGATAGCCCGATCCTGCCTGCGGCCGATTTCACCACGGGCCGGTATGAACTGGTGTTTCAGGCAGGTGCCTATTTTGGCCGCAGCGATGACCCGGCGTTTCTGGATGACATCCCGATCCGCTTTGGCATCAGCGATCCTGAGTCACATTACCACGTGCCCTTGCTGGTTTCACCGTTCAGCTATGCGACCTATCGCGGTAGCTAGGTCGTAAATGTCCAGCTGGTGATTTGCCGATAGGTGTCACCGGCGGCACATTTGATCGCTGGAAAATCAGGATTGTTGGGGGCGTCCGGCCAGTGCTGCGCCTCGATCGCCAGCGCGGCGTGGTCGGGGCGTCCATCAAACACCTGCATCCCCGGTTCGGTGGTTGCCATGGTCATCGTGACCCCGCTTTGCCCGGTCAGCCACAGCACATCACGCAGTGGTTCAGCCCTGTCGGACAGGCAGAAATTATGATCCAGCGGCGGGGTATCGGGACCCAGCACCGGCCCTGCGCGGAAATCCATGGCGGTGCCGGCGACATCGGCAATATCGCCGGTAGGGCACGTTGCGGCATCGATCGGCAGATAGCGGTCGGCGGCGATGCGCAGCCTGTGCCCGTGCCAGCTATTGCTGCCGTCCATGTTCCAATAGCTGTGATTGGCAAAGTTCATCAGCGTCGTCGCATCGGTTGTGCCGATGATCGTCAGCGTCAGTGTGGCGGAGGCGGTGATCGCGAAATGCGCGGTGATGTGGCGGTTCCCGGGCAGACCGGCCATGCCATCGGGCAGGTCGAGCGTCATCGTAACGCTGCTGTCGGTCTGTTCTGTAACCTGCCAGACCTGCGCATGGGCGCCTTGTGCGCCGGAATGCAGGTGGCGTGCGCCATCCTCGTTGCGTTCCAGTTCATACATCATGCCATCAAGCCGCACGCGGGCATTGCCGATGCGGTTGGCAATGGGGCCGACGATGGCCCCGTGATAGTGCATCGCGCCTTCGTAATCGGCCAGATCGTCCGAGCCGACGGTCAGCGTATGGGTCACGCCTGCCAGTCGCACGTCCTGCACCCGCGCACCAAGGGGCAGCAACCGCACGGTCAGATCGCCTGCATGCAGGGTAATCATGTCCACGTTTTCGCCGCGTCTGGTCCTGCCGAAAACACTCATTTCAGTTCCTCCCAATGGACGCCAGCGGCGGGAATGATTGTATCGTTCCACTGCTGCGCCTTCGGTGCGTAGTTGAACACGAACCGATGCGTCGCCGTATCGCGGATGCGCAAGCCATCGGGCAAGCCAAGGGTCGGCAAATCAAGCGTGTCGCAAAGCCCGCCGATGATCGCGTCAAAGGTCGCATCATCTGGCCAGCCCGCCAGATAACGGATGTGATCGCCGCCCATGATCGCTGGTTGCCCCGCCTTGGTCGCCAGATGCACGTCGGCGGTGCCTTCCAGATGTTCGAACCAGTGCCGGAACCGCCCGCCGCCCGCCAGTTTGATCTTGTCGCTGGGGGGCAGGCTTTCGGTCAGGACCACGCTGATGTCGGTGTCGGGCAGGTCGGGGCCAAGCGGTGTGGGGATGGCCAGTTCACCGGTTTTCGTGTCACTGCGCGGGCCGATCAGGGCGATGCCCTTGAAGGCGGCCAAGGCCCCGCGCAAGGTATCCGACAGGGTCATCAGGCCGGGGGCGAGGACCAGTTGATAGGCCGACAGATCCGCGCAATCTGGTGCCACGATGTCGATATTCAGCCCGGCCCTGCGCAGCGCGCGATAGGCGGCAAAGGCAAGGCGGAACATATCGAAATCGGCCCCCTGCGGCTGGGTATCCCAGCCCCACGCGCTGACGTAGTCGAACACCAGCGCCGCCTGTGCCGGCGCGGTGCCCACATCGGGCAGACCGGCGATTTCATCGGCGACCTGCCGCGCCTCGGCCAGGGCGGGGGCGGGGGCGCTGTCGGGGCGCAAGAGCCCTGCGTGCATCTGTTCCTGCGCGAACGGTGCCTGCCGCCAGCGGAAATAACAGACGGCTTCGGCGCCATGGGCAAATGCCTCCCACGCCCAAAGGCGGGCCATTCCAGGCAGGGGGGCGGGATTGTAAGGCGCCCAGTTGACCGGGCCGGGCTGCTGTTCCATCACCCACAAACGCCCTTTGCCAACGGCCCGGTAAAGATCGTGATGAAACGCCTGCATGTCCGGGTGACCCTGGCGCAGGAATGTCTGCTTTTCCTTGGCAATGCTTTCGATCCGGTCCGAAAGAAAGCCGATAGGGTAACTGTCCCATGACGCGACATCAAGGTCTGCGCCAACCTGCCAATGATCGAACGCCGTCGTCCGGCCCATGTAGTTGTGGATCAGCGGCGCGGCGGTGTGGTGGCGCAGTTCGACAGCTTGCACGCGGTTGAACGCCGCGACCTGATCCGAGCTATAGCGCCGGAACGCAAGAACATGTGCGGGGTTCGGTTCGGTCACGGTCAGGTTGGGCAGGTCGATCTGGTCAAAGCTGTCATAATCCATCGACCAGAACACATTGCCCCATGCCCGGTTCAGCGCGTCGGTGGATTGATAGCGCTGCGCCAGCCAGTCCTGAAAGCCCCGCCTTGCGGCACTGGAATAAGACAGCGTGGTTTCATGACAGTCGTATTCATTGTCGATCTGCCATGCGGCGACGTGGGGGGTCTTGCCATAGCGTTCGCCCATCAGACGCGCGATCCGGCGGCATTCGTCGCGATAGCCCGCGTGACTGAAATCATAGTGTCTGCGTGATCCGAATTTGCGCGGATTGCCTTGCGCATCCACTGCCAGCATGTCGGGATATTTTTCCAGCATCCAGCGCGGCGGAGTGGCCGTGGGGGTGCCCAGCACCACCTTCAGACCCGCATCGCCCAGCACCGCGATGGCCCTGTCCAGCCAGTTCCACGTCAACTGGCCCGGGGCTGGTTCCATACGGGACCAGGCGAATTCACCGATCCGCACCCACGTCAACCCGGTGGCGACCATGCGTGCGGCGTCTTCGGCCCATTGGTCCTCGGGCCAGTGTTCGGGATAATAACATACGCCAAGTGTGCGTTTCATGGGCTATGCCTTTTTGAGTATTCGGAACAAACCGCAGGACTGTCAGAGGATGACCTGATGCTCCGGTTGTCCCTTGAATTCGGTCTGGATGGCGCAGGTCTTGCCTTCGTCCGGGCCCGACAGCCCGACGGCGGCAGAGGTGCAAAACAAGGTTTGCAGATCAGCGCCGCCAAAGGCCGGACACGAGGTTTGGCGCGGGGGAAAGTCATAAGCGGCAAAAAAGCGCCCTTCGTTGGTGTAGCCCGCCACGCGCCCTGCACCCCACTGTGCGTTCCACAGGTTGCCGGCCGCATCAACGACCGCGCCGTCAGGTCGGAAATCGGTATCGCTCAGGTCGATGTGCAAGACCGGTGCGCCCTTGGGCCAGCCATCGGCATCAAGCGCGACACGCATGATCTTTTGGGTTGGCGTGTCGGTGAAATAGGCCGTGGTCCCGTCGGGGGCAAAGCAGATCGCGTTCGAGATTGTGATATCTGAGTAAAGCTGGCGCATTTCGCCGCGGTAGTAGCGATAGATCGCACCTGCGCTGTCTTGCGCGTCGATCCCCATAGTGCCGATCCAGAAACCGCCCTGCGGGTCGGCCCGCCCGTCGTTGGAACGGGTTTTGGGGTTTTCAGCCTCAAGCGGGCAGATATCGGTCAGATCACCGGTCGTGATGTTGAACCGATGCAGCGCGCGGGCCGACGCAATCATCAGCGTATAGCTGTCGATCCAGCCTGCGGCGCTGACATAGGTGTCGAACTGCCAGTGCTGCCCTGTGGTGTGCAGGCGATGGCCCAGAATATCGAACCAGAACAACTGTTCGCGCACGGGGTGCCACAGCGGGCCTTCGCCTAATTGGCATTGGGTGGCATCATGGATCATGTCGCGGCCTCGTCATAGGCCTGGACCATGTCGCGGGCACGGGCAGTCACCTCTGCCACTGAAAGTCCCGGCTTGTAGAGAGCGGAGCCAATGCCGAACCCATCCGCGCTGGCGGCCATCCAAAGCGCAAAGTTATCCGCGCCTGCGCCACCGACGGCATAAACCTGTGTGCCGTGCGGCAGAACGGCCCGGATCGCCTTGATCCCATCGGGGCCGATCAGGCTGGCCGGGAAAATCTTCAGCCCGTCCGCGCCGGATTTCAGCGCCAGAAAACATTCGGTGGGGGTCATCACGCCAGGCCAGCTTTGCATCCCGGCGGCTTTGGTGGCGACGATGACGCGCTGGTCGCAATTGGGCGACACGATTAGTTTGCCACCCGCTTTGGCCACGCGGCCCACGTCATCGGTGGACAGGACGGTGCCCGCGCCGATCAGCGCGTCATGCGCGTGCGCGTCGGCCATGGATTTGATGCTGTCGAACGGGTCGGGCGAATTCAGTGGCACTTCGATTTTCGTGATACCGGCGTCGATCAGTGCGGCGGCAATAGGGGCCGCTTCGGGTGGGGTAATCCCGCGCAGAATGGCAATCAGGGGACGCGACATGGGTTATCCTTTCAGGCGGCGATAGGCGGCGGTAAGGCCCGCAATGGTGATGGCTTCGCCTTGCACCTGCATCGCGGGGGCTGATTGCGCGGCCAGCGCATCGACATAGGTCTTTGCCAGCCCGCCCGCGCCGATTACGGCAATTTGCTGGCCCAGCCAATAAGGTTTGGCCGCAGCCAGTTCTGCCCCGATCAGCAGACCGGACAGGCGCGCACGGGCTGCCGCACCGGACAGGCCGTGCAGCAGCCCTTCGGCGCGCAGGGAAAACAGCCGTGCGGCCAGTTTTTCGGGCCGTCCCATGGCATCGGACAGGCCATCGGCAAAGGCGGTATCATCCCAACCATCAGCCGCGACGGAGTGGCGCAGCACCGTATGATCTGTCAGTGTGGCGAATAATTCACCCGTCATGAAGGTCTGAAAGCTGACGACTTCGCCCGCGCTGACGTGGACCCATTTGGTGTGGGTGCCCGGCAGACACAGGATGCCGTCCCAATTGGGGTTGCGGGCCAGAAAACCCGCGATCTGTGTTTCTTCGCCGCGCATCACGTCGGCAGGCTTGACCTGTTTGATGCCGGGGATCACATGCACGCTCAGGTCAGGATTTCGGGTGGGGGCCTGCACAAGGGTTTCGGACATCGCGGGGCAGGGGGTGGTTGCATAGGGCGCCTCTACCCAGCCTTGCCGCGATCCGACCATGCCGCAGGCAATGACAATCGTCGGGCCGCTGACCCAGTCACCGATGGTCGCCATCAGCGCAGGTTCAAACCCGGCGCGGTCAAGTCTGCCCATCCCCTGATCGGATGTCGCCGCTGCCAGTACCGTGCCGGAACTCGACATTGCCCAGGCGCGCAAGTTGCTTGTGCCCCAGTCGACGGCGATCCAGTCTGCATTCACCTTGTCGTTCATCCTGTGCTTGCCACCCCTGCATCAATCACCATGGTCTGGCCGGTCATCATCGCGGACATGGACGATGCGAGGAAAAGAGTGCCGCCGACCATGTCCTGCGGTGCCATGAAGGCGCGCAGGCATTGTTTGTCGAGAAAGGCGGCTTTTGCCTCGGGCGTTGCCCACATTGTTTCCTGCTTTTCGGTGAAGACCCAGCCGGGCGCAATGGCATTCACGCGGATGCCGCGCGGCCCCCATTCGCGGGCCAGCGCCCGTGTCATCCCCATGATACCGGCGTTGGCGGTCACATAGGGGACCATTCCCGCGGCCCCCATCAGGTAGGTGATCGAAGAATAGTTGATGATCGATCCGCCAGGCTCCATTCGCTCGGCCGCTTTCTGACAGGCAAAGAAATATGCCTTTAGGTTCACCGCCTGACTGGCGTCCCAAATGTCGGGTGTGACGTCCATCGCGCTGTGGCGCATATCGTTGGCGGCGTTGTTGACCAGCACAGAGACTGGCCCGTGGGCTGCTGCGGCCCGGTCCATCGCCGCTCGCAGGGCGTCGGTGTCCGTGATGTCGCATCTGATGAACAGCGGGCGGTTCTGGTAGGTTGCGTCTGCCGCATCCACGAAAGCCGCTGCGTCGGAACGGCCCACGAATGCAACGCGGGCACCCTGGGCCAGGAAACCTTCGGTCAGGGCGGCGCCGATGCCACTGCCACCGCCGGTGATAAAGACGGATGCGTCGCGCAAGTCATGAAAAGTAGCATTCATAGCCTGCACCCTTCCACGACCCACATGCGGTCCGGGAAAGACCAAGGCAGGTTCATTCCATGGCGCATCAGATAGGCCCCCGACAGGTGCAGGGCGTCGGATTTCAGCGCAGGATCGCCGCGTGACAGGTGATGCAGTTCATCGCGGTTGGCCAGATAGATCCGATAGATTGCGTCCGGGTCCAGCGCAGTCAGCCGCAGCGGACGCGGGGCGATCTGGGTGCTGTTGGCGGCCTTGCCGGCAAAAACGACGAACCGCGACCCGTCGCGCGCCATTTGCTGTTCGGCGATCACGGCGGGGTCGGCGCTGTCGAGCCGCAGAATATCCGCCGTTTGTGTCCAGTGGCGGTTCGCCTTCCACCAGCTTGTGACGTGGCGCAGCACCGCGGCCTCATGTTCGGTCAGTTCGCGCGGGTCCATTTCGAACCCCATGTGGCGTTGGGCTGCGACCCATGCACGGAAAGTGATGTCCAGTGTGCGGCCAGACGTGTGGCAATGTCGCGGACCGACGTGGGATCCGGTGACCGACAGCGGCAGGAACAGCGCGGCATCATGCTGGATGCGCAGCCGTTCCCGCGCGTCGTTGCTGTCAGATAGCCAGACCCGCTGGGTGCGCTGCAGGATGCCAAAGTCGATGCGCCCGCCACCTGACGCGCAGGTTTCAATCTCTACCAGCGGAAAATCGGCGCGCAGCCGGTCAAGCAGTGCGTATGTGCCATGCGCCTGGGCCGCGTCGGGCATTGGCAGCACGCGGTTGTGATCCCATTTGATGTAATCGACGGCGTTGTCGCGCAGGACCGCAGCGATCCGGTCGTAAAGGTAATCGCGCGCGGCTGGCAAGGCCATGTTCAGCACCAGTTGCTGGCGGCCCCTGACCTGATCGGCCGGCCCCAGAACCCAATCAGGGTGGGCGCGATACGTATCGCTGGCTTCGTTGATCATTTCGGGTTCGAACCAGATGCCAAACGTCATGCCCAACCCATGCACATGGTCGATCAGCGGGGTCAGCCCGTTCGGATATTTGCGCGCATCGATCACCCAGTCGCCAAGGCTAGTCGTATCGTCATCGCGCCGCCCGAACCAGCCGTCATCCAGCACAAATCGTTCTGCCCCCAGATCGGCGGCACGGGTGGCGATGTCTTGCAGGACAGGCAGTTTGTGATCGAAATAAACCGCTTCCCAGCAGTTGTAATGCACCGGTCGGGGTGCGTCGGGTTTGGGCCAAGTGATGATGCGGTCGCGCAGGTGGCGCTGGAATGCGACCGCACAGCCGTTCAGCCCGCTTTCGGAATAAGTAATGTAAAGCGGGGCTGTCCTGAACTGCTGGGCGGGCGCTGTTTCAATCCCTGTGGCATGGCCCCACTGGATCTGGCGGCGGCCATCGGGCAGTTCTTCGGCCAGCATCCGGTGTCCGCCGGACCAGCCATAGTGAAAGGCATAGGTCTCGCCCTGTGTATTCGTCGCCCCGCGACACGGGATGTAAAGACCGGGGAAATGTTCGTGCCCGCTGCGGCCTGTGCGGCTTTCGCGCGTATGGATGCCGGGGGTCCACGGCGTGCGGTTCAACTGGAATTCACCGCACCAGCGGCCTGATACGTCGATCATCTCATCCGAAAGCTGGGGGGCGGGCATGACAGGGGCGGCCAGCCAATCCAGATGTATGGGGCGGGCTGCATCCAGCGTGGTTTGGCAGGCGATCACCTGCGTTTGGGCATCACTGGAAAAGCTGATGGTCAGCCTCAGCCCGGTATCGGCGTCCTTATAGTGCAGGCACAAGGCACCGTTTTCCGAAACGCTGTCGAAGCTGAACTTGGGCCACAGCGGCGTCCCATCCGTATCGCGCAGGATCAGCCCGGGCTGGCCGGGGAAACTGCGCGATGCCTCGGGGCAGATCGACAGATCGGGGTTTTCGTCCAGCATGCCGCCGGTCAAGTCGATTGCGTGGGCGGCGTTCAGGGCGTCAAGGTTTTCGGCCTTTGGCAGGGGCGCACCCCAATAGACCACCTGCGGCAGGCGGTCGTTGTGGGCCGCCAGAACAAGCGTCTGGCGGCCATCGTCGAGGCGATAGGCTTGGTTCATGGTCTCTTACTTTACGGCCCCAAGGGTCAGGCCCGCGATAAAGTGTTTCTGCATCAAGAAGAACATCGCGACGGGCGGCAGGGCTGCCACGATGGAACCCGCGCTCATCAAGTGATAGGCCGCGCGGTATTGCGCGTTGAAGCTGGTGATGCCGGCGGTGACTGGCTGGCTTTCCGGGCCTTGGGTCAGCACGACGGCCCAGAAATAATCGTTCCAGATAAAGGTAAAGATCAGCACGGCCATTGCCGCCAGCGCGGGTTTCATCAGCGGTAGCACGACATACCAGAAGATGCGCCATTCGGCGACACCTTCGACGCGCGCGGCCTCGATCAACGGAAAGGGCAGGGCGCGGATAAAGTTGCGCATGAACAGCGTCGCGAAACCGGTCTGGAACGCGATGTGAAACAGAACCAGCCCGGTTTTGGTATTATACAGCCCCATGTCCACGGTCAGGTCGCGCACCGGCACCATCAGGATCTGGAACGGCACAAAGTTTCCCGCGATGAACATGAAGAAAATCAGCAGGTTGCCTTTGAATTTATAAACACCCAGCGCAAACCCGGTCATGCAGGCGAGCGCGACGGTGCCGATGACGGTCGGCACTGTAATCAGCACGGAATTCAGCAGATAGCGCGGCATCGCGCTTTCAAAAAATACCTTGCCGTAGTTGTTGAACGCCTCGAACGATGACGGCCAGCCCCAGTAGTTCCCGCTGGTGAAATCCACATCGGGCTTGATGGAAAAGATCATCACGGCGATCAGTGGCAACAGCCACAGGATCAGTGCAAACGGCAGGAAAGCCTGATAGCTGAGTTGCGCCGCGCGGGTCCGCTTTGCAATTGGGGTCGGGAACATATCAGCGTGCTCCTTTTTCGTCCTGGTACATCGACCAGAGGAAATATGAGATGAAAACCAGCATGATCAGGAACAGGATGACGGCAACGGCCGCTGCATAGCCGTATTGCAGGCCCCGTTCGGACAGCGATTTTTCGAATACGTAATAGGACAGCACGCGGGTTGACCCGAATGGCCCGCCGCCCGTCATGATCGACACCAGATCAAAGCTGCGCAGCGCGCCGATGATTGTGACCACAAAGGCAATGAAGGTCGCGGGTTTCAACTGTGGGATGATGACAAACCACAGCATTTTCCAGCCCTTTGCGCCATCCAGTCGCGCGGCCTCGACTTGTTCGGGGTCCACGGCGTTCAGGCCCGTCAGGTACAGGATCATGCAATAGGCGGTCTGTGGCCAAAGCCCGGCAGCAATGATGCCGTAGGTCGCCCATGTGGGGTTGCCCAACACGCCGCCGCGGATATCGATCCCGAACCAACCGGTCATGATGCTGAACAGCCCGTCATTGGGAAGGTAGAACCAAGAAAAGACAAGGCCCACGACGACCTGCGAGATCACGAAGGGAAAGAAGAACAGCGATTTGTAGACACGAATGCCACGGACTGTCTGGTTCAGGAACAAGGCAATGAACAGTCCGCCGGGGATCGCCAGCAGGTATAACACCAGCCATTTGAAGTTGTTCCACAGCGAGATATTGAAATTCCGGTCGGCGCGTTCGCCGTTCAGACCGAACAACTTGTTGTAATTCTCAAGTCCGACGTATTCGCCGTTGACCGTCACATCGCCCAGACCGTTCCAATCGTAGAGAGACAGGCCGAAACTTTGCCAGATCGGGGCGATGACATAGACGACAAAGAAAAACACCCCGGGCGCAAGGAACAGCCATGGCGTGATTGCGATTTCGTTGCGCTTGTACCAGCCACGCGGAGGTGGCGTGTATTTTGTTGTGGGAACGACAGGCGATACGGTCATTGTATTGGCACTCTCCCGGTTGGGCGCATGTGGAAGCGTCGGATGTTGACGCTTGCAGATGCGCGTGGGGTGCGCAAAGAAACGCACCCCACTTTGGCAATTAGTAGATGTCTTCGCGGGCCGCTTCCAACCGGTCCAGAATGTCCTCGAGGTTATCGGGGAACACCATGAATTCCTGAAAGCCTTCCATCGCGACGGCGGCCATTTCGGCGGGTGCGTCGCGGTCAAAGAACTGCGCGATGCCGCCGGGTGCTTCACTTGAAAGCATCTGGAAGCCCTGTTGCAGGAATTTGTCGTCATCGACCGACGAATTCGCGTTTACAGGCAACTGACCAAGGTTCGATCCGTTATTGATCAGGGTCTGGTTGTCGGCAGAGACCACGAATTCAAGGAACGCACGGGCGTTGTCCTTGTTGGTCGCATTGGACGGGATGTGGAATGTATCCGTCGGTGCGTCTTCACCACGTGGAATGCCGGGGGTGATTTCGACGAACTGGTAGAAATCCAGCTTGCTGTCATCCAGACCTGCCTCGCGCAGTGGTGCCACGACAAAGTTGCCCATCAGATAGCTGGCGGCTTCGCCGTTAACCATGAAGGGCAGGGCTTCTTGCCAAGCATAGGTCTGGTGGTCGTCGATAAAGGCGCCCATGTCGATCAGCTGCCGCCAGTTGGCAAAGGTCGCGCGGACCTCGTCGGACTGCCAGCTTTCGGTCCCGTTGGTCAGGCGCGCGTGAAAGTCATAGCCGTTCGTGCGCATGTTCAGGTAGTCGAACCAGCCGCCCGCGGTCCAAAGGAACTTGGTCCCGATGCTGTAGCATTTCACGCCGTTGTCCAGCAGGGTCTGGCAGTTTGCCAGTTCTTCTTCCCATGTGGCAGGCTCGGACAGGCCGTATTGGTCAAAGATATCTTTGCGGTAATAAACGCCCCACTGATAGTAGGTATAGGGCACGCCATACTGTTTGCCGTCGATGGTCAGCGCACCTTTGGTCGATGCCAGCTCTTCTGAAATCTGGCCTTCCCAAATGTCAGAGATGTCTTCGAACAGGCCAGCCTCGACATAGGGCAGCATCCGGTTGGCGGCATACCAGTTGGCGACGTCGGGGGCGTTGGCCGTTAGAAAGTTGCGGATCTGTGTCTTGTAGGCTTCGCGATCGATCACCGTCAGTTCGATGTTCAGTTCCGGGTGCATTTCGCCAAAGCGCTCGACCATGCCTTCCATCACCGCACGCGGTGCGGGGTTCGACATATCCGAGAAAATGACCAGATCGCCCGACAGCGAATGCCCGGCAGCAGATGCGCTGGATGCAGCGATGCCAGCAGCAACGAACGCCGCAAGCGACGTCTTGAGAATGGAATGCATGGTGTCCTCCCTAGTGCTTCCATAGTGTAACCAGTGTTTCATTATTTGACACACGGTTTTGGATATTGATACTAAATCGCGACTCAGTTAGGTTTGTCAACAGGTCATGGGGCTGCCGCTTTTGCAAAGCGTCAGATGCATGACCGGAAAAGGGAGGACAGATGGGACGTGTGACCGGCGACGGCACGGTAGGCAAGGCGCTGGAAGTGCTGGATCAGGTTGCCGCCTTTGGACGCCCTGTGCGCTTCAGTGAAGTGCTGGCGCAGTCCGATTTCCCGAAACCCACGCTTTACAGGCTTGTTCAGACCCTGACCAACCAGCAGATGCTGTCATATGATCCCGAACGGCAAACCTATGCGCCGGGTCTGCGGCTGGTGCGGCTGGCCCATGCGGCATGGGAACAATCCACGCTTGCGCCTATCGCGCGCCCGCATATTGATGCGCTGAGTGCGGCAGTCGGCGAAACCGTGCATCTGGCGCAACTGGATCACGCGCAGGTGCTATATATCGACAAACGCAACGCGGGCCAGCCGGTGCAGATGTATAGCCAGGCGGGCAAGGTCGGCCCGGCCTATTGCACCGGTGTTGGCAAGGCGATGCTGGCATTTTCCGACCCGGCGGTGATTGATCAGGTGATCGCGCAGCAATCTTTCCACCGCTTCACGCCGCACACGCTGACCACTGCTGCTGCCCTTCGCGACGAGCTGGCCGATATTCGTGCCAATGGCTATGGCTTTGACCGCGAGGAACACGAACCGGGGATCATCTGTATCGCCATGCCGATCCTGTCCGAGGTCGGGCGCGTGCTGGGCGCGCTATCCGTGACCAGCACCACCGGCCGCACCAATCTGGCAGGATTGGAGGCCTATGTGCCGATCCTGCGGGACACGGCCGAAAAAATTGCACGGGATGCCCAGAACTGGAGCTTTCCCGATTACGAAACACGGGAAACAACGGGGATATAAACCATGTCAGGTGTCACACTGAACAAGGTGATCAAGCGCTACGGCGATGTGCAGGTCATTCACGGAATCGATCTGGAAATCGCGGATGGCGAATTTTGCGTTTTCGTCGGCCCGTCCGGTTGCGGCAAATCCACTCTGCTGCGCATGGTGGCCGGACTGGAGGAAACGACCGAAGGCGAGATCAATATCGGCACGCGCGACGTGACCCGCATGGACCCGTCCGAACGCGGTGTCGCGATGGTGTTCCAGACTTATGCGCTTTACCCGCATATGACGGTCAAGGATAACATGGGGTTCGGCCTGAAAATGAACGGCCATCCCAAGGCAGAGATTGCCGAAAAGGTGGCTGAGGCGACGCGCATCCTCAAACTGGAAGATTACCTTGACCGCAAGCCTGCCGCACTGTCCGGCGGCCAGCGCCAGCGCGTGTCCATCGGGCGCGCTATCGTGCGCGGGCCAGAGGTGTTCCTGTTCGATGAGCCGCTGTCGAACCTCGATGCGGAATTGCGCGTGGAAATGCGCGTGGAAATCGCGCGCCTGCACAAGGAAATCGGTGCGACGATGATCTATGTCACCCACGACCAGGTCGAGGCGATGACCCTGGCCGACAAGATCGTGGTGCTGCGTGCAGGTGTGATCGAACAGTTTGGCGCACCGATGGACCTGTATCGCGATCCTGACAACAAATTCGTGGCCGGTTTCATCGGTAGCCCCGCGATGAATTTTGTCAGCGGCACGGCCAGCGGTGGTGCTGTCGATGCGCCGGGACTGGGCGCGCGTTTCGATGGTATCATCGGCCCAGACCATGACGGCAGTGCGGTTACCGTTGGCGCACGCCCGGAACACATTTTGATTGACCCCGCAGGCGAAAGCCACACCGTCGAATTGACCGAAAGTCTGGGGGGTGTGTCGTTTGTCTATCTGACCAGCGAGACAGGCGAACGTGTGATCGTCGAAGAACGCGGCGATGAACGGTCGGTCGAGGGCGCGCGCGTGGGAATCCAGATTGATCCCGCGCGGATATTCCTGTTCGATGGCGCGACAGAGCAACGGATCAGGCGCTGATTTTCACGCTGGCCGTTGATTGCTGACAGATTTTGCCCGACTGTGCGATGCAACGCCAGACAGGAAACACAGTTCATGCTTGATATCGCGGACATTCGATCAGCCTATGACGCGATCAGATCGGCGACGATCCGCACGCCGCTGGTGCCGGCGACACGGCTGTCGCACCATCTGGGGATTGATCTGCATCTCAAGCTGGAAAACCTGCAACATACCAACGCCTTCAAGGCGCGCGGCGCCTTGGCCAAGCTGCTGACCCTGTCAGATCAGGCGCGCCAAAACGGCGTGATTGCGTGCAGCGCGGGCAACCATGCGCAAGGCGTTGCCTTTCACGCCACGCGGCTGGGCATTCCATCGGTGATCGTGATGCCCGAAGGCACACCGTTCAACAAGGTCCAGCGCACCGCCGATCTGGGGGCCGAGGTGGTGATCCACGGGCGCGGGTTCGATGACAGCGTGCAATTCACACTTGATCTGGCAGCGGAACGCGGCATGACATTTATCCACCCCTTTGACGATCCGGTGGTGGTCGCAGGGCAGGGGACTGTCGCGCTGGAGATGCTGGAACAGGACCCCGATCTGGACAGTATCGTTGTGCCCATCGGTGGTGGCGGGCTGATTGCCGGGATGGCGGTTGCGGCCAAGTCGGTAAAGCCGGACATTCAGGTCATCGGCGCACAGGCCCATCTGTTCGACGCGGCAAAGGCCGATTTTGATGGTGCGCCTGCCCATTTCGCCGGGGCCACGCTGGCTGAAGGGATCGCCGTGCGCAAACCGGCGCCTGCAAACCTTGAGATCATTCGCAAATATGTTGCCCGCGTCGACAGCGCGACCGAGGCGCAGATCGAAGATGCGGTATTCGATCTTTTGTCTTATGAAAAGCTGGTCGCCGAAGGTGCGGCTGGTGCCGGACTGGCGGTGATCAAGAACAATCTGGACCTGTTTGCAGGCAAAAAGGTCGGCCTTGTCGTCTGCGGTGGCAATATCGATTCCCGCCTGCTGTCCACGCTGATCGTGCGCGGGCTGATGCGCGACGGGCGGATCACGCGGCTGGTGTTCGAAATCGATGACACGCCCGGGCAGCTTGCCACGATCTCGCGGATTATCGGCGATGCGGGCGCCAATGTGATCGAGGTGATACACCAGCGCATGATGCAAAGCGTGTCGCTGAAACAGGCGGAGCTTGAGATCGTGATCGAGGCCCGAGATCAGCGCCACGTGGATGATATTCTGGCGCTGCTGCGCGACAATGGGCTGAACGTGCGGGTACCACAGGATTTGTGACTGCGGGCCAGCGGATCACGGCTCGGGGTCCTCCCACGACGTTGGCACCAAGTGTCGCATGGGTTAAAACGAACCAGAGCACGCCCCTGGATCCGGTTGGATCACCTTTGAATGTAGAGTAGTCTGTCATCACCAAGTGTGAAACCATGCATCCCAGAAATCACATTTCAGCATCAGTCGCGCTGGCCTTATTTGTTTCAACCGGCCATGCCGAGGTGTTGTCCTGCGAAGGGCTTCCCCTGACGGTAAGCGGAGCAGACGCTGCGCTGGCCGAGCAGACCTGTCGGGCGGCAGCACGCACGCTACCGCTTATCGCGGAATGTGGTGTTGTTCTGTCTCAGCCGCAAGACATCGAAATCACAGAAGTAATTCCTGGATCATCCAATTGCATGGGTGTCTACCATTGTGGGGAAAACAGCATAGAGATTCTTTCGCCAAGAGGCATAGAACGGCTGCGGCGAGACGATAGCGCCTTTTTCGCAATTCCGGCACCAATCTACTTTGAAAGTGTCTTGGCTCACGAACTTGCCCATGCCGCATATGATGCCGTGCCCTGCCCCTTTGCCGACTGCGTGGTCACGAGCGAATATGTGGCCTATGCGATGCAAGTATATTCATTGCCCCCATCTGAGCGCGGGCTATTCGAGGCCGATGTGGCGATGGCGGAAACGGTAAGCCGATATGACATCAGCTCTATCGGTTTACTGATGGCTCCTGACCAGTTTGCCCGCAACGTTTGGGCGCATTTTTCCCAGAGAGAGGATGGCTGTGCCTATGTTGCGGACATGATGGAAGCCAACTTTTATCTCGACACCGAGCGGCCTTCGCCAGACCCCGTATCGAAAGCGCATACCCCAATGTGACCGGCCGCATTGTCCGCACAGCCGACATTCAGGTATTCATGACATGGCGTTACCGCTTGCCGTAATACAGGCCCACCACATGTTCGGCCTGCGCAAAGAAAAGCCAGCGCAGAGTCAGCACGCCCGCGATATGGCTTAGCACGGCGAGCAGGGCGTAGATATGGGTGAATGGCAGCAACAACAGCACCATAGGCAGCACAAAGCCCAATACGAGCGCGATGACCCGCAACTGCTGCGCGTGCCTGCGCCCCACCACATGAATGAATTCGCGCATCAGGTAGTTGGTGCCTGTGTGCGGTGGCTCGAACGCGCGGACCTTGCCGATGTGGCCCAGCCCCGTGGCGCTTGCCATATCCGTGCCGGATGTCGCAAGCCGCGTGTCGCCTGACAGCCATGCATAAAGTTGCAGGCCCGCCGCAACCGCCAGCAGGACCAGCGCGATCTTGATCTGCGCGGCCAGCAGCGCTCCGCCGCCAAGCGACAGCGCCAGAAACAGGGCGGGTGTGGTCCAGTGTTTCCAGCGCGGCACTGTTTTCAGCTGTGCATAGATCATCGAGGTCGTGAACACGGTCGCCAGCGCCCCCAAGGCCCCCAGCCAGCCAAAGACGGCCAGTTGTGTGTCCGCAAAGACAAGCCCCGCCCCGTAAATTGCCATGATGATCAGCGTCGCGACCGCCGCGATGCCTTCACGGCTGAGCCAGCTGGTTTTCCATTGGCTGAACGCCTTGATCGCCCGTTCGGGGCGGCCAAGGTGGAACATTGATGCCATCAGCCCGCCCACTGCACCGCAATAGGCGATGGCGAACCAGATGAAGGCGGACAGCCCCGTGGGCACGATCGCCCCGATCCCAAGCCAGAACAGCAGGCCAAAGCCAAGGCCCGAAAACGTGGTGAAGATGATGACGGACGGTGCGGGATGCATTATTTCGCTCCTCCGGGCAAGGCGGACAGGGTCTTGTCCAGCCATGCGGCAAAGCCTTTGCCATCCTGGGCTACCGGTTCCAGAAACGGGGCAAGGATGTCGTACTCTGGTTCGGCGTCTTTGGGTCGCGGGGGCAGGTATTTGTTGACCGGTTTGGTGCCTTGCTCCGGCATCAGGTCGAAACCGCCCCTTTCGGCCACGAGCTTTGATACATCGCTGTTTTCGTCCCCAAGATCGCCAAAGTGCCGCGCGCCCGCGGGACAGGTCCGCACGCAGGCTGGCTGGCGGTCTTCTTCGGGCAGGTTTTCGTTGTAGATCCGGTCGACGCAAAGGGTGCATTTCTTCATCACGCCTTCGGCTGCGTCCAGTTCGCGTGCACCATAGGGACAGGCCCACGCACACAAGCCGCAACCGATGCAATCGCTTTCGTTGACAAGAACGATCCCATCCTCGACCCGTTTGTAACTTGCCCCGGTCGGGCAGACGGTGACGCATGGCGCGTCTTCGCAATGCAGGCAGGAT
>NZ_CBFIBD010000046.1:0-21095 GCF_965660735.1 Yoonia sp.
GATCGGAGGCGCATGGGATCGTGATGGTCAACCCTGTCAAAGGCCCATGCGCGCATTTCCTACAAGTAGTACGACATGATCCATAGAAAGCGTCCCGTTGTCGCACAGCCTTCTAAGCACAGCAAACCACCCCGTCAACCGCCTTGCGTGGATAAAATGTCGCAAGGCGGCGGGAAAACGCAATTTTGTTTCCTGGCTGCGGGGCGGATTGAAACCCAGCTTTGGTTTCTTACGTGCTCTTCGGCCCGATCTTGTCTTGTGTCATCGTGTCGAAATCGATGGCGTCGTGGCGTTCGTGCAGTTGCGTTTCCTGCGCGCCAAAGGTGCGGTTGACCATCTTGCCACGCTGGAACGCCGGACGCGCATAGATTTCATCGGCCCAGCGGTTGACGTGGGTATAGCTGGCCGCATCCAGAAATTCGGCCGCGCCGTAAACCAGCCCCTTGACCAGCGCACCATACCATGGCGCGGTCGCCATGTCGGCGATAGTATAGCTGTCACCGGCCAGAAAACGCCGGTCGGCCAGGTTGCGGTCCAGCACATCAAGCTGGCGCTTGGCCTCCATCGTGAAACGGTTGATGGGGTATTCCATTTTTGTCGGTGCATAGGCGTAGAAATGGCCAAAACCGCCGCCCAGATAGGGCGCGCTGCCTTGCAGCCAGAACAGCCAGTTCAGCGTTTCGGTGCGCCCGGCGTGATCAGCCGGCAGGAAAGCCCCGAATTTTTCGGCAAGATACAACAGGATCGCCCCGCTTTCGAACACGCGGACCGGTGTGTCGCCCGAATGATCGACCATCGCGGGGATCTTGGAGTTGGGGTTGATGTCCACGAAACCGCTGCCGAACTGGTCACCGTCCTGAATGCGGATCAGCCATGCGTCGTATTCGGCGTCCGTATGTCCCGCGGCAAGCAGTTCTTCCAGCATGACGGTGACCTTGACGCCGTTGGGCGTGGCCAGCGAATAGAGTTGCAGCGGGTGTTTGCCAACGGGCAGGGGTTTGTCATGCGTCGGCCCGGCGATGGGGCGATTGATGCTGGCAAACTGGCCGCCGCTCTCGCTGTCCCATGTCCAGACACGTGGCGGTGTATAGCTGTCGCGATCGGTCATGATATTTCCACGGTTTGTTTCGGTCTTGTGACCTGCCACTTAGCCTTCCGGCCACGAGGCTTCAACCGGGGGCAACTTTCCAGATGTTTTCTTGAAAGAATTATGAAATTTGGCTGTTTCCTTGTTGCGGTGGCTATTTCGTCAACATTTCGCCGTTTTCTCTTTGATAGTGGCACCAATGGAAACCAGAACATGGAATGGATCACTCATGAAAAATACGCGAATTGCCCGTAAATGCATCGCTGGAACGACATCGGGCGCTTTTGGAATGGCGGCCTTGGTTGCTGCCTCGGCAGGTTTCGGCACGTTTTCCGCAACCCCGGTCGCAGCGCAATCGCTTTGTTCCACTTACACCGTCGCGTCCGGTGACACGCTTAGCCAGATCGCGTCTCGTGCGGACGTGGCCGGGGGCTTTCAGTTTCTTTTCAATGCGAACACCAATATTTTGTCCAATCCCAACCTGCTGGAAGTAGGTCAGGTCCTGAAAATTCCTTGTGCTGACGGGTCGCTGCCCGGCGCAACCGTGGCAAGTGCCGCACCCGCAGCGGCAGCACCCGTTACCAAGGCCGTCGCCAAGCCCGCCAGCTTTGTCACGGCAAGCGGCTATGCGCCGTTTACCGACGAAAGCCTTCCGGGCGGCGGGATGATCACGCAGATGGTCGGGCGTGCGATGGAAATCGGCAACCCTGATCAGGATTATCGGATTGTCTTTGTGAATGACTGGGGGTCGCACCTGACCGAATTGTTGCCCAGCGGCGCGTTTGACATGACGTTCCCGTGGTTCCTGCCGGATTGCTCCAGGGTCGACATCCTGTCAAAGCCGAACGCGGACCGGTGCAACCTGTTCGACGCATCCGACGCGTTCTACGAAGCAGGCGTCAGCTATTACACCATGAAAGACAGCCCCTACGCGGCAGTGACGGAATACAGCAATCTTGCTGGCGCGACCCTGTGCCGTCCGGACGGCTGGTTCACCTTCGATCTGGAAGGTGAAGGCCTGGTCGAGCCAACGATCAATCTGGTGTTCGGCACTTCCGAGGAAGCATGCTGGGAACGGATGATCGCAGGCGAAGTCGATGTCGTGACCTATGATACGCTGCCCGCCGAAGAGGATTACCGCACGCTTGGCATCGTTGACCAGATCACCGAACTGGATGCGCTTGCCTCGACTGTGACGCTGCATGTGTTCACGCCCAAGGACAACCCCAACGGGCGTGCCTATCTGGACATCGTGAATGCGGGTCTGGAAGAATTGCGCCTGTCAGGTGAATGGTTCCAGATCGTGCGCAGCCAGATCCAGGAAACCGTTGAAAACTAAGCAAGGCTTTGCGTTGTTGACGTGAACGCCCGCTGTTGAAAGACAGCGGGCGTTTTCATTGCCGTGAACCGGCACTACTTTCCCGTCCCCTGCAACACGCCGTGTTCCATCGCATAGCGCGTCAGCCCGGCGGTCGAGCTGATCCCGAGTTTGCGTTTGATATTGTTGCGGTGGGTTTCCACCGTCCGCACGCTGATGTTCAGCGTGGCGGCGACCTGTTTGTTGCTGTGGCCTTGTGCCAGTTCCAGCAGGATCGTCTGTTCGCGGCTGGTCAGCGGTTCACGGCCGTCGCTGATGCGCGGTTTCAGCGATCCCTTGGCCCCGGTGCACAGATATTCCTGATCCGCCATCACCCTGTCGATGGCGGTGCGGATTTCATCGGTCGGCACATCCTTGAGGATATACCCACGTGCGCCATGGCTGAGCGCGGTCGAGATATACTCGGGGCTGTCGTGCATCGACAGGATCAGAATGCGCGTGCAGGGCCGTTTTTCAAGAATCATTTCCGTCGCGGCAAGGCCTGTCAGGCCGGGCATGTTCAGGTCCAGCAGGACGACATCGGGGGACAGGTCATTGATCTGGTCCACGGCATCCTGCCCGTTGTTCAGCGTGCCGACCACGCAGATGTCGTCATAGGTTTCAAGGATCGCCTGAATACCTTCGGTGACCATCGGGTGGTCGTCCACGATCAGAATACGGATGGTCATGCGGGTTCCTTGGTGTCGGGGGTCTTGCCGGTGGATTGCGGGTTCAACAGATGCGTCAGCGGCACCTGTGCCTCGATCACCGTGCCGTTTCGGGATGATATGATGCGCAGGGTGCCGCCCAGTTGTTCGACACGTTCCTGCATGTTGCGCAGGCCCAGCCCGTCGCCTTGTGCGCTGGCGGGGTGCGGCCATGCCATGCCGTGACCGTTATCGGCGATCCGCAGCATCCCGCCCTTGCGGTTCCCCTTGAGCGAGATGTCAACATGGGTGGCGCCCGCGTGGCGTTCGATATTTGTCAGCGCTTCCTGGGCGATGCGGTAAAGCGCAATGCGGGATTCCTGATCCAGCCGGTTGCGAAAGACGACGGTTTCAAAGTCGGTGGTGATCCCGGTGCGCGCGCTGAATTCATCGGTCAGTGCCTGCAAGGCCGGGCCAAGCCCCAGATCGTCCAGCACACCGGGGCGCAGATCGCGGCTGATGCGGCGGACCTCATGGATGGCGCGCCCCAGACCATCGATTCCCTTGCTCAGGCTGTCGCCCGCCGCAGGATCGCCCGCCAGCCGCCGGCGCGCCAGTTCCAGCGCATAGCGCACCCCCACCAGCATCTGGCTGATCCCGTCGTGCAGTTCGCGTGCCACACGGCTGCGTTCCTCTTCCTGCGCATCGATGATCCGCTGGGCCAGTTCCTTGAGCTTGGCATCCGCAAGGCGCCGCTGGCGCAGGTTCAGCGCCATCCCGGTAATGAAAACGCCGATCACCGCGGTCACGGCAATCACCACGATATAGATGGATGTGCGCCTGATCCGGGCTTCGACCTCTTTTCTGGCGACTGCGACATTGTCCAGCACGTCATCGATAAAGACGCCGGTGCCGATGGCCCAACGCCAGTCCTGCAACCCGTTGACATAGACGATCATCCGTTCGGTGACGCCGGTCGAAGGCTTGGGCCAGTCAAAACTGTGATACCCCCCGCCGGAACGGGCGATGCGGATCAGCGCGTCGGTAATGGCAATGCCGTTGCGGTCCTCCAGTCCGGTCCAGTTGCGCCCGATCAGATAGGTCTGGCGCGGCGCCACCAGGGCGTTTCCGTCATAATCAAAGACAAAGAAATACCCATCCTGCCCGTAAAGAATGGCCGACAACTCGCGGGTCACGGCCAGCTTGGCTGCGGCGTCATCAGGGGCGGCGCGCCCGTAAAGGTTCACGAAACTGGTCCGCGCGATTGACAAATAGTTTTTCAGTTCTTCGCGCTTGGCCTGGATCAGCTGGTTTTCCAGCGCCACGATTTCACGTTCGGCCAACTGGCGCGATTGCGCAGTGACTACAAGGAAAATCAGGAAAACAGCCACCGCAAGCGGCAGTGTGGCCAAAAGGAATACCTTTTGCCCGTAGCTGATGGAAAATCTGTCGCGCAGGCGCGCTGAAAGGCCGGTCATCCTGTCAGCGTTACGCCGGAATGCGGTGCTGATCAAACGGCTTTGGTTGCCGGCATCGGGATCGCCGCCGTCAAGAATGAATTATTTCAAGAAATCTCCTGGTCTAAGCAGTAATGCGTATTTACCTCCGGGCTGCTCTGTTTAGTGTTGCGCTACGCATCTGTGCGGTGCCTGCCGGCCCCGCGCAAAAAAGACGTCTTTACCGGGAGGAAACCAAATGGACCGTCGTTCTTTTCTGAAAAACTCCGCGCTGGGTGGCAGTGCAGCCGTCGCAACCGCGCTGGCTGCACCTGCCTATGCGCAGGGCAACCGCACGCTGACACTTGTCACCACATGGGGCCGGGGTCTGGCCGGTGTGCATGATGCCGCACAGCGCGCCGCCGATACGATCACCGCGATGACCGACGGTGCCTTGACCATTGATCTGAAAGCCGCAGGCGAACTGGTCGGCGCGTTCGAAGTGTTCGACGCGGTCACATCCGGGCAAGCCGATATGTATCACGGCGCCGACTATTATTTCGTCGGCCAGCATCCCGGCTATGCCTATTTCACTTCGGTGCCATTCGGTATGACCGCGCAGGAACTGAATAACTGGTATTACCATGGCGAAGGTCAGGCGCTGCATGATGAACTTGGTTCGATATTCGGGCTGAAATCCTTCCTTGCCGGGAACACGGGCGCGCAGTCGGGCGGCTGGTTCAGCAAGGAGATCACCGGCCCCGAGGATTTCCAAGGCTTGAAATTCCGGATGCCCGGTCTGGGCGGTGAAGCGCTTGGCAAGATGGGCGCATCGGTGCAGAACCTGCCCGGCGCAGAGGTGTATCAGGCGCTGGCGTCCGGTGCGATCGACGGCACCGAATGGATCGGCCCCTGGGCGGACGAAAAGGCCGGTTTCCAGGAAATCACCAAGTTCTACTACACCGCCGGCATGCACGAACCGGGCGCTGGTCTGTCGCTTGCGACCAACCTTGACGTGTGGGAGAGCCTGTCACCGCTGCACCAGAAAATCATCGAGATCGCATCGGGTGAAGCAAACCAGTGGAACCTTGCGCAGTTCATGAACAACAACGGTGCCGCCTTGCAGCGTCTGCAGGCCGGTGGTGTGAAGGTTCTGGAATTCCCTGACACGGTCTGGGATGCAATGGGCGTGGCCGCGAAGGAAACGCTTGATCAATATGCGGGCGATGAATTGTACGACCGGATCCGCGCGTCGCATGATACGTCGCTTCGGGCGTCGTCCGGCTGGATCCAGCAATCCGAAGGCGTTTATCGCACGCAGCGTGATCGCGTGATGGGCTAACCCCAATCGGTAGATTTCTGGCAGGGGGCCGTGCAATCGCACGGGCCCCTGTCGCACAGGCGCTGGCATGCGCCTGACGATGCGTATTCCACAATGGGGGGAGTGTCATGGGCTTGGTCGAAGCATGGGGCGGAAATGCGATAGGTTGGTTCTTTGCCAACCTGATCGAGGCATTCTACAACCTTGGTTATGCGATCCTGCATCCGGGCGAATGGCTGGCATGGCTTCCTTTTATCAATGCACCCATACCGGATTTGACGGTCAAGGAATCGCTGATGCGGTTCATCTATTACGGTGCGTCGGTCGAGTTTTTCTTTGTCGTTCTTGCCATCTTCCTTGTCGTCAGCATTATCGGATTCATCAGCAACCGCTTCATGTGGGGCTGCGTGCGGGTGCTGGAAGGCATGGCGAACGCCATCGGCCGGTTTTTCGCATGGGCGGGCCTGCTGATGGTGATGCAACAGATCCTCATCATCTTCATGCAGCGGGTCTTTGCCGTCTCCGAGATCAGCATGGGTTTTGGCGTGTCCTTCAGCAAGGATGTCAGCTGGTGGTCAGAAGAACTCAAGCTTTATAACGCGATGATCGTCTGTCTTTGCGTGACTTACACGTTTGTGCAGGGCGGGCACGTGCGGGTCGATCTGGTCTATTCCGCCGTCAGCTATCGCACCAAACGGCTGATCGATATGGTCGGGTCACTGGTGTTCATGGTGCCTGCGGCGATCCTGACATGGCTTTATGGCTGGTTTTTCCTGTGGCGGCATCTGGTGGTGCCGAACCCGTCTGCATCTGACAGCCTTGACCGGCTGATCACAAAGGCGCGCGCACTGCGGTGGAATATCGAAACGATCGGCTTTTCGCCCAACGGGTTCAACGCCTATTTCCTGTTCAAGCTGTTGCTGGTGACATTCACCGCTTTGGTCATGTTGCAGGCAGTCGCGTTCTTCTACCGCTCTTTTCTGGAGTTCAAGGAAGGCCCCGACAGTGAAGGCAAATATCTAGACAAGGACCCTCTTGGCGATGCAACCGCCGAGAAGGTCGCAGAAATCCACTAAATTCAGGGCGGTACACTAATGCTTTTCGGACTTGATGGCATCGAAATTGGCCTGATTATCGTGTTTCTGACCCTGTTCGGGGCAATCCTGTCGGGTTTTCCGGTCGCCTTTGCGATCAGCGGCGCGGCGGTTATTTCATTCGGGATCATCGCGGCGCTGGACAGCTCGGGCTACCTCATCCACATGGCGGTCGATACCGGTTCGGCCGAATATCGGGCGTTGTTGGATCAGGGGGTTCGGCCCGATGCGGTTTCGGTTTTCCGATATCCGGAATTGCCACGATACGGTGACGCGCTGTTCCCGCAAGGCTGGGAAGTCGCGCTTGATCGCAACGTCAGCTTTGTCGTCAACCGGATGAATGAACGCGTATTGGCGGGCCAATCGATCGAAACCCTGCTTGCTGTGCTGATGTTCGTGATGATGGGCATCGTGCTGGAACGGTCGCGCATTGCCGATGAATTGCTGACAACGATGGCCAAGGTATTCGGTCCGCTGCCCGGCGGCCTTGCCGTGTCCATCGTGATCGTCGGCGCGTTTCTGGCCGCGTCAACAGGGATCGTGGGGGCCACGGTGGTGACGATGGGCCTTTTGGCGCTGCCCACGATGCTGAAGAACGGCTATTCGCCGGAACTGTCCACCGGGGTGATCGCGGCGTCGGGCACCTTGGGGCAGATCATTCCGCCCTCTATCGTGATCGTCCTGTTGGGCACGCTGGCAGGTGATCTGTATTCCGCCGCACAGGAAGACCGCGCGCAGCTTGCGGGCTGTTCGGATGCGCTCACCTATCTGGGGGAACCGGCCGTCGTGTCTGTCGGCACGCTGTTTCAGGCGGCGCTGTTGCCGGGGATCATGCTGGCGGTGCTATATGCCGGCTATGCCTTTGGGTTTGCGCTGTTGAACCCCAGCAAGGCGCCTGCCGTGATGATGGGCGACGACAACCCGCGCCGCCGCGCCGCACCGCCGGGCACCGGGCTGACCTGGTTTCTGGGGGCACCGGTTGCGATGCTCGGGGTGGTCGTGGGTCTGGGGCAGGTGGGTGTCATCGGCAGCCAATCGGTGATCGTGGACAGCTTTACCGACGCAGGCCAGACGGCATCACTGCGCACCGGCGTCAGCGAGGAATGCCAACAATCCATGATCGACCTGCACGGGCAGGACGCATGGGATCAAGCCATCGCCGAACAACAAGCGATCGAGGCGGCGGGCGGTGTCGAAGCCGCCCGCGCCCTGTCTGACGAAGAACGTGCCGCCCGTGTGATCGAACGGGTCGCAGAGGCGCCTTCGATCGGCACCGGGATTGCGATTACCGCGCTGTTGATGGGGCTGATGCTGGCCATCGCGCGCGGCGTTGCACCATTTGCAAACCCCGCCCCGATGTTGATCGGAGCCGCGGGCGTCGTTCTGTTGCTGTTGGTGGATATCGCCCTGATCGGGCCGCTGACCACGCCGGGAATCACGACCTTGCTGATCCTCGTTCCGCTGGGGGTGGCCTATCTGGGCCTGCGCAAGGCGGCCGGGTATCTGGCAGGCAACGAAATTCTGCGCGTGGTGTTTCCGCCTCTGGTGCTGATCGTGGCGGTGCTTGGGTCGATCCTTGGCGGGATCACGAACCCGACGCCGGCGGCGGCACTTGGGGCTGGCGGGGCGATCCTGCTTGCGACCTATCGCAAGTTGCAGGATCAGGGCCGGTCCGGGCGCATGGTGATCCTGACGGCGTTTGCCATTGTCCTGATGCTGATCATCGGCGTGAACTTTGACATGCGCCTCGGCCGCGAGGTCGTGCTGCTGGAAAACCGGATCGCCTATCTGGTGGCATTCGGCTGTTTCCTGTTTGCGATGTTCGGTTTCCTGTGGTCCTGCGGGGTGCTGTTTCTGGGCGGCGTGTTGACGCCGGTGGTGCGCGAAACCGCCAAGGTCACGTCAATGGTGTTCACCATCCTGATCGGGTCGCAGCTGCTGAACCTTGTGCTGATCTCTTTCGGCGGTGAACACTATATCCAACAGTTCCTGCGATCCTTCGACAACGAGCTGACGGTGTTCCTGCTGGTGATGCTGGTGCTGTTCATCCTCGGTTTCGTGCTGGATTTCCTTGAGATCATCTACATCGTCATCCCGATCGTGGGGCCGGTGATCTATGGCGGGTCTTTCGACCCCAAGTGGGTGACGATCATGATCGCGGTGAACCTGCAAACGTCTTTCCTGACGCCGCCCTTCGGCTTTGCGCTGTTCTACCTGCGCGGGGTGGCACCCAAGGAAATCACGACGGGCCAGATTTATCGCGGGGTGTTGCCGTTCATCGCCATTCAGGTGGCGGCTTTGTTGCTGCTGTGGATGGTGCCGGGGGTTGTCACGATCGTGCCGAACCTGCTGAACTGATCCAGCGACATCAAAAAGGGGGCCGCAACATCAGGTTGGCCCCCTTTTGTTTGCCGCGGCCGTGGGGGGCGTGTCAGCTACGCCCGTCTGGCAGGTTGATCCGGGCCACCTGTTCGGCAATCGGATCGGTCAAGAGCGGGTGCAGATCGTCATCATAGTCGGCAGGATCGACCACCTTGCTCCACCCGCCCTCTCGGTAGACTTCCAGCCCTTTGAAATTCGCCTTGTATCCCATCTTGGGGCTGCCGGGCACCCAATAGCCCAGATAGACATAGGGCAGGCCGAGATCGCGGGCGATCCGGATGTGATCAAGGATCAGATAGGTGCCCAGCGACAGCTTTTCCTGTTCGGGATCGAAAAACGAATAGACCATCGACAGCCCGTCATCGAGAATATCTGTCAGGCAGGCGGCGATCAGGTCGGTCTGAAAGGTATATTCGATCAGCCGCGACCGGATCGGTGTTTCCTCGACCATGGCAGCGAATTCGAACATATCCATATCGGCCATGCCGCCGGTCGCGTGCCGCCCGTCAAGGTATTTGCGAAACAGCGCATATTGATCTTCGGTCGCCCAAGATGATGTTGCGCGTCTGACCAGATGGCTGGCCCGTTTGGACACCCGTTTCTGGCTACGGTTCGGGGCAAAGTCGGCGACATTGATCCGCGCTGACATGCAGGCTGCACATTCCGCACATGATGGCCGGTACAGCACATTCTGTGACCGGCGAAACCCCTGTTTCGAAAGGGCATCGTTCAATTTTGTCGCGGTGTCACCCTGTAGCGCGGTGAACAGCTTTCTTTCCATCCGCCCGTCCAGATACGGACAGGGCTGGGGGGCTGTCACATAAAATTGCGGTGCAATGGGCAACGTATGTCGCATGGCGGACGATCCATATGGTTTCGGAAATCTTAACAACCGATTCCGCTTGCGCCAAGCCCCTGACGTGATGCGTCGTTAATGTCGCATCAGGTGGCCGTTGGACCACCTGATAACTCTGCGGCAGATCAGGCCGGGGTGCGGTCTGTCGTATCATCATTCCGGCCCGTCTTATTGGCGCGTTCATCCATGAACTGATCAAATTCCGACTTGTCCTTGGCATCGCGCAGGCGCTTCAGGAAGGCTTCGAAATTTTCCTGCTCTTCCTGCAGGCGGCGCAGGGTTTCCTGTTTATAGGCGTCAAAGGCGCTGTTGCCCGAGGGTTGGCCCACACGGGCGGCGCGGGTCATGCGGCGGCAGGAAGAATTGAACATGCGTTTACTCCAGATCATATAGGCAAGAAGGGCAAGGCCGATGGGCCAGAAGGCGATGAAACCCAGCACCATGGCGATGATCCATGCGGGTTTGCCGCGGGCATCCAGCCAGTTTTCGGCGCGGGCAAAAAAACCCGGTCTGTGGTCATGGTCAAAAGATGTCTCGGTGGCGGTGTTCATTTCGGCGTCTCCTGTTTGATGTGGCGTGATGTGAATACCTTTCACATGAGGGCATATCGGAATGATTTGCCGCGTCGTCAAGGGGCGATGTAAATAATATTAACATTTTTTGCAGGATGATCGGCAGCCCCGCATTTCCGGTGTTTCACGATGCAAATGGCAAACGCGCCCCGGCTCATGAAGAACATGTTGTTTTTTCGCGGTGCTGATGGGTGGGTTGCGATTGACCAGCCTGGCCTGCGGGATCACTGTATGTCCATGACATTCGCCTCCCGTATCACCCGTTGTCCGACACCGTTCGACCCCGCGCGGGGCGACGATGCCCTGTTGCATATGCCTGAATTGGCGCGCGATGTCGCACTGCTGATCAAGGGCACAGCGGGGTGCAGCCCCTATCTGGCGGGGCTGATCGCACATGAATGCAGCTGGTTGGCCAGGGCGCTGGATGATCCCGAGAACGCGGTGAAGCAGCTATTGGCGGCATTGCCGGATATCGCGCTGGATCAACTGAGCACAGAATTACGCATCGCAAAACGCCGGATTGCGCTGATGACCGCAGTTTGTGATCTTGGCGGGGTCTGGCCGCTGGAACAGGTCACGCAGGTGCTGACGGATTTCGCCGATGCCGCCGTGCAGGCGTGCCTGTCCCGTCTGGTCGCGGCCGAGGTCGCGCGCGGCAAGCTGCCGGCGGGCGATGATCCCGCGTGTGCAGGTGGGATGGTGGCACTGGCGATGGGCAAGATGGGGGCGGGGGAATTGAACTATTCCTCGGATATCGACCTGATCTGCCTGTTCGATGAAACCCGTTTCGACCCTGATGATTACCACGATGTCCGGCAGGCGTTCATCCGCGTCACGCGCAAGATGACCGCCATCATGTCCGAGGTAAAAGACGGCGGTTACGTCTTTCGCACCGACCTGCGGCTGCGCCCCGATGCATCGGTCACGCCGGTGTGCCTGTCGATGGAAGCGGCCGAACGGTACTACGAAAGCGTCGGGCGCACATGGGAACGCGCGGCCTACATCAAGGCGCGCGCCTGCGCGGGTGACATCGCTGCAGGACAGCGGTTTCTGGACACGCTGCGCCCGTTCGTCTGGCGCAAACATCTGGATTTTGCCGCCATTCAGGATGCCCACGACATGCGCTTGAAAATCCGCGACCATCGCGGGTTGCACGGGCCGCTGGTGCTGGAAGGGCACAACATGAAACTGGGGCGCGGCGGTATCCGCGAGATTGAATTTTTCACCCAGACCCGCCAGTTGATCGCGGGTGGCCGCGACCCGTCGTTACGGGTGCGCACCACGCGCGACGGGTTGTTGCGGCTCGCGGGTGCCGACTGGTTGCCGCAGGACACGGCGGATACGCTTTATGACCACTACCGCTTTCACCGGACGGTGGAACATCGTTTGCAGATGATCAACGACGCGCAAACCCATGAATTGCCCGCGGATACCGCCGGTTTCGACAGGCTTGCCGCCTTTATGGGCACCGATGCTGACAGCCTGCGCCATGAACTGACCGAACGGTTGGAGGCTGTGCACGACCTGATCGAAGGTTTCTTTGCCCCCGAACCTGCTACACCGGTTACCAGCGATTGGGGGGCCGAGATTACCGCCCGCTGGCCGACATATCCCGCGCTGCGATCCAGTCGCGGCAGCGAGATTTTCAACCGCCTGGCCCCCGAGATCATTTCACGCCTGCAAGAGGCCGCCAAACCCGACGAGGCATTGGCCCAGTTCGACCGGTTTCTGGCGGGGTTGCCCGCGGGGGTGCAGCTGTTTTCCCTGTTCGAGGCGAATCCGCAACTGACACAGTTGATCGTCGATATCGCCGCCACGGCACCTGCGCTGGCGCAATATCTGTCGCGCAACGCAGGCGTATTCGACGCGGTGATCGGTGGCGCGTTCTTTAGCGATTGGCCGGGGGTGTCGGGCCTGACTGCGGAACTGGCCAAGGTGCTGGGCGGGGCGGGTGACTATGAAAGCCAATTGATCGCCGCGCGCCGCTGGGCAAAGGAATGGCATTTCCGCGTCGGGGTGCACCACCTGCGCGGGCTGATCGACGCTGACACCAGCGGTGCGCAATATGCCGACCTCGCACAGGCGGTCATCCGGGCGCTTTGGCCGGTGATTGTCGCGGAATTTGCCCGCAAACACGGCGACCTACCGGGGCAGGGCGCGATTGTCGTCGGCATGGGGTCGCTTGGGTCGGCGCGATTGAATGCCGCCTCTGATCTGGATCTGATCGTGATCTATGACGCAAAAGGGGTCGAAACATCGGACGGGCGCCGCCCGCTGGCAACCCGCACCTATTATGCACGGCTGACGCAGGCGCTGGTCACGGCGTTAAGCGCACAGATGGCCGAAGGGCGGCTTTACGAGGTGGACATGCGCTTGCGCCCGTCGGGCCGGCAGGGGCCGGTGGCCACATCATTTTCAGCCTTTCGCGATTATCAGATGAACGACGCCTGGACATGGGAACATCTGGCGATGACCCGCGCGCGGGTGATGGTGGGGCCTGATTCCCTAGCGGAAGATTTCGAGGTGTTCCGGCAGGCCTTGGTGCGCAAGAAAGGGCAGGGTGCCGGCGTGCTGTCTGATGTGGCCGATATGCGCGCCCGGATTGCCGATGCAAAGGCCCCGCAAGGGGCGTGGGACGCCAAGATCGGGCCCGGGCGTCTGCAGGATATCGAATTGTTCGCGCAGGCCGCCGTGCTGCTGGCAGGGGGGGATGCGCGCGATGTGACAGGGCAATTGGCGGCCGGTGTCGCGGATGGCTGGTTGGATGCCGCTGACGCACAGGCAGTTTCGGCGGCGGCGGGGCTTTTCTGGCACTTGCAGGCGGCCGCACGGTTGTTGACGGGGGGGCCGGTAGACCCGGATGCCTTTGGCGAAGGCGGACGGCGGTTCTTGCTGCGCGAAACAGGATTCGAAACGATGGATGATCTTGCGGTGGACATGGGCCGGATGGCTGTAGCGGCGGATCGTGTGATCAGTCGCAAACTGGCCGCAACATGAGGGCGCGGGATCCCGATGACCCCAAGGGGCTGATCCGCGAGGCCTATCGCATCGAGGGCATCACCGCGGGTGAATGCCGGTCGATCTTTCTGGATTGGGCGATGGGCCTGTCGGACCCGGAACAGGCGCGCCCGGTCATCAGGGCGTTGTTGGAAAGATACGCACAGGGGGCCGCGGATCACCCGATGACGCAGACCCTGCGCGCAGGGCTGGACGATGCCGGGCCTGCGCGCCGCCGGGGCGGGCGGGCCGGGCGGTTCAGCGACTAAGCGCTGCTGCCTCGGCCGCCAGTGCTGTGATGCCTGCCCAATCGCCGGCCAGCACCTTGTCCTTGGGCGCGACCCATGATCCACCGACGCAAAGCGTGTTGGACAGCGACAGATAATCGGCGGCGTTTTTCAGGCTGACCCCGCCGGTGGGGCAGAATTTGATCTGCGGCAACGGTGCGCCGATCGCCTTGAGCGCGGGTGCGCCGCCATTCGCCTCGGCGGGGAAGAATTTCATGACGGTATAGCCGCGTTCCAGCAGGCGCATTGCCTCGGTCGCGGTGGAAATGCCCGGTAGCAGCGGCAGGTCGTTCGCCTCGCAGGCGTCCAGCAACCGGTCCGTTGCCCCCGGTGAGACGCCGAATGTCGCACCAGCGGCCTTGGCGTTTTCGACATCCTTGGGCGTCAGCAGGGTGCCGGCACCGACAACGCCGCCGGGCACGGCGGCCATTTCGCGGATCGCGTCCAGTGCCGCAGGCGTGCGCAGGGTGACTTCAAGAGCGGGCAAGCCGCCTGCGACCAGCGCGCGGGCCAGATCGGCCGCATGGGCGGCGTCGTCGATCACCAGCACCGGGATGACGGGTGCGAGGTTGCAAACCTGCGCTGCGGCGGCGGATGCCTCTTGCGGGGTCATGGTATGTTCCTTTTGTTGCGGAAACGTGATTTTTCGCAAAAAATCACGGCCTTCGGCGAGAGTATTTGTGGCAAGATGATGATCAGACGACGACACCCGCGCCTTCGCTGGCGCGGCCGACATTGGCGCGGAAGGCTGCGAACAATTCGCGCCCGACGCCGCTGCCATTGCCGGACAGGTCCGCGCTGGCAGGGGTGCGTGTGGACAGATCGACATTCTTGATTTCGATGATGCCCTGTGTCGCATCCAGCCGGATGATGTCACCATCCTGCACGCGCGCGATGGGGCCATCGTCGGCGGCTTCGGGGCTGACATGGATCGCCGATGGTACCTTGCCTGAGGCGCCGGACATCCGCCCATCGGTCACCAGTGCGACCTTCAACCCGCGGTCCTGTAGCACCGACAGGGTTGGTGTCAGGCTGTGCAATTCGGGCATGCCGTTGGATTTCGGCCCCTGAAAACGCACGACGATGATTGTATCTTCGGTAAATTCACCGGCCTTGAACGCGTCTTTGACGGCTTCCTGGGTGTGGAACACGCGGGCGGGGGCCTCGACGATGTGGCGTTCTTGGGCCACGGCAGAGGTTTTGATCACACCGCGTCCCAGATTGCCCGAAAGCTGCGTCAGCCCGCCATGGGAATGGAATGGGTCACTGACCGGGCGCAGGATCTTTTCGTTCAGCGACGTGCCCGCGCCAGGGGCGTATGTGATCCGCCCGTCTGTCAACTTGGGTTCTTGTGTATAAAGTTCCAGACCGTCCCCGGCGATGGTTTTCGTATCGGGGTGCAGCAGGCCCGCGTTCAGCAAGTCGCCGATCATGAACCCAAGACCGCCTGCCGCATGGAAATGGTTCACGTCGGCCAGCCCGTTGGGATAGACCTTGGCCATCAGGGGCGTCACTTCGGACAGGTCGCTGAAATCCTGCAAGTCGAGGATAATGCCTGCGGCGCGTGCCATTGCGGGCAGGTGGATCACAAGGTTGGTGGACCCGCCGGTGGCCATCAGCCCGACCAGCCCGTTCACAAAGGCTTTCTCATCCAGCACATCACAGACGGGCGTATAGTCATTGCCCAATGCGGTGATCGCCAATGCGCGTTCGGTGGCCGCCGTTGTCAGGGCGTCGCGCAGCGGTGTGCCGGGGTTGACGAATGACGCGCCGGGCATGTGCAGCCCCATGAATTCCATCAGCATCTGGTTGCTGTTTGCCGTGCCATAGAACGTGCAGGTGCCCGGCCCGTGATAGCTGGCCATTTCGGCCGCCATCAGTGCATCGCGGCCGATTTCGCCATTGGCGAACTGCTGGCGGACGCGGGCCTTTTCATCGTTCGGCAGGCCGGATGTCATCGGGCCTGCGGGCATGAACACGCCGGGAATATAGCCGAATGTGGCGGCGGCCATCACCAGCCCCGGCACGATCTTGTCGCAGACGCCCAGATAGGCGGCGGCATCATAAGTGTTGTGGGACAGACCGACGGCAGCGGCCAGCGCGATCACGTCGCGCGAAAACAGCGACAGTTCCATGCCGGTCTGGCCTTGGGTCACGCCATCGCACATGGCGGGCACGCCACCGGCGACCTGTGCGGTGCCCCCCGCGGCACGCGCGGCGGCGCGGATCTGGTCGGGGAAGTATTCAAACGGCTGATGCGCCGACAGCATGTCGTTATAGGCGGTGATGATGCCAAGGTTTGGGCTGGGCCCTGTGGCGAGCGCATCCTTGTCATCGCCCATGGCGGCATAGGCGTGGGCCTGGTTGCCGCAGGTCAGATGCGCGCGGCGTGGTCCCTCGGCGGCGGCACGGGCCATCGTGTCCATATATGTGCGGCGCGGCCCTTCAGAGCGCGCCTTGATCCGGTCGGTGACGGCTGCGATTGTTGGGTGAAGCGGCATGGCGTCCTCGTGTTCTGATTTCGGACACATCATAGCAGGTGCCGTTAGCGCTAACAAGGGCGTCAGGCGCTGTCAGCCCTTTCAACGGTCAAATTTCGCGGATAGAGGGCTGATATGGAAAACACATCCCCCACCCCCGATCTGCCGACCGTCCGTCTGATCCCCAAGGCCGAGGCCCGCGCGATCCGACATGGTTTCCCTTGGGTCTATGCCAACGAACTGGTGACCGACAGGCGCACCCGTAACCTGACACCCGGCACGCTGGCCCGGCTGGAGGATGCAGGCCGTCAGGCCATGGGTGTCGTGACAGTCAACCCGGGCTCCAAGATCATTTGCCGGATGCTGGACCAGAATCCCGATGCGGTGATTGACCAGGCGTGGTTCGTCGCGAAATTTCAACGCGCGCTGGCGCATCGCGCGCGTCTTTATGATGCGCCGTTCTATCGCCTGATCCACGCCGAGGCCGACGGGCTGCCGGGTGTCATCGTTGACCGTTTTGGCGATGTGGCCGTGGTCCAGCCCAATGCGGCATGGGCCGATATGCTGATTGAACCGCTGGTCGCCGCGCTGGTCGATGTCACGGGCGTGACCACCGTGATCATGAACGGCACAGGCCGTGCGCGCACGTTGGAAGGGCTGGAAGAACGCACTGATGTGTTGACCGGCAACGCACCCGCTGGCCCGATCCCGGTGCCGATGAACGGCGCGGTTTACATGGCCGATGTCATGGGCGGGCAGAAAACCGGTTTGTTTTTTGACCAGCGGCCCAACCATGCCTTTGCCGCCGGCCTGTCGCGCGGTGCGCGTGTGCTGGATATGTTTTCGCATGTGGGCGGCTTTGGCCTTGCTGCATTGGCGGGCGGTGCTGCATCGGTGCTGGCGGTTGACGGGTCTGCCCCGGCGCTGGATCTGGCCGGGCAGGGGGCGGATGCGATGGGTGTCGCCGATCGGTTCGAGACCCGCAAGGGCGATGCGTTTGACGTGCTGACCGCATTGGCAGACGAAGGCGCGCAATTCGACGTCATCATCTGCGACCCGCCCGCATTCGCGCCCTCGCGCAATGCGCTCGAGGCCGGTTTGCGCGCCTATGAACGCATCGCGCGTCTGGCCGCACCGCTGGTGGCGGATGGCGGTTATCTTGGCTTGTGTTCGTGTTCGCATGCGGCGGATCTGGCGAAATTCCGAAATGCGTCGGCTCGGGGTATTGGCCGGGCCGGGCGGCGCGGCCAGATCATCCACACCGGTTTTGCCGGGCCGGACCATCCGCTAATGCCGCATCTGGCCGAAAGTGGCTATCTGAAGGCCGTGTTCTTTCGCCTATGAGGGTGATGATCGACGCCTGCGTGCTGTATCCGACTGTCATGCGCGAGGTGGTGCTGGGCGTTGCCGCGCAGGGGCTGTTCGATGCGCGGTGGTCGCCGCGTATATTGGAAGAATGGGCGCGGGCGACCATCAAGCTGGGTGCAGAACAAGAGGTGCTGGCGCGTGGCGAGATCGCAACGCTGGAGGCGCGATTTCCGACGGCTTCCGTGCGCTATGATGCGGGCATCGAAAAACACTTCTGGCTGCCGGATCCAGCGGATATTCACGTGTTGGCCGCTGCGGTGGCGGGGTCTTGCGACATGATCCTGACGCTGAACGCCAAGGATTTTCCCCGCAATATTCTGGCCGAAGAAGGCTTGGAACGCCGCGACCCCGATGCATTTCTGCGTGATCTTCATGCACAGTGGCCCGATCAGGTCGGTGCCGTGGCCAATGCGGTGCTGGCCGAGGCGCGGCGGTTGTCCGGCGACAACTGGAACATGCGCGGGCTGATGAAAAAAGCGCGTCTGCCGCGGCTGGGCAAGGCGCTGGAGGCGGCGCAAGGTTAGCGCGCGCCTAGCCCGTCTGCCATTTCGCCTCGTTCGCTTCGATCGCGGCGATGCGTTGCGGGGTTTTAGGGTGGCTTAACATCCACGCCGGTGTGCCGCGTCCGGCGCCGCCTGTCAGTTTTTCCAGCTTGTGAAACAGCGATTTTTGCCCCGCCGTGCCGATGCCCGCCTTGACCAGCAGGGCCGATGCATAGGCGTCGGCCTCGAATTCGTCCTTGCGCGAAAGCCCTGCCGCAAGCAGTGTCATCAGCCCCGATGCGATCAGCGGGCCGATGCCGGGCAGAAAGCGGTTCAGCACCATGGCAAGGGCTGTGCGCACGGCGTTCTGGCCGGAAAAATCAATCATCCGGCGGCGCGAATGGCCCAGGGCCACGTGGCCCAGTTCATGCGCGATCACGCTGGCCATTTCCTCGGCGCTGACGACGCCCTGACGGTATTTGTTGAAAAACCCGCGCGTGATGAAAATACGCCCGTCGGGCGCGGCCAGACCGTTGATCGGGTCGATTTCATAGATATGCACCTTGATCCGGTCGATATCCAGCGCGCGCGCCATCTGGTCGGTCATCACCTTGAGGATCGGGTCGGCCAGTTCGGTCGACTTGGTGTCCAGTTCGCGCGAGGTGCGCCACACCGAAAAGCGATACATCGCCAATCCGTACAGCAGCGCCAGAATGATCGGGGTCAATTTCAACATGCCTTAGAATATGGGGCATATGCGGCTGTCCACAAGGGCCAGACCCCGGTGCAAACTGCCGCATCCCATATCAGCGCGCGATGGCGCGGATGCCACGGCTGATCCCGTCCAATGTCATGGGCACCATGCGGTCGGCACCGAAAATATCGCGGATCATGCCCACCGATTGGGTATAACGCCAATGGCGTTCGTCCAGCGGGTTGATCCACAGATGCGCGGGCCATTGGTCGCGTGCGCGTTCCAGCCAGACCTGGCCTGCCTCTGCGTTCCAGTGTTCGTTGGCCCCGCCGGCAAAGGCGATTTCATAGGGTGACATGCTGGCGTCACCCACAAAAATACATTTGTAATCAGACCCGTAGGTTCGCAGCACCTCCCACGTGGGGGTCTGGGCGTTCCAGCGGCGGCGATTGTCGCGCCATACGCCTTCGTAAAGGCAGTTGTGGAAATAGAAATGTTCGAAATGCTTGAATTCGGATTTCGCGGCGCTGAACAGTTCCTCTACCACTTTCACATGGCTGTCCATCGACCCGCCCACATCCAGAAACAACAGCACCTTGACCGCGTTGCGCCGTTCGGGCCGGGTTTGCACATCAAGATAGCCATGTTCGGCGGTCGCGCGGATCGTGCCGTTCAGGTCCAGTTCTTCGGCCGCGCCATCACGCGCCCAACGGCGCAGACGCTTCAACGCGACCTTGATGTTGCGCGTGCCCAGTTCAACGCCGTCGTCCAGATTGCGGAATTCGCGCTTGTCCCAGACCTTGACCGCGCGCTGGTGTCGGGATTTGTCCTGTCCGATGCGCACGCCTTCGGGGTTGTAGCCATAAGCGCCAAAAGGCGACGTTCCCGCCGTGCCGATCCATTTGCTGCCGCCCTGATGGCGGTCTTTCTGTTCCTCAAGCCGTTTCTTGAGCGTTTCCATCAGCGCATCAAACCCGCCAAGGGCGTCGATTTCGGCTTTTTCCTCGGCGCTCAGATGCTTTTCCGCCAGCTTTTTCAGCCAGTCTGCGGGTATATCGACGGCGTTCAGAACGGCCTCATCGGGGATTGCCTCTAGCCCTGAAAAGGTTGCGGCAAAGGCGCGGTCGAACTTGTCGAGATGGCGTTCGTCCTTGACCATGATGGTGCGGGCCAGGAAATAGAATGCCTTGACATCATAGGTGGCCAGCCCCGCCTTCATGCCTTCCAGAAACGACAGAAACTCGCGCAGCGAGACCGGAACACCGGATTTGCGCAGATTGTCGAAGAATGGCAGGAACATCCGATCAGACGTAGCTGCGTTCGATAAAGATCAGGATGAACAGGCCGATCACCGCGAACAAGATAGCAAAGGCCGCACCCCATTGCAGCATATCGGTCAGTTTGCCACCGCGCAGTCTGGCGCGGAACGCCCCAAGTATCGCGCCGATTATCAATCCGGAAAGCGGGTAGATCATGAGTTTTTTCGTCCTAGCTTGGCGGTTGTCGCGGTGGGAGTGAGGCGATTTCATTCAACCTGTCTATCACCTCTTCGCGGGTGCCGAACCCGTAACGTGCCCACCCCAGACTGTCCAGCCGCAGCGCCATGCCTGCGTCAGTCTGGCCTTTCAGATCCAGTGCTTCGGCCTGGAACATCATCAACAGCGACATCAACGCCGCATTCTGGTGGCGGCGGGCAACGGGAATTGCACCCTGTGTGATCGCCAGCGTCGCGTCGGCATCGCCTGAAATCAGGGTGAATGCGGCCAGTTGCACGGCCACATGCGCGGTATGGATGGCCGTCACAGGGTTTTGCCCATAGGCGCGCGCGGCACTGTTGAACGCCCCCAGCGCCAGCGTGGGATCATTACCCAGTTGCAAACGGCCGAACGCATAGCTGGCGAACCCTTCGCGCGGGCCGGTCCAGCCCAGGGTTTGCCCGATGGCAATCGCGCGGGCGGCGGCCTGCCTGCGCTGGCCGGCAGGGGCGCGGTCGGTCAGGGCGGTTTCCATCGCCGCGATCCACGCGCGCGACGTC
>NZ_CBFIBD010000047.1:0-18866 GCF_965660735.1 Yoonia sp.
TCGACGTTGAATTTCGTGCCCATGCCGACGCCCAAAGCCTCGCAGAGGTCGTTGATTTCGGCGTTCGTGGTCAGCTTGTTCGAGGCCGCCCCCAACACGTTCAGGATTTTCCCCTTGAGCGGCAAAAGCGCTTGATTGACGCGGTTGCGCGCGCCCTTGCCCGACCCGCCCGCGCTGTCGCCTTCGACGATGAACAGCTCTGTCCCCGCGCGGTCCTTGGACGTGCAGTCGGTCAGTTTGCCGGGCAAGCGCAGTTTCTTGGTGGCGGACTTGCGGGCGGTTTCCTTTTCCTGACGACGGCGCAGGCGTTCCTCGGCCCGCAGCACCAGAAAATCAAGGATCGCCCCGGCCGATTTCGTATCCGCCGCCAACCAGTTGTCGAAATGGTCACGCACCGCACCTTCGGTCATTTTTGCGGCGATTTCGGATGAAAGCCGATCCTTGGTCTGGCCCACGAACGCGGGGTCGCGGATGAAACAGGATACCAGCGCGCAGCCGCCTGACATCAGATCCTCGCGGGTGATCTGCGCGGCCTTCTTGTTGCCCGACAATTCACCGTAGGCCTTGATGCCTTTCAGGATCGCGGCCCAGAAACCGGCGACATGGGTGCCGCCCTCGGGGGTGGGGACGGTGTTGCAGTAGGATTGCAGGAACCCGTCGCGCGCGGGCGTCCAGTTGATGGCCCATTCGACCTTGCCGGGTTCGTTGAATTTTTCCGAAAAATCGACGGTGCCCGCAAACGGCTTGTCGGCATAGGTGCTGGCACTGCCCAGCGTTTCGCGCAGATAATCCGCCAGCCCGCCGGGAAAGTGGAACGTCGCCTCGGTCGGGGTTTCGCGGTCGTCAATCTCGGACTTCCAGCGGATTTCGACGCCGGAAAACAGATAGGCCTTGGACCGGATGGAGTTGAACAGCCGCGCCGGTTTGAACCGCTGCGCGCCAAAGATTTCGGGGTCGGCGTGGAACGTCACGGTGGTGCCGCGCCGGTTCTGCGTGGGGCCGAGTTTCTGGATCGGACCCAAGGGGATGCCGCGCGAAAACCGCTGTTCATAAAGTTCCTTGTTCCGTGCGACCTGCACGACCATGCTGTCGGACAGGGCGTTGACGACCGATGCGCCGACCCCGTGCAACCCGCCGGACGTCTGATAGGCCTTGCCGGAAAACTTGCCGCCTGCATGCAGGGTGCACAGGATCACCTCTAGCGCGGATTTTTCGGGGAATTTGGGGTGCGGGTCGATCGGGATGCCGCGGCCGTTGTCCTTGATCGTGACAGAGTAATCGGCGTGCAGCTCCACCTCGATCCGGTTGGCGTGGCCGGCGACGGCCTCGTCCATGGAATTGTCCAGCACCTCGGCCACCAGATGATGCAGGGCGCGTTCGTCGGTGCCGCCGATATACATGCCGGGGCGCTTGCGGACGGGTTCCAGCCCTTCCAGCACCTCGATGCTGCTGGCGTTGTAATCATCGGGGTTGGCCCCGGAAAGGAGGTCATCGGCCATGGGTACTGCTCTTTTCATTGGTTTGCACCATATTGGCAGGGTGGCGGGGCAGGGGCAATCGCCCTGTTGCCTTTCAGTTCCCAAAGTCGTTTCTTACTGATGAAGTCGGAGGGGCGCAGATGAAAATTGCCGTGTTGGATGATTACGCCGGGGCGGCATTGCGGCTGGCGGATTGGGACGGACTGGATGTGACTGTGTTTGACGACACGATCACGGATCATGATGCGCTTGTGGTGCGGCTGGCGCCGTTCGATGTGGTCTGTCTGATGCGCGAACGCACGCCGATGCCAGCTGCGCTGATCGCGGCGCTGCCGCAGTTGCGGCTGATCGTCACGACAGGGCCAAGGAACGCCGCGATTGATCTGGATGCGGCGCGGGCGGCCAGTGTCACCGTGTGTGGCACGCCCAGCCGCAAGACCACCACATCGGAACTGGCCGTGCTGATGATGCTGGCGCTGAACCGCCGCTTGCTGCCAGAGGTGGCCGCGCTGCATGGCGATGCCGGTTGGCAGGTGGGACTGGGCCGCGATGTGGCCGGGCTGACGCTGGGGCTGATCGGGCTGGGCAATATCGGGGCGCAGATGGCCGTGCTGGTCCGCGCGCTGGGGATGGACATTTGCGCATGGTCGCAAAACCTGACCGATGCGCGCGCCGCCGAAGTGGGGGTAACCCGCATGGATACGCTGGCAGATCTGATGGCCGCTTCGGATGTCACAAGCGTGCATCTGGTGTTGTCGGATCGCAGCAGGGGGCTGCTGGATGCCACCGCCTTTGCTGCGGCCAAACCGGGGCAGGTATTCATCAACACCTCGCGCGGGCCAATCGTGGATACGCAGGCCCTGTTGGCGGGATTGCGTGCGGGCCGGCCGGCAATGGCGGGCCTTGATGTGTTCGACGTGGAACCATTGCCCGCCGATGATCCGCTGCGCGATACGGGTCTGATTGCGTCCGGTCAACTGTTGCTGACCCCGCATCTGGGCTATACGACCGAGGCAACATTTACCCTGTTTTATCGCGAAACGGTTGCGGCGATCCATGCCTGGGCCGCAGGCAGCCCGATCCGCGTCTTGACCTGAAGGAGCATGATCATGCGTATTTTCTTTACCGGTGGCAGTGGCAAGGCGGGCAAACATGCGATCCGCCATTTGCAGGCGCAGGGGCATACGGTCGTGAATGCCGATCTGGTGGCGTCGGGGCTGGATGTGTCAGAGTTGCTGATTGATCTGACCGATTTCGGACAAGTCATCGGCGCAATGTCGCAGTTCACCGATTTCCACGAGTTGGACGCAGGCACCGGCGTGCCCAAATTCGACGCGATCGTGCATTTCGCCGCCGTGCCGCGCGTGATGATCGGCACCGATGGCGAATGTTTTCGCATCAACACGCTGTCCACCTATAACGTGATCGAGGCGGCGGTTAAGCTGGGCATCCCCAAGGTCATCTTTGCCAGTTCCGAAACCACCTATGGCGTCTGTTTCGCCGAGGGCGAGGTGAAACCCGAATATGTGCCCGTGGACGAGGATCACCCGACCGTGCCGCACGACAGCTATGCCATGTCCAAGGTCTGCAACGAGGCGACAGCGCGGTCATTTCAGGCACGCACCGGCGCCGATATCTATGGGCTGCGGATCAACAACGTGATCGAACCGCATGAATACGCAGAAAACTTTCCCGCATTCATCGCCGATCCCGCGACGCGGCGGCGCAATATCTTTGCCTATATCGACGCACGCGATCTGGGGCATATGGTCGATTGCTGCCTGAAGACCGATGGTCTGGGCTATCAGGTGTTCAACGTGTCCAATGACGATATGTCGGTCGGCATCACATCCGATGCGGTGATCGCGCAGTTCTATCAGGGCGTCGAGGTCCGTCGCGAGATGGGCGCCAATGAAACCATGTATGCCAATGACAAGGCCAAGCGGATGGTCGGTTTTACGCCGCAACATTCGTGGCGGGATGTTCTGGGGTAAACATCGTCGGGGATGTGGCGGGGCGCGTAATCTCTCTGGACGGAATTGCCGATCCAGCCTAGTGGATGGGTCATGCAACCCATGCTGACATATCGCGCCCATGCGGGGGCCATTCTGCGGCTGGGAATGCCGCTGATCCTCAGCAATCTGGCCCAATTCGCGATCCATATCACCGACACCGTGATGTTGGGGTGGTATGATGTTCGGGCATTGGCCGCAGCAACCATCGCGACGACGCTGTTTTTCGTGATATTCATCGTCGGTGCCGGGTTTGCCCAGGCTGTCACGCCCATGGTTGCCGCCGCCGCCGAGGATGACGACGAGGTGCAGGTGCGCCGCGTGACCCGCATGGGGCTATGGCTGTCGATCATCTACGGGCTGGTCGTCACGATCCCGTTTTTCTGGGCCGAGGCGATCTTGCTGGCGATCGGGCAGGACCCGGAGGTCGCTGCCATGGCCGATATCTATCTGCAGATCGTGATCTGGCAGATGATCCCGGCGCTGATCGTGATGACGTTGAAATCCTTTCTGGCAGCGCTGGAACATACCGCCGTGATCCTGTGGGCCACGATCGGGACAGCACTGCTGAACGTCTTGGTCAACTATGCGCTTATCTTTGGCAATCTGGGCGCGCCGGAAATGGGGATCAGGGGGGCGGCGATTGCATCGCTGATCGTTACGATTGTCACGGTGCTGTGGCTGTCGATCTATATCGTGCGCAGACTGCCCCAATATGAATTGTTCAAGAATTTCTGGCGCAGCGACGCGGAAATCATGGGGCGCGTGTTCCGCCTTGGCTGGCCGATCGGGCTGACGTCGCTGGCCGAAGGCGGATTGTTCAGCGCCAGCGCCATCATGGTCGGCTGGATCGGGCCGATTGCACTGGCCGCGCACGGTATCGCGATCCAACTGGCCAGTCTGACATTCATGGTGCATATCGGGTTCAGTCAGGCGGCGACCGTGCGTGCAGGGCGCGCGCTGGGCCGCCGGGACGAGCCGCTTTTACGCCGGGGCGGGATCGTTGCGATTGGCCTGTCGGCGCTGTTTGCGCTGGTCACATCGGCCGTATTCCTGACCGTTCCGGAATTTCTGGTCGCGCTTTTCATTGACCCCTCCGAGCCGGAGCGCGCGACATTGCTTCAGGTGGGCGCCACCCTTGTCATGATCGCGGCGCTGTTTCAGGTGGTGGATGCGGCACAGGTCATGGTGCTGGGCCTTTTGCGCGGCGTGCAGGATACCACGGTGCCGATGATCATGGCGACCTTCAGCTATTGGATCGTGGGGATGCCTGCCAGCTATGTGCTGGCGTTCTGGTTCGGGCTGGGCGCGGTTGGCCTTTGGCTGGGGCTGGTGATCGGGCTGAGCGTTGCGGCGGTGCTGCTGATGGCGCGGTTCTGGGGGCGATCGGTGTATATCGCCCCCTCTGCTGCCTGACGCCGTGTGTGACCCTGGCGTGTCCCGAAAAGGTTCAGCGGTCTTCCAGCAGTTCCAGATCACGTAGACGCAACCGGGGATGGCGCATCGTGCCAAAATCATCCAGACTTGTCTTGTGGGGGAAAAGCGACAGATATTGCGTCAGCGTGTCGCCGCGCAAGCCATGGGAAAAGGCGGTTCCGGGATGCAGGCTTTCGATTTCGATTCCGTTGACTGAAATGTTTTGGTGCCGCGCAAACCCCAGTTGATACACATTGACCGGGCCTGCCGGCCGCAGTGAAATGATCTGCGCCCCATCGACAAAATCCCGTGCAGGAATAAAGGCCGCGTCACTGCCCGTCAGTGCGCGCACGCCGCTTGCCCTGTGAAACAGTCGGGCGGTTGGCCCCAGCACCAGATCAGGTGATGGCCGGCCCAGCCCGAGGGTGTCGGCCATGATCCTGATCAGGGTGCCGGTTTCGGAACGCGTAGTGGGGTCGTCAGGGCGCAACAACATGGTGCCGCGCCAAAGCAGCGTATCATATCGTCCGTCGGCAAGGCGAATGCTGTCACCCGGCACCAGATCTTCGACAGCGACGGGGCCATTCCTGGTTTGCAGGACAGCACCATGCCCCAGAGCGGCAAATGCATCTTCGAATACCGGGATCGCCGGGGCAACCCTTGTGATATCCATGACCTGCCCTGATGCGGTCAGATAGGCGATGTCGTATTTGCGTTGCCGGGGTGTGCTGCGGTCCGGATTGTCGGACCATCGATTGGGTCTGGTTTGCGGGTCCGGTTGGCGAACGTAAGACTGGGAATCGTGTGCAGGTAAACTCATTAAATTAGCCTATTGGTTTTCACATTGCGCGCCGAAACTGGCATCCCCCCGCAAGGGGAACAGACGCAGCAAGACGCTGCTGCGTCAGTGACGACAGGGTTTTCGTGTTAATGACGGTGCTGCGGCGGATGCCGCGCCCGTCGCTTGACCTGTCGTCGTGGCTGCGTCCGATCAAATCGTTTTGACGGGTCGCAGGCTTGGGGTGGCGGGTATCAGGCCAGACGCGATTTCTGGCGGGTGTCGCTGCTTGCCTCTTCGCGGGCAGACTGGCGTCGTGCGATCATGGATTGCCGGGCCGCCCCGCGTTCCCATGGCATCGGTGTGTCACAGGCCGCAACAGCAGTTTCCAGGGATTTTTGCCAACGATCTTTCATGTCACGCCCTCTTGTCCAGTTCTGTCCCGTTCAAGGTCGGGATGCTACGAACATGCGCGCGCAAACTGGCAAGACTTTGACGTCAACGTGGAAAGTTCAGCAAAGGCCGAAATTGCACAGATGGAAAATAATGCTTTGATATATATAGTAAAAAAACATCTCTGCGGTCGCAAGACATGAACCTTGCTTTAACGTCGGCCGTATATGGCTGCGCGCTGCCTTAATGCTGCCCCGATTACAGACGGATCGCCGCAATCAACCGGCCATAGTCTGCCTCTTTGTTGTGAACAGAGCGGCGATAGCTGTAAAACTGCGCCGAACGGTCGTAGGTGCAGTGGCGTGTCCAGCTTGCCTGTCCGACACCGCAATGGCGCAGCTGTTGCAGACCAAAGCCAGGTAAATCGAAATGCAACCGATCCCCCCGGCCCTGGACAAAGAACCGGCCAAAATGCGGATCGACGGCAAGAAAGCGGTCCATGAATTCCGGCCCGACCTCGTAATTGCGCTGGCTGATGGATGGCCCGATCACCGCGGCAATATTCGCACGGGTCGCCCCCAGTTCCTCCATCTTGCGCACTGTTGCCTCCAGCACACCGTCAAGCGCCCCTTTCCAACCTGCGTGGGCGGCCCCGACAACACCTGCACGGGCGTCGGCAAATAGCACGGGTTGGCAATCGGCGGTCAGAACGGAAATGGCCACACCGGGGGTTGCCGTGACAAGGCCGTCAGCCTTGACCGGGCGGATCAGCGGCCCGTCGACAGCGACCGCATCTGCGGAATGAACCTGGTGGACACTGACCAGACGGTCTGCCGGAACATCAAGCGCCGCAGCGACCCGTTCGCGGTTGATACTGACGATATCATGCTGGTCAGAGCTGCCGTAGCCGCAGTTCAGCCCCTTGAATACCCCAGAAGATGCCCCGCCCGCGCGGGTGAAAAACCCGTGTGGCGTGTCCGAAAGGGCGGGGTCTGTGATAATCTCGAGCGTCATGGTTCCAGTCCGGGGGGCGGGGTTGCCGTTGCAGGATAGATACCGATTACCTTGAACAAGTCACCCATTTCTGCCGGGTGGGTCAAGCGCCGATGTGCGGTAATGTGGTTTTCCAATGGTTCGTCCGTCAATGTGCGGGCCAAAGCCTGCGCCCTTGGCGTGATGCCCAGCCGTTCCAGAAACACACCTTGCGGGGTCAGGCGCGTGAAGCTCGCGGGGGTCGCGGCGGCTGCAATGGCGGCAAAATCCACATGCGCGGTCAGGTCGGCCTGGCCGGGGGCGGCCAGCGGATCGGCGTATGTGTGACCGGCCAGTGCCTGCAACGTATCGCCAAGTGATTGCCAGTCACCATAGTCGATGAACAGCGCGGCACCGCCCCGGGCGCTGATCCGCTGCCCGATATCCTGCACGATGCCGGGCAAGGCAGGGCAATGTTCAACCAGATCGCCGTCTTGCGTGTCGGCCAGCCGGTCTTCCAGCAGGGCAAGCGGGGCCGGTGCGGACAGCCCGATAGTCAATGCGTCACCGTCCAGCCCGACCATCCGTTCGCGCCAGCCCATCCCGTCGCGGACAAATTGCCGGATCGGCAGCGCATCAAGGAATTCATTGGCGATCAGGAAAAGGGGCGCATCAGGAAGCGTATCGACGCGGTCATGCCACTGCGCATCGGGAACGGCTTGCGCCTGTGCCGCACGCAACACCGGCGATGTTTCGACAAAATGCACGCGCAGTGCTGTGTGAAACCCCGGCACGCCCCGGGTCGCGCGTAGGGCGTCGGCCATCAATGTGCCACGTCCGGGGCCAAGCTCGGCCAGCGTGATACGTGCGGGTTTACCTTGATCCAACCAGCTTTGCGCGAGTGCGAGCCCGATCAGTTCACCGAACATCTGGCTGATTTCGGGTGCCGTGATGAAATCGCCCGTTTGCCCCAGCGGGTCCCGCGTGGCGTAATAGCCGTGTGCCGGGTGCATCAGGCAATCAGCCATGTAATCGGCGATGCTGATCGGCCCGCTGCGCGCGATCCGCGCCTTTATCAGTTTTGCCAGCGCCGTCATCTGCGCCGGGCAAACAGGATCACGGTGATCCCGACGATAATCATCGGCAGCGTCAAAAGCTGCCCCATGGTCAGCCCGTAGCCGCCAAAATGCAGCGCCAGCCCCAGTTCATTCCCCACGCTTTGAAACTGCGCATCGGGCTGGCGGACGAATTCCACCAGAAAGCGGGCCAGCCCGTAGCCTGCAAAGAACACCCCCGACAGCAGCCATGGCTTTTTTAACGCGCCAAACCGAAATGCCAGCACGATCAGGACCGCGCCAAGCAACAGCCCCTCCAACCCTGCCTCATAGAGTTGCGAGGGGTGCCGGGCGCAGGGCGCCAACGCGGTGGCACAGCTTTGCGCCGCAGCCCCCGGAAAGATGACCGCCCATGGCAGGTCGGTCGGCCGACCCCATAGTTCCGCATTGATGAAGTTCGCGCAGCGCACCAACAATAAGGCAGGCGTCGCCGAGACCGCGATGATATCGGCCAATGCGGGCAGGCGCACCTTGTGGCGTCGGCTGAACAGGTAAACGCCGATCACAACGCCCAGAAAACCACCATGAAACGACAGCCCGCCTTCCCAGATCTTGATGATGTCGAGCGGGTTGGCAAGGTATTCAGCCGGTTTGTAAAACAGCACATAGCCCAGCCGCCCGCCGCCGATCACGCCGATCACGATATAGGTCAGCAGATCATCAAGTTGCGATATCTGCATCGGCGGGCCATCCCGCCACAGGTTCGGACGGCGCAAGGCGGCCTTGATGATCTGCCAGCCCAGTGCAATGCCCACGATATAGGCCATCGCATACCAGCGCAGGGCAATGGTCTGGCCAAAGATCGTGAATGACACGATCTCGGGCGTGATATCGGGAAAGGGAATGGCAGCCAGCATGCGCTATTCCTTGTCCGGCGCTGCGACGAAGTCAACCAGCCTTGTCGGGTTGTGCGCTTTGCCGGTTCGGCCCATATAGAATGTCAGACGCGATTGGAGAATGCGATGCAAAGCAGAAACAAGATGTTCGACGACCTCAGCCAGTTGATGACCAACGCCATGGGTGTTGCGCAAGGCGCCAAGGACGAGGCGAACACCGCGATGAAATCCATGATGGACCGCTGGCTGGCGGACCGCGATTTCGTCACCCGCGAAGAATTTGACGCGGTGCGCGCGATGGCGCAGAAAGCCCGCGAAGAAAACGCGGCGTTGGCTGCAAGGATTGCAGCACTGGAAGCCAGCCAGAAATAAGCGCGCAGGGCGCAGGAATTTCTTGTAGAAATTCCTGCTGCCCGCTCAGAATTCCGACAGGTAGGCTACCAGAATATCCAATGCGGCCTGCAAATCGCCTTTTTCGGCCATCTCGGTTACGGTATGGATATACCGCGTGCCAACGACGATTCCCACGGCACGCGCGCCCGCCGCCGCCTGTTGCGCTGCGGCCCCGTCTTGGCCGCCCGCCGCAAGCATCGTGCGTTGGAACGGAATTTTCTTTTTCTTTGCCAGCGCTTCGATCTCGGCCACAAGCGCCTTGTCGGCAATAAATGAACTGTCGCGCACATGCAGACCGAACCCCTTGCCCTGCTCGGTGGTCTTGTCCTTTTCGGGCACGCCGGGGGTGTCGCAGGCCAGTGTTACGTCGATCCCCAGCCCGATATCGGGCTTGATCGCATAGGCCGCGGTGCGGGCCCCCCGCAGGCCGACTTCCTCCTGACAGGTAAATGCCACGTGAATTTCGGCACCGCGCCCTTTCTTGCCTAGCTTGCGGATCGCCTCGATCCCCAGCCAGCAGGCGATGCGGTTGTCCAGCGCCTTGGAGACGACTTTGTCGCCCATCTCCAGGAATGGTTCATCCATCACGACGAAATCGCCGACCTGCACAACGTCATGCGCCTTTTCGCCCATCCCCAGATCGACGAAAAATTCGCTGACCTCGGGCACTTTCTTGCGGTCTTCGGGTGATGAGATATGCACCGGCTTGCCGCCGGGGTTCATCACCCCCTTGAAATCGCCCTGATCGGTGCAGACCAGCACGCGGCGTGAAAACAGGTTGCGCGGGTCAAACCCGCCCACGGGCTGCACGTAAATAAAACCTTCCTTGGAGATATGGCTGACCAGAAACCCGATTTCGTCCATATGGCACAGCAACATGATGCGCGGCGCGTCCTTTTCGCTGGCGTTGCGGCGGCACAGCATCGACCCCATCGGATCGGTCGTGATCTCATCGAACAGCCCTTTGGTCTCGGCCGTGATCAAATCGCGCACGCGGTGTTCATGGCCCGGCACGCCGGGGGTTTCGCACAGCCGTCTGAGAAGGTCGGTGTTCATGGAATGCTCCTTTGTTTTGCTGCAATCTGTCGACTTGCCCGGCAGAAGGCAATTATCCCCATGAATTTTCTGCGACAGCGCGCTTATCCACAAGAAATTGCTTTACAGATGGCTGCTCTGTCCTGCACCATATGTCGTAGGGGACAAACGTGAACAACACCGCCCCTAGAGCAGGCACCTAGCGCTTGGGGCACTGCCATGATCCAGGCGCCAAACAGTGAGGCCGAATAAATGGCATTGTCCGAGCAATACCTTGAATCTGATGACCTTCACCCGATTGATCTGGTGGAACACATCGCAGAGCACCACGATTGGGAATTCGACCGTATCCACGACGACCAGATTGCAATGGCGGTCGAGGGCCAATGGCGGACGTATTCAATTACTTTGGCGTGGTCGGCCTTTGACGAAACCCTGCGGTTGATCTGCACATATGAAATGGAACCCCCTGAACATCGTATTCCGGCGCTTTATGAAACGCTGAACACGATCAATGACCGGTGCTGGGCGGGGTCGTTCACTTGGTGGCAGGAACAGCAGATGATGGTCTATCGCTATGGGCTGATCATGGCGGGCGATCAGATGGTTGGCCCCGATCAGATCGACACGATGATCAGTGCGGCCGTCAGCGCGTGCGAACAGTATTACCCGGCAATTCAGCTGGTAACATGGGCCGAACGCACCCCGGCCGAAGCCGTGCAGGTGGCCATTGGCGGGGCCTTCGGGCGCGCTTGAAAATACTGATATAAGATGGGTTTAAACCCGTCTTGGCTTTGCGTAATCTCCTGTCAGTTAGTCAGGAGAAATTGTAAATGGATATGAATGATGTTGCCAAGCGCGGGCTTGTGCTTTTGGGCTGCGGCAAGATGGGCTCGGCCATGCTGGCGGGGTGGTTGCGCAATGGTCTGCCGCCGCAATCCGTCTGGGTGATCGATCCGCATCCGTCTGACTGGCTAAAGCAGCAGGGTGTTCATATCGGTGCCGAGACACCTGAAAACCCGGCGATCGCGCTGATCGCGGTCAAACCGCAGATGATGAAAGACGCCCTGCCGGATTTAAGATCGCTGGGCAATGGCAGCACCCTGGTGATTTCGGTCGCCGCAGGAACGCCGATCGCCACGTTCGAGTCGATGCTGGGCGATCAGACCCCGATTATCCGCGCAATGCCCAATACCCCTGCGGCCATCGGGCGTGGCATTACCGCATTGATCGGCAATGCCCGCACAGATGAGGATGACCTCGATCTGGCCGAGGCGCTGCTGTGGTCCATAGGGCAGACTGTCCGGCTGGAACATGAATCCCAGATGGATGCGGTCACGGCCGTATCCGGATCGGGCCCGGCCTATGTGTTTCATCTGATCGAAGCGCTGGCCGCTGCAGGTGTAGCCGAAGGCCTGCCTGAGGACATGGCGATGACCCTTGCCAAGGCCACCGTGGGCGGTGCGGGCGATCTGGCTGAAAACGCGGATGAGGACCCGCGCCAATTGCGCGTGAATGTCACGTCGCCCAACGGCACGACACAGGCCGCATTAGAGGTGTTGATGAACCCCGAAAATGGTTTCCCTGCCTTGCTGCGTCGCGCTGTCGCCGCCGCCGCCAACCGTTCGCGGGAGCTGTCGCGTGAGTGAGATTTCCTTTGACGATTTCCTGAAGGTCGATGTGCGGGTCGGCACGGTCATACGCGCCGAACCCTATCCCGAGGCGCGCAGGCACGCGATCAAGCTCTGGATCGATTTCGGCGGCGAGATCGGTGAGAAAAAGACATCGGCCCAGATCACCGCCCATTATGCGCCGGATGCGCTGGTCGGCCGTCAGGTGCTGGCGGTTGTCAACTTTCCGCCCCGCCAGATCGGCAAGTTCATGTCCGAAGTTCTGGTGCTGGGGATGCCGGATGAGGCTGGCGAAATTGTTCTGGTCGGTCCCGATCAACCCGTGCCGAACGGAGGACGGCTGCATTGAAGAAACTGCTGATCACCCGCCGCTTGCCCGATGCCAATCTGGCGGCCGCCCGCGCCCGCTATGACGTGACCCTGCGCGAGGCAGACCGTGGCCTGACCCCGCAAGAGGCCGCCGCAGCGCTGTGCGACTATGATGCGATCCTGCCGACCTTGGGCGATCAGTTCATGGCAGATGCGTTCAAGGGCGACGTCCGCTGCGGCGTGTTGGCCAATTTCGGGGTTGGCTATAACCATATCGACGTGAGGGCGGCCAAAGCGGCCGGTGTCGCCGTGTCCAACACGCCCGATGTCGTGACGGATGCCACCGCAGATATCGGCTTGACCCTGATCCTGTCCACCTGCCGCCGTGCGGGCGAAGGTGAGCGTCTGGTGCGGGCGGGCGCATGGACTGGCTGGCACCCGACACAGATGCTGGGCACCCATGTGACTGGCAAAACGGTTGGGATCGTCGGCATGGGCCGGATCGGGCAGGCCGTAGCGCGGCGTTGTCACTTTGGCTTTGACATGCCTGTGATCTACTACAACCGGTCGCCAAAGGATGTAGATGTTCCCGCCCGTCAGGTTGATACGCTGGATGCGCTGATGCGCCAGGCCGACATCATCGTGGTGACGGTGCCGGGCGGCGGGTCGAACACCCATCTGATCGACGCCGCAGCACTGGCGGCGATGAAGCCGACCGGCATTTTCGTCAATATCGCGCGCGGCGATGTGGTGGATGAAGCCGCGCTGATTTCCGCGCTTCAATCCGGCCAGATTGCCGGGGCCGGGCTGGATGTGTTCGAACGTGAACCTTTGGTCCCCGAGGCCCTGCGCGCGATGGAAAACGTGGTGGTCCTGCCGCATCTGGGCACCGCCGCGCTGGAAATCCGCGAGGCGATGGGACAGATGGCGCTGGACAATATCATCGCCTGGGACAAAGGCCACCCGCTGCCGCAAGCGGTCTGAGCTGGCGGTGCAGTGCCGCTATAGTGATTAAGGATAAAGTCGAAACGCAATAGGGGCGCGACGTTTCAGCGGTCGTTTTTTGTCACCATACGGTCCGCCTTTTTGCGCACCAGGACGCTGCGCAGGTCGTGCATGGCCAGCAAAAGCGGGTCGGTAATGTCATCCAGTTCGGCATCGCTTGCCTTTGACTGCGCCCATTGGGCGGTCAGGTTCAGGTGGTCGATCGCGCGGTGGATGTCGTCCAGCGTGCGCTGTTTGAGCACCTTGGCGCGGGCTGAAAGCCAGTCTTCGATGGCCGCAATATCCGCGTCGGTCAGGATGCGGTCGCCTTGCGGCTTGAAATCACCGCGGTTGGTGTTGACGACCGCGATATGTTCCATCTCGATCCGGCGATGGCGGTTTTCGCTGTCCACCCGAAAAACAGCTGCCCCGGTGTCGCGGATGCGAAAATAGTATTCGGGCAGGTCAGGCATCTGTCAGGTCAGACCCTGGCAGAAATTCTGGATGCGGGTACAGGCCTCTTTCAATGCCGCGTCAGAGGTTGCATAGCTGACGCGGAAATTGGGTGACAAGCCAAAGGCCGCACCGAAAACTACGGCAACGCCGGTTTCATCCAGCAGGGCGGTGGCAAAGGTTTCATCGTTGTCGATCAGGGTGCCGCCCGCCGATGTCTTGCCGATGCAATCCGCGATTGATGGGTAGACATAGAAAGCGCCCTCGGGTTTGGGGCAGACCACACCTGGCGCCGCGTTCAGCATTTCCACGACCAGATCGCGCCGCCGTTCAAAGATCGCGTTGTTTGAGGCCAGGAAATCCTGTGGGCCGTTCAAGGCCTCGACCGCCGCGTATTGGCTGATCGAACAGGGGTTGGACGTGGATTGGGACTGCACCTTGCGCATCGCGCGGATCAGCGGTTCTGGTCCGGCCGCATAGCCAATCCGCCAGCCGGTCATCGCATAGGCCTTGGACACGCCATTGACTGTCAGCGTCCGGTCATGAAGCCCCGGTTCGACCTGCGCAGGTGTGCAGAACTTGAAATCGTCATAAGCCAGATGTTCATACATATCGTCGGTCAGCACCCAGACATGAGGGTGGCGCATCAGCACGTCGGTCAGCGCGCGCAGCTCTTCCCAGCTATAACCAGCGCCTGTGGGGTTCGAAGGCGAGTTGAACAGGAACCATTTCGTGCGCGGCGTGATCGAGGCCTCCAACTGGGCGGCGGTGATCTTGAAATTCGCCTCCAGCGTGGCTGCGACGGTGACGGGTTCACCACCTGCAAGCAAGACCATATCAGGGTAGCTGACCCAATAGGGGGCGGGGATGATGACCTCATCCCCCGGATTAAGGGTGGCCATGAAGGCATTATACAGCACCTGCTTGCCGCCTGTGCCGATCGTGACCTGTACCGGTTCATAATCCAGCCCGTTGTCACGTTTGAATTTGGCGCAGATCGCCCGTTTCAGTTCGGGGATGCCATCGACGGCGGTGTATTTCGTTTTGCCGGTCTTGATGGCAGCGATTCCCGCGTCCTTGATATTCTGCGGCGTGTCGAAATCGGGCTCGCCGGCGCCAAGGCCGATCACGTCGCGCCCGGCGGCTTTCAATTCGGCTGCTTTGGTCGTGACGGCGATGGTCGGCGACGGTTTGACGCGGTCGAGTGTCGCGGAAAGGAAGGTCATGTCGGGCATCCGGTGGCATTGTGGGTATGTCTATGACATAAAACTCTCAACATGCAGATGGCAAGCGACAAGGATATGAAATGACGGATGATGCGGGCTGGTTCAGTGAAGACGCGGCGACCTTTGGCGACCGGCTTGCGGCCGCACGCGAACAGGCCGGAATGACGCAGGCGGCGCTTGCGGGCAAACTGGGCGTCAAGACAGGGACGATCGCGGCGTGGGAAAATGACTTGAAAGAGCCGCGCGCCAATCGGTTGCAGATGTTGTCCGGGATGTTGGGTGTGTCGCTTAGCTGGTTGTTGACAGGCGAAGGCGACGGGCCGGAAGCGCCCGAAGATATACAGCCCTTGACGTCGGATCTGGTTGATCTTCTTGCAGAAATGCGCGGGCTGCGAACCCAGATCGCGATGTCTGCGGAAAAGCTTGCGCAGTTGGAAAAACGCCTGCGCGCAAACTTGCAGAGCAACACATGACCGAAACCCGCGAAGCCATGATCAAGCGGATGCGGATGCGGTCGATGCGCCGCGGCATCAAGGAAATGGACCTTATCCTGTCCGCTTTTTCAAACGGGCATCTGGCCGAAATGTCGGACGATGGACTGGCGCTTTATGACGCGCTCCTTGCCGAAAACGATCATGATATCTATGGCTGGATTGGCGGTCAGTTCGTGGTGCCCGACCGCTATGCCATTCTGATAGACAAGATTGCGCAGGGTGCAAACGGCGTGACCCGCCCGGCCTGACCAAAGTGTAAAACCTGTCAAATTTTATCGTTTAACTGAATTTTCTTTGTTTCGTCCTATTCCTTGCTGCGGGAACACGACGGAGACAATGATATGACACTTCATACGGACCTTCACCGGCCCGGCAACGGTTGTCTGTCGGCGGTGCGCAGCGCGGCCTTCATGGCATCTTACCTGGACGCACTGACCCTGGTTGAGCGGCTTCACCGGTTGTTGCTGGATGTGATCAAGGATGAATTCGAACGGGTTGGCCTGTTGGAAATCAATGCGGTGCAGGCCCTGCTGCTGTTCAACGTCGGCGACAATGAGGTGACGGCAGGCGAATTGAAAAGCCGGGGGTATTACCAAGGCTCGAATGTGTCATACAACCTGAAGAAACTCGTCGATATGGGGTATATGCACCACCAGCGGAGCGAAATCGACCGCCGTTCCGTGCGTGTGCGCCTGACCGAAAAGGGGCGGGGTGTCCGCGATATGGTGGCGCGGTTGTTCGCAACCCATGCCGACGGCCTGGTCGAGCGGGGTGTGCTGAACCAGGCAGGTATCGAAGACATTACCGCTGCCCTGCGCCGCGTCGAACGCTATTGGACTGAACAGATCCGCTATATCTATTGAGGGGGCGTGCGGGCCGGTTCTGATACTGTGCCGCTGCCCGCCTGTCCGATCGCCATGCTTTGCAGTTCGCGTAGTAGCTTGCGTTCCATCGCTACGGCATAATCGGCAAAACTATGCGCCGTTTCAACAAAGGCATCCGGCCCGCGCAGCACGTAATTGCTGTAATATGCCGACAGATCCTTGATGGTTTCAAAAGCGGCATCGCTGCCTGCCCGAACATCAGAGCCGATGACCAGACCATTGACCGTTACGCCGCCGGGCATCAGGCTATCCCCGATGTCCTGCGGGCGTGGGCCGGTATTTGCAGGACCGTCGCCGGACAGATCAAGCGTGCGTTTCCAGCAGTCGTTCTGCCCCTCCAAAAGGTTGAAGCCTGCCAACAAGGCAGATCCAATGGCTGTTGTCAGCGTGGCCTTGGGCCGCTGGTGGTTGCGCAAGGTCGCAGTAGCGTTTGCCAGATCGGCTGGTGTGGACAAGTCTGTCCACGGCAGAATGATGTGCTGATCCTCGGGCCCGCTCCATTCATACACGCTGATGCGGACCGGGGCGGCAGACTGGGCAAACAGCACGTCCTGCACCGCAGGGCTGTTCATTGCCGTGGCCAGCCCGTCAAGTTGCTGGCGGTATTCGTCCGCATCGACAGAACCGGAAATATCAAGCCCCAGCGCCAGCGCATGACGGCAGGCCGCCTCTGCCGCAGACCCAAGCAGCGCAAGCAGGACAGCCAGCCGAATCATCCGCTGCCATCCTTGGGCGGGGCCGCCTGGCCAATCACCTGCGCGGATAATTCGCGGACCAGCTTGCGGCGCATTGCGGTTTCGTAATCTTCGAACCCGTTTGCAATTTCAAGAAACGCACCCGGGCCGCGGATCACCTGATCGCGGTAAAAAGGGATCAGGTCGGTCTCGGCCTCGAACTCGGCAGCGTTCACGACAAGCCCGTTCACGGTGACATTTGCAAAAGGAAAGGCGTTATATGCATCTGCCGGGCCAAAGCCATCATTGTTTACGCCGTCACCGGCCATATCGACAGTCCGGAACAAGCAGGCAGGTCCATTCTGCAACCGGATCGCAGCATGCCCAAGCGCGTGACCCATCGCGGTCGGAAAATCATTGTGGCTGCGTTTGCTGGTGGCGATGGTTTCGGCAACGGCCAAAAGGTCTGCGGGGGTTTCGATCAACACCCAGCTGGTCAGGTCGTTTTGGTTGTAGCGCCCGCTCCATTCAAAGACGGCCAACGCAACGGGATCGGGGCTGGCAAAAAACGCCGCTTGTACGTCGGGCGCGATCAACGCCGCGGCAAGCCCGCCCCGCTGCAACGTATCTTCGGTCGCATTGACTGACGAGGACACATCAATCGCCAGAACCAGTGCCAATCGGCACGCGTCGGCGGGACCGGCCAAAAGATAAGACCCGGCAAGAACGGCCGCCCTTACCAATGTCCGGTATTTTCCATGCTGGCCCATGGTTCGGCGGGCGGCAGGTTTGTGCCTGTCTGCAACAATTCAATCGATATATTATCGGGAGAGCGCACGAAAGCCATATGCCCATCGCGCGGCGGGCGATTGATCGTTACGCCATTATCCATCAGGTGCTGGCAAGTGTCATAGATATTATCCACAGCATAGGCCAGATGCCCGAAATGCCGACTGTCATCAGGCAGGGCATCATCGCCGTCCCAGTTATAGGTCAACTCTATCGGGCATTCTTCCTGTCCCGGGGGGGCCATAAAGACCAATGTGAACCGGCCGCCGTCGTTGTCATGGCGGCGCGTTTCCCTGAGGCCTAGCAATTCGTAAAAAGCCATGGATTTTTCCAGATCTTTCACACGGACCATCGTGTGCAGGTACTTCAAAGGCATAGCGTTACTCCGGTGTCGGTTGACGTTCATGGAAAACCTAGCCTGCATTTGCGCGCAGTAAAACGCGAAATACGTAATTTGATCTGCAGCGATCCGGATCATCACCGTTTATCGTGCGAAACGCCGCATATCCTGTGCCATGGGCAAGATACCGGGGGCATCAGTTCAAAAATGGTGACGTCCGTCGGCAAGCGGTGGTTTATCTGTGCAATGTGCACGATTTGAGCCGACAGAAGCCGTGGATTGGTTCTGACAGTCGCCGGTTGCACAGGCGGGGCGGCAGGTGATGCAAAGCGAAAACAGGGATGATACAGCGTATCCCAGATGAGTGGACAGAACAGCCACCCAATAAAATACCGACAAATATTTTCGGAAAACCAATGGCAGTCCCTAGGGCTGCCAGCAAAGTCATGCATTGAACGGCAAATGATATGATTTATCGTTTGTAATCATATATTTTCTCCAAATTTTAGTTGCAGGTTGCTGCATGATTCTGTATTGAATTGCACAAATGATGGTGGGTTTTATGGTGGGATGATGCCGATAAAAGCAAAGCAACTTTCGGCATTGGAGGTCCGCCGACTTAACTCACCGGGAATGCATAATGTTGGCGAGGTT
>NZ_CBFIBD010000048.1:0-18643 GCF_965660735.1 Yoonia sp.
CGTGGCGCGGTGGTTGTCGAGGTCGTGCCCGAAAGCGTGGCCGACGATATCGGTCTTGCACCCGGCGACGTCATTACCGCCGTCAACGGGGTGCCGGTCGAAGGTTCACGCAGTCTGCGCAATCGCATCGGGACGATGCGCCCCGGTTCCGAAATTCAGATCACCGTGCAGCAGGGATCCGAGGCTGAGACATTGCGCGTGGTTCTGCGGAGCAGCGGGGATGGTGCGCCAGCCGGTGCCGCGCCAGGTCCGTCAGGCACCATGCAGTCTGCTCTGGCAGGTGTCATTGTGACGAACATGGCGCCAGAGCATCCTGCATATGGCAAGGTCGAAGGCGTCGTCATCGCGTCTGTTGTGGAAGAAAGTGCGGCGGCGCGTGCCGGGCTTCGGGCTGGCGATGCAATTACCCATGTGGACAGGCAGCCGGTGACCTCCAAGGCGGCGTTCGATGCACGGATCGCGGCGGCCGGCGACACTATCGCGCTGACGATATGGCGCGATGGCAGAAGCAGTCTGATCATTATCGAACGCGACGCCTGAGAAGGCGCGCCCGCCGCGCCCGGGCCGCGCGTGTTGGGCGCGGTCAAGTCCGTTGCCTCTGTGTGCTGGGTAGCGGGCGCCGTCGGGAGTTGTTGGTCCGTCACGCCGGTCAGCGCGAATAAATCGGAACAGCCCCGGATAACCGGACAATGGCCTCGGGGCAGCTTTCAGCTTTCTTCTGTGTGGCACTCCATCGGGGGGTCCTTGCACCGGATGGCCTCCAAATCGGGGGCATCTACATCGCATTTCTTCAGCGCTGACCGGAGCGCGCGGCGCATGACTTCCTCGTGGGTCGGGTGATAGGCAGGCATCCTGAGAAGGCCCTGCAAGTCATCACCGTGATCAATGGCATAGGCGAGCAGATGCGCGAGGTGTTCTGCCTCGGGTGCCACGATGGCGGCACCAAGCAGACGAGCATCCGCCTTTTGCGCATAAATGCGTATGGTGCCTCCGCCTGCGCGTTGCAGCCTTGTGCGCCCTGCATGATCGAACGACGCCTCGCCGACGGCAATGCTGTCATCGCGATCCTGAAGCGCAGTCCAGCTTGCGCCGACGAGGGCGATCTGGGGGTCGCTGAAAACCAACCGGAGGGGGGTGCGCCGCCGAAAGACGGCATCCTTGTCGCGCACCGCAAAATAGCCAGCGATCCGGCCTTCATCGGATGCTTCGTGCAAAAGTCCGGGGCCTTGACCGGAATCACCTGCGAAATAGAGCCGCGTTCCCAATAGGTTGAGCTGTTCAGGCTCCAGTTCGGGCAATCCGTCATCTCCCAGATCGACGCCGATGGCCTCGAGGCCAAGGTCGGTGAGGTTCGGCTTGCGGCCCATTGCGACCAGCATGTAATCGACCTCGGCTTCGCCGTCTTTCCATTGCATCCTGATTGCGCCACCTTCGCCTTTGACAGGGTCCGCCTGAGCCTGAATGCATGTCATGTCCGGCGCGATCGCCTTGTGCAGGCGCGCCTGCAGTTCCGGATCGTCAAGCCCGCCTAGCGACGGCGAGGGATCAAAGCCGATGACTTGCACACCCAGACGCCCCAGCGCCTGCCCAAGTTCCAGCCCGACCGGCCCCAAGCCGATCACGGCCATGCGCCGCGGCAGGTCCTTTAGCGCGAAGATATCATTCGACGTCAGCACGCGTGTGCCGAACTTGTCCCGCCAGGCTGTGGGAACGACCGGACGCGAGCCTGTGGCGATGATCGTTGCGTGCGGCCGGAACAGGCGTTTGCCAGCGCGCAGCGTTCCATCGTTTTGAAACACCGCCGCGTCCGGCACCAGATGCGTTTCGCGCCAGTCTGACATGCCGTCGATCACCTCCCCGGCAAGCAGGTCGCGCAGCTTGCGGGTTTCGGTCAGCACGCGCGCAGCATCGACGCGCAGGGTCTCGGCTCCGACGATACCGAGGCTGTCAAAGTCGTGCCGCCGCTGAAAATCATGTGCCGACTGCAAGAGCGCCTTTGACGGCATGCAGGCGGAGAGCACGCAGGTCGTCCCGTAGGGGCCCGGATCAAAGACGCGGTAGCTGTCGGTCATTTTCGCGACTTCCGCCCGCGCTGATAGCCCGGCAGTGCCTGCGCCGATGATCGCGACATCAAGTGGTTGGGTATTCATCGCCGGCTCGGTTTCGTTGCGGGGTCATAGGCCAGATTGCTGATGCATCTGACGGTGCTGGCTTGGGGTCCGATGTCGCTTTGACGTGTCGGCACCACCAGTTCGACGGTGTCCCGCGGTTGAAGCTGGGCAAAATGGCCATCAACGACACTGTTGCAGTCGACATAGATCAGGCGGTTATCGGTGGCGATGATCTGCCCGAAATCCCTGTCGTGATGGATTTCGTCGACCTTGCCCTTTTGTGGCGCGTGGACATAAGCATGAAAACCGGTGATGCCATCATGGAATGTTTTCATATGACGGACTTTATCGCCGATCACGGCATTTATTTCCGCTGTTGGCGCGACGTGTCTGAACGCGATTTCAAGTGGCGTCTGCATCTACCTTTTCTTCCTCTATCAACGGTATGATCGCGTTGTTCCTATCCAAGGACCGACGGTTCAGCTGCAATCATGCCTTGGGCGACGGGGCGTTTGCCTTAACGCCTGATAAGGCGGGTCGGATGACCGCCCGGGGTTTGATGCGCATCAGGCGGGCGATGGATCAGTCCGGGCCGTCATCCTTTCTCCCCCGGTCCAGATGCTCCTCCGACTTGAGGCTGAACCGTTGAAACACCCCGAGACCAACGACGATGACGACAGAGACGAACAGGAGCAGAACCGGATACAAGAGCGCCTCGGGATCATCGCGGCCATGCTCAAAGACGAGGACGATCCCTTCGATGGACACCACCAGCGCGATAATGACCATGAATTTCGTCACGGCCTCGCGTGCTTCATGCGGTCGGCGCAGTTCGCGGCTGCGCAGCACTTCCTCTTCCATCACATATTTCGCCACATCCAGGATCGCGACCGAAATGACCAGGGAACTCACGGCGTCGAGCAGGATATTTTCCCGGGTGTCCGGCGCGGTCAGGGCAGCATAGACGCGCGTAAACGACACATAGATCAGGCCCAATGAGACCGTCGTCATTGCCACAGCCGCCAACGCATAAAAGACAGAGCCGATGAGGATGAAGGCATCGGCAACCCGAGACATAATTCTGGGGTGTTTCTGCTTGTGAACATCCTTGTCGGATGTGTCTTCCGGTTGGCGCTGCTGTGGCATCATGTGGTCTCGGCTGGCGGGCTGGGCGCTTGCCTGAGCCACGCTTCGGCCTCGTCTGTACGGTTTGTCGGAAAAAACCGCATTTCCGCTTTCGTGAACGGCGCCGAGAGGGTGGTGCCCCATTCCTCCAGCTGGGTTTCTCCGATGACTGCAATCCGCCCGAAATCGTTGCGATACTTCAGATCGAATTCCAACTCGCGCCAGAGTGCGCCGATCTCCCACCCCTGGAAATCTTCCAGTTTGATCATGACGCGCAGTGGCCTCTCGGATAGCTCCAGTGCGTGTTCGAGTTCGGGTATCGCGGTGTCGTAATCATGTGTTGTCAACGTACCCGACGCGCGCATGACGATCAGATCCCTGTCGGTGCTGTGTTCGATAGTGATCATGTGCGTTCCCCTACGTGTCGCCGAACCGCGAAAGTCCGATGGCCAGCGCGATCTCGGAGATGCCGAGAAACAAAAGATCGACGCCAAGAAGTAAACCGAGCGCCCAGTTCGCTGTGGACGGCAAGCCGATAAACAGGATCACACCGATCCCAAGTGACAGTGCCCCGGACAGAATAAGCCAACCCCACCCATCAAGCCGCGGAAATGCGCCGGGGGAGGAACGGCGCATTTGCCATGCACCCCACAATTTGATGGCCCCCCCAATCACAAAAAAGCTAGCCAGCACGATCGTCAGCGTGACCGTCCCGCCCAGCGGATACAGCAGCAAGAGCGCACCCGCCGCAAGCCCCGTGAACCCGAAGAGAAAGGTCCAGAGCCGCGCTTCTACACCACCATTCATTGCGGCACGCGTGATCTGCAAAAGCCCCAGCACGGCAAGCAGACCACCGAGCAAGAGCTCTGCCGCCAGCGTCATGACGAAAGGAAAGACGATCCCGAAGGCTCCGAGAGCGAAGGTCACCAAACCGGCGAACCAAAGCCAGATTTTCAGCCGCCGAAATCCTCTCGTGGATGTATCATATGTTTCATAGGTGCTCATGGACTTCTCTCTTGGCATTGACGACGCCGCCGGGCGAATGAGCGAACCGTGCACACGCCCCCGACGTGCCGCAGACCCGACCAGACGACACCGGGCGTTCTGGCCAATTACTGTCCGTGATATGCGGATCGCGGTCCAGAAACATGGTCCGGCGGATTTGCGGTCTGCGGGGGTGCGTGTTCATGTCAGTTTCCTGACTCGGTTTCAGGGGTCAGCGCCGCTGTTGCGTCGTCCCATGCAAGTTCCAGATCGTTCCAACCACTGCGAACGCCTTCCATCAGGTCGCCCCAGGCAGTGCCGGCGCCCTGTGACAAGGCACCGATGGCCTTGCTTAACTGGTTCCGGCGTTCGCGCAGGGTCCGCATTGTTTCGGCGGTCTGTTCACGGGTGGCTTGTGACATCTCGGACCAGTTGTCGCGGACGGCCTGCTCGGTTTCCTCAATACGCTCATCCACCTGTTGCAGCGTGTCGTCCAGCGCGGCGAGCGCTTCGTCACGTTCCCGGGCCGAGAACTGGCCGATGGCTTCGAAAGCCTCGGAGAATTCAGCCTGTACCTCTTCGAGAGTTGCCCCAGTATCTGATTGCTGGCTGTGCGCGGGGCCTGACAAAGCAAACAAGCCAAAGCAAACCAGCGCAGCGGTGTGTAAAAGAAAACCCGTTTTTGATTGTCTCTGTTGCATCTCAACCGAACCTTTCCGTTGCTTTTTTCACCGCAGCGCCAAGATCATCCCAGGCTTTTTCGACGCCACTTTTGAAATCCTTCCAGGCTTCGCCGCTTGCATCGTCGAGTTCCTTGAGCTTTTCGCTTGCCGCGTCCTGCTGCTTGCGCAGTTCTTTGATCTGGTCATCAATTTTCATGCGGGCATCGGCGCTGGCTTCCACGGCCTTCGCCTCCAGCTTGTCGATTTCGGTGCGCCACTGGTCGAGTCTTGCCTGCAGTTTCTGGCGATATGCGCTTTTTTCGTCCATCTGTCCTTTTCCTTCTTGTGTTGGAATGACGGTTTTTCCGCGTGGAATGGCCATGGTTACACCGGGGTCGCGTGATTTGTTCGGGCGGTCGATTCTGCCCGCTTGGCGACCTCTTTTACGCCCTTCACGCCGGCCTTCGGTTCCGCAGAGCCAGCGCCGCTGGCACAGCGCGAACAAAGTGCCAGCCACTTCTGCATGTCGCGGGTAAGTCGCTGGACCGAATGCTGCTGCCAATCCATCAATGTCCGCGCGACTGGAGAGTGATCGCCCCCATTGCCGTTCACCGCACGCACAGCCTCATGCGCTGTTTGCATTGCCTCGTGGCGTCGGTCGAACCATGATCTGGTGAAGGCTTCGGTTTGGTCAAGAATTGTATCCTGCGCCTTGCAGAACTGCGCCATGTGTGGCGCAAGCATCCGGTTGGCTCCCCTCTGGGTGGGGGTCTGCGCTATGACATCGGAAAAAGTTGTATTTGCTTTGGTCGCCATATCCTCCACCGTGCGTATTGATTGTCAGTCCTGTTGCCAGATGACCGTCAGGTGGCTTGCGGCGCATTAACCTGCGTAAAACACCAAGTGGGCAGTTTGCTACCAATGTGCGCAAGGCCAGGCGTATGCCGCTGTTTCTGTTTTGAAAACAATCTGTGCAGACGTCTGCGCGGGGACCGGGTTATCAGATATTAATTTTCGGCCCTTCATTCGAAAGGATCGCACCATCAAGCCATGGGATCAAACACCTAGCCCATGCGCAGGCCGCCATTCACCGGCAACGTTGCCCCCGTAATGAAGTCTGCCGCGTCCGAGGCCAGAAACCGGACACAGCGGCCTATTTCCTCGGGCTCGGCCAAGCGCGCAAGGGGCACTGTCTTCAAGATGCTGTCCAGTATGTCGTCGGGAAGCGCGCTGACCATCGCCGTGTCTGCGTATCCGGGTGCGACAGCGTTCGCGGTGATGCCCTTGCCGGCACATTCGCGGGCGAGCGCGCGTGTGAAACCCTCGACACCTGCCTTGGCGGCGCAGTAATTGGTCTGCCCGGCTTGGCCACGGGCCGCGTTTACCGAAGAAATGTTGATGACCCGGCCAAAGCCGCGTTCTCGCATCCCGCCGATTATTTGGCGCGTCATATTGAACATCGAACCAAGATCGACGCGCAGAACGGCGTCCCAGTCTTCGCGGTCCATCTTGTGCAGCATGACGTCACGATTCACGCCCGCGTTGTTAACCAAAATATCGATCGGACCGATATCGTCTTCGACATCCGAGATGCCCTGTGCGCAGGCGTCAAAATCGCTTACGTCCCATTCAAAGACCGGCATTCCGGTTTCCGTGCCAAAGGCGCGCGCTGTCTCACCACCACCCAGATGGGTCACGGCGACCGTGACACCCGCGTCGGCAAGTGCCCGCGCCGACGCTGCGCCAAGGCCTTGGATGCCGCCGGTGACAAGGGCTATTCTTGGGTCGGATGACATGGCGCATTCCTTTCTTTTGGGTAAGTTCAGGTGTCGCGTTCAAGGAGCAGTGCGATCCCCTGACCGCCGCCGATGCACAGGGTGACAAGCCCGCGGTTCAACCCGTCGCGGGCCATCGAGTGCAATAATCGCGTGGTCAGGATTGCGCCTGTTGCGCCGATCGGATGGCCAAGCGCGATGGCACCGCCCTCGACGTTCACAATGTCTTCTGAGAGGTCGAGTTCCTGCGTCAACGCGATGGCGATGGCCGCGAAGGCCTCGTTTATTTCCGCGCGCTCGATCATGTCGGCAGACCAGCCTGCACGGGCAAGCGCCTGACGAACCGCCGGGACGGGGCCAAGGCCGAACATGCCCGGCGCAACCGCGCCAACGCCCGTGGCGACCAGCCTTGCCGCCACGTCGAGCCCGCATTCTTCGGCGAAACCGCGCGAAGCGACGAACATCGCAGAGGCCGCAGAATTGAGGCCCGGCGCGTTGCCTGCGGTGATCGTTCCGTCTTCACGAAAGGCGGGTTTGAGCTTGGACAAGCCTTCTTCCGTGGCGTTTGCCCGGTTTGCCTCATCCGTGTCGAAACCGGTTTCGCCCGATTTGCCTTGGACGCTGACGGGGGTGATTTCGGCATCGAAGTGGCCTTTTTCCTGCGCCGTGGCAAAGCGCTGCTGCGATCGCGCGGCCCATGCATCCTGTGCCTGCCGCGAGATATCTTTCTCCTTTGCGAGGTCTTCGGTGTGCCAGCCTGAATGCGCGCCTGAAAACGCATCGTTCAGGCCGTCGCGCAGGGTTGCGTCGGTGATCGTGCCTTCACCCATGCGATACCCCCACCGCGCGCGGTCAAGCAGGTAGGGCCCCTGATCCATGTTTTCCATGCCGCCTGCAATCATGCAGGCGGCATGACCTGACCAGACCTCTTGCGCCGCAGTCGCGATGGCCTGCGCGCCCGAGCCGCAAACACGGTTCACGGTCATGGCGGGCACGTCTTCGGGCACTCCTCCGTTCATCGCCGCCTGCCGTGCGGGGTTCATCCCGGCACCGGCGGTGATGACCTGGCCCATGACCACGCCATCGACCTGACCCGCATCGATGCGGCTGTCTTGCAGGATGGCGCGCACCACCGTGGCCCCCAGTTCTGTGGCCGGGACAGATTTCAGTGTGCCGCCGAACCGACCCACGGGCGTGCGTCGGGCATGGCAGAGGACGACTTCGGTCGGGGGCATGTCTTCACCTTTGCTGCGATCAGGTTTCGGGAAAATCGGTGTCGGGCTTGTCCGTGGCATCGGTCGCCCCGCTCTTGGGCTGCCAGCCGGGGTCTGCGCTCTTGATCCAGCGCGAGATCACATATGCGGACGGCCAGGTCAGCAACAGCCCCACAGCGACTGCGGCCAGAATGGGTGTCCACCCGTAGAAGCCCAGGGAGAGCACGATGATCAGGAGGCTACCCACAAGGACCGATCCCGTCATGAAGGTTAAAACGATACTCAGGCGGTCCATGGGAGCCTCCTTTTGAAACAGCGCGTTGAGTTTGGTCTTAGGCTGACCGCCGCCGCCGGTTCAGGCATTAACGCACGTCAAAGACCGCGACACTTCATGATGGCTCACTATAGAAACGGAATCGGCAAAAAATTGGGCCCGACATGACAACCGATGCGGACACGATCATCGCCCGCCTGCCAAAGTGGCACGGCACCCATTTCTGCGCCGGGCAGGGGCCTGGTCGGTGCAACAAAACCCCGTGGGTCCTGCTCTGCTTGCGATGCAAAGTGCTGCCGTTTGAAAAAACAGAAAAGGCCGCGACATGACCGATACAGCATTCGTCATCCGCCGCTTCGGCCGCAGTGCCCCACTGCCGGACAGCCGTTATGAATACCGCGTCTGGCCAAGGTCGCCAAATAGGGCGGTTTCCCTCTTGCATCGTTTCTGGCCCCTGACGGATGCCGAACGGCGCAGCGATATCTATCTGGTTCATCCGGCCAGTGACCGGACGCTGATAAAATTGCGTGACGGGCGCCAGCTTGAAATCAAATGCCGCGCGGGCGACGTGGCGGCGGTGCAGCACTGGACGATGCCGGTTTCCACGGAATTCCCGCTGACGACGGCGCAACTTGCTGATCTGGCCGCCGCTCTTTCGTTGCAAGGCCGTATGCCGGCAGCGGCCGGACTGTCGCCCGCGCATCTTTTGGCGGCGCTGGATGCGCTGGATGTTCCAGTTATCCCCCAAACCGTCCAGAAGTCGCGGTTGCTGTTCAGGAAAGGCAGTTGCCGCGCTGAGATTTGCCGCGTCTCGGTTGCCGGTTGGCGGGGCCTTACGGTCGCGCTCGAGGCAGCCGAGTTTTCCGTCATCGCCGCAGCACTTGACGATCTGCACCTGCGCACGCTTCCGAACCGATCCTATGGCGAGGCGCTTGCCCGCTTTGCCTCGCTGCATGCGCGGTGCCGAAAATTACCAGCAACCTGATAATGACAGAAAGGATACCCGCATGAAACGGCTTGAAAACAAGGTCTGTATCGTAACCGGAGGGTCGCGCGGCATCGGAAAGGCCACCTGCAAGAGGTTGGCCGAGGAGGGTGCCAAAGTCGCAATCACCGATGTCGAAGACGACGAAGGTGAAAGCCTGCGCGACCAGATCACCAAAAGCGGTGGAACCGCCGAATATTGGCACCTTGACGTCACAGACGAGAGCGCGGTGAAAAAGGTGTTTGACGACGTGGCCGGCAAGATGGGCGGGGTCGATGTTGTCGTGAACAACGCCGGCATCGCCGGGGCCGACAAGCCCACGGACGAAGTCACATCGGAGGAATGGCAGAAAGTGATGGATGTCAACGTCAACGGCGTCTTCTACTGCACCAAGGCCGCGATCCCGCATATGCGCAGCAATGGCGGAGGAAGTATCGTAAACCTGTCGTCAATCTACGGCATCGTCGGTGCGCCGGATGTGCCACCCTACCACGCCTCGAAGGGTGCGGTGCGCGAAATGAGCAAGACCGACGCGGTGCTGTATGCCAAGGAAGGGATTCGGGTGAATTCCGTCCATCCGGGCTTTATCTGGACGCCGCTTGTACAGGCCATGGCCGAGGCATCCGAGGATGGTCCCGATGCATTCCGCGCCCATCTCGACGATTTGCATCCGGTGGGCCATGTCGGTGAACCGGAAGATATCGCCGCCGGTATAGCCTATCTCGCCTCGGACGACGCAAAATTCGTCACAGGGTCCGAGTTGGTGATCGATGGCGGCTACACCGCGCGCTAAAGGAGGCCTTATGCCTGCATCTCAAAGCGATACCGGTGCCCCGGCCAACCCATGGGCGGTGCGGCCTGCCGATTTCCCCGTCGCCGCTGGAACAAGGGACAAGCTGCGGTCCTTGGTGAATTACGCGGTTCTTGCACCGTCCGGTCACAACAGCCAGCCGTGGCAATTTCGACTTGGCGACAGCCGGGTTGAGGTGCTGGCAGACCGGTCGCGGCGACTGCCTGTCGTCGATCCGCACGACCGCGAACTGACTATGAGTTGCGCTGCGGCTGCCGAAACCATGGCGCAGGCAGCGCGCGCATTCGGGTTCGTGACCACGCTTGATCCACTGCCTGAACCCGATGATCCCAACGTAGTCGCGCGGATCGAGATCGCGTCATCGCAAGGTCGCCCTGTGACGCCCGAGGTGATCGAGGCAATCGTGCGGCGGCGCACGACCCGACGCGGTTTCACGCCAGAAGTCGTTCCGGACACACTACAACAGGCTTGTGTGTCGGCGGCGCGCGCTGTCGGGATCTCGGTTTTCTTTGCGGGGGACGCGCCCACGCACCGCATCGTCGCCGATCTGGTGGCCGCAGGCGACAGGCGCCAGTTCGACGATCCGGCTTTTCGGCGCGAACTGGCGCATTGGATACGCCCGCAGCACGCGCCAGGCGGTGACGGAATATCGGGCACCGCGTTCGGAATGCCCGATGCCCTCTCGGGGGTGGGTGCTTTCATGATCCGGACCTTTGACATCGGCGGTGCAGCGGCGAGTGGCGATGCCAGACTTATCAGAAAAGGCTCTCCGCTGTTCATGATGCTGGCCAGCCCGGGGGATGACCCGGTTGACTGGGTCGCGGCGGGCAGGGCGCTCGCGGCTATCCTGATCAGACTGTCAGCCGAGGGCTGGACTGCGTCCTATCTTAACCAACCCATCGAGGTGTCAGACCTGCGGCCGAAACTGAAAGAGGCATTTGACATTGACGGACAACCACAGCTGTTGATGCGCGTCGGACGTGCCGAACTGCCGGCACCTTCTGCACGGCGACCGGTGGACGCGGTTCTTGTGCGCTGAGTTCCTGTCGTGCGCGGGCCAACCCGATCCGCGCTGCCACGGCGGGACGAAAAAGGCGCGATTGCGCTTTTGCTCTGGTGCCAGAATGACGGCGCGGGGCAGCGGACCCGGCCGTTGCCCGCTACTTTGGCATGCGGCGCACTTGCGGGCGGCGCACGATCCAGCGGGCCGCAGCAAAGCCCGACACAACCGAAAGCAGGATAATAATCGCTGCTGGTCCGGCGCCTTCCATTCCCGCAGGTCCGACAAGTGCGCTGCCCACGAAAAGGAGTGACCAGAACACCAAGGCCGACACCAAGCCCAAAACCGATACGAACAGGAGGTAGGCGGCAAACGGGTGCAAGTTCTTGTGACGCAGCGATTGCGCAATCGGCCAGCACACCGCGAGCACGATCAGCACGATGATCCAGATCCTGTATGCAGAGATGAGTTCAAGAACCATTCCCGGCCCTTTCGTGATCGACAGCAATATTTCCTTCAGTCTAATATGCCCGAACAGCACAGTGCCTTAACCGACGTTATCGTCGGCGATGTTCAAGGGGTGCCTGAAGGTGCAAACTGCCTTGGCCTTGCTGCACAGGTCGGTCGATTTGTGATCGGATGGGTCCATCGTGCCGCGCTATCTGCCAGCGATGGCGCGACGAAAGATCAGCAGAGAGGCCCCGAGAAAGGCCGCGCCCAATACGCCCACGAGGAGGAACGCGGGCCAGACCGTCGCGAACCCCGCGCCGCGAAAAAGGACAGCATTCGAAAAGCTCAGATAGTGGCGCGACGGCAGAAGGACGGTGATATATTGCAACCATTGCGGCTGGCTTTCGACCGGGCTCATGCCGCCTGACAGGATCATCATCGGCAGCACCGTCATAATCACCAGAAGCGCGAACTGCGCCATGGATCGGGCCGCGGTGCCCAAAAGCAATCCGATGGCCGCAGCCGCAAAGACAAACAGGAAGGTTCCCGCCAGAAACAGCGGCACCGATCCCGCGATGGGCACATCCAGCATCCAGCGCACCACGATCAAGAGCGATGCCGTGAACGTCATGAAGACGATCATCGCATTGGCAAGCACCTTGGACATCGCGATTTCGAATGGTGTGACCGGCATGACCAGCAGGTGATCTATCGTCGCATGTTCACGTTCGCGGATCAGTGCGGCACCGGTCAGGATGACGGTCAGGTTCGTCAGCCAGTTCAACAGGGCAGACACCGCTTCGAACCATGTGGCATTGCTGTTGGGGTTGAACGCGCGGCGCAAGACCAGATCGACGCGCGCAGTGCCGGACGGGGCAGGGGTGGCCGCGAAACGCTGCGCCTCGCGGGTCAGGATCGCACGGATATAGTTGGAACCGACCGTGGCCTGCATGACGTCCGTCGCATCAACGTTGAGCAGAACCGTCACGTCATCACCGCTGCGCAAATCGGCGGCCATATGGCGCGGGATCACCACGATGAAGGTATAGACGTCATCGTCCATCAACTGCTCTGCCCTGTGACTGTCGATCAGGTCGGGTGTCTGGAACCACGGATCATAAAGCGCCTGTGCCATGGCGCGCGACAGAGGCGAGCGGTCGTTGTCCACGAAGGCCACCGCCGCATTGTTCACCTGATCCGCCGCCGATTGCGCCTGAAAGAAGACGCCCGGCCCGAAGGCGTAGACGACCAGCGCCATCAACATCCAGTCCCGCAGGACGCTTAGCACCTCCTTGCGTGTGAGCCAGAGCATGTTTCCCAGCATCCGGCGCATGGCTAGCGGGCCTGTTTGCGCAGCAGCAACAGCGCGGGGATCATGAATACGGGAATAAACAGGGCGATCCGCGGGATTTCCGGCGCAAGCTGGCCAACCCCCAGCCCCTTGGTGAAGGCGCCCACGCTCATATACATGTAGTAATGCGTCGGCCAGGAGAGTCCGATGATCCGCGCGCCCCCTTCCAGCGAGGCCACGGGCTGAATCATGCCGGAAAACACCACGGTGGGCATCATCATGATGACCATGGCCGCAAAGACGGCAGCGACCTGTGTCTGGGTAAAGACCGAGATCAGCAAGCCATAGCTTGTCGAAGCGGTGACGTAGATCAGCGCGCCCAGCGTAAGGATCGCGAAATCGCCCTTGAACGGCACGCCAAACAGATACACGGCCATCCCCGTCATGATCAGATAGTTGATCATCCCGATCCCGATATAAGGAAGCTGCTTGCCGACCATGAATTCAAAGCGCCGGGTCGGTGTGACATGAAAGTTGGTGATGGTGCCGATCTCGCGTTCGCGCGCCACGCTGATCGCCATCAGGATCGCCGGGAAGAACATCAAAAGAATCGCGGGCACCGAAGGAGCGATAGCCCGGATGCTGTCGACGGTCGGATTATAGGCGAAACGGGTGGTGATATTCAGTGACGCGGCAGGGCTGGTCTGTGACCTGCTTTGATGCGCTTGTTCGGCAAGAAAGCCTGCATGAGCGCCCTGAACATATCCCTCTATCGTCGCGGCCCGCTGCGTATTCGAACCATCGATCCATGCCGATATCTTGGCGCCGCGCCCTTTTCGCAGATCCTTGCCAAACCCCAGAGGGATATCCAGAACCAGTGTGGCCTCTCCTGCGCGCAATAATTGCACAAGCGCCTCACGGCTGTCGACGGTGGCGACGTGCTGAAAATAGCGTGACCCTTCGAAGGTTTGCAGATAGGCGCGGCTTGCCGGTGAATGATCCTGATCAAAGACCGCAAACTCCATATCCTCGACGTCCGTCGAGACGCCGTAGGCAAAGAGAAACATCAACAGCACGCTGCCACCGAAGGCAAAGGCCAGCCGGATCGGATCGCGCAAAACCTCGTAGGTTTCGCGGCGCGTATAGGCGAGTAGCCGCCGCAGTGCTGCCGAACGCCGGGCGCTCTTGCGGCGCTGAGGCTGCGCACCGGCCTGTTCGTCCGCGTCTCCCTTTTCGATGGCATCCGGATCGTTTTGACCGATCAACGCCACGACGGCGCTGTCAAGATCGCCCTTGCCGTGCTCTTGTGCGATATCATCCGGCTTGCCCACCGCCATCACGCGGCCCTTGTGCATCAGCGATACCCGGTCGCAATATTTCGCCTCGTGCATGAAATGGGTTGAGATGAAGATCGTCACACCGGCGTTGCGCGACAGGTCCGACAGGATCTGCCAGAACGCATCTCGCCCCGCCGGATCAACGCCCGATGTTGGCTCGTCAAGGATCAGCACCTCGGGGTCGTGAATGATCGCAGCCGCCAGCGAGAGCCGTTGCCGCAAGCCAAGTGGCAGCGCGTCTGCCGCGTCGTCGGCGTGCCCGGTCAGCCCGACCTGATCCAGCAGCGCATCGATCCGAGGGTCGATCGCGTCCGGCTTTAACCGGTAAAGCCGTGCATGAAGGCGCAGGTTCTCGCGCACACTGAGCTGTTTGTAGAGTGAAAAGAATTGCGACATGTAACCCACACGCGCGCGGGATTTGATGTCGCGGGCGTCCACCGGATGGCCGAACAGAGAGACCGCCCCCCCGGTCACGGGCAGAAGCCCCGTCAGCATCTTCATCGTTGTTGTCTTGCCTGACCCGTTCGAGCCGAGAAAGCCAAAGATCTCGCCGTGCTCGATCTCAAAGCTCACGTCATCGACGGCCTTGAAATCGCCGAAACATCTGGTCAGGTTTTCGGCCTTGATGGCGATCTTTCCATTTTCCCGCGTTCGTGGCGGAATCTCCAGCTGTGCCATTTTCCGCCGCTCTCCGTGGGGTGCGAGGGCGGTGAACGCGTCTTCCAGCGTGTCGGTGCCGGTTTGATCGCGCAATTCATCGGCGCTGCCTGTTCCGATGAGGCGGCCATTATACATGGCATGCAACGTGTCGAACTGTTCGGCCTCTTCCATGTAGGCGGTCGATACCAGCACGCTCATATCCGGGTGGCCTTTGCGTATTTCGTCGATCAGCCCCCAAAACTGACGGCGCGACAACGGATCAATGCCGGTTGTCGGCTCATCAAGGATCATCAGATCGGGATCATGGATCAGCGCACAGCACAGTCCCAGTTTCTGCTTCATGCCGCCCGACAGCTTGTCAACGATACGCTCCGAGAACGGATCAAGGCGGGTCGCTTTCAAAAGGTGGGAAATACGTTGCTCCCGCTCTTCGGCATCCTGACCGAACAGCCTGCCGAAAAACTCCAGGTTTTCACGCACACTCAGTGCCTTATAGAGGTTCCGGCCCAGTCCCTGCGGCATATATGCGATGCGCGGAAAGACGGCATTGCGGTGTCTGGCCTTGCGCATGGACCCGCCCAGCACCGCGATGTCGCCTTCCTGCATTCGACGCGCCCCCGCAATCAGGCCCATCAGGGTCGATTTGCCCACCCCGTCAGGTCCGAAAAGCCCGGCCATCGTTCCCCTGGCCAGTTCAAACGAAACATCATCCACAGCCAGATCGTCACCATAGCGGTGGCTGAGGCCCGCAACCCGTGCGGCGGGGGTGTCTTGCGCGTCGCCCATTGCTCAGTCTCCGGCCGCGAGGGGCGGGCGGGGTGTCAACGTCAGCCCATCCGGCCAAGCCACGTCATCGGAACCGGCCAGCCGGATGTGCCCCGTCCCACGCATGCCTGTCTTGACATAATCGATGTTGCGCTCGATGAGATCCTGATTGACGCGTAGCCGGATACGGAACATCAGATCCGCGCGCACGTCTTGCGTTTCAACGGTTTCCGGCGTGAATTGCGCGTCGGGTGACACAAAGCTGACATGCGCGGGGATCACAAGGTTGATCCCGTCCAGAGAAATCCGCGCCTCTGCGCCGATCCCGACCCGGGCAGCCAGCGCAGTGGGCAAAAAGACCTCCATGTAGACCCGCGACAGATCCACCAGTGTCACGACCGGTGCGCCGCTGGCGACAACCTCGCCCGGCTCGGCCAAACGATAGAGCACACGGCCCCGCACCGGTGCCACGATCTGTGCGTCTGCAATCTGGGTCTCGATTTCAAGTACGACTGCGCGGGCTGCATCGACCTGACGTTCCGCTGCTGTCAGGCTTGCCCGTGCTGCGGCGAGGGTCGCGCGGTCGGCGTCGCGGTCTGACCGGCGACTGTCCACCGCTTCCTGGGTGCCGAAACCCCGTTCAAGAAGCGTGCTGGCGCGTTCAAGCTCTACTTGTGAAAATTTCAGAGCAGCCTCATTCTGGTCGATGACGGCACGGGCCTGTGCAACCTGACCTTCAGCGGCGGCCACATCGGCCCTGGCCCTGTCCAGGCGCGCTTGCAGGCTCTTGGTGTCGATCCTGGCAATGGGATCGGCCGCGTCGACCAGTTCGCCTTCTTGCACATGCATGACCGCAATGCGTCCGGTTATTTCGGTTGCAACATCGACAAGGTCGGCCTCTACCCGGCCATTGGCCCGGGCAAAGGCGGGTGGCCCACCGGATTGGCTGGCCTGCCACCACAGATAGCCTGCCACGCCCGCCAGGATGACGCCGAGCACGGCAAAGCCGATTGACAGCTTTCTTTTCATCGACGCCGGTCCTTCAGATCACGGACCGTTATTTAAGCATCAAAAACAGGATGCGCCTTGCTCTGGGTTAAGCGGGCGCGCGGCAATCACATGCGTGACCGTGGCGCACAAAATCTATCGCCTGGGGTTTGTTATCCGGGGATCCGGCCCTGTTTTTCAGTTACCACGCGTCCCACCTTCCATGGTTCTGGGGCAAGCCACGGGGTAATGCGCGCAGGCTGATCAGCGGGACTATATCTGGCTGGCTCGGGGATGCGCATCGCGTCGCAACACGTGCTGATCACTGCGCGAAATCTGCCTTTCAGTGATCGCCCCCGTTGCGACCGGCAACTGTCGGCGATGCGTCCGGACCCTAATGTGAAGTAGCGGCACATGCAGTGCCAAGTCCACAAATCGCCCGCAACACCCTGTCGGGTCGCTTGCCTAAAACCTTGATCTTGTGGGGGTTTTTGGCTCCGACGGTAGGGATCGAACCTACGACCAATTGATTAACAGTCAACTGCTCTACCGCTGAGCTACGTCGGAACACTCGGTGCCGTATAGCAACGGGAATCTATGACGTCCAGAGCATTTTGCGCAGTTTCTATCATTGTTTTTCACCCGGGACTTTGGGCCTGTGCAGGCTGAATGTCGCATCCAATCGCAGGGCGGGTGCGGCACTGATGTGACCACGCTGATGCAGGTCGATCAGATGGGCGAACACATTGCGAGCGGCGGCAGCCAGCAACTTGGGCGGGGTCTCGGTGTAGATATGCCGGGTCAGTGATCCGACGTCATGCGCGCGGTCTGCCAGATGCGCAATGATCTGGTTTTCGCGGCCTTTGCGATGGCGCAACAGCCAGTCAAGTCGCGCCGCCGGATCATCCACGGGCGCGCCATGGCCGGGATAATAGATTCGCGCCTGCAACCCTGCCAAGCGGTCGCAGGATCGCATGAAATCGGTCAGATCCCCATCGGGCGGCGAGACAAGCGAACTGGCCCATCCCATCACATGATCGCCGGTAAAGACCGCATCCTGCCACTGAAAACACATGTGGTTGCCGATGTGCCCCGGCGTATGCAGGGCCGTCAGTGCCCAGCCCTTGCCTGTCACGCGGGCGCCGTCCTTCAGCGTGATATCGGGGGTGAACGCATGGTCGATCCCTTCACCGCCCCCCGTCAGACCCTTTTTCGCCAGTGCACGCATGACCGGACTGCGCCCAGCATGGGCGTGCCCAAAGGCCAGTACCGGCGCACCGGTCTGGTTTGCCAGCGGACGGGCAAGGGGGGAATGGTCAAGGTGACTGTGTGTCAGCAGGATATGGCTGACCTTGCGCCCTGCGATGGCACGGGTCAGCGCGGCCAGATGGGCGGGGTCATCGGGACCGGGGTCGATCACGGCCAGTTCGGCCGCGCCAAGCAGATAGGTGTTGGTGCCGGTGTGGGTCATCGGTGACGGGTTGGGGGCCACGACGACCGACAGCAGGGGCGACAAGGCATGCGGGTGGCCGACGGCGGCGGCAAATTCTGGCATCGTGGTTCCTTTCGGCGCTTTCCGTTCGGCGCCACTGGCGCTAGCGTGCCATCATGTTCTTTCGCTGGCTCAAGAATTACATGCCCCGTGGTCTTTATGGCCGGGCTGCGCTTATCCTGATCCTGCCGGTGATCATGCTGCAACTGCTGGTGTCGGTCGTGTTTATCCAAAGACACTTTGACGGCGTGACCCGGCTGATGACAAGTGCCGTGAACATCGAATTACGGTTTCTGGTCGATACGGTGAACGCGGCCCCGAGTTTGCCTGCGGCGCGGGCCGCCTTGTCGGCGCTTGATGACCCGCTCGAGATCGAGACGGCCTTGCCGGACGTGCCAATCGCGGATGACATCAACCCCTGGGTCGATCTGACAGGCCGCATGGTGATCGAAACGCTGCGCGAAGGGGTCTCAGACGTAATGGCCGTATCGCTAGAGGACCGGGGCAGGGTTGTCGTGTGGGTGATGACGCGCCACGGCCCGTTATCGCTTGATTTCAGCAGGCGGCGGGTTTCGGCCTCTAATCCGCACCAGCTGCTGGTGATCATGGTGGTTCTGGGCGCGCTGATGACGGCGATCGCTTATGTCTTTCTGCGTAATCAGTTGCGCCCGATCAAGCGGATGGCGGCGGCCGCCGCAGATTATGGCAAGGGGCGCATCA
>NZ_CBFIBD010000049.1:0-17989 GCF_965660735.1 Yoonia sp.
ACAGAGGTCTCTGGCGGGCAGCCGGTCGTGGAAATGATTGATCCCAATCTGGAAAATCAGCTTGCCATCCTTGAAAGCCGCTTGCGCGAGGCACAGCTGCGCCTGCGCGCGGTGCTTTTGGTCGATCAGGTTCAGTCGCAGCTGCTGCGCGACCGCGTTCTGCTGCTAGAGGATCAACTGGCCGGATTGCAGCGACGGCGGGATGATCTGATCGTGCGCGCGGCGGTGGACGGCAAGGCGGTCATTCCCTCCGCCGAGAATTTGACCGGCCAACTGATCAGGCAGGGCGAGGTATTGGGCTATGTCGTCGGGCGTGATGACATGCGCCTGCGTGTCGCCATTCCCCAGGCGCAGGCCGAAATCGTGCGCAACCGGACGATGGATGTCCAGATCATGTTTCAAGATGCGATCGGCACCTCGGTTCAGGGTTTGCTTGTGGCAGAAATTCCACAATCGCAGGACACGGTTCCTTCGCTTGCACTTTCGACGCAAGCGGGGGGGGATATCGTTCTGAACCCCGCTGGCCTGTCAGAGCTGTCAACACTGCAAAGTGTGTTTCAGTTCGAAGTCGCCACTGAAGCCCCGATGCCGGTCACAAAGGTAGGTGCACGTGCATTGGTCAAATTCGACCATGGCCGGGAACCGATCGGTTTTCGCTTTTACCGAAGCATTCGACAGTTGTTCCTGCGGCAATTCCGTGTCTGAATTTGTGTCGGATACACCCTTGCGTCGGGTCCGGCTGCCCCGGATCGTGGACTACGCAGAAGCGTCCGACCGCGAAGAGACGGAACTTGATCGCGCCTGGGCGTGGGTGCAGGGCGCCTTTGTTGCACAGGGCGCGCGGTGGCGGGCCCTGCGTTTGCGGCCGATCCTGTGGGCCGTGCGGTGGCACCAGCGCCGGTTCGCCCGCATGACGGATGCGCAATTACGCGACAGCGTTCGTGGGCTGCGTCTGCGTTTGCGACAAAATTTGCGGGATCAGGATCTGCCGACATGGGCCGCAGGCGAGGCTTTTGCGCTGATCCGCGAAGCCTCTGCGCGGGTTCTCAAGTTGCGCCACTATGATGTGCAAATTCTGGGGGCATGGGCCATGTTGCGCGGACAGGTCAGCGAGATGCGCACAGGCGAAGGCAAGACGCTGTGCGCGACGCTGGCTGTCGCGACGATCGCGCTGTCGGGCCGTCAGGTGCATGTGATGACGGTCAACGATTATCTGGCGGCGCGCGATTCCGAGGAAACCGGCCCGCTTTATGATTTTCTGGGTTTGACCCGTGCTACCGTTCTGGAAGGTCAGGACGGACCGAGCCGACAGATGGCCTATAAACAGGAAATCGTATATGGCACAAACAAGGAACTGGCCTTTGATTACCTGCGGGACCGCGCGATCCTGCGGCGTGCGCCCGGCAACTTGCGCCGCAAGGTCGATAAACTGATCCCCGGCGGCGGCCCGACAGAGCCTTTGCGCATGCAAGGGCTGCCTTTTGCGATCATCGACGAGGCTGACAGCGTGCTGATCGACGAGGCGCGGACACCGCTGATCATTTCGGGTGCCGGCGCACTGGAAGGTGGGATTCCGGACGCGGTATTCATCGCCGGGATGCAGGCCGCCAAAGGGATGATCGAAAACCGTCACTTCAAATTGCCGCGCGGGGTGAAACGGGTTGAAATTCTAGAGCCGGGTTATGATTACCTTGAGGATCTGACCGAAGGGCGGATGGACACTTTTTCAATCCCTGTGATCCGTGATCATGCCGTCCAGCAAGCCTTGAATGCGCTGCATCTGTTCCAGCTTGGCGATACCTACATCATCAAGGACGACAAGGTGCAGATCGTCGATGAAAACACGGGACGCACAATGCCCGACCGGACATGGTCGGACGGATTGCACCAGATGATCGAACTGAAAGAGGGTCTCGAAATATCACCGACCAACGAAACCTTATCGCGGATGACCTATCAGCGGTTTTTCCGCCGGTATCGCCGGATTGGTGGCATGACCGGAACGGCGCAGGATGCTGCATGGGAATTATGGACGGTTTATAAACTGGCCGTCGTAAAAATCCCGACGAACAAGCGTGATATCAGGCGGCGATCGCCCGACCGTGTGTTCCGCACGGCCAATGCCAAGTGGAAGGCGATCACAAGACGCGTGGCCAGATTGCATGCCGATGGCAAGCCGGTCCTGATTGGCACCCGGTCGATCCTTGCGTCGCAAGAGGTCAGCAAGTGGTTGACCGATGCAGGGCTGCCCCATCAGACACTATCGGCGGATCAAGATGCAGACGAGGCGGCGATCGTCGCGCAGGCAGGTCAGCGTGGTCAGATTACGGTGGCAACCAATATGGCGGGGCGCGGCACCGATATCAAACTCGGGCCGGGTGTGGCCGACAACGGCGGCTTGACCGTGATCCTGACGGAACGCCATGACAGCCGCCGCGTTGACCGCCAGCTCGAGGGACGGTGTGGGCGGCAGGGTGAACCGGGCAGGATCGAGGCCTACCTGAGCCTTGAGGACGATCTGATGCAGGGGCCGGACGCCGCCCGTGCCCGGCGGGTCGCTTATGTCGTGTCGTTTATCCTGGGCACGCGGGCAATTGGCAACTTTATCCGTGACCGCCAGCGCAAGACTGAATCCGCCCATTCCCAGATGCGCCGCGACCTGATGAACCAGGACCGAAATCTGGGGGACGTGATGGCGTTTTCCGGCCAGCTTGAATAAGATCAACCCAAGTCACCACCGACAGGAGCCACCCATGCGATTTGCGTCCATTTTAGCCAGTGCGTTCCTTGGCATCGCAGCAACGGGAGCCCATGCACAGGGGTTGGCCCAAGAGAATTTCGATTGCGTGATGGATCCCGCCGATATCATCGAGGTCGGCGCCCCCGTCGCGGGTTTGCTGCAGGATGTCATTGTGCGGCGCGGCACCGCCGTGACCACAGGGCAGACCATCGCACAGTTGGAAAGTTCGGTGGAACGCGCCACGATCGGGCTGTTGGAAACCCGCGCCGGGAATGATGTGGCGATCAAGGCCCAGACAGCCCGCCGTGATTTGATCAAGCTGCAACAGCAACGGATCGAAACACTTGTAGCGCGCAATGTCGCGTCAGCCGATCAGTTGCAGGAAGTCGAAGCAGAGCTGGTCACCGCAGAGGCGCTGTTGGCGCAGGCTGTCCTTGATAAAGAGATCGCCGGACAGGAGCTTGCCCGCGCGCAGCAACAGTTATCGCAACGCACAATCAAAAGCCCCATAGACGGTGTGGTTCTGACCAAGAACCTTTCTGCGGGGGAATTTGTGGCGCCCAATGGCACGATCGTATCCATCGTGCAGATGGACCCGCTGCTGATCGAAGCCTTTCTTCCGGTCGCGCTTTATCCCGAGATCACGAACGGTCTGGTTGCGACAGTGTCGCCTGCCGCCCCGATCACCGACAGTTATCAGGCCAAGGTCATTGCCTATGATCAGGTATTTGACGCGGCTTCGGGGACATTTGGTGTGGAACTGGAGCTGCCCAACCCCGGTGGGTTACTGCCTGCGGGACACCGCTGTATCTTGACATTTCCATCCGCAGGTTGACGTGACCGTTTCCCGTCTGCTTGCAGTCACGGCCGAACTGGGCGCGCCGCGGATCTTTGAACGATCCGTCAAGCTGAGCGCGGGGCGTGTGGCGGCAGACAGGGGTTTGATCAGCATGGACAAACGCGCGCTTTATCCCGGGCCGCGCGGCACGTTGGCAGAAACCTGCGCCGCACTGGGCTGCCCTGACAGCGGAGCACTTGATCCGTATCTGCGGCAGGCACAATCTGTCCATTTCGGCGCAGACGGTGATATCGGAAAATGCTATCTCGAATTTGCGCCGCCTCAGGCCCCTTTGCCCAATCTGGTGTTCCTTGCTTTGAAATGGCGTGGCAGCGATGTGCGCCTTAATCATTATACAAGCATTGCGGATCAACCCCATCGCGAAAAGCAAAGGCTGATTGATGCGCTGGTGCCCGATGGGCCGATCAGGGCTGCGACACATGCCTGTCTGCAACTTGCCCGCGATGGCGACCCCGATGAAGAGGCGGTCGTTCTGCACGTGACGGACTGCAGGTCGGCACGGGTTTCGGTCGATATCTCGGTTGCGGACGCAAAGGTCACGCTTGCGGTTGCCGCCCATATCCTCGGGCCGCTATTCAAGGCGTTCGAACTGGACCCAAGTGGGTTTCTTGATGCAAAGCCGAATGACCGATTGGGGCATGTGGCCGTTGGAAAGGACGGGGCAGGGGCCATGTTCGCCGCGATTTACCATGGGGCCAGACTGTTATGATCGACTGGGACGCAAAGGCACGTGCACAATTCAGCCGCCCCGGTGACGTAGCCCGGGATTTCTGTATCTGGCCCTATGATCGGCCCAGGGTGCCCAGCGATGATGCGCTGCGGACTTCTGCACTGTTATACAAGAGTTTTGACAGCGCGGGGCTTGGTCCGGAAATGGCTGTCCTGACGGATGCAATCCGAAATGCATGGGGCCGGTGCGCGACGGTCTGGGGGATGAAATGGTCGGCAGCAGGCCCGAGTTGGGAGTTCTATTTCTACGACTATGCCCGAGACGAGCGCGATCTGGGCATCACCGACTTTCTGCGCGTGACCCAATCGCAACTGGCCTGCGATCTTACGCCCGATGATACGCTGCCATATTTCATGTTTTCGGTCGAAATCGAACCAGGGCACCTGACGGGCGCACCGCTGGATCAGATCGACATCTACATGGGCAATCCCGGGTCCAATGTGTCTTCGGGGATTTGCTATGGGCTGTCCGAGAGCGGCTATGAAATGCGCAATTTCTACTTTTTCTTTGATGCCGTGCGCGAGGCCCGTCATATCCATGACAAGCTGACGGAATCGATCCATCTGCCGGCCGGTCGTATCAATCCACAAGATTTGTTGTGGCCACAGATGGAAGGGGCTGAAACCATCGTTGTCGCGAACAAGCAGCGCCGGGATGGTCTTTATTTTTCGCGTATTCGGGCCGCCCAACTGGCTTATTTTCTGGAAAAGCTGAATTTCCCAAAGGATTTGCAGGAATTCCTTGCCGAGAACCATGACGCATTGGACCATCATCTATACGATGTGGGCTGGGATTTCTCTTGCGATCGAGAAGGGCGTGTCACGCCAACGAAAGGAAGTTTTTATGGTCTCCTCTAGGCACGATCCGCGCGCGGCCTTGCAGGTTGTGCAAACACCCGGCACGCGGGTAGGGCTGACAACGCCGGTGGCACAGCTTGACCGTGTTCAGGGGCTAAGCCTGCGTGACCATGAAAAATATGTTTCCTTGACGATGGAGTTCCGCTGCAACCTGAAATGTGTGCATTGCATGATTGAAGGCACGATGGACCGCCTTGCGCCAACATCGGAAGATACATTCGAGCGTGTTTGCCGCGATCAGGCGGACACTGGGCGTTGGGAAGGTCTGGTGCTGACGGGGTCAGAAATCACGTTGCGACGTGACCTGCCCGAGATTGCGCGCAAGGCGAAAACTGCGGGGTTCAAACATATTCGGATCCAGACCCACGGAATGCATCTGGGGCGCACCGATTATGCCGATCGGTTGGTAGATGCGGGTATTGACGAATTCTTTGTTTCTGTCGCGGGTTCAGACGCAAAGAGCCATGATCGCATCACGCAAGTCAGCGGGGCCTGGGACAAGATGATGCAAGGCCTCTTGCATCTGGACAAGTATGACCATGTCAAACTGATCACCAACTCTGTCATCACGACGCAAAGCTACATGCTGTTGCCCGGGATGGTCGATGCGCTGGCGCATTTGAAACAACTGGTGCAAATGGAGTTCTGGAATTTCTTTCCGATGGCCGAATCCGATCCCAAGGATCTTGCGGCACGACATGCCGATATCCTGCCGTATCTGCGCGAGGCAATTGGCAAGTGCCGCAGTCGGGGGTGTTATGTCGAGGCCAAGAATTTCCCCGAATGTCTCTTGGGTGAACTGGGCGATGCTGTTGTCAATGCGCAACCCATGCTGGTGATAGACCCGGAATTCTGGACCGAATTTGATCGCAACGGTTTTTATCAATGCCCGCATCAGACCGAATGTGGTTCTACCGAATGCCTGGGCTTGACCACCGCCTACATCAACAAGTTCGGCGATGAGGCCGCACTGCTACGCCCTTTGCCAAAGCCCTGATCGCCCATGTTCGGGGTGCCTGCCCAAGACGGGAAAGCCCCACCTTTGATAAGTGTGCGCAAGCGACCGCACCCTGCTGCATTGACACGCTTTGTCTGTAAAAGCACCTAGTTCCCATAGGTCCGTTCCGAGATTTCGAATCTCGACATCTCTGTTTCGATCATCGAAAGAAAGATGATCTCGGCCTCGGAATATCGGCGGGCGGGATTGCTGACAAGATAGATGCTGACTTGCGGCAGGTCCCCGTAAGGCGGAAGCTGACGCAGACGTCCCGCAGCAACGTCCTGCTGGGCCACGTGAAGCGGCAAGGCGCCAATCCCCACATTCGCCATGATCAGGCGGCGGATTTCGTTCAAACTAGAGGACACCCCACGCCAGTTGCGCGACAGATTCAATCGCGACCGCAAGATGGAAATGGCCTCAAGTGGCCCACCTTCAGCCTCGGTTTGAAAGGCGACGAATGGTTCGCCTTCAAGGTCTTCCTCGGAGATGGTGCCGGCACCGAACAGGCGGTGACGCTCGCCGCAGAAAAGGCCAAAATATTCTTTGTAAAGCACCATGGTCTTGAGCTTCTTTGGGGTCCGCGACAGCAAGCAGATCCCGAAACTTGACCGGTTCAAGGTGACCATCTTTTCGACCTCGTCACTTTCGTTCACCGTAAACGAATAGGTCACATTCGGGAATGCATTGGAAAACCGATTGAGAAAATCATCAAAGTGCTCAGACACCACAGAACTGGTTATCGCGATTGATAAATGTCCGCTCAGATCCGTATTGTTCTCATTCAGAATGGTCGGAAGTTGGGACACGGTTCCGAAGATCGTGGCGCATTCTGCATAAAGAACCTGACCCGCGCGGGTGACTGTGAATTCATTCGGTTTGCGGATGACGAGTGTCTTGCCAACGGCCTGCTCCAATCGTTTGAGGGCCGAAGAAATTGTCGGCTGTTTCAAGCCGAGGAAGGTTGCCGCCTTCGATATGCCGCGCTGCTCCACGACCACCATGAAAGTGCGAAGCAGGTTCCAGTCAAGGTTCCAGGGAAAACGGCTGCGATGTGGTAGGCTCATTGATAAAAACTATAATGATGATGTTGAATATCTATTTGACCAATATCAGATGTCATGCAAGGTTTTTTTCAGAGCGGGCGAAATCCGCCGATTTTACGTGGGCGAAATATCTGCCCCGCATTACAACCAACATGGAGACGAAAATGACATCACGCCGTATAATTCTGAAATCGGCCGTCGTTGCAGCGGGCCTTGCTGTCGCCGGACTGAACGCTGCCGCTGCCGATGAACTTGAAGACCTCAAAGAAGCGGGCGTCATCCGCATTGCGATGTCGGGGGCCTATCCACCGTTCAACTTCGTCAATGATCAGAACGAAGTTGTCGGTTTTGACCCGGCCATCGGATCAGAGATTGCCCGCCGCATGGGCCTGGAGGCAGAGATTGTCACCACCGCTTGGGATGGGATTATCGGCGGTCTGCTCGCCAATAAATTCGATGCGATCGTTGGTTCCATGACCATTACGGCCGAACGTGACGAAGTCGTCGACTTTGTCGGGCCGTACTATGCGGACAAGCGCGCCATTTTCACCAAACCCGGTTCTGGCATCACCAGCCTGGAAGACCTTGAAGGCAAGCGCGTGGGTCTGACCCTGGGCGAGACACATGAGGATTGGGCGCGCGAGAGAGGTTACGACATCAACACCTACAAGGGTCTGCCCGAACTGCTGCTTGAACTGGAAAACGGGCGTGTTGATGCCATCGTGAACGATTCCATCGCTGCGATTCTTGCGATGGGTGCAAAGGATCAGGAATTCGAGATGTTTGCCGATCCAACCACCGAGCCTTTTGGCGCGGGCATTGCAATTCGCGAGGGTAATCCCGAACTGGCCGCAGAAATGCAGGCGGCGCTGGATTCCATGATGGAAGACGGCACCTACCTGCAGATCGCCGAAGAATGGATCGGCGCGGATATCCGTTGATACCTGAACGCCTTCCGCCACTTTTTGTGGCGGAAGGCTCGCCCGACGTTTATCGACCTGTGCAGTCACCTGAAAATGGACATAGCCCACCGATCTGCACGGGCCATGCTGGCGCGCACGATGGACCGGGGACAACAGCCTGCCGGTGATGAGGCTGCGAATTTTTTTACCGAAACGGCGTGATGTGCCCGTTTCCGCGCGATCAGCAAAAAGGAGCGTGACATGGACATTGACCTGATGCTCAAGGTCTATCCGTTCTTTCTCGAGGCAGCCTGGGTGACGATCCTGCTGTCGGTTCTGACGGCGCTGCTTGGGCTGACCTGCGGTGCGCTTGGGGCGGCGGCGCGTTTGTCGCGGTTTGCATTGCTGCGCTTTGCGGGGGCAGCCTATGTCAGCTTGTTTCGCGGCACCCCGGCGCTGATCCAGTTATTCATCCTATATTTCGGTGGACCACAGATAGGCATCCAGCTTGATGCCTTCGAGGCGGGTGTCATCGGTCTGGGGATTAATGCCGGGGCCTATATGACGGAAACAATCCGTGGTGCGATCATCTCGATCGACAAGGGCCAGCGTGAAGCAGCCCGTACACTGGGCCTCAGCCAGTGGCAGGCGATGTACAACATCACTCTGCCGCAGGCTGCCCGGCTGATGGTGCGGCCACTTGGCGTGAACCTGAACATGCTGATCAAGGCGACTGCTTTGGTGGCTGCGATCTCGGTCATTGAACTGACCTATACGGCGCAACGCTATATCGGCTCGACCTATAAGCCGTTCGAAATGTTCCTGCTCGCGGGGATTCTTTACATGATCATCATCTATGTGACCGGTCGGGGCGTTGCCTGGCTGGATCGCAAGGTGCAGATCACCTGATCGGGAAGGACAGACACAATGGGCCTCGATTTTTCGGTTGTTCCCCAATACCTTGATATCCTTTTGCTGGGCTGTGCATGGACGATAGGCATCACGTTCGCAGCGGCGGTTCTCAGCTTTTTCGGCGGTATCGTGTTCGCGGTGGCGGCGCTTTACGGGCCATGGATCATCCGCCAGCCGTTTCGGCTGATCGCATGGGTGTTCATGGGCACACCGCTGCTCTTGCAGCTGTTCCTGATCTATTTCGGGTTGGTGCAGATCGGAATCGATCTTCCGGCGTTTGTCGCCGGGATCATCGGGTTGGGGCTGCATTTCGCGGTCTATAACTCTGAACTGATCCAGACGGCGATCCTTTCGGTGGACAAGGGCCAGATGGAGGCCGCACGGACCGTCGGCCTGTCGCGTGGTCAGGCGCTGCGCAAGGTGGTGATCCCGCAGGCGGTGCGTGCCGTGATCCCGCCGATTGGCAACAACATGATCGCGCTTCTCAAGGACAGTGCTTTGGTATCGGTCATCGGCGTGAGCGAACTGACGCTTTCGGCACAGCGGGTGATCGGCAGAACCTATCGCCCATTCGAATTCTACCTGATGGCCGCCGCTTTCTATTACGTCATCAATCTTGGCATGGAATGGGTCGTGCGCAAAATAGAGCGCCGCATCTCAATCTCGCGCTGATCTTAAGGGGCCAAATATGACCGATCAGAAAAACTTTGTTGAAATTTGTCACGCGCAGAAATCCTATGGATCACTCGAGGTTCTCAAGGATATCAGTCTGACCGTAGAGCGCGGGCAGATTGTAGCGATCATTGGTCCTTCGGGATCCGGGAAATCAACGCTGCTGCGCGCGATCAACGATCTTGACCCCTTGACGGGGGGCGAGGTTTTTCTGGACGGGGTGCAGGTGAACAAGACCCTGCCGCACCGCCAATATGAAAAGCATATCAACGAGATGCGCCAGCAGATCGGGATGGTGTTCCAGCACTTCAACCTGTTCCCGCATATGACCGCCCGTGAAAATGTCACCATGGCACCGAAGCTGCTCAAGGGGTTGTCCAAGGAAGAGGCCGATGCACTGGCCGAGGAGCAGCTGGAGAAGGTCGGCATGCTCGACCGGATCGACTATTATCCTTCACGGCTTTCCGGCGGCCAGAAACAGCGCGTGGCGATTGCCCGGGCATTGGCGATGAAGCCCAAGCTGATGCTGTTCGACGAGGCGACATCGGCATTGGATCCTGAACTTGTGGACGAGGTCAACATGGTCATGAAAAAGCTGGCCGAAGAGCACATGACCATGATCATCGTCACCCATGAAATGGACTTTGCCGCGTCAGTCTGTGACCGGGTCTTGTTTATGGATCAGGGCGTCGTTGTCGAGGAAGGTCCGCCCGAAGTGGTGTTCAAGAACCCGACCAAGGACCGGACCAAGGAATTTCTACGTAAACATCTGGCAGGTGCCAAGTGACAGACCAATCTTCCGCTCTGTTCTATCAGTCCCGCAATCCGCGCCCGTTCCTTGACCGAGGAGAGGGCATCTACCTGTTCGACGAAAGTGGCAAACGCTACATTGACGGCTCTTCCGGGGCGATGGTGTCGAATATCGGGCATTCCAATCCGCGTGTTCTGGCCAAGATCAAGGCCCAGATGGACAAGGCCACATTTGGCTACCGCCTGCATTTTCGCACCCATCCCTCCGAAGATCTGGCCGCCAAGACTGTGGCGATGACACCCGAAGGGCTGGACCGTGTGTTCTTTGTCTCGGGCGGGTCCGAGGCGGTGGAAAGTGCCATAAAGCTCGCACGGCAATATGCCCTGACACAGGGGCAAACTTCACGTTACAAGGTGATTTCCCGCTTTCCATCATATCATGGCTGCACGCTGGGCGCGCTGGACCTGACCGGTTATGCCCCGTTGCGCGAACCTTTTGCCCCGATGATGCAAGGGATGCCCAAGATTGCCGCACCCGCGACCTATCTGGATCGGGACAACCTGACCGAGCAAGAGCGCGGGCTGAAATATGCGGAACTCTTGCGCGACAAGATCGAGGAGTTGGGGCCGGATACCGTTTTGGCCTTCCTGATGGAGCCTGTCGGTGGCGCCTCGACCGGGGCGTTGGTGGCGCCCGATAGTTACTATGGCCGCGTGCGCGAGATTTGCGACGAATACGGCGTGCTGTTGATCTACGACGAAGTCATGACAGGCGCGGGGCGCACGGGCAAATTTCTTGCCGCGGAGCACTGGGGCATTACCCCCGATATCGTGGCCATGTCCAAGGGCTTTGGTGCGGGTTACGCGCCTTTGGGTGCCATCGTTGCCAGCGCGCGCCTGGTAGAGCCTGTCCTGGATGCGGGCGGGTTCCTGCATGGCTTTACCTATGCGGGCAATCCGCTGGCCTGTTCGGCCGGACTGGCCGTGCTTGAAGAAATGGAAGATCAGGGACTGATCGAGAATGCCGCGCGCATGGGCGAGGTGCTGATGGGCGAATTGCGCGCATTGATGGACCGGTATCCCTTTATTGGTGATGTCCGTGGCAAGGGGTTGCTGACCGCGTTTGAATTTGTCGCCGACCGCGCCACAATGGAGCCGCTGGACCCCAAGCTGAACGCCTATGACCGGCTTGTCGAACTGGCGTATGCGCGCGGTTTGATCATCTATTCGCGCCGCACGCGGGGTGGGAAGGCAGGTGACCATTTCCTTGTTGCGCCACCGCTGATCATCACCGAAATGCAGATCAAAGAGTTGATGGTGATCCTGCGGGATGCCCTGGATGCCTTTGCTGACGAAGTAGGATTGCCGGTGGAGCCTGCGCTATGAAGCTTCCTGACAAGCGATGCGCCATTGCGGATGCGGTTGGCGAAATCAAGGATGGCGATACCGTCATGATTGGTGGGTTCGGGGTGCCGGGCACGCCGATGACGCTGATTCATGCTCTGGTGGACCATGGTGCACGAAACCTGACCCTGATCAAGAACGACGCAAACGAACCCGGTATGGGGATCGATCATCTGCTGCAAAGCGGGCAGGTTGCGCGCCTGATTACCACGCATCTTGGTTTGAACGGCAATGCAATTGCCTTGATGAATACCGGCAAGCTGGAGGTAGAGTTCAATGCGCAGGGTATCCTTGCCGAGCGCATCAGGGCCGGTGGCGCCGGGATCGGTGCAATTCTCAGCGATATTGGGATCGGAACGGAACTGGCCGAGGGTAAACAGGTCGTTGAAATGGAAGGCAAAGACTTCGTGGTCGAGCCGGCCTTGCGTGCCGATGTGGCCCTGATCCATGCTGGTCGCGCCGACAGTTTCGGCAATCTGGCCTATGTTGCGACGGCGCGCAATTTTAATCCGCTGATGGCAATGGCCGCCGATTGCGTCATTGCCGAAGCCGAGCAGATTGTGCCCCTTGGCCAGTTGCGTGCGGATGATGTCCACACGCCCGGTGTGTTTGTCGATCACGTCGCCGAGCTGAGGGAACTGTCAAAGGAATACGCCGTTGTCCAACGTTAGGGATCGTATGGTGGCCCGCGCTGCGCGCGAAATCGCGCCGGGCATGGTTGTCAATCTTGGGATTGGCTTGCCGACCAGGGTGATCAACCATTTACCCGCAGATTTTCCGGTATGTCTGCATACCGAGAACGGCCTGACGGGGATCGGCCCGTCTCTGTCACCCGACCGGGCGGACCGGAACCTGATCGACGCGGGCGGGGCCTATGTGTCAACGGTTCCCGGATCCGCCTTTTTCGACAGTGCCACCAGCTTTGCCATTGTCCGGTCCGGCCGGCTTGACCTGACCATGCTTGGCGCGTTTGAAGTCAGCGCTGCAGGTGATCTGGCCAATTGGAAAATTCCGGGAAAGTTCAGCCCCGGCGTTGGTGGCGGGATCGAGCTTGCGCAAAAGGCGCGGCGGGTCGTTGTTCTGACCACCCACACGGACCGTGCGGGAAACCCCAAGCTGAAACAGGAATGTTCCCTGCCGCTGACAGCGCGCGCTTGCGTATCGCGGATATTTACCGACATGGCCGTGATTGATGTAACGGCAGATGGTTTTGTCCTTGTTGAAATTGCGGACGGGGTCAGCGTTGCTGACGTTGCCGCAGCAACCGGCGCGCCCTTGGTTGTGCCTGATATGCCCCTGCCTAGATTCTGAGAATTCTGATGTATGAAGACCTGAAAAACCGCCTGTGTGATGCTGTCGATCAGACGTTTGACCGGCAGATCGCGTTTCTGTCCGCGCTGACATCGCACCCCTCGACCCGTGGAAACGAGCAATCGGCACAGGGGTTCATGGCTGATGAGCTGGTGGCGCGGGGATTTGAGATCGACCGCTGGCAGATAGATATTGCCGAAATCCAGCATCTACCCGGTTTTTCCCCAGTGCTGGGCCCTTATGATGATGCGGTGAATGTCGTTGGCATCCATCGGTCCCAAACACAAAATGGTCGATCGCTGATCCTGAACGGACATATCGACGTCGTGCCTGCGGGGCCGCTGGACATGTGGGACAGCCCACCCTTTGAACCACGCGTCGCGGACGGTTGGCTTTATGGGCGCGGCGGCGGGGACATGAAGGCCGGTCTGGCATCCAATCTCTTTGCACTTGATGCGCTGGCCAGCTGCGGGCTTGCGCCGGATGGCGACGTCTATTTCCAATCCGTGGTCGAGGAAGAATGCACCGGCAACGGCGCGCTGGCCTGTCTGGCGCGCGGCTACACCGCCGACGCCGCGCTGATCCCAGAGCCGTTCTCGGAACACCTGGTCACTGCCCAGCTGGGTGTCATCTGGTTTCAGGTTCACCTCAAGGGGCTGCCGACCCACGTCGCCTATGCCGGGACCGGGGCAAATGCGATCGAGGCGGCGTTTCCGCTGATTCAAGCTTTGCATCAGATGGAAGATCGCTGGAACGCGTCGGAAAACCGGCCCGGGGAATACGCCCATATGGACCACGCGCTGAACCTCAATATCGGCAAGATTGCAGGGGGTGACTGGACAAGTTCCGTCCCTGCCTGGGCTGTATTCGACGTCCGTATGGCGATCTTTCCGGGCCAGTCGATCGATGCGGCCAAGGCCGAAATCGAACAGGTCATCACCAATGCGGCGCGCGATAACGCGTTCCTGCGCAATTCACTGCCCGAAATCGTCTATCACGGATTTCACGCAGAAGGATACGCGCTGTCCCGCGACAGTTCCGCGAACGCGGCCTCGGCCATTACTGCACTGGACAAGGCACACCACAGCGTCAGCGGAACGGCCTTGCAGCGCGAGGCGATCACGGCGACCACCGATGCACGCTTTTTCGGGCTTTATGCGGACATACCGGCACTGGTCTATGGCCCGCGCGCCGAGGCGATTCATGGTTTCAACGAACGTGTCGATTTGGAAAGCATGCGTCGCATTACCAAGGCAACCGCACTGTTCATCGCCGATTGGTGCGGCACAGAAGAGGTATAAGACATGCGCGATGCTGTCATCGTTTCAACCGCCCGCACACCGATCGGCAAAGCCTATCGCGGGGCGTTCAACAATCTTGAGGTGCCCAGCCTTGCCGCACATGCGGTCAAGGCGGCGCTGGTGCGTGCGGGCCTGACCGGCAGCGAGGTGGAAGAGGCGGTGTTCGGGTCGGCCCTGACCCAAGGGTCCGCGGGTATCAACGTAGCCCGGCATATCGTTCAGGCTGCGGGCCTGCCCGACAGTGTGGCTGGCGCGACAGTCGACCGGCAATGTGCGTCGGGTCTTAACGCGATTGCCATCGCATCGCATATGGTGCGCTGTGAAGGTGTAGACGTGACGCTTGCCGGCGGGGTCGACAGCATTTCGCTGGTGCAGAACGCGCATTGGAACAGCTACCGCTACCATGATCCATCTGTGCGCGACGAATATTACCTTGGCATGCTCGACACGGCCGAGGTGGTCGCGCAGCGATATGGCGTCACCCGCGCGGCCCAAGATGCCTATGCGCTGCAAAGTCAGATGCGCACGGCCAAGGCGCAGGACGCGGGGCTGTTCGCGGATGAAATCGTGCCGGTCGATGCAGTGAAACTTGTCACAGACAAGGCCACCGGCGAAACCTTTGAGGAGGCGGTGCGCCTTGAACGGGACGAGTGCAACCGCCCCGGCACAACCGCCGAGGCCCTTTCAGGCCTCGCGGCCGTGAAAGGCGAAGGCATGACCGTCACGGCAGGCAATGCCAGCCAGCTGTCGGACGGGGCCGCAGCCCTGGTCATCATGGAAGCGTCAGAGGCGGAGCGTCGCGGCCTTGCACCGCTTGGCGCGTTGCGTGGCTTTGCCGTGGCCGGGGTCGCACCCGAAGAAATGGGCATTGGCCCCGTGGTGGCCATACCACGTCTTCTTGCGCGTGCGGGGCTGACCGTGGAGGATATCGACCTTTGGGAAATCAACGAGGCCTTCGCGGCGCAACTTCTTTATTGCCGCGATACGCTGTCCATCCCTGATGAGCGTCTGAACGTGAACGGCGGCGCCATTTCCATCGGGCACCCTTATGGCATGTCCGGTGCGCGTATGGCGGGGCATATCCTGCTGGAAGGACACCGCCGTGGCGCGAAATGGGGCGTCGTTTCCATGTGTGTTGGTGGCGGGCAGGGTGCGGCCGGGCTGCTGGAAATATTCTGAAGGTATGACCATGCAACCCCTTACCCCCAGCCAACTTACGCAATTGACCGCGCTGCGTCATGATCTGCACCGCAATCCTGAGGTCTCTGGCGCAGAGATTGCAACAGCCCGGCGTATCACCACCGAGCTGGAGGCGCTTGGCGCAGACCGCATCTGGCAAGGTCTGGGCGGGCAGGGCGTTGCGGCGGAATTCAAGGGGGCTGCCGCCGGTCCAACAGTCTTGCTGCGGTGTGAACTTGACGGGCTGCCAATCCGCGAGCTGTCCGACCTGCCGTATAAATCCCTGATTGAGGGCAAGGGCCATCTTTGCGGCCACGATGGCCATATGGTGTCCATGCTTGGCGTCGGGATGTGGCTGAAGATGCGACCTGCCTCAGGCCGTGTGATCTTGTTGTTCCAACCCGCCGAAGAAACCGGCGCCGGGGCAAGGGCGGTTGTCGAAGATGACAGATGGCGCGAAATTCGTCCTGACTATGCCTTTGCCTATCATAATGTGCCTGGTCGGCCCTTGGGGGAAATCGGTCTGCGGTCCGGACCCGGCAATTGCGCGTCGCGTGGCATGCAGATCCTGTTCGAGGGAAAGAGTTCTCACGCTGCGGCACCCGAAGACGGGCTGTCGCCCGCGCATGCGATGGCCACGCTGATGACGTCTCTGCCGGGCTTGGGTGGCGGAACGATTGGAGAGGATACCTTTGCGCTATCAACGCTGACCCACGCCCATTTGGGCGAGCCCACATTTGGTATCGCGCCGGCAGAAGGTGAGCTGCGGCTGACCCTGCGCACCATGTCGAATGCGCGCATGGAATCTTTGATCACCGATGCGCTGGCCGAGGTGGAGCGCAGCAAGGGCGCGTTGAAACTGGGCGTGCTGTGGCACGACATATTCCCGTCCGTGGTGAACGATGTTGATGCAACGGCCATCGCACGGGATGTCGCACAAAAACTGGGGCATTCAATCAACGAAATGGCGTTGCCGATGCGCTGGTCCGAGGATTTCGGGCGGATCGGAGATGACGGGGCAAAGGCGACAATGCTTTACATCGGGTCCGGTGAAAACCAGCCCCAGCTGCATAATCCCGACTATGATTTCCCTGATGCTTTGCTGCCTGTCGTCGTCGACCAATTCTGTGGAATCGTCGAAAGCCTGTTGGGACCGCGCGGATCATGACCTCTCATAGTTTCCCCGGTTCCTGGTGCGAAATTCATCTAGACCGGATTTCGCGGAACCTGGAGTTGACGCTGGGACTCGTGCCAGCAGGGCGCAAACTTTGCGCGGTCCTCAAGGCCGATGCCTATGGTCATGGAATTTCACATGTTGTGCCACTGGTGCAGGCACAGGGTGTTACCTGTATTGGCATTACATCGAATGCCGAGGCCTTTGCCGTGCGCAATGCGGGTTTTGAAGGCACCTTGATGCGCCTGCGCGCTGCGACACCCGACGAAATAGATCATGCGTTGGAAGCACGGGTAGAGGAACAGGTTAGCTCTCTTGCAATCGCCGAAAAATTGAAAGCCCTCAAAGTCGCGGGTCACTGGGTGCGCGCACATCTGGCGTTGAATGCCCTGGGCATGTCCCGCGACGGATTAGAGATTTCGACAGAAAATGGCCGGTCAATCTGCAAGTCGATCCTGGATTTGCTGGCTGGGGATATCGTGGGTATCTGCACCCATTTCCCATGCAATTCCGCTGAAAACCTGCGTTCCAGCGGGAAACTGTTTCAGGAACAGGTTTCCTGGATTATCGCGAACAGCCCATTGGAACGGTCAGAGATTCTGGTTCACGCTGGCAGTTCATTGACGCTCGTTTCCGATGAACCTGTGGAAACCGACATGTACCGATGTGGTGCGATACTCTACGGGATATTGAAGCCGGAACTGGGGTTTCAGACCACGATGGATATAAAGGCGCGGGTGGTCAGCATTGGGGAATACCCAAAGGGCGCATCTGTCGGCTATGACCGGGCGTGCCGGCTGGGCTCCGACCGCAAGCTGGCTTGCCTGTCCATTGGCTATGCGAATGGCTTGCGGCGGGATATCAGCGCCGATGCTGCCGTCGTGTTAGGTAACTGCCTCGCCCCGATCCTGGGCAAAATCTCGATGAATACGTTGGTTGTTGACGTGACTGATGTTGACGATGTCCATGCCGGGGACGAGGCCCTTGTTTTCGGAGGGATCGAAGCAAGCAAAACATCCCTTGCCGCCACCGAACAGCAATTTCGAACAATCATGGCAGATCTGTATGCGGACTGGGGAATGCGGAACGAGCGTGTTTTCCGCTGATCGGCACCTCGCTCGGTTGATTTCTAAAAGGCGTAGGTCTGCATATTTA
>NZ_CBFIBD010000050.1:0-17316 GCF_965660735.1 Yoonia sp.
CTCGCGCGCGTCTTGGGAGGCTGGGCAAAAAACACCGTGTCGGTGGGGTTGGCGCCGGGCCAGCCACCTTCGATATAATCGACCCCCAAACCGTCCAGCACAGCAGCAATCTGGTGCTTTTCATCGCTGGAAAACTGCACGCCCTGCGTCTGCGCGCCGTCGCGCAATGTGGTGTCGAAAAGATACAGGCGGTCCTTGCTCATTGCGCGAAACCCAAAATTTCAGTTGAACTTTTGCGCCATGATGAAGAATTTTCGCGAAAATTCTTCATCACAGATCACCCAGCTGTGCCGCATCGAAATCCGGCCCGGGCTTCCATGTCGCCTGCCCGCCCACATCGGTGACCTGCACACCTGCCGCATTCAGGATATCGCGCACATCGTCGGCGCGGGCCCAATCCTTGGCTGCGCGGGCCGCTGCCCGATCCGCCAACAGCGCATCAACACGGGCGGCAATGGCAGGTGCAACCGCCGGTCCCGCCTCGCCCCCGTCAAACATCGGGATCCGCGCCCAGTCATTCACAAGCCCCAGCATCTCCAGCCCATGGGCAAAACCGGCCAATGCAGCGGGCGTTTTGCCCTTGGACAGCACATGCAGCCGCGCCAGCGCGCCGGGGGTGTTCAGGTCATTGGCCAGCACACCGAGGAATTCCGCATCCGGACCCCATTTGCCATCCGCGCGCAGCGCACGGATCAGGTCGGGGCCAAAGCTGTGCCCATGCAGGATGCCATACCACTTGCGCAGGGTGCCGTCCGCCTCGACACGGCGCGCCTCTGTCCAATCCATCGTCTTGCCGTAATGCGTGCCCAGCATCACCAGCCGGATCAGCGCGCCGTGAAGGCCCTGATCCAGCAGATCGCGGATGGTAAAGAAGTTTCCCAGGGATTTGGACATCTTCTTGCCCTCGACCTGCAACATCTCGTTATGGATCCAATAGCGGGCGAACTCGCCATGCGGATGGGCGCAGGCGCTTTGCGCGATCTCGTTTTCATGATGCGGAAACATCAGGTCGTTGCCGCCACCGTGGATGTCGAATGTCTCGCCCAGCAATTCATACGACATCGCAGAACATTCGATGTGCCAACCGGGCCGCCCATAGCCCCACGGGCTGGACCAACCGGGCTGGCCATCGGCAGAGGGTTTCCACAACACGAAATCCATCGGGTTCCGTTTGTAGGGCGCAACCTCGACCCGCGCACCGGCGATCATATCGTCGATCGACCGGCCAGACAGCGCGCCATAGTTTTCATAGCTTTCGACCGCAAACAGCACATGACCGTCAGCCGCATAAGCATGGCCCTTGTCGATCAGGTCGGCGATCATGGTGATCATCTGGGCGATGTAATCGGTCGCGCGGGGTTCATGGGTGGGGCGCAACGCCCCCAGCGCGTCCATGTCGTCGTGATACCAGCCGATGGTTTCCGCCGTGATATCGCCAATCGCCCGCCCGGTTTCTGCCGCGCGCGCGTTGATCTTGTCGTCCACGTCGGTAAAGTTACGCACGTAAATGACGTGATCGGGGCCGTAAACATGGCGCAGCAGCCGGAACAGAACGTCAAACACAAGCACATTGCGCGAATTGCCCAGATGCGCACGGTCATAGACCGTGGGGCCGCACAGATACATCCGCACGTTTTTCGGGTCGATGGGCACGAAATCCTCGCGCTGGCGGGTTTTCGTATTCTGGAGCCTGATCGTCGTCATAATGCCTCACGCACGGGGTTACGCCGGCGGGCTTAGCAATTTCGGGTTCTGAATGAAACGTGAAAGAGCGGCCCGCGACTGATGTCAGCAGGAAATAATGCAGCAGATAATGATGCCATTGCACGTCATATCCACCGACTTAGCAGGCCGCCCGCGATCCGTCCAGTCTCTCGCCCGCTCTGACCACCTTGCCAGATTGACATTTCCCCGTTTTCGCCGTTCCCCTGCGCGCCATGAAACTGTCATCACGCATCACATCTATCACCGGCGGCGGTTCTGACGGGTGGGACGTGTTCTATCGCGCCCGCCGGATGATTGCCGCCGGCATCCCTGTCACCGAACTGAGCATCGGCGAACATGATATCCGCACCCATCCCGATATTCTGGGGGCCATGCAGGCATCGGCCATGGACGGGCACACCGGCTATGCCACGGTGCCGGGCACCGACAGCCTGCGGGCCACGATTGCGGCACGGATCACCGCACGGACAGGCGTGCCGACGACATCTGCAAATATCCTTGTCACCCCCGGCGGGCAGTCGGGGCTGTTTGCGGCGCATATGGCCGTTTGCGATCAGGGCGATACCGCGCTGTTCATCGACCCTTATTATGTTACCTACCCCGGCACGATCCGGGCGGTGGGGGCCATGCCGCGGGCCATTGTCACGTCACCTGACAGGGCGTTTCAACCCACCGCCGCGGACATCGCCGCCGCCGCCCCCGGTGCTGTGTCGCTGTTGATCAACACGCCCAACAACCCCACCGGCGCGGTCTATTCCCCGCAAACCCTGAGCAATATCGCACGCGTCTGTCAGGATCACGACCTGTGGCTGATCTCGGACGAGGTTTATGACACCCAGGTCTGGGAAGGCATGCATATCAGCCCGCGCGCCCTGCCCGGCATGACCGACCGCACGCTGGTGGTCGGGTCGATGTCGAAAAGCCATGCCATGACCGGCAGCCGCATCGGCTGGGTCTGCGCGCCTGAACATGTGATTGCCCATCTTTTGAACCTCGCGACCCATACCACATATGGCGTGCCGGGTTTCATTCAGGACGCGGCCGAATTCGCCCTCAAACAGGGTGCGGACGTTGAAGAAACAGTCGCAGCGCCGTTTCGCCGTCGCCGCGCATTGACCCTGCGAACACTCGAGGGCCAGAATATGATCCGCGCCTTGCCGGTGGAGGGGGCCATGTATGCAATGCTGGATATCCGCGCCACGGGCCTGACCAGCGCGGATTTCGCCGATGCCTTGCTGGATGCGGAACATATCGCGGTGATGCCCGGTGAAAGTTTCGGAGATGGTGCCGCCGGTCATATCCGGGTGGCGATGACGATCGACGATGACCGCTATGTCGATGCGCTGCGCAGGTTGGTGCGTTTTGCCAGCAGGTGCAAGGCACCCCGTTGAAACACGCAGGCCGTGTATAGAAAAGGGCCCGCAGTAATGCTGCGGACCCTTTCAAGACACCCGATGTCATTGCATGCTCGGGGAAAGGGACAGTGCGCCACCGGATGCCTTATGATGTGAAGCGCCAGATCAGAACTGGAACGACACCCGTGCGGTTGCGGTTGTTGCTTCAAGGTTTGCACCACCAAGCACACCGCCGTCAAAGTCGTGCTGGAGCACTTCACCACCGATGATCAGGTTGTTGTTCATCTTGTATGCAACGCCCAGACCGTAGAAATCGCCATCGGTCGTGCCGTCAGCCGCACCAGATGTTTCAGCTTCAACATAACCCGCCGTCAGATAGGGGAGGAACGCACCGGCATCATAGCCTGCGCTCAGTTTGGCCCGGAAAATCGAGTCAAGTTCAAGTGCGGGATTGGTGACTTCGATTTCTGTTCCGTCAAAATCAAGTTCCGCACCCAGTACAATATTTCCAAGGTCATAGCGGTAACCGGCGTGGACACCATAGATCGCGCCATCAGGCTCAGTCGGATCCAGTGCAGGATCAGCCTCAAGCTGGCCATACCCCAGCTGTGCACCCGCGTAGAACCCTGTCCAGTCAGAGCCAGACACGCGCACAGGTGCCGGTGTCATGACTGTTACGGGCTCCACGGTTTCAACGGGTTCAGCCAGACCACCGGCGGTGGCGAAACTACCCGCCATGATCAATGGAAGTGCGATCGCGACGGTGCGTCCAAAATACATAGCCTTATTCATTTTCTACTCCTTCAAGAGTTGTTGTCGTGCGCAATACAGGTGATAACTTTGCTCTTGGTTTCAACGCCTCTCACGAGGGCGTGACAGCGATAGGCGAATTTTGGTTAATTCATGAATCCGCGTCGGCCAAAGGCCGCTCATGAGCGGTGTAGACCGGCATCAGTTGACAGAAAATTTATGAGCCCAAAGAAGCGATATTAAAAAAAACCGCTTTAAATACAGTCACAAAGCCCCAGACAGGCGGCCGCCCGTCATCGGGGCATTAACCCCTGTTATTGCAGGTGCCGAAATTGGCATCCCACGCGCGGACCGCACAGCAAGATAACCAAAGGCCTGCGCCTCGAGCATGTCGCCATCCAGTCCTGCGGCCTCGACCGGGGCGACCGAACAGGGCAGTTGCGCGGCCAGCATCGCCATCATCACGGGGTTATTGCGCCCGCCACCGGTGACAAACACCTGCGCAGGCTGCGACGGGCACAGCGCGATCCCTGCCTTGACCGCTGCAACCGGAATTGCCGTCAAGGTTGCTGCCGCATCCGCATCCGACAGGCTGCTGATCATTCCGCCCAGACCGGCAAATGTATCACGATCCAGCGATTTCGGCGCGGGCCGTGTGAAATAGGGATCTGTCAAAAATGCCTGCACGATGGACTGATGGACCGCCCCCCTGCGTGCAACGGCGCCGTCGGCGTCTTGGCTTTGCCCCAGCCGGGCCTGCATCAGATCATTGATCGGGGCGTTTGCCGGCCCGGTGTCGAACGCAAGCAGCGCACCTATAGACTCTGGTGCAGGACGCCGCGGATCGACCCAGGTCAGGTTACCGACGCCGCCAAGGTTCAGAAACACCACCGGCGCATCCGCCCCCATCCAGCGGGCCAGCGCAAAATGATAGAACGGCGCCAGCGGTGCGCCCTGCCCGCCTGCTGCCACATCGGCGCTGCGAAAATCCCAGACCACGGGCAAACCCAACGCATCGGCCACCCGTTGTCCGTTGCCGCACTGATGCGTGCCGCGCCCGCCTGGATCATGCGCCAGCGTCTGGCCATGAAACCCCGCCAGATCGACCCCGTCAAAGCCCGCCATCAGCGCGATATGCGCATCCTCGACGATCAGGGCGGCCTCTGCCACGTCGTCGCCCTGCCAACGGCCAAGCGCATTGCGCAAGACGGCACGTTCACGTGTGCTGTATGGACGGTAATCTGTTGGGCCAAACCCTGCGATATCAACACCATCGGTTTCGATCACGGCCGCATCCACCCCGTCCAGCGACGTGCCCGACATGGTGCCCAAGGCCCTGATCACACCTGATTTCAACATCCGCTTTCCCTTGCGCCTTGTCCTGCTTATAGAGTGCACCGTGCGAACCACAGGAACAAGCCCATGACCTACCACCCCAAATCAGAATTCATGAACGTGATGATGACGCGCGGCTTTCTGGCCGACTGCACCGATTATCAGGGGCTGGACGAGGCATTGAGCCGTGGCATCGTGCCCGGCTATATCGGGTTTGATGCGACGGCAAAATCGCTGCATGTGGGCAGCCTGATCCAGATCATGATGCTGCGCTGGTTGCAGAAAACAGGCCACAAGCCGATCACGCTGATGGGCGGGGGCACGACCAAGGTGGGTGATCCGTCGTTCCGGTCGGATGAACGCCCATTGCTGGGACCGGACCAGATTGCCGCGAATATCGCGGGGATCCAAAAGGTGTTTGCCGCCTATCTGGATTACAGCGATGCACCAACCGGTGCCATGATGCTGGATAACGCCGAATGGCTGGATGATCTGAAATACCTCGATTTCCTGCGCGACATCGGGCGGCATTTCTCGATCAACCGGATGCTGTCGTTTGAATCCGTCAAATCGCGGCTGGACCGGGAACAATCGCTCTCGTTTCTTGAATTCAACTACATGATTTTGCAGGCCTATGATTTTCTGGAACTGAACCGCCGCTATGGCTGCCTGTTGCAGATGGGCGGGTCGGACCAGTGGGGCAATATCGTGAACGGGATCGACCTGACCCGCCGGGTGCTGGACCACGAGATTTACGGCTTGACCTCGCCCTTGCTGACCACCAGCGACGGCAAGAAGATGGGCAAATCGCAATCGGGTGCAATCTGGCTGAATGCCGACATGCTGTCGCCATATGAGTTCTGGCAATTCTGGCGCAACACCACCGACGCCGATACCGGGCGTTTCCTGAAACTTTATACGGAACTGCCTGTCGAGGAATGCGACCGCTTGGGTGCGCTGGCGGGGTCCGAGATCAACGCCGCCAAGATCATCCTTGCCAACGAGGTCACGACCTTGCTGCACGGGGCCGAGGCCGCCAAAACCGCCGAAGCGACCGCCCGCGAGGTTTTCGAAAAGGGCGGTGTCGGCGATGACCTGCCCACCCTGACGCTGAGTGCGGACGAACTGGGCGATGGCATATCCATCGTGCAACTGATCGTGCGCGCGGGACTGGCCGGCAGCGGCAAAGAGGCCAAGCGCCTGATCGCGGAAAACGGCGCGCGGCTGAATGACGCCCCGCTGACCGATGCCGGGCTGATGGTGGATGCCGCCGCCCTGTCCGCCCCGATCAAGCTGAGCGCGGGCAAGAAACGCCATGCACTGGTGCAGCTGGGCTAAAGCAGGATCAGCGCAATCACCTGGATCGTCACGCCAATCGGGAATGTGATGATCGCGGCCACGACAGCCGCGCCCAAAATGGTGGGGCGCGGCGCAGTGGCCGTGATACCGGAAACTGATTTTTTCTGTGTCATGGCACCATTAACGCCGTCTTAGGTTTCAAATGGCTTAACGGGGGCATGGAAAATGCCCTCGGTCTTCCCCTGCAACAACATCCGCGTTTTGGCGCGGCGCTGGCAGGTTTGGGCGCAAAGGTGGATCGTCTTGCCGTGCCCGGTGCGGCACCCCTGCTGCGGATCAGACGGTTTGGCGTGAACCTTGTCTCGCGCGGGCCAATATGGGACCCTGCGACCACACCTGATGTGCAGGTGTCCGCCCTGCGCGCGGCAAAAATCACCCTTTTGAACGATGACGCGACCGGCAACGCGGTCCTGCGCCATGCCGGGTTTCGGCAGGTCATGACCCCGGCACATGTTGCCGAACTTGACCTGACCGGCACTGCAACCGACCGCATTGCAAATGCGCATGGCAAGTGGCGCAATATCTGGCGCAAGGCGCAGACATCACCGCTGACGGTGGAAACCGCCCGTTTCGATCCGCTCTGGCATGATTGGCTGCTGGCCGCAGATCTGGCGCAACAACGCGCCAAGCGCTATCGCGCCCTGCCGCAGCCGGTCCTGCACAGCTATGCGGCAGCAAACCCCGATGGCGCCGAGGTGCTGACGGCCAACACCTGTGGCCAACCTGTCGCCGCAATGCTGTTTTTGTTGCACGCTCCCGTCGCCACCTATCACATCGGCTGGAACGGCGGCACAGGGCGCACCCTTGCCGCCCATCATCTGTTGCTGATGAAAGCCGCCAATCTGTTCGCCGAACGCGGATTCACCCGGCTGGATCTTGGCGCGGTCGATACCGAAAACGCACCCGGTCTGGCCCGTTTCAAGATCGGCTGCGGCGCTGTCATCAGACCGCTGGGCGGCACGTGGTTGCGCCTGCCGGGGTTCTAAGCTGTTGGCACCGGACACATCGCGATGCTACGCCTGATCTGAATAGCCAGAGGGGAACGCCATGACCGCATATCTTGTCTACGATGTCTTTACCGATACGCCCTTTGGCGGCAATCAGCTGGCCGTGGTTCCTGATGCGACTGCCCTGCCCGAGCATGATTTGCAGCGCATCACGGCAGAGTTCAATTTTTCCGAAGCCACATTCGTCTATCCGCCCGTTGATCCGGCGCATACCGCGCGCGTGCGCATATTTACGCCGACGATGGAGATCCCATTTGCAGGTCATCCGACCATCGGCACGGCGATTGCGCTGCGCGATCTGGGGCACGGCGCGGATATGGTGCTGGAACTGGGCATCGGCCCGATCCCGGTCAGCACCCACGCAAGCGGGGCGGCATTCATCGTCGGCACCCCGTTGGAACGGATCGCCACCCCCGATATCACGCTGGTCGCCGCAGCGCTTGGGCTGCCGGAAACGGCGATCCGCATCGATACGCACGCCCCTGTTCAAGCCAGCCTTGGTCTGCCCTTTGTCATCGCGGAACTGGCCAGCCTGCATGATCTGGAGCGCTGCCAGCCCATGCTGGACCATATCCGCGCAGGTGCAGCGCGCTATCCCGGCGGGCTGGATTTCGCGCTTTATCCTTATGTGCGCGACAAGGCCCGCGTTGATGCGCGCATGTTCGCCCCGCTGGACAACATCACCGAAGACCCCGCCACCGGCAGTGCCGCCGCCACGCTGGCCGCTTTGCTGACCGAAACGCTGGGTGCGGGGCAGGATCTGACGATCACCCAAGGCGTGACGATGGGCCGTCCGTCATATATCCACGCGCGCACACAGGCGACCGTTCCCGTGACGATCACCATCAGCGGTAACGCCGTCCGCACGATGGAGGGGCGACTTGTCTACTAAGCTGGTGCGCCCAAAACCTGCGGGGCTGGAAACCCCCGGTCAAGGGCGCTATCACGGCGGCAACACAGCAGCGGATGCGGCATGACTGACACCATTCTTTCCAGATGCGAGGCGCAGGGCCTGCGCATGACCGACCAGCGGCGCACCATCGCGGCCGTGCTGGAAGCGTCCGACGACCACCCCGATGTCGAGGAACTGTATCACCGCGCCTCTGCCGCCGACCCGCGGATCTCGCTGGCGACAGTCTATCGCACGGTCAAGCTTTTCGAAGAATCCGGCATTCTGGAAAAGCACGAATTCGGTGACGGGCGCGCGCGTTACGAAACCACCGACCGCGACCACCACGACCATCTGATCGACATGCATACCGGCGAGGTGATCGAATTCGTCGATCCCGAGATCGAAGCATTGCAGGAACGGATCGCGGCCAAGCTGGGGTACCGGCTGATGGGGCACCGGCTGGAACTGTATGGCCTGCCTCTGACTGACAAGGACGCATAAATCTTGGACAACATTCGCGGCAGCGCGCTGATGGTTCTGGCGATGATGGGATTTGCGTTCGAGGACATGTTCATCAAGAAAATGGCAGGTGCCCTTCCTGTCGGGCAGATCCTGATCGTGCTGGGCATTGGCGGCGCGCTGGTGTTCGCGGTGATCGCGCGGGCCTATGGCGACAGGCTGTGGTCACGCGATCTGGCGCATCCGGCGGTGATCTTGCGTAACGCGGGCGAGATCGTGGGCACCATGGGTTTCGTCACAGCCATCGCGCTGACGCCGATTTCATCGGCCTCGGCCATTTTACAGGCAACGCCGCTGGCCGTCACGCTGGGGGCCGCGCTGTTTCTGGGGGAAACCGTGGGCTGGCGGCGCTGGCTGGCCATTTTGACCGGGCTTTGCGGGGTCTTGCTGGTGATCCGGCCGGGTCTGCAAGGGTTTGACATTAATTCCCTGTTTGCGGTGCAGGGCGTGATCGGGCTGGCGATCCGCGATCTGGCCACACGGCGTATCCCCGCCACGATCACATCGCGGCAGTTGTCCACCTATGCCTTTGCGGTGATCGTGCCCACGGGGGCCGTGGTGCTGTGGCTGGGGGATGCCGGCATGGTGATGCCCGATGCCGTAAACATGATGCGGATCAGCGGCGCTGTCGTGATCGGCGTTGCCGCTTATTACACGCTGGTCGCCGCGACGCGGATCGGGGATATGTCGGTGATTGCACCCTTCCGCTATTCGCGGCTGATTTTCGCGCTGTTCATCGGCGTGCTGGTCTTTGGCGAAAAACCCGACGCGCTGACACTGATCGGCGCTGCAATCATTGTCACATCCGGCACCTATACACTGTGGCGCGAATCACGTCTGCGCCGCGCTTCCCTTGCAGGCCAACCCACGGTATAGAACCCCTGATACCGCTACCATCCCTCTCCCAAAGGAGCATCCCATGAGCACCATCATCGACATCCATGCCCGCGAAATTCTGGACAGCCGGGGCAACCCCACGGTCGAGGTTGACGTGATTCTGGAAGACGGCACCATGGGCCGCGCCGCCGTTCCATCGGGCGCATCCACCGGCGCACATGAAGCGGTTGAAAAACGTGACGGCGACAAGTCACGCTATCTGGGCAAGGGCGTGCTGGAGGCAGTCGCCGCCGTGAACGGCGAAATCGCCCAAGCGATCCTAGGCTATGACGCGACCGAACAGGTCAGCATCGACATGGCGATGATCGAACTGGACGGCACCCCCAACAAGGCGCGACTGGGCGCCAATGCGATCCTTGGCGTATCGCTAGCGGTGGCCAAGGCGGCGGCGGAATATACCGCGCAACCGCTTTACCGCTATATCGGCGGCACATCGGCCCGCACCCTGCCCGTGCCAATGATGAACATTATCAACGGCGGCGAACATGCCGACAACCCGATCGACATTCAGGAATTCATGATCATGCCCGTGTCCGCCGCGAACATCCGCGAGGCCGTGCGCATGGGCTCCGAGGTGTTTCACACCCTGAAAAAGGAACTGAGTGCGGCCGGCCACAACACCGGTATCGGCGACGAAGGCGGCTTTGCCCCAAATATCGGGTCCACGCGCGCCGCACTTGATTTCATCATGACGGCGATCACCAAGGCGGGTTATGTGCCGGGGCAGGACATCTATCTGGCGCTCGATTGTGCGGCGACCGAATATTACGAGAACGGCAAATACGAAATGGACGGCGAAGGTGTATCGCTGACCAGCCAGCAGAACGCCGAGTATCTGGCCAACCTGGTCAACGACTATCCCATCATCAGCATCGAGGACGGCATGTCCGAGGATGACTGGGCAGGTTGGAAGATCCTGACCGACATGATCGGTGACAAGGTCCAGCTGGTCGGCGACGACCTGTTCGTGACCAACCCCGCCCGTCTTGCCGACGGCATCGCCGGTGGCTGCGCCAATTCCATGCTGGTCAAGGTCAACCAAATCGGCACACTGACAGAAACGCTGCAAGCCGTCGATATGGCGCACCGCGCGCGTTACACCAACGTGATGTCGCACCGGTCTGGCGAAACCGAGGATGCGACCATCGCCGACCTTGCCGTCGCCACGAACTGCGGCCAGATCAAGACCGGGTCGCTGTCGCGCTCCGACCGGCTGGCGAAATACAACCAGCTGATCCGAATCGAGGAAATGCTGGGCGAAACCGCCGTTTATGCCGGGCGGTCGATCCTGAAGTGACCGCCGACGACATCATCGCCCACCTGAACCTTGCCCCCCATCCCGAGGGCGGGTTTTATCGCCAGACGTGGGTGGCCGAAAATACCGGCCGCCCGACGGGCACCTGCATTTATTTCCTGCTGAAGGGCGGACAGGCCAGCCATTGGCACCGCGTCGATGCGGTGGAAATCTGGCACTATTACGCAGGTGCGCCGCTGATCCTGTCGCTGGCGGCGGGTGACGCTGGACCGGCGCAGGACCTGACGCTTGGCCCCGATCTGGCCGCAGGCCAAGCGCCGCAACTGATCGTGCCGGAACAGCACTGGCAGGCCGCCCGCACCACGGGCGACTGGACGCTGGTGGGCTGCACCGTGTCGCCGGGGTTCGATTTTTCCGGCTTTACACTGGCCGCACCGGGGTTCGACATTCCCCGCGGCTGAAAAAAGGGGCCCCCGAAGGGACCCCATAGTTTCGCTGATCACCGGTGAATGCAAAGCATTCAACGTCCAAGGACAGCGCGATTGGCGCAGCCAATGGCGGAGTCCGCCCCGCCGTCTGTCGAAACGAAAAAAGGGAGGACCGAAGTCCCCCCATAGTTTCGCTGATCAGGCTCACTCTTTATATACCGCCCGGTTTTTTGCCTGCGGCCCGATCCGCGCCAGGGGCGAGCGCACCCGCCCCGGATTCTGTTCTCTCCTCAGCTACACCCTGACGTCCCGCCACATGTGTTGCACTTCATGCAGGTGCCATTGCGCACCAGTGTGTAGTTGCCACATTCGCCACAGGGGTCACCCTCGTAGCCTTGCATGCGCGCCTTGTCGCGGGCGGACAGGCTGACGGTGCCTGTGGCGATGGCGGTCGATGTTTCCGCCACCAGCGTCTTTATCGCGGCGGATGTATCGGTGCCGGTGGCGCGGGCTGTTTCCAGACCGCCTTGCAGGACGAACAGGTCCTGCGGCATCCGCTTGCGCAGATAGCCGGTCGAACTGATCTGTTTCAGCACCTCCAGCGACCGCGAGGCGGCGCTTTCGGTTGGCGTCTGGATGTTGGAGACGCCCTCTTCCTCGCCGCGCCCGATGTCATCAAAGGATGCACCTTCGGGCTTGACGTGCGCCAGATCGGTGCGGTCCAGATAGCTGACGGCCAGCTCGCGGAAGATGTAATCAAGGATCGAGGTTGCGTTCTTGATGCTGTCGTTGCCCTGCACCATGCCCGCCGGTTCGAATTTCGTGAATGTAAAGGCATCGACGAATTCTTCCAGCGGCACACCGTATTGCAGGCCCACGGACACGGCGATGGCAAAATTGTTCATCATCGCACGGAAACCGGCACCTTCCTTGTGCATGTCGATGAAAATCTCGCCCAACTGGCCGCTTTCGTATTCACCGGTGCGCAGATAAACCTTGTGCCCGCCCACGATGGCCTTTTGGGTATAACCCTTGCGGCGCTGCGGCATCTTTTCGCGTTCGCGGTTGCGGACCTCCTGGATAATGATCTTTTCGACGATCTTTTCGGCCAGCACGGCGGCTTTTTCGTGGTGGTTGCCGCTTTCCAGCACCTCCATCGCGTCGTCGTCATCTTCGACCAGCGCAGATGCGAGCGGCTGCGACAGTTTCGATCCGTCACGATACAGCGCGTTCGCCTTGACCCCCAAGGACCACGACAGTTCATACGCTTTCTGGCAATCCTCGATCGTGGCGTCATTGGGCATGTTGATCGTCTTGGAAATCGCGCCAGAGATGAACGACTGTGCCGCGGCCATCATGTAGATGTGGCTGTCAACGCTCAGATAACGTTTGCCTTTCTTGCCGCATGGGTTGGCGCAGTCAAAGACGTGATAGTGATCTTCCGACAGGAATGGCGCGCCTTCCAGTGTCATGGTGCCACAGACGTGGTCGTTGGCGGCCTCGATATCCTGCTTGGAATACCCAAGGTGACGGAGCAGATCAAAGGTTGGATCGTTCAGCTTTTCGGCCGGGATGCCCAGCGTCTTGGTGCAGAAATCCTCGCCCAGGGTCCACTGGTTGAACACAAAACGGATATCAAAGGCAGAGCGCAGCGCGCCTTCGACCTTGTCCAGTTCCGCCTGACCAAAGCCATGACCGATCAGGCTGGTGTGGTTGATCGCGGGCGCCTGCCCCATGGACCCGTGGCCCACCGCATAGGCGATGATTTCCTCGATCTGGGCTGATCCATAGCCCATCTTTTCCAACGCTGCGGGCACCGACTGGTTGATGATCTTGAAATAACCGCCACCGGCGAGCTTCTTGAATTTCACCAGCGCAAAATCAGGCTCGATCCCCGTGGTATCGCAATCCATGACCAGACCGATGGTGCCGGTTGGTGCGATGACGCTGACCTGCGCGTTTCTAAATCCATGCTGCTCACCAAGGTGCAACGCCTCGTCCCATGCGGTTACGGCCAGATCGACCAGACGATCGTCGGGGCAGTTGGCGTGATCCAGTGGCACGGGCTTTACGTCCAGCTTTTCATAGCCTGTTTTCTTGCCAAGTGCGGCCTGCCGGTGGTTACGGATGACGCGCAGCATGTGTTTGCTGTTCTTGGCGTAGCCGGGGAATGCGCCCAGTTCGCCTGCCATTTCGGCGGATGTGGCATAGGATACGCCGGTCATGATTGCGGTCAGGGCTGCACCCATCGCGCGGCCTTCGTCGCTGTCATACCCCAACCCCATGTTCATCAGCAGACCACCGATATTGGCATAACCCAGACCCAGCGTGCGGAAATCATAGGACCGCTGCGCAATTTCCTTGGACGGGAACTGCGCCATCATCACGCTGATTTCCAGTGTCACAGTCCACAGGCGGGTGGCGTGCATGTAGTCTTCGACCTGGAATTCCCCGTCCTTGTAAAAGGTCAGCAGGTTCATCGACGCAAGGTTGCAGGCCGTGTCATCGAGGAACATGTATTCCGAACAAGGGTTCGACCCGCGGATCGCGCCGTCTTCTGGGCAGGTATGCCAAGCGTTGACGGTGTCGTGATACTGGATGCCCGGATCGGCACAGGCCCATGCGGCATGACCCACCTGTTCCCACAGATCGCGGGCCTTGATGATCTTGGCGACCTCACCGTTCTTACGGTTGATCAGCTTCCAGTTTTCGTCATTCTCGACGGCCTTCAGGAAGGCATCGGTGACGCGGATCGAGTTGTTGGAGTTCTGGCCGGACACGGACGAATAAGCCTCCGAATCCCAATCGGTGTCGTAGGTGGGAAATTCGATGCTGTCGAACCCCTGCTTTGCGTAATCCAGCACGCGTTTGATATAGGTTTCCGGAATGGCCGACCGTTTCGCGTCTTTCACAGCGGCGGCCAGCGTATCGTTTGTCTTGGGGTCATAGGCGGCTACCGACTCGCCGTCCCAGGCCTTGATCGCGGCAAAAATAGCGTTCAGGTAACGCGCGTGCATCTTGGACCCGGCGACGATGGAGGCAACCTTCTGCTCTTCGATCACCTTCCAGTTAATGAATTCCTCGATATCGGGGTGATCGGCATCGACGATCACCATCTTGGCAGCGCGGCGCGTCGTTCCGCCCGACTTGATGGCCCCAGCTGCGCGGTCACCGATTTTCAGGAACCCCATCAACCCGGATGATTTGCCGCCACCCGACAGCGCCTCGCCCTCGCCGCGCAGGCTGGAAAAGTTGGTGCCGGTGCCCGATCCGTATTTGAACAGACGCGCTTCACGGACCCAAAGGTCCATGATCCCGCCTTCGTTCACCAGATCGTCACCGACGGACTGGATAAAACAGGCGTGCGGCTGCGGGTGTTCATAGCTGCTGGCGGATTTGGTCAGCTCGCCGGTTTGGTAATCGACGTAATAGTGCCCCTGTGCCGGGCCGTCGATGCCGTACGCCCAGTGCAGACCGGTGTTGAACCACTGCGGGCTGTTGGGCGCGGCCCGTTGGGTGGCCAACATATAGCGCATTTCGTCGAAATAGGTGCGGGCATCTTCCTCGGTCGTGAAATAGCCGCCCTTCCAACCCCAATAGGCCCACGCACCCGCCAGACGGTCGAACACTTGCTTGGCGGACGTTTCACCGCCGAATGTCGCGCCCTTTGCAGGCTCGGACCGCCACAGAAATTCTGGAACGCCCTTTTCCTTGACCTTCTTGACAGCCGAGGGCACGCCCGCCTTGCGGAAATACTTCTGCGCGATCACGTCGGATGCGACCTGGCTCCAGCCGCCCGGAATTTCACAATTATCCAGCTTGAACACGATCGTCCCGTCCGGGTTGCGAATCTCGGATGTCGTGGTCTTGAATTCCAATGCGCCGTATGCGCCCTGTTCCGCTGTCGTGAAATTCCGTTCGATTTTCATTGGCTCTGCCCCTTGCTTTTCGCGCCGTCGTTGCGGCGTCAAACCTGATTTTATCGCCATCCTGTGGCGGTGAACGTTTAAAGTGTCGGCGTTCCCCGACTGGTCTTTGTCGAACCCTTGCAAAGCCAGATAAGGCTGACGGCCATCTGGCGCGCAGTGCGCGTATTTCGAAATATGGTTCCCGCGCCGACACCACATATGGTGGTATGCTGTCCGGCTCGCACAAATTGGCGCAACTAGGGCTAGTGGGTCAACGGATATTTAACACAAAATACAGATTAAATCTGTTGACGTCTCCCATATCACAACAGACGTGCTGCCCAGCCCGATTCATCCACCGGGTTGTCCACAACGCATGCACTGCGCCGCACGGCCAGAAACCGTTTCTTTCGGCGGCTTTAACCACAAAAGCTCAGAATCAGGATGAGCACACATCCCGCCAAGCGCAAAAATGTTAAGGAATATTAACAGGGGTTTAACCCCAGCTGCATCACAGGTGATGTCACCACCGGACGATGGTCAAAGATGACAATTCGTCATCCTATCGTGGTTGGTGACATGTCCTGATGGCAATTCCGCAACCCTGGAAAGTTTGCGGTAAGTGGTCGGGGCGGAGAGATTCGAACTCCCGACCCTCTGTTCCCAAAACAGATGCGCTACCAGGCTGCGCTACGCCCCGATCCGAGGTCGTCTTAGCCCCAGTGAAGTGATTTGAAAAGCCCTAACTGTCAGTCTTTTTGCCACAAGGCAAAATTGCGTCAGGTCCAAAGCTGGGATGCTGCAAAACATCGCCAACACCAACGCCCAGCCGCGCAGCCAGCCCGCCGTTGATTTCAAGCACCATCTGCACACCTTCCCCGCCGGGGATCGGTGTCAGATCGCCGGGCACTGCATTTTCATGCAGGGCCAACACCCTGCCTTGGGGGCTGACAAACAGCATATCAAGTGGAATGAGCGTGTTTTTCATCCAAAAGCTGACCGATTGCGGCCGTTCATAAATGAACAACATGCCCGACAACATCGGCATTTTCTCGACAAACATAAGCCCTTGGGCACGTTCAGCGGGATCATCGGCGACCTGTACGGCAAAATTGGCCTTGCCCCAATCCCCTGTGATTGTGACTTTGTCCGGCGCACATTCCGCCCAAAGCGGTTGTGCAACGACAGCCAGCAAAGCCGCGAAAGGCCAACCGATCATGCTGCGCAAATTCACTTTGCGGCAACCTCCCAGCCGATGACATCAATCGCCATCCGGCCGCGCTCGCCATCCACCAGCCGCAAGCCAACCGCCTCGCCCGATTGCAGATCAGACAGCCCTGAGCGGCGCAAAACCTCGACATGAATAAAGACATCTTCGGCATTGCCGAAAACATTGGCAAATCCGAACCCCTTGGCCTTGTCGAACCACTTTACGCGCGCAGGCTCGATCGGGCATTCCGCGATATCTTCTGCGGTAAATTCGACCATGTCCCGCAGCGGAACGGCGGTTTCGGTCTTGGGTGGCGTGATCGTCAACACCTGTGTTGCCTGAAGACCGCGCTGCGTATCCTGCACCAGAATCTCTATCGCCGATCCGTCCACGACCGACCCCTGCCCGAAATTCCGCAGCACATTCGCGTGCAAGAGAATGTCCGGACCACCAAGGTCGGCAATCACAAATCCGAATCCCTTTGCCGGATCAAACCACTTTACCTGGCCCGTGACCTGACGCTGGCTATCGGTATCTTGCGTATTCATCCCGTCTTCCTCTCGGTCGCATCTTATTTCCCGAAATGCACCCGCGTTGTTTTTTCTATAAAATGATCAGCGATGGAACCGGCCTGCGGCCCGCCACGGGGCGCCAAAGGGCACCTGCATTTCATGGA
>NZ_CBFIBD010000051.1:0-15748 GCF_965660735.1 Yoonia sp.
AAAACATGTGGACAGGCTAAGTGGACGTGTGTACCAATGTCAATCATGAATGGCACAAATGTATCACACAGAGTTTTGGAGCGCCTCACCGAAGAATGGGACGCCTTGACGCCCGAAGCGCAGAAAGCCGCGCGCTACGTGTTGGAAAACCCCAATGACGTTGGGGTTTCGACGGTGCGCGAGATTGCTGAGGCCGCCAAGGTAAAGCCCAACACCTTTGTGCGGATGGCACGGCAGGTCGGCTTTGAAGGCTATGAAGATTTCCGCGCGCCGTTCCGCGAAGCAATCCGCAACGGTGCGGTCAGCTTTCCTGACAGGGCGCGCTGGTTGCAGGACATTCGCAAGTCGGGCGATTTAGGCGGTCTTTATGCCGATATGGTCGAAGGTGCGATCCGCAACCTTGAAGAGACATTCGCGGGCATTGATGCAGAGGCGCTGAAAGCCGCCGCAGAAGCGATCTGGGCCAGCCGGCAGGTCTTTACCCTTGGCGTGGGTGTGAACAATGCGAATGCGCGCAACTTCACCTATCTTGCCTCGACAGGCATGGTTCAGTTCCACGCCATCCCGCGTCCCGGTTCGACCCCGACGGATGATTTGGCTTGGGCCGATAGCCGCGACGTACTGATCGCCATGTCCATGCGCCCCTACCGGACCGAGGTGGTGGCCGCCATTGAGGTCGCGCGGGAACAGGGCATGACCATCATCGGCCTTTCCGACAGCCCCGCCAGCCCGATCATCCGCGCCGCCGACCACGGCTTTGTCGTCGCGGTGGACACACCGCAGTTTTTCCCGTCCTCGGTTTCAACGATTGCCCTGCTTGAAACTTTACTGAGCTTCGTAATCGCGGTGGCCTCAGATGAAATCGTTGAACGGGTCGAGAAATTTCACCATCGCCGCCACCAGCTTGGCATTTATGTGGAGGAATCGGAATGAACACGGTGAGTGAGCCGGTCCGGTCGCTTGATGCACGGTACTATACCGACCCCATGGTTTTTCTCGCTGAGAAAACTGGTGTTCTGGCCCGCACTTGGCAATTTGCGGGTCATGCCAGCCAATTGGCAAACCCGGGCGATTATTTTGCCTTCGAGATTGCAGATGAAAGCCTGTTTTGCATCAAGGGCCGCGACGGGATCATCCGTACTTTCTACAACGTCTGCCAGCATCGCGCCCATCAACTGGTCAGCGGCGCAGGCAGCACTCGCGTTGTCGTCTGCCCGTATCATGCCTGGACTTACGAGTTGACGGGAGGGCTGCGTGCGGCGCCCAACACCAAGTCCGTCGAAGGTTTCGATAAATCAAAGATCTGCCTGACCGAAATACAGACGGAGGTCTTTCTGGGCTTTGTCTTTGTCAACCTTGATCCTGACGCCGCGCCGATGGATGTGTGGTTTCCCAATGCCCGGTCCGAGATGGAAAGCTTTGTGCCGCATTGGGCCGAATTGAAGCCACTCGAATGGGTGGAGATACCTGAAAACTGCAACTGGAAAGTCTCGGTCGAGAATTATTCCGAGTGCTATCACTGCAGCCTGAACCACCCAACTTTTTCGACTGGTGTGATCAAGCCCGAAACGTATGATATCCAGCCGCAGGGTTATTGCCTGCGCCACACGACTGAGTCCGGCCCGCTTGATCAGATGAGCTATGATATCAACAGTGGGTTCGCAAACAACGACAAATATTCCAGCTGGTTCCTCTGGCCGATGTTCTCGTTTCAGGTCTACCCCGGCAACCTTTTGAACACCTACCACTGGCGCGCGATAGATGCCGATCACGTCGTGGTCTGGCGCGGCTGGTATTCGGTCGGCGGGTATGATGATGAAACCGTGCGGCGCCTGGCGCAGCAGGACCGCGCCACCACTGTCGAGGAAGATATTCATCTGGTCGAAAGCGTGCAGCGCGGACTCAGGTCCCGTGGGTATGTGCCGGGGCCCTTGGTCGTTGATCCAAAATGTGGCGTGAATTCCGAACACTCCATCCTGCATTTGCAACGCTGGATGCGCGAGGCGATCGATGGCTGAGATCCAACCCTACTGGAAGAACTAAATCGACGGCGCTTGGTGCGACGGTGGGGCAGGGCGCATTGACGTGCTTGATCCTGCAACAGGCACGGTTCTCGCTGCTCAGGCACTTGCCGATGCCGCCGACGTGGACCAGGCCGTGCAGGCTGCGCGGCGGGTCCATCATTCGGGCGCATTGCGCGATATGCGCCCCATCGAACGGGGCCGTCTGGTGCAGGCCATGGGCCGCTATCTGTTGGAGCACAAGGACGAGATCGCCCGTGTTCTCACGCTGGAGCAGGGCAAACCGCTTTGGGAAAGCGTGATCGAGGTCGAAGGTGCAGCACTTTACTTCGAATACTACGGCAATCAGGCCAGTACGGTCGAGGGGCGTTCGATTCCACTGGGTGCGGGGTATTTCGACTGGACAGAACATGAGCCGCTCGGTGTTTCGGCCCAGATCATCCCTTGGAACTACCCGCTTGAGATGACGGCGCGATCCCTGTCGGCGGCGCTCGCCACAGGAAATGCCTGCGTGATCAAAACGCCCGAGTTGACGCCTCTGACCAACGCATGGTTCGCCCATGCAGCCGAGGCGGTGGGCTTGCCCCACGGTGCGGTCAATATCCTGTGCGGATTGGGGCAGGAGGCGGGCGCAGCCCTGTCGGCGCACCCCCAATTGAACCAGATAGTCTTTACCGGGTCTGTTCGGACAGGCATCGCCATTGCTACGGCGGCTGCTGGAAACGTGGTGCCTTGCGTGTTGGAGCTGGGCGGCAAATCAGCCGCGATTGTGCACGAAGATGCCGACTTGGACGCGTTCGAGATTGATATCAGATGGGGCATCTATTTCAACGCAGGCCAAGTCTGTTCCGCGATGTCCCGCGTGATTGTGCATGAAAGCCGCCACGCCGAAATGCTCGAGCGCGCAGAGCGTGTCGCTCGCAGCCTCTCGGTCGGCCCTGGTATCGAGCGCAGTGAATTCGGCGCCAACATGGGGGCCATGGTGTCAGAATCACAACGCGATCGCGCGCTTGAAATGGTCAAAACAGCCCAAGCGCAACATGCAGGGCTGATCACGGGTGGCCACGCGTTAAATCGCAAAGGCGCGTTCATGGAGCCTACGGTGCTGTCGGTCACACCGGACATGGACATCGCGCAGCAAGAAGTCTTTGGCCCCGTCCTGTCAGTGATGCCGTTCCGCACCGATACGCAGGCGATCGAAATCGCCAACAGCACGGATTACGGGTTGGTCGCGGGTGTCTTTACCGCCGATCTGGATCGCGCCACCCGTGCCGCGCGGCACTTGCGAGCGGGGCAGGTTTTTGTCAACGAATGGTATGCAGGCGGCGTCGAGACGCCCTTTGGTGGCTACGGCAAATCCGGCTATGGCCGGGAAAAGGGGCGCGAGGCGCTTTGGAATTACGTGCAAACCAAGAACGTCGCCGTCAGGCTGAAGGGATAATTCATGAGTGCATTTGACGAAGATCTGTTTCTGAAGGGCCTAGAGCAGCGCAAAGCCACTCTGGGTGCAGAATATGTGGAAAAGAACCTTGCCGCCGCAGATGATTTTACCCGTCCGTTCCAAGAGGCAATGACGGCATGGTGCTGGGGGTTCGGATGGGGTGACGATGTGATCGACGCCAAAACCCGGTCCATGATGAATCTGTCGATGATCGGGGCCTTGGGCAAAATGACCGAGTGGGAAACCCACTGCCGTGGCGCATTGACCAACGGCGTCACCCAAGATGAGCTTCGTGCGATCATACATGTCATCGGTATCTACTGTGGTGTCCCTCAAGCACTCGAGTGCTTCAGGGTTGCGCGGAAAGTCCTAAGTGAAGCGCAGCCTGACTGAAGACGCGTCGCAGATGTGCTATTGGTTCGTTGTGTCTTAAGGATAGCGGCCTGCTGTTTCTTATCGAAAAAGACATGATGTCCTTTTCGCACGTCATCCGCGGGTGATGCGGCCTTCAGACGCCGGCGAAGCGGTGGTTGTCCTGACGCGACGCTGGAACATCGTGGACCTGTCACGCTTTCGTGCCGCTCCGATTGCTCACTTATGCAGCCTTCGCTTCGAAAGCCAAGGGGCTCTTCCAGCCAAGGGCTGAGTGCCTTCGGCGTGGATTGTAGAAGCCGTTGATGTATTGGAAGATGGCCAGTTTGGCGTCTCTGCGCGTTTGCCACGACCTTCGCCAGATCAGCTCGGCCTTGATCGTCTTGAAGAACGTCTCGACAGCGGAGTTGTCGTAACAATTGCCTTTGCCGCTCATCGATACCTTGAACCCGTGCTGGCGCAGGAGCTTCTGGTAGTCGTGTGAGCCGTATTGCGACCTGCGATCGGTGTGATGAATACAGCCTTTGGATGGTTGGCGCAGTGCAACCGCCATCTTCAACGCCCGGATCGCCAGGTCGCGCTTCATCCGGTTGCTGACAGCCCAGCCAATAACGCGCCTTGAATGCAGGTCCAGAATGACGGCCAGGTAAAGCCATCCTTCGCGTGTCCAGACATAGCTGATGTCTCCGGCCCATTTCTGGTTCGGTTGATCGGCATGGAAGTCCCGGTTCAGCAGGTTAGGCGCGATGTTAAAGGCGTGGTTGCTGTCGGTGGTCACCTTGTATTTCTTGGATCGTTCGACACGGATACCATTCTCGCGCATCAAACGTCCCACACGACGATGCCCGACGTTCAGACCAAGTTCTTTCAACTCCTCCGTCATTCTCGGCCAGCCATAGCTGCCCAGGCTGAGACGTGATTGTTCCTTGATGTGGGCCAAGACAACCATGTCGGCCCGCTGTCTTTGGCTGGCTGGTCGGCTGCGATAGGCACGTAAGCCTCGTTCGCTGACTTCCAAAACCTGGCAAAGGCGGTTGGTCGGGAATTCGCGGCCTTGCTCTTCGATGAACCGAAACCTCATGGCTTTTGGCTCGCGAAGAAGGCCGTGGCCTTTTTTAGAATATCCCTCTCCTCCTTCAGGATACGGTTCTCACGACGAAGACGTTCGTTCTCGCGGGCAAGGTCCAGATCTTTGTCAGACACAACATCCATGTCGCGATGCGCCGTGACCCATTTGTTCAGCGTCGACAGGCCAACGCCCAAGTCAGATGCCACCTGCTTTCTGGTCAGCCCGCTCATCAGCGCAATCCGCACCGCATCAGCACGGAATTCGTCCCTCCGTTTCGTTCCCATAGTTCGTCTCCTTTGTTGCAGTAAATGCTATCAAAGGAGCGGCATCAAACCGCGACAGGTCCACACACGGTGGGAACCGTACCCTTGGTGCTGGCAGGGGCATCGCTTTTTGGCGTTCCAGATGTGCTGATCGGGCAAGCATTGGCTGGCGTGATCTTCGCCGGCATTGCCACTGTGATGGTACGGCGGATGATGGACGGCGAGGCTGGTTGCGCGACACCTGCAGAGCCTTTTGAACGGCAGGCGCGGTTGATGAGCCTCATGCACCGCCGCCGGTGAACCGATGAATAGAGTGACGGCGACAAAGGCCTTCTTTTCAGCCGCGAGCTGTTTGTGCCAGGTGTATCGAGGCCACCTTTAAATGGCCCCTCGACAGTCCTTTTCGGACGTCGGTTTGTATTGCAGCATTCGGTAGTTTGAGATGTACCGGCTGCTTCACCCAGCGGGTTAGGCTGGGCCTATACTGCATATAGGAGAAGTAGCAGGTACATCCCATTACCTGCTAAGATTGCAGTCGCAGCATACGCACATCAGAAGACATGCCTTAAGCTATAAAATGGATCACGCGATTGCCACGAGCTCTCGGTCATTCCTGGGCGACCGGCCGAATTTGCGGGAATACTCCCTAGAAAACTGCGCCGAGCTTTCGTAGCCGACTCGGAATGCGATCTCCGACACTTTTGCGTTGGAGGTTTGGAGGGCTTCCCGCGCTCTGAGCAGGCGGAGGTCTTTTTGATATTGCAGCGGTGACGTACCGGTCACGGCCTTGAATTGCTCAAAAAAGACTGAGTTGCTCATGCCGACGTCCCGGGCAAGGTCCTTGACGACGATCGTTTTGGTGAGGTGGCTCTGGATGTCCCGCGTAGCCTGAAAGATGCGGCTGGCGGTGCTTTCGTGCCAAAGCAATCTGTGCAGCGTATCGCCGTGGGGGCCCATCAACAATCGGGCGTGGATTTCCCTTACGGTAATAGGGGCCAACAGACGCCGTGCCGCGTCTGTTTCGCACTGGCTGTAGTAGCGCAGCAGAGCGGCGTCGATTTCTTCATCCGTCTTGCACAGATGTATTGAAAACGGGTCCGACGGCCTGCCGTCTGCTGAAGGCAAGACAGCAGGTGCCAAAGAGCGGAGCAGATCAAGATCAAGGGGAAAGACAACCGCGATGTATGGGGTCTCGGGCGCTGCATCAGTAATCCTCGATAACACCGGCAAGGCGTGACTGACAATCAGGGATTGCCCAGCACGTACCGTCAATGTCTTGGCGCTTGTACCTACGTCCTTGGCGCCCTGCAGGATGAGGCAGAGCAGCGGGCGATAGACGGTTGCGTTCTGGCCTGTAGGGGCTTCGTGGCGCAGCAAATGAGTCCCGCTGTCCCCATGAAACAGCGCGCCCTGCCGCAATCCCGATTGGTCAAGGATCGACGACACGCGGTGCAGAAGTGTTTCATGTTTCATGATCTTCTCCCTTGTTCTGCCAGAGCCATAGCATGGCAAAGCGCACGATTTTACTGAAAATCACCATGACTTGGAGGATCGTGCAAGAAAACCGGACAAATCTGAAAGATTTCCACGCATTCTCTGAATATCGTGTTCAAATCGACATGAAGGGGTGACAAAGATGAAAAACGTTCTGATCACCGGCATCGCAGGTGGCTTCGGCAAGCCAACGGCGCTGGCGCTTCTGGCAAGGGGTCATGCTGTCGCCGGGAGTGTCCGCAGTCGCAGCGGGAGGAATGCCGCGACCGTTGCTGAACTCGAAGCGGCAGGCGCAAGGATTGTCGAAATGGACGTCACTGACGCTGCGAGCACCGAGCGCGGTGTCATCGATGCGATCTCGCAACTCGGCGGGCTCGACATCTTGTTCAACAACGCCGGGATCGGCTCCTACGGCATCCAGGAGCTGATGTCGCCAGAGGACATGGCGCGGGTTTTCGACGTGAATGTGATCGGCGTTCAGCGGGTCATGCGCGCTGCACTTCCGCATCTCCGAGCGCAAGCCAGCGGAACAGTGCTCTATACCTCCAGCCTGATCGGACGCATCGCGACCCCGTTCTACGGCACCTATTCTGCATCGAAATGGGCCCTTGAAGCCATCGTCGAATGCTATCGGACCGAGCTTTCGGGCTTCGGCATCGAGTCTTGCATCATCGAACCCGGGGCCATGCCGACAGCGTTTTTCGACGGGTTGATCGCACCCAACGATGCTGCGCGCGAGGCCGAATACGGTGACTTCGCCACTGTGCCCGCCATGTCCAATGCAGGGCTGGCACAGATGCTCGAAGCGACACCGATGCAGCGGCCTGAGCGGATCTCCGAAGCCGTCGTCGCACTTCTGGACATGCCGTTTGGGCAAAAGCCTTTTCGCACGGTCGTAGACTATGTCGGGGTGGGCCCTGAAATCGAGCGCTACAACGACGTGCTCCATGACGTCACCCGCACAGTCCTGACCAACTTCGGCATCGAACAGATGCTCGGCTTGAATGCTTGAGGAGGCAAATATGAAAACCATACTAATCACAGGGGCCTCATCCGGCATCGGTGAAGCAACGGCGCGGCACTTTCAGGCAAACGACTGGAATGTGATCGCGACAATGCGCGACCCTTCCAACGGGAGCGCGCTTGGCAGTCTGGACAACGTGCTCGTGACGCGGCTGGATGTCACCGATGCGGCGTCGATCACGGCGGCAGTTGCAGCGGGCATCGACCGTTTCGGCAAGGTCGACGTGTTGCTCAATAACGCGGGCTACGGCGCCTACGGTGCACTTGAGGCGTTCACGATGGACCGGATCCGCCGCCAATTCGACACCAATGTGATCGGACTTCTGGAGGTGACCAAAGCCGTTCTGCCCCATATGCGCCAGAACCGGACGGGCACAATCATCAATATCTCTTCCATCGGCGGCCAGATCACCTTTCCCCTCGGAACACTGTATCACGGCACCAAGTTCGCAGTCGAAGGCCTCTCAGAGGCGCTGCATTTTGAGCTTGAACCGCTTGGCATTCGGGTTCGGATCGTGGAACCTGGCATGATCAGGACGAACTTCGGCGGCAGTTCATTTGATTTCGCGATGGATGAAGGCCTTTCGGACTATGCGCCGACCGCCCAGGCCATGGGCCGCCTGTTTGGCAAGCTGGCCTCAAATCCCTCCGCGCCCGAAACGGTGGCCGAGGTCATCTGGAATGCCGCAAATGAGACCGGCGACAGGCTGCGCTTCCGTGCGGGAGAGGATGCGGAGAGGCTGTTGGACGCACGAAAAGGCCAGGATGATGCGACTTTCATCAGCGGTATCAAAAAAATGATGAGCGGCTGAGCCAATGTCGTCCTGGTCCCACACAGCAGACCTCGGGCATTGACGCGGCGAACCTTACATATCAGGGCGATAACGAAGAGTATCCGATCTTCTGTGTAACTGGGATTTGGTCCATGCTTCCTGAGAGGAGCAATGAAGATGACCATTTCCAAGGAACTGCTGGACGAACTTCTGAAAGGCTGCGAGCGGCCTGAGGATCTGCTTGGCGATGCCGGGTCTGAGCTTTCTTGCCAAAAAATCGTTGGCGACGGCCAACTCCCCGATCTTGGCATGGAGGTCTTTGACCTGCTCTTCATCAACTTCCGGTGCCTTCCGGCAGCCACGCTCAAATACGCCTGACGCGCCTTCAAGCAAGGCACGCTTCCATTGATGGATCATCGTTGGAAGGACACCAAACCGACTGGCCAACTCACTGACCGTCTCCTCGCCCTTCAGCGCCTCCAACGCGACCTTGGCCTTAAACTCTGGGTGATGTTGCTTTCGTTTCGACATGTCCGATCTCCTTCGTGTTGAAGATCAGCAGACTACAAATCGCAGCTTACGTCAGTGTCCGAATTTCGGGGGTAACTCAGTGAGAGACCACTTGCCCAACCGTTTTTGGAGGACACGGTCGCTACGCAGGCCGCTCGGCGAAATGCATTATAACAACGCCATTGGCATCCATCATCACAAGACCGGTCAAATAACACACATAGCTGGACACGCGTGGCAAGGCGTCCAATACGCGCCTTTCCAGCCTCTCAACCTCATCAGGGCAAGCCATCATCGTTCCGGCAAAATTCGCAGGGAATGAAATTTCGCCATCAATCTGGAACAATTCCCCGATGAAGCGATTACAGCCACCGAAGAGTGCAAAGTTCCTTTCATCGTCAATTATGAGGGTCGCCGGGTCATTGTTTGACCATGGCTCCCCAGCGACCTCGGTGATCGCCCATTCTACCCCTGTAGTGCGCGGTGAAGTCGGGGATGCTGCGTCAGCTTCGCCAACCGCAGCGAGGATCATCTCTGATGTCGCGTTCTCGGAACCCAAGACGGGATCATATCTTTCAGTGCTTTGGAAAATGCGGACATGGCCAGACCAGATTGATGCGGCCAGCGAATAGACGCCTTCCGGCGCAATAAGGTCCGCATCATATTGCAGTGCAACTTGCAAAGGCACGCCCGTCATCAGATATCGCTGAAATGCAAGCGGCCTGGCTGCTGCATCGGCGCGTGAAACATCAAGTAATTGCAAATGAAGCTCGGCAAGAGGTGGCAGCGCGATACGCTCGCGATATGTGACTGTCACGTCGATGGTCGCCTGCGCATAGGCCTGACCAAGGGGTAAGATGAAACAAAGTTTTCGCCATTGAGCCAGCTTCAGCCAAGGGTCTGGCTTTCCTGGTCTGCTTCAATGTGCGCTGCGTGAACGCCGAATTACCTGGCAGACCCCGTGCCGGTCAGCGGAATTGCGCGGGGGCGTATTTCAACAGGACCGGCACGACCAATTCCTCTTCGTCAATCAGGTGCCGATTCAACATTGGGTCGAAATCCCGCAACTGCCCCCGAAAGGCGGCGACCTTGTCGCGGAACGCATTCTTGCCTTCCCGGTCTTGCAACACCGCGTTTGCCCCGTTGGTCAGCCCCGCCAGTATCCCATCAAGAGCGTGATGATCCTTGTCCAGCAAGTCAAACCCGGCGGACACCTTTTGATCAAGCCCTGCCATGACGGGAAAATAATGCGCATCCTCGATCTGGTGGTGCCCATGCAGTTCGTTGATCAGCATCCCCCCGAACCGCGACAGCGCCTGTTTGTAGCGCATCGGATCGGCGTTGCGATCCAGCGCCAGTTCCGCGTCGGCATTCATGCGTTCCATCAGGCGGCGAAAAGACAAGTGCTTTTGCAGCCAGAAATCAATCAGCCCGGAAAAATTCTGGTGCTGTTGCCATGCATCGCGCGGGAATTCTTCGACCAGGACGCGCAGCGCATCAGGCAGCGCCTGTCGTGTGGCAAGATCAAGGGGTGTGGTCATTGGGGCACCTGTTGTTTTACCTTGTCTTATAGAAAACCACCAATTGCTGAAAGGGGACGGGCCGAACAGCAATTGTGCGTCCCTGCAAAATCAGCCAGCATGGCCACATGACAGATACCTTTGCACAATCCGACGTCTTTGGTGACCTGCTGCGCGATGCGGCTGTTGCCGATCTGTTGTCAGGCGCGGCATTCACCGCACGCATGGTCAGTTTCGAACAGGCTTGGACGATTGCTTTGCGCGATGCGGTGATTGTCGATGTGCAAACGGCCCAAGTGGCGCTGGATGCCATTGCGGATTTCATACCGGATATCGCCGATCTGGGTGCGGGCAGTGACCGCGACGGTCTGCCGGTGCCCGCTTTGGTCAGACAGCTTCAGGCGGCGGCGGGTGACGGGGCCATCGCCATTCACAAGGGTGCGACCAGTCAGGATGTGATCGACACGGCGATCGTGCTTTGTCTGCTGGATGTGCTTGATCTGATGGAAACCCGGCTTGGGGATATCGTGGCGCATCTGACACGCCTGAAAAGCGCGCATGGCGCAAAGCCGCTGATGGGCCGGACCCGGATGCAAGCGGCCAACCCGATGACCACGGGTGACCGGATTGCCGCATGGACCGCGCCCGTCACGGGTGCGCTGGCACGGTTGCCTGCCCTGCGCGCCGAGATCGGCAAGCTCCAGTATGGCGGCGCTGTCGGAAACCGGGCAGGGGTCGGCGGGCATGGCGCGGTCATCGCCGCATCGCTGGGCCGCACGCTGGGCCTGTCACATGACGGGCCGGTCTGGCACAACGACCGGTCGGGGTTTGTCAGTTTCGGGCACTGGCTGGTGCTGGCCAGTGGGGCGCTTGCGAAAATCGGACACGATATTGCCCTGATGGCACAACAGGGGATCGGCGAAATCACCCTGAAAGGTGGCGGCGGCAGTTCCGCCATGCCGCACAAGCAAAACCCGATCAAGGCCGAAGTGTTGGTGGCGCTGGCCCGCTATGTGGCAGGCCAACAAGGCACCTTGGGTGGTGCATTGATCCACGAACAGGAACGATCAGGCAGCGCCTGGACACTTGAATGGCTGGTGTTGCCGCAAATGGCCGAGGCGACCGGCGCAAGCCTGCGGCATGCCGCGGATTTACTTGACCAGATCACGGATATGGGATCGGCCGCCTAGATATCAAAGAATATCGTCTCGCCTTCGCCCTGTAGCACGATGTCGAAATGATAGGCGCCTTTGCCCGTCTTGCGCGCCAAAAGCGTGTCGATGCGGCTACGGTGTTCTATCCGCTTCAGGATCGGATCGCCCGCGTTCGCATCCGGTTCATCCTCAAAATACATCCGTGTCTGCAGGCCAATATTGACGCCGCGTGCCACGATCCAGAAGGTGATGTGCGGTGCCTGCAAACTGCCGTCGCGCCACGGCACCTGCCCCGGTTTTACCGTGTCAAAGGTGAACTGACCTGTTTCCGCATCGCCCGCCGTGCGCCCCCACCCGGTGAAATTCGGGTCCGCCTGACCGCGCGTTTCATTCCTTGCGGGAAATATCCCGTCGGCATCTGCCTGCCATATCTCGATCAAGGCATCGCGCAGCGGTGTTCCCGCACCATCGAACACCGTGCCGGTCACGGTGATTTCCTGCCCGTTGACGGGACCACGCTTCAGCGACGCGCCAAGATCGCCGTCATACATGCTGATCCCGGCAAAATTCGGCGTGCAGCCAATATGCACATAGGGGCCTGCGGTCTGTGACGGGCTTTCCTTGTGGTATGTCATTAGCTTCCCTCTTGGCGGTTTTCGAACATGGTCTGGCGGGCACCGCGCAGAACGATATCGAACCGGTAGGCACGCGCATCCATCGGAATGGTCTGGTTCATGTCCAGTCTGGCAATCAGCGTCTCGATCGCCTCTGGCTGTGAAATGGAACCAACGATAGGGCACTGCCAGATCATCGGGTCGCCATCGAAATACATCTGCGTGATCAGGCGCTGGGCAAAGGCATGCCCGAATACGCTGAAATGGATATGCGCGGGCCGCCAGTCATTGGGGCCATTGGGCCATGGGTAGGGGCCGGGCTGGATCGTGCGGAATTCGTAATTGCCCTGCTCATCGGTAATCACACGCCCGCAGCCGCCGAAATTCGGGTCCAGCGGCGCAAGGTAGCTTTCCTTTTTATGGCGATAACGGCCTCCGGCATTGGCCTGCCACACCTCGACCAGCGCGCCGGGCACACCGCGCCCCAATTCATCCAGCACACGGCCCTGCACGATGATGCGCGGACCAATCGCCATTTCGCCCGGCTGCGCAAAGTTCAGGATCAGGTCGTTATCCAGCGGGCCCAGCATATCATGGCCGAACACCGGCCCGGTTTCTTCGCCTAATGACGTCGGAAACGACAGCGGCGCGAATTGCGGTGAGCGTTTGACGCTGGTCTTATAGGGGCGATGCAGCGCGGGCGGGTGCCAGTCGCGGTCGCGGCGGATGAAACCCTGGGTCACGGTTGTGCCTCCATTTCGGCATAGGTTTGTTTGGCCAGCTTAATCGCATGATTGGCCTTTGGCACCCCGGCATAGACAGCCACATGCAGCAGCGCCTGCATGACGTCATCCTTGCTGGCCCCTGTGTTGGCGGTGGCGCGAATGTGCATCGGGATTTCGTCAAAATTGCCCGTGGCGGCCAGCAATGCCAGCGTCAGCATCGATCTTTCACGGCGGCTGATACTGTCATCGGCCCACAGATTACCCCAGGCCGTTTCGGTAATCATCTGCTGGAATGGCAGATCAAACGCGGTTTTAGCCGCTTCGGCCCGGTCGACATGCGCATCGCCCAGAACCTCGCGTCGGACGCGCATACCTGTTGTCGTACGATCAGTCATAGGGCAAGCCCACATAGTTTTCGGCCATCGCCTTTTGTGCTGCATCATTGGACCGCAGGAATTCAAGTTCGGCCCACTGCATTTTCTGGTCGAAATCGGTCTGATCGGGATAGCGATGCATCAGCGATGAAAACCACCAACTGAAACGCTCTACCTTCCACACACGTGCAAGCGCCTTTTCCGAATAGCCATCTATCCCGGCGGTGCTGCCGTTTTCATAGAAATCGGTCAGTCCCCGGAACAGATAATTCACATCCGACGCCGCAGTGTTCAGCCCCTTTGCCCCGGTTGGCGGCACGATATGCGCGGCATCACCACACAGGAACAACCGGCCCCAGCGCATCGGTTCCGTCACGAACGACCGCAGCGGCGCGATGCTTTTCTCGATCGACGGCCCGGTGACAAGTTTCGCGGCCTGATCGGCGGGAATGCGGCGCTTCAGCTCTGCCCAGAACGCATCATCTGACCAATCCTCGGCCTTTTCGTCCAGCGAACACTGGATGTAATAGCGGCTCAGGTTTTCATTGCGCATGGAACACAAGGCAAAGCCGCGCTCGGACGTGGCATAGATCAATTCGTGGTTAACAGGCGGCGTTTCCGACAGGATGCCCAGCCACCCGAAGGGATAGACCTTTTCATATTCGCGACGCACATCGGTAGGGATCGTGTGACGGCTGATACCATGAAACCCATCGCAGCCGGCGACAAAGTCACAATCAATCCGGCGGCTTTCGCCATCAACCTCATAGGTGACATAGGGGGCATCACGATCCGCGTCATGAATCCTGACGTTTTCCACGTTGAATTCGATCTTTCCGCCGGATTTTTCCCGCGCTTCATACAGATCGCGCGTCACCTCTGTCTGGCCATAAACCATGACCGCGTGACCGGTATGTTCCGTGAACCCAATGCGGAACATCTCATCGCCATGAGAAATCAGGGTGCCGTTGTGGGGAATGCCCTCTTTGTCCATCCGCTCTGCCACGCCCGCCTCGCGCATCAGGTCCAGTAGGCCACGTTCCAGCACGCCCGCGCGGATCCGGCCCAGCACATAGTCCTTGGTCTTGCGTTCCAGCACGACGCTGTCGATGCCCCGACCCTGCAAAAGCTGCGCCAGCAATAGCCCCGACGGCCCGCCGCCAATAATCACGATCTGCGTTTGCATGACATTTTCCACCCTCCAAGAACTATCGCACATTCCCAAACGGCATGTAAAATGACATAATTTGCTGAATACTTATCCATTATGGAAAGCAAATGAACCGCCGCATCAAGATCCGCCACCTTGAAACCTTCATCGGCATCGCCCGCGCGGGCAGCCTGAAACTGGCGGCAGATACGCTGAACCTGACGCAGCCAGCGGTGTCGAAAACGCTCAAGGAACTGGAAACGATCCTTGCCACCACCTTGATGGACCGTGGGCGCGCCGGGGTGCAACTGCGGCCCGAAGGCGCGGTTTTCCTGCAATTTGCGGAACAAAGCATCGGCGCGCTGCAAAACGGGCTGACCAGTCTCGCCAACCTTGGGGCAACCGGTGGCGTGCTGCACATCGGCGCACTGCCCAGTGTCGCGCCCCTGTTGGTGCCAAGGGCGGTTGAGATATTCCGTGCCGGATCGCCGGGCACCGTGCTACATATCCGCGAAGGGTCGCACGCCTATCTGACAGATCACTTGCGCAACGGCGCGCTTGACCTTGTGGTGGGGCGGCTGGGCCGACCGGACAGTATGACGGGCCTATCGTTCACCCAGCTTCGCGAAGAAACAGTCGTCATCGTCGCGGCACCCGGACATCCGCTTGCAGGGGCCGTCCAGCTAGACCAGATCCGGGGATATCCCGTGCTTTACCCCCCAAAAGATGCCGCAATCCGCCCGCTTGTGGCGCGTCTGATGATCGCCAGCGGGCAGGCGCTGTTCAGCGACCGGATCGAAACCACCTCTGCCGCCTTCGCACGGACGGTGACCCTTGGCCCAGCACAGGCGGTCTGGTTCATTTCAGAAGGGGTCGTGGCTGACGACATCGCGCAGGGGCGGCTGGTGCCGCTGAACATCAACATGGAACCCACGACGGGCGCAGTCGGCATCATGGCCCGATCGGAAGAAACACCATCGCCGGTTGCACAGCTGTTCCGCAAGGCGCTGCTGGACGCGATTACATGACAGATTTCAAATCGAATCAAAAAACAGCAATAAAATTACGTTTTTCATTCTTTTTGCGACATTTTCCCTATGCGGTGCGGTTGACGGGGTGGGCGCCTGTGCTTAGAAGGGGTCTCAGCAAGGAAAGCTTTTGATGACATATGTCGTACTACTTGTAGGAAATGCGCGCATGGGCCTTTGACAGGGTTGACCATCACGATCCCATGCGCCTCCGATC
>NZ_CBFIBD010000052.1:0-15129 GCF_965660735.1 Yoonia sp.
CTGGGTAACATTGTATTCGGCAAGGCTGGCCGAAAACCTGTCGATGGCCTCGGCCTTGTTTTCGACTTCAATCACGGTGGCGTAGCTCAGCGGGCTGGGCACGTCGGCATTGTCGAACACGAAATCAGATTTGACGCTGTCGAAATCGGGTGCGGCGTGCATCACCTCGCCGCGGTGGACGATGCCTTCGAGCAGAAGGCCAAGCAGTTCCACCTCGTCAAGGTCGCCCGATGGATTGTGTTCATCGGCCACCCCAAGGTCGAGACCATACCACACCGGAATCTGATGCCCCCACCACAACTGCCGTGAAATGCACCACGGCTCGATATTCTCCAGCCAGTGGAAATAGACCTTTTCGCCGCTTTCGGGAATGATCTTTGTCCGCCCCTCGCGCACGGCATCCAGCGCGGGGCCGACGATTTTGGCGGTGTCCACGAACCACTGGTCGGTCAGCATCGGTTCGATCACTACCTTGGAGCGGTCGCCGAAGGGCTGCATGATCTTCTTGGCTTCGACAAACGGCACGGTCGTTTCGACGTCGTTGCCGTCATCGTCCTTGATCATTGCCGTCGTCATCACTGCGTTGCCTTCGGCGGTGATGTCTGCGACCACGCGCTTGCGGGCCTCGAACCTGTCCAGCCCACGGTATTCGTCGGGAACAAGGTTCATCGCGGCGATCATGCCTTCGTCAAATGCCTGTTCGCCACGCGCGATGGCTTGGGCAATCGCGGCTTCCTCGGCGTAGGGTTTACCGTCGGCGCGCATGTTGCCCTTGGTATCCATCAGGGAATACATCGGGATGTTGCCGCGCTTGGCGACTTCGTAGTCGTTGAAATCATGCGCGCCGGTGATTTTTACGGCACCCGATCCGAAATCGGGATCGGGATAAGGGTCGGTGATGATTGGGATCAGGCGGCGCTGGTCCTTGGGGCCGACAGGGATTTCGCACAGCTTGCCGACGATGGGCGCATAGCGTTCGTCCTTGGGGTTCACCGCGACGGCCCCGTCGCCCAGCATGGTTTCGGGGCGGGTCGTGGCGATCGCGATATAATTGCGCGTCTCGCGCAGGGTCACGTTGCCGTCTTCGTCTTTTTCGACGTATTCATAGGTTTCCCCACCGGCCAGCGGGTATTTGAAGTGCCACATGTGGCCGTCAACCTCGATGTTCTCGACCTCAAGATCGGAAATCGCGGTTTCGAAATGCGGGTCCCAGTTGACCAGACGCTTGCCGCGATAGATCAGGCCCTTGTTATACATTTCGACAAAAACGCGGATCACGGCATCGTGGAAATTGCCGGGTTTTTCGGTCGCAGGCGCGCTATCGGCCCCTGACATTGTAAAGGCCGAGCGTTCCCAGTCCATGCTGTCACCCAGACGGCGCGCCTGTTGTTCGATGATGCCGCCCTTTTCGCCCTTCCATTCCCAGACCTTTTCCAGGAACTTCTCGCGGCCCATTTCAACGCGCTTGGGCTGGCCTGTGGCGGCCAGTTCCTTTTCCACCATCAACTGCGTGGCGATGCCCGCATGGTCCAGCCCCGGCTGCCAGAGCGTGTCGAACCCCTGCATCCGCTTCCAGCGGGTCAGGATATCCATCAGCGTGTGGTTAAAGGCGTGGCCGACGTGCAAATGCCCGGTGACATTGGGCGGTGGCAGCATGATGCAAAAGGTTTCGTCGCGCGACGCATTGGCCCCGGCTTTGAAGGCGCCACTGTCCTCCCACATCTGGTAGATACGCGGTTCGGCGGTTTTTGCGTCAAATGTCTTTTCCATGGGGCGGGCGTCCGTTTCGGCAATGTTGATGGGCGTTGCAACCGCCTAGCAAAAGGGCCGGAAAAGGAAAAGGCCGATCAGCCGTGAAAGGTGACGCAACAGCGTCAATGCACGTCTGGACATCGGCATTTGGGGGCCTAGGGTAGGCACGGATCAGGTCAAAGGACGCAGCGCATGGAAAAATTTGGCAAAAGCCAGCCAGTCACACGGGTCGAGGATGTCCGGTTTCTGACAGGGCATGGCCGCTATGTGGATGATATCGCCCCGGCAGATGCGCTGCATGCGTATTTTCTGCGCGCGACTGTCGCGCATGGTGCGATCATATCACTTGATCTGGATGACGCCCGTGCGATGCCCGGCGTCCATCTGATCGTTACGGCCGATGATCTGCTGGCCGCCGGTGTGGTGCTGGGCATGGCGGGCAAGATTGTTCAAAACCGCGATGGCAGCATGGGGGCGGGCCCCGAACGCCCGATCCTTGCGCGGGGCCGCGTGCGCCACGTGGGCGAGGCGATAGCGATGATCGTGGCCGACAGTGTGCTGGCCGCCAAGGATGCCGCCGAAGCCATCGGGCTGGAAATCGACGATCTGCCTGTGCATGTCGATCTGGCGGTGGGCGGCGATGCGATTCATCCCGAGGCGCCCGAAAATCTGGCCTTTGACTGGGGCATAGGGGACGAGGCCGCCGTGCAGGCCGCGATTGACGCCGCTGACCGGGTGGTCACCGTGGATGTTTTCGACAACCGCGTGATCGTCAACTCCATGGAGCCGCGCGGCTGTTATGCGCAGGTTGTGGATGGGCGCTTGCATCTGGCGTTCAACGGGCAGGGCGTCTGGGGGCTAAAGGGTGATCTGGTGCGCCATTTCAACCTGTCGCCTGATGATGTGCGCGTGACCAACCCCGATGTGGGGGGTGGTTTCGGGATGAAGGGGATGCGCTATCCGGAGTATTTCGCCGTCGTCCATGCCGCCCGCGTGCTGGGCCGGCCGGTGCGCTGGATGTCGGAACGGACAGAGGCGATGCTGACCGATAACGCGGGCCGCGATCTGACCACGACGGCAACACTTGCCTTTGACGCCGACGATCGGATGATCGCTTATCACCTTGATACTATTGCCAATATGGGTGCCTATAATTCGCAGTTCGCTCAGGCCATCCAGACAGAGCTGTTTTCAAAAGTGATGATGGGCACCTATGACGTGCAGACGGCCTGTATGCGGACGCGCGGCGTATTTACCAATACGACACCGGTTGATGCCTATCGTGGGGCGGGACGACCAGAGGCGATATTTGTGCTTGAACGGGTGATGGATGAGGCCGCAAGGCAATTGGGCGTTGACCCATGGGACTTGCGGCGGCGTAATTTCATCCGCCCTGATCAGTTTCCCTATAAATCCGTGACCGGCATGACCTATGACGTGGGCGAATTTGCCCGCGTGCTGTCGCGTGCGGGGGTGCAGGCCGACCGCGACGGGTTCGCCGCGCGCAAGGCCGCATCGGCAGCGGCAGGCAAGCTGCGCGGGCAGGGGCTTTGCTACTATATCGAAAGTATCCTGGGCGACCCGGTTGAAACGACCAAGGTGGAATTCACCGGCGACGGCGCGCTGATTTATGTGGGCACGCAATCGAACGGGCAGGGGCATGAAACTGTCTATGCCCGGTTTCTGGCCGATCAAACGGGTATTCCAGCCGACCGGATCACCGTCATTCAGGGCGATAGCGACCGTATCGCGACGGGCGGCGGCACCGGCGGGTCGCGCTCTGTCACGGTGCAGAACACGGCCACGCTGGCGACGGTCAATGTGATGCTTGCAGCATTTGGCACGTTCCTTGCCGATGCCGAGGGTGTAGACGCCAGCGCGATCAGCTTTGACGATGAACGGTTCCGCATTGCCGGATCCAATCTGACGCCGACCATTCTTGATGTTGTGGATATGGCCCGCGCCGCGGGGCGTGATGGTCTGCTGACCCACAGCGCACGGATCAAGCTGGATAACCGCAGTTTTCCCAATGGCGCGCATGTCACTGAAGTAGAAATTGATCCTGATACGGGTGTCGTTGTCGTTGACCGCTATACTGTGGTTGATGATTTTGGGAATCTGATCAACCCGATGCTGGCCGAAGGTCAGGTGCATGGCGGTGTCGCCCAGGGAATTGGGCAGGCGCTGACCGAACGGGTGGTCTTTGACGAGGAGGGGCAATTGCTCACGGCAAGTTTCATGGACTACGCGATGCCGCGGGCCGATGATTTGCCCATGATCGGGTTTTCAACGGAAAGCACGCCATCGCTTTACAACCCCATGGGAATGAAGGGCTGTGGCGAGGCAGGCACCGTCGGCGCGCTGGCCGCTGTCAGCAATGCCGTTGTCGATGCCCTGTGGGAAATGGGTGTTCGCCAGATCGACATGCCGTTTACACCCCATCGGGTCTGGCAGGCATTGAAAACGGCAAAGGGTGACCGTGCAGCTGCGTGACTGGTTCTTTGGCCTTTTCGGGCGCGGCGCGCGCACCGAAGAAGGCGGCGGGCGCAAGCGAGGGCCTGCGACCCATATCATCATTCTTGACGGCACAATGTCATCGCTGGAACCGGGGCGCGAAACCAATGCCGGAATCACTTTCAAACTGCTTTCCGAGGTTAGCCGCAGCGCAAACCTGACAGTTTACTACGAAGCTGGCATCCAGTGGCGCGATTGGGCGACAACCTGGGACGTGATCACCGGCAAGGGCATCAACCGCCAGATTGAACGGGCTTACGGTGTTCTGGCGTCCCGTTATCGCCCCGGTGACCGGATCGTGCTGATCGGCTATTCACGCGGCGCCTATGCGGTGCGGTCACTGGCGGGGGTTGTCGGCCTGGTCGGGCTGGTACGTGCCGATCAGGCTACCGTGCGTGCGATCAGGCAGGCCTATCGCCATTACCGGACCGGCGCGACCAGCCCCCATGCCCAGCGGTTTCGCGAAATCTATTGCCACCCGCAGGTCAAGATCGAGGCGGTCGCAATCTGGGATACCGTCAAGGCGCTGGGCTTGCGGTTGCCGATCGTCTGGCGCTGGGCGCAGGCGCAGCATGATTTTCACAATCATACGCTGGGAAACCATGTCCGGCACGGGTTTCATGCGCTTGGCATGGATGAACGCCGCGAGGCCTACGCCCCGGTCATGTGGGTCTGCCCGCCTGGCTGGCAGGGCCACGTGGAACAGGTCTGGTTCAGGGGTAACCATGGTGATGTCGGTGGGCAGGTCTGGGAACATCCCCCAGCGCGTCCTCTGGCCAATATCCCGCTTGTCTGGATGCTGGACAGGTTGACCGATTGTGACGTGCCGCTACCCGACGGGTGGCGCGGGCGTTTCGCGCAGGACGTGACCGCACCTTCGATCGGCAGTTGGCGTGGCTGGGCCAAGATTTTCCTGTCGCGCAGGAAACGAATCATCGGGGCCGATATGTCCGAGCGGTTCCACGACACGGCGTCGGGCACGCTGCCCGAGGTATCACCCCTTGGACAATTCCATGATCAGGCACGTGGTTGATCCTGTGGCATACAACCTGCCATCCTTGGCCCCGCGAATTTCACCGTGCGACACGCCGGTGCTACGGCCCGCGTGATCAATCATCCCGGTCGCCAGAATCTCGGTGCCCAACGGGATCGCCCGTGTCAGGTTCACCTTGTATTCCAATGTGGTATAGACAGACCCGCGCGGCACCATCGTCATCACCGCGCAGGCCATGCAGCTATCTAGCAGCGTGCCATACCAGCCGCCATGCACCCCGCCCATCGGGTTGGTATGCTGAAATTCCGGCGTGCCACGAAAGACGACCTTGCCGTGGTCCACGCTATCCAGCGCGTAGTTGATCAGCGCCGAGATTGGCGGGCGCGAGATTTCGCCGCGCAGAACAGCTTGCATGAATTCCAGCCCCGACATCGACAGGGTGGTTTCAAGGCTGGGCAGGTCTTTGGGTGTGGTGGCGGTGAACATGGATGCTCCGGGCATGATTTGGCCCGAAGCTGTCGATTCAGGCGACGTTTTGCAACCGGACTTTTGGCGTCACACCAAGCGCATGGCAGACATCCCGCGTCAGTTCAGGCCGGTTGAGCGTGTAGAAATGGAAATGGTCGACCCCGCCCTGACGCAGATCATCGCACAGTTCCGTTGCCAGCGCGGTGGCCAGCAGGTCTGTTGTGCCATCACGGGTGGCGTTGGTAAAGGCATCTTGGATGAGCTGCGGAATATGCGTGCCGCATTGCGCCGCGAACCGCTGGGTGCCGGTCCAGTTTTCAATCGGCAGGATGCCGGGGATGATCGGCGCGTCGATCCCGGCCTTGACGCAGGCATCGCGGAACCGGAAAAACGTGTCGGCCTCAAAGAAAAACTGCGTGACCGCCGATGTCGCGCCAGCGTCGATCTTGCGTTTCAGGAACGCGATATCGGCGGCCTGATCGGCAGCTTCAGGATGCTTTTCAGGGTAAGCGCCGACCCGTAGTGTAAATTTGCCAGTCTCGGCCAGCGCTGCGATCAGCTCGATCGAACTGGCAAAGCCGTCGGCATGGGGGGTGAACTTTTCGGCCCCTTTGGGCGCATCGCCGCGCAGGGCCACGATTTCACGCACGCCTGCCTCTGCGTATCCATCGGCGATTTCCAGCGTTTCCGAACGTGTCGCATCTACGCAAGTCAGGTGGGCGGCCACGTTCAGACCGCTGGTCTTGTGGATCGTGCCCACGGCCTCGTGCGTCAGTTTGCGTGTCGTGCCGCCGGCACCATAGGTCACGGATACAAATGTCGGGTCCAAAGGTGCCAGCGTGTTGACGCAGTCCCACAGGCGGAACGATCCCTCTAGCGATTTCGGGGGGAAGAATTCGAAGGAAACGGATGGGGCGGACATGGGCAACCTCTTTGCTTGATTTGCGTTTCTCGCACCTCTATCTGAATGAAGCAAATTCATAAACTTCACCAAGGTCATGAGGGCCGTTCATATATGCATATCGAGTTCCGGCATCTGCGCACGATCAAGGCCATCCACGACACGGGCGGGCTGGGCCGTGCGGCGGATCAATTGAATATCACGCAATCGGCCCTGTCCCACCAGATCAAGGGGATCGAGGATCAGGCGGGCGTGGAATTGTTCGTGCGCCGGTCCAAGCCGCTGAAACTGTCGGCGGCAGGGATGAAGATGCTGGCGGCGGCGGAATCGATTCTGCCGCAGGTCGCCGCATTAGAGGCCGAGTTTTCCGGCTTGATTGCGGGCAGTACGGGCCGCCTGCATATCGCCATCGAATGCCACGCCTGTTTTGAATGGTTATTCCCTGTGCTTGAGCAGTTCCGCAAGGCATGGCCCGAGGTCGATGTCGATATCCGCCCCGGTCTGGCGTTCGATGCGCTGCCCGCCCTGCGCAAGGAGGAGGTGGATCTGGTGGTGTCGTCCGACCCCGAGGATTTGCCCGAAACCGATTTCACCCCTTTGTTTGACTATGAACCGGTCTTTGTCGCCTCTGCCCAGCATCCGCTGGCCCAAAAGGACGTGATCGAGGCCGAGGATTTTCGCGGTGAAACCCTGATCACCTATCCGGTGGATCGCGCGCGGCTGGACATCTTTTCGCAACTACTGACACCCGCCAAGGTGGAACCGGCTGCCATCCGGCAGGTGGAACTGACGGCGGTCATTCTGTTGTTGGTGGCGTCCAATCGCGGTGTTGCGGTTCTGCCCGATTGGGTGGTGCGGCAGGTCCGCTATAATTCCGATTATGTGACGCGGCCGTTGACCAAACAGGGCATCACCCGCCGCCTTTATGCCGCCACCCGGGCCGAGGATACCAGCCGCCCGTTCATGGCGCATCTGATCCGGCTTGCCCGGCAAGAGGCGGTGAAACTGCAGCGCGGCTAGGGGCCTTGCCTCGCGCGGCATTGGGGCCTATACGCCGCGCTTGATCCCGAACCCGAAAGGCCGACCCATGGCAGGCAGTGCAAATCTGAACGTGATGATGAAAACCGCCCGTAAGGCGGGGCGCGCCCTTCTTAAGGATTTCGGCGAGGTTGAAAACTTGCAGGTCAGCGCCAAGGGCCCGGGCGATTTCGTCAGCCGCGCCGACCGCCAGGCCGAAGAGACGATCCGCGAAGAGCTTTCGCGTGCCCGCCCGTCATACGGGTTTCTGGGCGAAGAAGGCCGCGAGATCGCGGGTGAAGACCCGACCCGCCGGTGGATCGTTGACCCGTTGGATGGCACGACGAATTTCCTGCACGGGTTACCGCATTGGGCTGTGTCCATCGCGCTGGAACACAAGGGTCAGATCGTTGCCGGTGTGATCTATGATCCCGTCAAGGACGAGATGTTCTATGCCGAGAAAGGTGGTGGTGCATGGCTGAATGAAAGCCGTTTGCGCGTGTCGGGCCGTCACAAGATGATCGAAAGCATTTTTGCCACCGGTTTGCCCTTTGCCGGGCGGGCCGATCTGCCGGATACCATCCGCGATCTTGCCCGCATCCTGCCGGCCTGCGCGGGTGTGCGACGGTTCGGGGCGGCGGCACTTGATCTGGCTTACGTGGCTGCCGGCCGCTATGATGGTTTTTGGGAACGGGGGCTGCATGCCTGGGATTTGGCGGCCGGTCTTGTCATCATTCGCGAGGCAGGCGGGATCGTGGAACCGTTGCATCCGGGTGGCGATGTCATGGCCGACGGCCAGGTGATCTGTGCCAATGAACCCATTTTTGAAACCTTCGCCAAGGTGATCCGCGCCGCGTGAAGCGGTTGGGCAATACCTTGGAATAATGGATATCACGAAATCGCGTTCGCCCGTCAGGAAGAGGCCGCGCATCGTGATACCAGATAAAGTCGAAACGCACTAACGTCGTCGGACCCGCGGGATATTGCTCCGGCCATAGCGTGCCTCTGGGTGCGGCGGGTGTCCGTGGGTTCTGTCCCAGAAGCGCAGCCCCCCGCGCCGCAACCACAGCGGCAACGTGCCCAGAAACCCGATGATGAACCCGCCGGCATGTGCCCAATAGGCAATGCCCCCCCCCGCCGATGTGTCGATGCGGAAACCGCCGGACAGTTGCAGCGCGAACCAGATCGCCAGCATGATCCATGCGGGCAGCGGCAAAATGCGGAAAAATACGATAAAGATGATCAGGATATCGACCTTGGCCTTGGGAAACAGTAACAGGTATCCCCCCATGACCCCCGCAATCGCCCCCGATGCCCCGACTGTCGGCACTGGCGACAAGGGGGCCGAGGCAAGTTGCAGCAAGCTCGCCCCGATGCCGCAGGCCAGATAGAAGATCAGAAACGGGATATGCCCCATTTCTTCTTCCAGGTTATCGCCGAATATCCATAAAAACAGCATATTGCCGCCCAGGTGCATCAGCCCGCCATGTAAGAACAGCGATGTGACCAACCCCGCATAGCCTTCGCCGTTCGTGATCCGAAGGGGGATCATCGCATAGTTGAAATAAAGCTGGTTCCAGTCCCGTTCAGACTGGAACAGGACCAGCCCGATCAGGAAAACGGCCACGTTGACCCCGATCAGGGTCAGCGTGATATATGGTGTGCCCGCCGATGGGTTATGGTCGCGGATGGGAAACATGCCGCGACCATCCGCGATGCGTGCAGGGCGGTCAAGCCGCTGTTGCGCCTGCCACCTCGGCCAGCAGTGCGGCGTTTCCGCCCGCTGCGGTCGTGTCGATGCACACATGCCGTTCATGCACTGCATGGGCCGTGTCGGGCATGTCTGTCACCAGCGCGGTGATTGGCCCTTCGCGTTTGCTCAGCGCGGTTTCAATGGTGCGGCCTGTGGCCTCGTCACCCCACCAGATGACACCGGCCAGCGGGGTCAGCGTTGTGAGCGCATCGGGGTCAAGCGTGCCTTGCGCACTGATGCCCACACCGCCCAATGCGGCAATCGCCTGCACCTGTGCCTGCGCAGCCGTTTCCCCCGGCCCCATGCACAGGATCGGCCCGCGTGCATGGATGCTGTGGCGGTTGGATTCGCCTGTCGGCCCGGGCAGGTCGTCGGGTTCCGGGGCATCGGGCATCTGGGCCTTGGCCAGCCGCTTGGTCAGATCGCGCAGATCGGCGTCTCTGGTCCAGCGCGCGTCGGTCGTGGGGGCCGGATGCGCGCAAAAACGTGGCAGGTAATGCGGCCCGCCCGCCTTGGGGCCGGTCCCCGACAGACCCTCGCCGCCAAACGGCTGGCTGCCCACGATCGCGCCGATCTGGTCGCGGTTGACATAGATATTGCCCGCATGCACCCGTTCGACCACGGTTTGCACCCGGTCGTCGATCCGGCTGTGCAGCCCGAATGTCAACCCGTAGCCGGTGGCGTTGATCGTGTCGATCACCCCGTCCAGTTCATTGGCCCTGAAAGTCGCCACATGCAGCACCGGCCCGAAGATTTCGCGGGTCATATCTGCGATACTGTTCACGCGAATGGCCGTGGGCGGGATGAAATGCCCGCTCGTCGGGGTGTTAAGCTGATGAATGACGCGGCCTTCGGCGTGCGCCACAGCGATGTGATCGGCGATGGTCTTGTGCGCGGCGACATCAATTACCGGCCCCACGTCCGTGGACAGATACCAGGGGTCACCGATGGTCAGTTCGTTCATCGCACCTTTGAGCATCTTCAACAGCTTGTCGGCGATGTCCTCCTGCACATAAAGGCAGCGCAGCGCGGAACAGCGTTGCCCGGCCGACCGGAACGCGCCATTGATGATATCGCGCACCGCATGTTCGGGCAGGGCGGTGCTGTCCACGATCATCGCGTTCAGACCGCCGGTTTCGGCGATCAGCGGCGTGCCGGGGGCACAGTTTTCGGCCATTGTCGCGCGGATCTTCAGCGCGGTTGCGGTCGATCCGGTAAAGGCCACGCCATTGATCCGCGCATCGGATGTCAGCGCCGCGCCGACATCCCCGCCACCCGGCAGCAGTTGCAGGGCGGTTGTGGGCACGCCTGCCTTGTGCATCATCTGGACGGCGCGGACAGCGATCAGCGGGCTTTGTTCGGCGGGTTTGGCCAGCACGGCGTTCCCAGCGGCCAAGGCGGCAGCGATCTGGCCTGTGAAAATCGCCAGTGGAAAGTTCCACGGGCTGATACAGGTCCAGATGCCGCGTGCGGTGGCGGTGTCATCGGCGCGGGCGGCGTAATAGCGCAGGAAATCCACCGCCTCGCGTAGTTCAGCGACCACATCGGGCATGCCCTTGCCGGCCTCGCGGCACATGATGGCGAACAACTCCTCTGCGTTTGCTTCATAGGCGTCGGCGACGGCGTTCAACACCTTTGACCGTGTTGCCAGATCATCGGCCCAAGGTGTCGCTGCGCCAATGGCCGTTGCGGCATCCTTGGCGGTCGCGGCCTGTACGGTGCCCACGATGTCGCTGGGTCGGGCGGGATTGATCACATCGGTGGTCGTGCCCTTGTCCGGATGGCCCGCCAGCAGCGGTGCAACCTGCCATGACGCCTTGTGGAATTTGTCACGGCCTTTGTCGATCTGCGCCAGTGTCGGCGCATGGGTCAGATCCCAGCCCCTGGAGTTGGGCCGTTCTGGTAGGAACAAGTCCGGTCCTGTTGGCAGCTCGGGGGTTTCGCCTAGCGTGTCGAACGGGCAGGCGGCCACGACCTCTGGTGGGACGGTTTCATCGACGATCTGGTTGACGAAACTGGAATTCGCGCCGTTTTCCAGCAGGCGACGCACCAGATAGGCAAGTAGATCTTCATGCGCGCCGACGGGGGCATAGATGCGGCAGCGGGTGCCTTCGGACTGCAATACGATGGTGTGCAGGGTTTCGCCCATGCCGTGCAGACGCTGAAATTCATAGTCGTCGGTCGTCCGGTCCATCGTCTGTGCCAGATCAAGGATCGCTGCCACGGTGTGTGCGTTGTGTGTGGCGAACTGCGGATAGATCCGGTCGGTCATGCCTAACAGTTTGCGTGCATTGGCGATGTAGCTGATGTCGGTATGCTGTTTGGCGGTGAACACGGGGAAGCCGTCGATGCCCTGCACCTGCGCGCGCTTGATCTCGGCGTCCCAATAGGCGCCCTTGACCAGCCGGACCATGATCTTGCGGTCCAGCCGCGTGGCCAGATCGTTCAGATGGTCGATGACCAGCGACGCACGTTGCCCATAAGCCTGCACGACAACGCCGAACCCGTCCCAGCCGGCCAGTGATGGTTCGGAAAGGACTGCGTCGATCACATCCAGCGACAGCGACAGGCGGTCTGCCTCCTCTGCATCTATGTTGAACCCCATGCCGGCTGATTTCGCCAGCAGCGCCAGCGCACGCACGCGCGGCACCAATTCTTCCAACACGCGGTGTTCCTGCGCGACCTCGTAGCGGGCGTGCAGGGCGGACAGTTTGACCGAAATTCCCGGGTTTTCGGCAACTGTGTCATAGGTGCAGAAATCGGCAATGGCACTGATCGCGCGGGAATATGCAAGATGATAGCCGCGTGCATCCGCATCGGTGCGCGCCGCCTCGCCCAGCATGTCGTAGCTGTAGGTATACCCTTTGGCGCGCATCACATCGGCGCGCTTGAGCGCCTTGCCGATGTTTTCACCCAGCACGAACTGCCGGCCCATTTCGCGCATGGCCCGGCCCACGGCGGTGCGGATCACCGGTTCGCCAAGGCGTTTGACTGCCCCGCGCAGGTGCCGCGTGATCCCCGGCTTTTCATCATCCAGCACACGCCCCGTCAGCATCAGCGCCCATGTCGATGCATTGACCAGCGATGACGCGGAATGGCCCAGGTGCTTGCCCCAGTCGGACGGTGCGATCTTGTCTTCGATCAGCGCGTCGATGGTTTCCGCATCCGGCACGCGCAACAGCGCCTCGGCCAGACACATCAGGGCGATGCCTTCTTCGGTGGACAGGCCGTATTCGGCCAGAAATACTTCCATCAACCCTGGTGCGGCGCTGCCGCGGATCTGGCGGACCAGATCAGCTGCGCGCGCGCTGATACGGGCGCGGTCGGCGTCGGAAAGGGTGGCGGTATCCGCCAGTGCCCTGACGACGCTGATTTCGTCGCTGTACATCGTCTTGTCGATCTGATTGCGCAGAGAGTGTGTTTCATCGCGGGGCATGGCAAGTTCCTTTTACCTATCAAGCTACTATTTATGATTGCTGGCAGGCGGTTCGCCTGCTATTTGTCAGATGCAGAGGCGAGTGGTCTGAAATATGAGGAATACATGGCCGAAAACCTTTCTGATCTTGACGGATTCGATCGCAAGATTCTCGACGTACTTGCAACCGAAGGCCGCATCAGTGTCACTGAATTGGCAAGGCGGATCGGATTGTCCAAATCGCCCACACAGGCCCGGCTGAAACGGCTTGAGGATCACGGCGTGATCCGGGGGTATCGCGCGCTGTTTGACCCGATCCGGCTGGGGCGCGACCATGTCGCCTTTGTCGAGGTAAAACTGTCCGACACGCGCGAGGCGGCACTGGCGGCTTTCGGGGCGGCGGTGATGCGCGTTCCCGAGGTAGAGCAATGCCATCTGATCGCAGGGTCTTTTGACTATCTGCTCAAGGTCCGGACGTCTGGCATGACAGGGTATCGCGCGGTGTTGGCCGACAAGATATCGACACTGCCGCATGTGGCGAACACATCTACTTATGTTGCGATGCAGGCGATCAAGGAAGAAGGGGTTTCGCCGGTCTCACCCGTTCGGGGTCTGTAACTTGACTTGCCGGCAGGGCGGTACATGTCATTTCAGATGAACCGATTTGCATCACTTTTCCTCTCTGCTGCGTTGGCCGCGTCGCCTGCAACCGCGCAGGATTGCCCGCCGGCCCCGGACCATTCCGCGCGGACGGATGCCATCATCGCCGCACTGGGCGCTGCGGATGACCAGGCCGACGCGATGGTGCTGACCCAAGAATTATGGACACTTTGGACAGATGCACCGGATGCGCGCGCCCAGGATCTGTTGGATGAAGGGATGCGCAAGCGGTCAGGTTATGATTTCCTGGGGTCGCGGGATACGCTGGACCAGCTTGTGGAATATTGCCCCGATTACGCCGAAGGGTATAACCAGCGGGCTTTCACCAGCTATATGCGGCAGGATTTTGCAGCCGCCCTTTACGATCTGGATCGGGCGATTGAGATTAATCCACGCCATATTGCGGCCCTCTCGGGCAAGGCGCTGACACTGATGGGCTTGGGTCGTATGGACGCGGCGCAAGAGGTATTGCGCGCCGCTGTCGATCTTAACCCCTGGCTGCGCGAACGCGCACTTTTGATCGAACAACCGGGTACACCGCTCTGATCGTGCTTGCCGGTCGGGACGCGGCGCATTAGGAAAGGCCGCGTGCCCGCGTGGTGGAATGGTAGACATCGGAGACTTAAAATCTCTTGGCCGCAAGGCCGTGCCGGTTCGAGTCCGGCCGCGGGCACCATGCATCTAGCTGTTTTGCCAGCTCCAATGTGCCCTCAGTAGACACCTCGCTGGTCAGACCATGCCGGAACCTCGCATTGATCCCCCCACATCTCTGACCCCAACGGTCAGGGAACACGCACCGCTGGCGCTGGGTGCAAGCAAGCAGCGGTGTATAAGTGGGGGTGGGGAACTGCCTGCAATCGTTTTGGGTGCTGCGCGTGGTGCGCGGAAAGCCTGTGATGCATCGGCCAGCAAATTTCATGACCCGATCGCGGCCCAGGGTTTCGTGCCGGGGTGATATTACAGGGGGGCCTGCACCGCACGTATGCCGGCTGATCGCAGTGCCCCGACCACGTTAGACAGACGCCCGGTAGCATAGGGCGCGCCCTTGATTTCCGACTGTACGATCATGAACCAGCGCATTGCTCACAGCGCAAGTCACTTGCGCGTTCAAGATAGCAGGGTCCGCACGGAATCAGTGCCCGTTGATCCGCCCCGAGACCGGCGCGGTCCTGCCGCTAGCCCTCTTTTCGGGCGGGACGGCAAGACGAAACACTTGAAAACACAGTGCAGAGAGGGCGGTTTTCGCCTGCAAATTCTGTCTTGTCACAAAAAATGCATTTTTGTTGAAAAAAGGGGTTGCGGGCATGGTCCACTAACCGTAGAACCCCCCTCACCGGCGGCGCTGAGGCGCACGACGGGGCGCCAGACGGGTTAGATTGAAGCGGCGACGCGGAGATTTGGTTACGGGGCGGCGAGAAGAAAATCAGAGGTATTCGAGGCGGGGCGCGCCAGTAAGTTAGGGCGCATCTAGTCTCTTTTGTCTCTACGCTGTTTGAAATTGATATATCTGAAGAGATATGTGGGCGGTTTGGTTCAGTTCGATGGATCAGACGTCTGTATATCAACGCTACTAGGTTTCGGCCGATGATGTAGTGTCAGCTTCACTGTTTGGCGGCTTCTGGTGACTTTGGTTACCTTAAGCACAACAAACAGAG
>NZ_CBFIBD010000053.1:0-14708 GCF_965660735.1 Yoonia sp.
CAAGCGCCGCAGCACCGCAGAAGAATGCATCGCCCCCATTGATTTTCCCTGCCCCATCGCGCAAACCGATCCGAGGTTGAAAACGGGGATCATCATGAGCAGAATCGACGCCAAATTCGCGCAGTTGCGGACCGAGGGCAAGAAAGCCTTTGTCGCCTATGTCATGGCGGGCGACCCCGATTACGATACCGGGCTGGACATCGTCAAAGGTCTGCCCGGCGCAGGCGTCGATATCATCGAGCTGGGCATGCCCTTTACCGACCCGATGGCGGATGGCATCACGATCCAGCTGGCGGGCCAGCGCGCGCTGGAAGGCGGGCAGAACCTTGAAAAAACGCTGCAATACGCGCGTGAACTGCGCAAGACCGATGACGCGACGCCGATTGTCATGATGGGCTATTACAACCCGATCTATTCACGCGGCGTCGATACATTTTTGCAAGACGCGGTCGCGGCCGGCATTGACGGGCTGATCATCGTAGACCTGCCGCCCGAAGAAGACGACGAATTGTGCATACCAGCGCAGGCCGCGGGCATCAATTTCATCCGTCTGGCCACGCCGACCACGGACGACAAACGCCTGCCCAAGGTGTTGGAAAATACATCCGGCTTTGTCTATTATGTGTCTGTCACCGGCATCACCGGCACCGCCGAGGCGCAGGCGGGCGATGTCGCCCCCGAAGTGGCAAGGATAAAGTCGCAGACCGATCTGCCTGTCATCGTCGGTTTCGGAATCAAGACACCTGACGCCGCAGAAGCCATCGCCAGTATTGCCGATGGTGCCGTGGTTGGTTCTGCCATCGTGGACAGGATCGGGAAGGGCGAAAGTGTCGCCGACGTCCTTGCGTTCGTGAAAACGCTGGCAGACGGGACGCACCGTGGCTGATCTTCCTGCCTTGATTTAAGCTGCGGAACCGGTAAGGTTTCATGACCAATTTCAAGGATTCCAGCCATGCCCGTCATCACGACCATTGACGATCTCAAGCGTCTGCACAAACGCCGCACGCCCAAGATGTTTTACGACTATGCCGAAAGCGGCAGCTGGACGGAACAGACCTTTCGCGAGAACACGTCAGATTTCGACAAGATCCGCCTGCGCCAGCGCATCGCGGTGGATATGACCAACCGCACCACGAAAGCCCGGATGATCGGGCAGGATGTGGCGATGCCCGTGGCGCTGGCCCCGGTCGGGTTGACCGGGATGCAAAACGCCGATGGTGAAATCAAGGCGGCAAAGGCGGCGGAAAAATTCGGCGTGCCTTTCACGCTGTCCACCATGTCGATCTGTTCGATCGAGGATGTAGCCGAAAATACGACCGAACCGTTCTGGTTTCAGGTCTACACCCTGAAAGATGATGATTTCATGCAAAGGCTGTTTGATCGCGCGCGCGACGCGGGATGTTCGGCCATCGTGATCACGCTTGATCTGCAAATTCTGGGCCAGCGCCATAAGGATCTGAAAAACGGCCTGTCTGCCCCGCCGAAATTCACCGTTGCAAGCATGCTCGATCTGGCGACCAAATGGCCGTGGGGCATTGAAATGCTGCAAACAAAACGGCGGTTTTTTGGCAATATCGTGGGCCATGCCAAGGGCGTGTCGGACCCGTCGTCGCTGGCGTCGTGGACCGCCGAGGCGTTTGATCACGCGCTGGATTGGGACCGTGTCGCGCAACTGATGAAAATGTGGGGCGGCAAGGTGATCCTGAAAGGGATCCTCGATGCCGATGACGCCCGCAAGGCCGCCGAACTGGGGGCCGACGCGATCATTGTGTCGAACCACGGCGGGCGGCAACTGGATGGTGCGCTGTCGTCGATCCGCGCGCTGCCCGCCATTCTTGATGCGGTCGGTGACAAGGTCGAAGTGCATTTCGACGGCGGGATCCGGTCGGGGCAGGATGTGCTCAAGGCGCTCGCGATGGGGGCAAAGGGCACATATATCGGGCGGGCCTATGTGAACGGGCTGGGTGCGATGGGCGAAAAAGGTGTGACCAAGGCGCTTGAGGTGATCCACAAGGAGTTGGATACGACCATGGCGCTATGCGGGCGGCGGGATATCACGACGCTGGACCGCGATATCCTGCTGGTGCCCGCGGATTTCGAAGGGACTTGGGCCTGATTGCGGCAGGACCGCGACCATAAAGCGGCGAAGATCATGAAATCATTAATAAATTATTGACAGCCATCTGTTTGGCCGCCATCAGTTTATTGCGGTGGGCATTATCCCTGCCGGTTCATCAATGATCTATCTACGGAGTATCCTTTTTATGCGTTTTACAACTCACCTCATCGCAGCGGCGGCGCTTGCCGCTTCGACAGTTGCCGCATCGGCACAAGACATGACGGCCCCTGCGGCTGCCGCAGACGACATGTCACAGATGACAAGTGCGCCCCAAGACGATTACGTTGTGATGGGTATTTTCGCGCTTATGCTGATTATCGCGGCATCCGGCGGGTCATCGGGTGGTCAGAAAAAACGGATAAATGGAATAACACTTGAGCAAAACCTCGACGTTCCACCCAGCTAATAAGCCGCGCCAGTATCAACAGACAAAAGGGCAGGCCGCTGGTCTGCCCTTTTTTGCACCTGTTTCAAATCGCAGCTGCCTTTGTGCCGTTGCGTGGCTGCCGCCGCACCAGCACAGACAGCGGGACCAGCGCCATCAGGATCAGCGCCACGCCGCCAAAGGCCACGCGCAGCCCCATGACCTGCGACACCAGCCCCATCAGGACAGGCGCCATGAAAAACCCCGAAAAGCCGATGACGGCGGTGCGGCTGATCGCCTCGGTCCGCAGGTGTGGCACCACCAGTTTTCCGACCAGCGCCAGGCCCATCGGGCCGATCACGGAAATCCCCAGCCCCAGCACGGCAAAGCCCGCATAGGCCACCACTGGCGTCGGCGCCACGGCCACCACAACCGCACCCAATGCCGATACAAGTGCTGCAATGACCACAACGCGCGCTTCGTCCATCCGCGACACGATCACCTGGCCGGAAAACCGCCCCACGGCCATGGTAAAACCCAGCATCGCGGGGCCCAGCGCGCCCTCGACCGCGCCGCCACCCAGGGTGCGTTCCACATGCAGGGCCGACCACGCCTCGACCGTGGCTTCTGACATGAAGGCAATCAGCACGATTGCCCCGCACAGCACAATCGGCCAGACCGGATAGCGCCCGGCATACCCATCCTCGGCCGCGACAACAGTGACATCCATCCGCATGAATGGCACCAGCAGCAGGCAAAACGCCCCGAACCCCGCAAAGACCAGCGCAGGCGCGATGCCCGCTTCGCGGGTGGCACCGACGGTCAGGGCCGCCACGGCATAGGCTACGGAAAACATGGCGTGATTTGCATTCATCAAGGGCGTGTCATGCGCTGCTTCCAGTTCACTGACGCGGGCGTTCATCACCACATCTAGCAGGCCGGACGCCAGACCGACAAATGCCATCGACGCCGCAAAAGCCAAAGGCAGGGTGATATGCGCCGGAAACAACCAGGCAAAGGCCAGCAACACAACACCGACCTGCATCCCCCTGCCGCCCAGCACCCGGTCAACGCGCGGGGCCAGCCACATAGCCGAGACCAAACCGGCCGCAGACCCCAGCAACACCGTCCCGAACACCGCGTCCGACGCGCCAAGCTGCGCCTTGATCACCGGCACATGGGCGGCAAAACACCCCCAGAACAGGCCGATCACCACAAAGGCGGCCGCAGGACGACGTGACAGGACAAGGGCGTGAATGATAGACATGGCACATTGATTGGCAGCGAAACCGGCACATCGCAAGGCCCAAGTCAGCCCGACAGGCACCAAGGACCGGAAAATGAGCGGCAACGCCCATACCCCCTTTCCAAACGCACGAATCCCGCCTATAGCAACGGCTTCATCGGGCCCGGACACCCTTGGAGGCGGGCCCCTACATTAAGGAATACGACTATGGCTGATAAGATCCCTGATCTGGTCGCCACGGTACGGACGGGGACAGGCAAGGGGGCCGCCCGTCAAGCTCGCCGTAGTGGCGACGTACCTGGCGTGGTTTATGGCGGTGGGGTTGACCCGATCGCGATTACACTTCCCTTCAACTACCTGCTGACCATGCTGCGCAAAGGCCGCTTCATGTCCACGCTGTTCAACCTCAAGGTTGAAGGCCATGACGATGTGCGCGTGATCTGCCGCGGTGTGCAGCGCGACGTGGTCAAGGACCTGCCCACGCATATCGACCTGATGCGCCTGAAGCGAACCAGCCGGGTGAAACTGTTCATCCCCGTCGAATTCGACAATGCCGACACCTGCCCCGGTGTCAAAAAGGGCGGCGTTCTGACGGTTGTGCGCAACGAGGTTGAACTGGACGTGCTGGCCGGGGATATCCCCGATCACATCACCGTCGATCTGGCGAACGCACAGATGGGCGATGTGATTCACATCAGCGAAGTCACCCTGCCCGAAGGTGCCAAGCCCGTGATCGAGCGTGATTTCGTGATCGCCAACATCTCGGCCCCGCGCGCCGTGCTGGCAGAGGATGACGAAGAAGAAGAAGTCGCCGCAGACGAAGTGCCGACAACTTCCGAAGAATAAGCCCTGCACGCCAGGCAAAAGATCAGGGCATCCCTTTCGGGGTGCCCTTTTTCATAGGTGCCACTGGCACCGCACCGCAGCATCCATTAGATTAGAAATATGAAACTAATCGTAGGCCTTGGAAACCCCGGCGCAAAATATGCGCAAAACCGGCATAACATCGGTTTTATGGCGGTTGACCGGATCGCTGCCGATCACGGGTTCAGCCCTTGGCGGGCCAAGTTTCAGGGCCAGATCGCCGAAGGCCGGTTCGGATCAGAAAAGGTTGTGCTGCTCAAGCCTGAAACATTCATGAACCTGTCCGGCCAATCCGTTGGCGACGCGATGCGCTATCTGAAACTGACGCCGGAAGATGTGATCGTCTTTCATGACGAAATCGATCTGGCACCCGGCAAGGTGCGGCTGAAAACAGGTGGCGGACACGCGGGGCACAATGGCTTGCGGTCGATCCACGGCCATATCGGGCCAGACTACGACCGGGTGCGCCTTGGCGTGGGCCACCCCGGCCACAAGGACGCGGTACCCGGATATGTGCTGCGTGATTTCGCCAAGGCCGATCAGGACTGGCTGGACGATGAATTGCGCGGGATCAGCGACGGCATTGCGCATCTGGTCGCCGGTGAAAGGCCGAAATTCCTGAATGCCGTCGCGCTGCGGGTCGCCCCGCCCCGGTCATCGACCAGCGCATCGAAGCCCGAAAAACCTGCGCCTGCGGCTGCGCCGCCCAAAGACACCCGCAACGCGATGCAAAAATTGGTGGACCGGTTTCGCTGATCCCGCATCATGCGTGGCAATCGCGGGCAAGTCAGCTACATTCGATGGCATGAACGCCTTTTGATCGCAGAAAGCCGAAGCAGATATGGAAAAAGACCCATCCTTTAACGTTCTTGGCAGCACGCTGGCCACCTGTTCAACGGCGCCCATGACGGGGTTCTTTCGGAACGGGGCATGCGACACATGTGCCGCCGATCAAGGAAGCCACACAGTTTGCGCGATCATGACCGATGAATTTCTGGCCTTTTCGAAATACGTTGGCAACGACCTCAGCACACCGCGGCCAGAGTTCGGGTTTGCCGGGCTCAAGGCTGGTGACAGCTGGTGTCTATGTGCCAGCCGGTTCCTGCAAGCCCACGAAGAGGGGTGCGCGCCAAAGGTCAATTTGCATGCGACACATGTGCGCGCCTTGGACGTCGTGCCGATTGATGTGCTGCATCAGAATGCCCTGCCGCTTGAAAAATGATGCTCAGTCAGGGGATTCCGACATCAGTTCGTCAATGAAAACACTGAGCAGTTGGGTCCGGCCACCGACGCCCGCCTTGCGATAGATCGCATTGGTCTGTGCCTTGATCGTGCCTTCGCTGACCTGACGCAAACCCGCGATTTCCTGAATTGACATGCCTTTGATCGCAAACAGGGCCACGTCACGTTCCGCCGGGGTCAATGCCCATTCAGCAAAGCGTTCTTCCATCACTTCGCGAAACGCCCCCGAGGCGAGGCGCAACTGGTCGCGCATTGCCACGTTACGCGCCATCGTGCGGCGCAACACCATCACACCCAAGGCCGTGCCGAGAAGCAGCCCAAGTGCCGCCCCCAACTCGATCATTTCATAAAATTGCCAGCTTATCGGCGTCAGGCCCAGAACAGAGGCCAGAATTTGCGACACAAAGAAAAAGGCGCAAAGCACCTGCACAACCACAACCGGCAGGACGAACCATTGCTTTGCCACCCGGCGGACCCCTTAGTTTGATGCGCGATCAGTCATCGTCGTCGTCATCATCATCGTCATCATCCCGATCATCGTCGTCGTCATCGTCATCGTCATCGTCTTCATCATCATCCCGATCATCGTCATCGTCTTCATCATCACTGTCGTCATCTTCATCATCATCATCGCGGTCGTCGTTGTCATTGTCACCACTACCGGGATTGATCAGTCGCGGCAGGCGCATCTCATCCTCGTCGTCGAACGTGCGCCAATAATCACGCAGAATTTCACCTGTCTGTGGGTTGAATACGATTTCGCGGCGCAAGTCATCACGATACGCCACCAGCCGCACACGGCCCAGCCATGTCCGGCTGCTCGACACACGCGAAAACCCCTGTGCCTCAAGCTGCGATGTGATCGATTCCTGAAACGTCTGGGCCGCCAGATGACCTGGCGCCCCAAACAAAAACAGGCAGATTATCAGCCGTTTAAACATAATGTTTCCATTAAAGAACAGTCGCCGGTTTCGGCAACACGAAAAGATCAGTCGTCGTCACCCTCGTCATCATCATTTTCGTCACTGTCGTTATCGTCATCGTCATCTTCATCATCGTCGTCGACATCTTCATCATCTTCATCATCTTCGTCATCAATGAAGTCTTCGTCGTCGTCGCGCACACTGACCCCAGAGCGGACATCGTCATCGGCATCGATCGGCGCGACCTCTTCTTTCAGAATTGCGCCGGTTGCAGCATCATAGACGACTTCAAGTTTCATGCCGTCCCGGATTGCCTCGACCTTGACCTGTGTCGGGCCATTTTCAACTTCGATGCGGGTATAGCCCTGTTCCTGGAGTTGGGTAATTACCTGATCCGCGATGGATTGCGAAAAAGCAGCGGTCGCTGTCATGGCAATCGCGGCTGTCGTGGAAAGCAGAATGTTCTTCATTTTTCATCTCCTAATGTTTGCGCTGGCCCGCCAGATGCGCACCATTACGTCAAACCAAACAGATCATGACCCAAGGACACCATTGGCCATGAGTTTAACACATATGCAATAAACGCAAGGCAGAGCGGCATAAACAAAAGTTTATGACCCACAAAACAAAGGCCCGCAGTGACGCGAGCCTTTGTTTTATTACCTTACAGGGGTGATTTGACCTGCGATCAGGCGCTCATGTCAAACCCAAGGTGTTTTGCGACGGTGAAAATATCCTTGTCGCCACGCCCACACATATTCATCACCAGCAGATGATCGCCGGGCAGTTCAGGGGCGATTTTCATGACGTGCGCAAGCGCATGAGACGGTTCCAGCGCCGGAATGATTCCCTCTAGTGCGCAGCAAAGCTGAAACGCTTCCAGCGCCTCGACATCGGTTATTGCAACGTATTTCGCGCGGCCGATATCATGCAACCATGCGTGTTCCGGACCAATACCAGGGTAATCCAGCCCCGCAGAAATGCTGAAGCCCTCCAATATCTGGCCCACGTCATCCTGCAACAGATACGTGCGGTTACCATGCAGCACACCGGGGCGTCCGCCGGTCAGTGATGCGCAATGCTCCATCTTTTCGTTCACACCCTTGCCGCCGGCCTCGACGCCGATGATGTTCACCTCTTTGTCGTCAAGGAACGGATAGAACAGACCCATGGCGTTCGATCCACCACCGATCGCCGCAATCAGCGTATCGGGCAGACGGCCTTCTGCCTCTTGCATCTGGGTTTTGGTTTCCTGCCCTATGATCGCCTGAAAATCACGCACCATCGCGGGATAGGGATGCGGCCCGGCCACCGTGCCGATGCAATAGAACGTGTCGCGCACATTCGTGACCCAGTCGCGCAAGGCGTCGTTCATTGCGTCTTTCAGCGTTCCGCGACCCGATGTCACCGGCACCACCTCTGCACCCAGCAGTTTCATGCGGAATACATTGGGTGCCTGGCGTTCAACATCGTGGGCGCCCATATAGACCACGCATTTCAGCCCGAACTTGGCACAGACCGTCGCCGTGGCCACCCCGTGCTGCCCCGCACCAGTTTCCGCGATGATCCGTGTCTTACCCATGCGGCGCGCCAGAATGATCTGCCCCAGCACATTGTTGATCTTATGCGCGCCGGTGTGGTTCAATTCATCCCGCTTCATGTAAATCTTGGCGCCGCCCAGATGCTCGGTCAGGCGTTCGGCGTGATACAGCGGGCTGGGGCGGCCGACATAATGCGTCCACAGGTGATGCATTTCCGCCCAAAACGTTTCATCCGTCTTGGCGCGTTCGTATTGCTCTTCCAGTTCAAGGATCAGTGGCATCAGGGTTTCGGAAACAAACCGCCCGCCAAAATCGCCAAACCGGCCCTTTTCGTCGGGGCCGGTCATGAAGCTGTTGAAAAGATCGTTGGCCATGGGACACCTCTTGTATTTCGACCGCCAGCATTATCGCCAAGGGGCAGAATGGTAAAGCAAGCAAAGCTGCGGTTATTTGACCGTTTGTGCGGCGTTGCAAAAGTCTGCGATCAACGTGGCGTCCTTGACGCCCGGTGCGCTTTCCACACCCGAGGATACATCGACCTGCCGCGCCCCGGTCAGACGGATGGCCTCGGCCACGTTCTCCGCCGTCAGTCCGCCCGCCAGCATCCATGGCACCGGCCAGCGCCGCTCGGCGATCAGCCGCCAGTCGAATGACAACCCGTTGCCGCCAGGCAGATCGGCATTGCGCGGCGGTTTCGCGTCGATCAACAACTGGTCTGCGACCTGCGCATAGGTGTCGATGGCAGCAAGATCATCAGCATCTGCTACGCCCAGCGCCTTCATCACGGGCAACCCGTAGCGCGCCCTGATTGCCGCGACACGATCCGGCGTCTCCGCGCCATGCAGTTGCAACATGTCCAGCGGCACGGCATCGATCATCGCGTCCAACTGGACATCATCGGCATTCACGACCAGCGCCACCTTGGCGATGCCGGCGGGGACGTCGCGTGCGACGTGCGCCGCCTGTTCCAAGGTGACGTTTCGTGGCGATTTTGGAAAAAAAACAAGCCCGACATATGACGCGCCCGCATCAACGGCGGCCTGCATCAGCCCCGTGTCCCGCAGACCACAGATCTTGACCCGCGTGTCAGATGGCATCAGCTGGCTTTGTCCAATAGCGCGAGCACATCATCGCCCTTGGCCTTGGCCGCCTCACCGCGCAGATTTGCAACCTCGCGGCGCAGTGATTCCAGTTCGCGGGCCTTTGTGCGGGCCTCTGCGCGCTGGCGATGTTCACGCAGCCATTCCCAGACAAACCCGATCAGAAGTCCCGCCCCGACACCAAGAAAGATCACAACGAACAACGGCAATGAGATATCGGGCGAAATCCCCAACAGATCGGCCAGCGCCAAAGGCATCGCCCGCACGGTCACCATGCCACTGTTCGCAAGCCCGATCAGGATCAGACAAAGACCGACAACGGCCCAGAATACATAGCGGATGGTTTTCATCATGACCTCTTAGTTTTCATTCAGCCGGTCGCGCAACAGCTTGCCGGTCTTGAAAAACGGGACATGTTTTTCCTCGACATGCACGGCCTCGCCGGTGCGCGGGTTGCGGCCGACGCGTTCATCCCGTTTCTTGACCGAAAAGGCACCAAAGCCGCGCAGTTCAACCCTGTCCCCGCGCGCCATCGCGCCGGTAATTTCGTCAAAGATGGTATTCACGATCTTTTCAACGTCCCGCTGATACAGGTGCGGATTTTCGTCGGCAAGCTTCTGGATAAGTTCCGATCGGATCATGGCGGTGACCTCCCATTAGACACGGCATTTGGACGCGCCGGTTTAATCCCAGCTTTTCAAGCAACTATAGGCGCAATCCCTGTATGGTGGAATAGCGAAGGACGCCTGTTTTCCCCCAAAAAGCATCGGGTTGCGCCAGGATTCAGCACCACCGACAGTAAGAACCCCACAGTTTGCTGCAACGGCCCGCCCTTGCGGACACTTAATGACGCGACGATTCGCGCAAATGATTGACCCTTTACCGGGTTCCGGGCAATTGTCCGCGCAATCACAGGGGGTGACACATGATCATAGGCCACATCGGGGCGCGCGCCGGCAGCAAGGGCGTTCCGAACAAGAATTTTCGCATGCTGCACGGCAAGCACCTGATCGACTGGTCGCTGGATCAGTTGTTTGCAAATGACCGCGTCGATCATGTGGTGGTATCAACCGATTCACCCGAAATCCATGCCCATGCTGTCAGCCGCGGCTGCATCGATATCGGCCTGCGCCCCGCACATCTGTCCACGGATACGGCCGCCAAGTGGAACGTCTGGCAGCATGCCCTGGAAGAAACCGAAAAACAGACCGGCCCGGCGGATGCGTTTCTCGACCTTGACTGCACATCGCCCCTGCGCCTGCCGCAGGACATCGACGCCGGGCTGGACCTGTTTGAACAAGCGCGGCCCGATATGGTCATGTCGTGCTGTGAAAGCCGGAAGAACCCGTATTTCAACATGCTGGAAACCGACGAGGCCGGCGCGCTGCATGTCAGCAAGCCCCTGCCGAACGGCGTCGTTGCCCGCCAGCAGGCACCGATGGTCTACGATCATGTCGGGTTGGTCTATGTTGTGCGCCCCGATTACCTGCGCAGCGCGCAAAGCCTGTTCGAAGGTCGGGTGATCCCCCTGATCGTGCCCAATGAACGCGGGTTGGACGTGGACAGCCCCTTTGACTGGGAGGTGATTGAATTCCTGCTGGGCCGCCAGATTGAACAGGGGCTGCGTTAGCGCCAGCCCTGCCATGGTTTCAGTGCCGCCTGTTTCGCGGCAAAGCTGGCTGTCAGCGCGGCAGGATCGTATTCGGTGCGGATCCACTCATCAATCGCGATGGGTGACTGTGCAGTGCGCGCGGCATAAACATCCAGAAAATGATCAAGAATGCCCGTTGCGGTCCGGCGGATGTGAATAAAGCGAAAGCTGAGTTGTTGTTGCGCGACCAACAGCGGCTGGCCTTCGTGGACCATCAGGTAAATCGCCGCCGCCAAACCAGTCCGGTCAGCGCCTGATTTGCAGTGCATCAGGAACGGGCGTTCGATCGTCGCAAAGGCGTCGAGCAGGTCGGTCAGCTCTTTCACCTGAGGGGCACGGCGGGCGGCCATCTGTGTCGTCACCAGCGTCAGACCCAGCTTGTCGCAGCTTTCGACCTCGAACAGGTAATGCGGCTGTTGCGCCACGCCGCGCAGGTTCAGCACAGTCTTGATGCCCAGATCGGCATAGGCTGAAAACCGTGCGTGGTCGGGGTGATTGGACCGATAGGCACCGGGCGCGAACTCTGCGAAATTATGCCAGAACGTGCGCAGGATACCATGATCCAGCCAGCGCAAATGCTGCAACGACCGCTTGCGTTCCACCGGGTCGGTGATGTCGTGACCAAAGGAATTGCGCAAATCGCGCTCTTTACGGTCAAGGGTCTCAAGCAGCTTGCGGATCATCGGGGCTCGGTCGGGTTGTTGTGGGCTTCACTTGGACCATCGGGCACGTCATTGCAATGGTGCGGGGCGATTGCCCCGTCGTGCCAAAGACCGTAAACAGGCCCTGAACCGCCACCAAGGAGACCCCGGATGGACATCGCAGGCCGCAAGATCGGGCCACAGCACCCGCCACTCGTCATTGCTGAAATCGGCATCAACCATGGTGGCGATCTGGCTGTCGCCAAAGAGATGGTGCGCCTTGCCGCCGGGTCGGGCTGCGAAATGATCAAACATCAGACGCACATCATCGAAGACGAGATGACAGAGGAAGCCAAACAGATCTTTCCGCCCAACGCCGACGTGTCGATCTGGGATGTGATGGCCGCCTGTGCCCTGTCGCTGGAGGACGAGGCAGAGTTGAAACGCTATACCGAGAGCCTTGGAATGATCTGGATTTCCACGCCGTTTTCGCGCGCGGCGGCGGATTTTCTGAACGAACTGGACGTGCCCGCCTTCAAGATCGGATCGGGCGAGGCGGATAACCTGCCCCTGATCCGCCACATCGCCCGCATGGGCAGGCCGGTGATCATGTCCACGGGCATGCAAAGCATCGACACAATCCGCGCGTCGGTGCAGATACTTGAGGATGCGGGCGTGGAATACGCGCTGCTGGAATGCACCAACCTTTATCCGTCCCCGCCGGAAATCGTGTCGCTGCAAGGGGTGACGGACCTGAAAAACGCATTTCCCAATGCCGTTGTCGGTTTCTCTGACCACTCCATCGGGCCGGAAATGGCGCTGGCGTCGGTGGCACTTGGGGCCTGCATCCTGGAACGGCACTATACCGACACGCGCTATCGCCGGGGGCCGGATATCATCAATTCGATGGACCCGTCAGAACTGCGCCATCTGATCGACCGGTCGCGCGAAATCCACACCGCGCTGATGAACCCCAAGGAACGCACATCCGCCGAAGAGGACGTATACCGTTTCGCCCGCGCATCTGTCGTCGCCGACCGTGACCTGCCGGCAGGCCATGTGATCACTGAATCCGACATCTGGGCCCGCCGCCCCGGCTCGGGTGAAATCGCCGGCTATGACTTTGACCGCCTGCTGGGTCGCACCCTGACCCGCGCGGTGACACGCAACACCCAGTTGAAGTGGGCCGATCTGGATGGCTGAGGCGCTGACCCGCGCCGATATGGGTGTCTGGCTGATCAATCTTGATCGCGACAAGGACCGGCTGGCGGGCATGACCGCACAGCTTGATGCGATGGGCCTGCCCTATACCCGGTTTCCGGCGATTTCCGGCAAGGATCACGCGGCAGAGCTGTTGAAGCGCGTGGATGCTGCCGCCTATGCGCGCCATATGGGCAGCCCGATATCCGACGGGCATATGGGGTGCTATGCCTCACATCTGGCCGTTTGGAAAATCCTGGAGGATTCACCTTTCAAGGTCGGCCTGATCCTGGAGGATGACGTGGTCTTCCATGACGACTTTCTGGAAAGTCTTGATATCGCGCTGGCCGGCGCCGCGCATTGGGACATGCTGCGGTTCAACTGTATCCGTGCGAAACTGCCCGTCAGTCAGGGGCGGCTGGGGCGCTATACGCTGAACGCCTACGTCGGGCCGTTCACGGGCAATGCCACCTATTTGATCAAACGCGATGTGGCCGCCCGGATCGCGCCGGGCTTCTGGCCACAGACCCGCGCCCACGACCACGAATTCAACCGCTTTTTCCATCACGATTTCCGCCAGTGCGGGCTAGAGCCGTTTTCATCCCACGTGGACGACGGTGGCGTCAGTGCAATCACCGGCACCGGCTTTGCCGATGTGCATAAATTCAAATGGTATCGGAGGCTGCCGCATTATCGGCTGAAGGCGGTGAATTATTTCCGCCGCGCATGGTGGCTGGCCCGCAAGGGGCGATTGTTTTCGCGGCACCGGCCGCTGGATTGAATCGTCTTGGCCAACTGCGGGTCTTTCAACTTGATGCACCCGCCATAACATGCTTCACAGCCCCAAGTTGTTTGCCGTAGCTTACTGTTACCCTGTCTGCCCGCCCTTCTTTTGAACATATATTTTTTCTGGAACGCCCATGACGATACCACTTTGGAAACTGAACCGCGAATTACGCCGCATCGGCAATCAAATTCTGCGGTCTCCCTATATTATCCTGGATATTCATGAGCGCCTGATGGAACCTGTGTGGCGGCACCGGCACCGCAAGGCATTCGACGCGCATGCCGCAGTCGGTGACGGTCAGGTCGCAGAAACGCAGCGTGTTGCGATCTTTCTGATCTATCAACCGGGCGGCGTGGCACAAAGCACGATTTCCCTTTGTGAAAACATGATTGCGCTGGGTTTTTCCCCATTCATTGTATCCAATGCCCCCTTGTCACAGACTGACCGTAGCAGGATTAACGCCGTCGCATGGAAAGTCATGGAGCGGCCCAACTTCGGCTATGATTTCGGGGGGTATCAGGATGCGCTGTTTGCCCTGCGGGATCTGAAAGACACGCTGGAGTATCTGATCATCATGAACGACAGCGTCTGGCTGGAATTCACGCCGGACCTTTGGGAAAGATTACTGGCGCAAGACAGCGATGTTGTTGGTTTTATTCAAGAAGATAAAATTATAGATATTTCAAATCGAGATATTGCAACAGAAAACCAAAATCTGCAATCATATTTTTTCATATTCAAAGGCATACTGTGGAAAGCTGATGCCTTTTGGCATTTTTGGAAGAATTACAAGATGGTCAGCAACAAGAAAAGGACAATAAAAAATGGAGAGATTGAATTTACTAACCATTTGGTAAAATGTGAAATTAGTGCAACTGCGCTTATATCTAAAAAAAGATTCATTGAAAAAATTGAAGCCAGCGATAATTCATTTATTCGCACGGCCTTGAATTATGCTGTATATAATTCTAACAGATTGAGAAAAGAGAATTTAGATTTATTGGAAAGATTTGATTCTTCAAAATCTTGG
>NZ_CBFIBD010000054.1:0-14629 GCF_965660735.1 Yoonia sp.
CCCGGTTCTGGATGGCGGGCATCTGGTCTTTTATGCGTACGAGGCCGTTGCGCGGCGCAAACCAAGCGAAACGGCGATCCGCGTCTTCATGGTCATGGGCCTGTCGCTGCTCTTGACGTTGATGGCGTTCACCGTGCTGAACGATCTGCTTTTCTGTCCCTGAACGTTCTCTTTTCAGGCGGTGTTTGTCATTTTGACATCCGCGTCCAATGCGGCTACTTCCGATTGCAACTGGGGTGCGAACAATCGGGCGATCATGATGCAAAATCTGGCGGGGCGCGCTTTGGCGCAAAATGTGGCTGCAGCGGCAAGGCGGCTTGGGCTGGTGTTGCTATTGGCCGTGTTCAGCACGACAGCGACGGCGCAAAGCTTCAGCTTTTCGAGCTTTGTGATCGAAGGCAATCAGCGGGTTGCCGATGGCACGATACTGACATTTGCCGGACTTGACGCTGGCCAGACGCTGACCGCTGCCGAACTGAACGAGGCGGTGCAGCGGATTCGTGAATCCGGCCTGTTCGAAAGCGTGACCGTAACCCCGCGCGGCGGCACGCTGGTGATTGATGTTGTCGAGTTTCCGACCATCAACCGCATCAATATCGAAGGCAACGCGCGGATCCGCGACGCGCAACTTCTGACGCTGGTCGAATCGCAGCCACGCCGGGTTTACAGCCCCGCGCAGGCCGAACGTGATACCGTCGCGATTACGCAGGCCTACGCCCAGCAGGGCCGGATCAACGCCACCGTGACACCGCGCATCATCCGCCGCAGTGATAACCGGGTCGATCTTGTGTTCGAGGTCGTCGAGGCCGGCGTGACGGAGATCGAACGCATCTCATTTCTTGGCAACCGTACCTATTCAGAAGGCCGCTTGCGCCGCGTGCTGGATACCAAACAGGCCGGTCTGCTGCGCGCCATCATTTCCCGCGATACCTATTCGCCCGACCGGATCGCGCAAGATCGCGAATTGCTGACCGATTTTTACCGGTCGCGCGGCTATGTCGACATGGTCGTGCAGAACGTCGATGTGGCCCTGACCCGCGAACGTGACGCCTATCTTGTGACGTTCAACCTGCGCGAAGGCCAGAGGTTCAGCTTTGGCAATGTCACCGTGATCAGCGAAATTCCAGGGCTTGATCCGGTCGCATTTCAGGATGCGGTGCGCGTGCGCGCCGGTGCGACCTATTCACCCGTGCCAATCGAAACCGATATCACGCGTCTGGAACGTCTTGCGCTGCAAAAGGGGCTGAATTTCGTACGGGTTGAACCGCGCATCACGCGCGATGATCGTGCGCTGGCGCTGAACCTGACGTATGCGCTTGTGCCCGGCCCGCGTGTCTTTGTGGAACGGATCAACATTCGCGGGAACGGCACCACGCTTGACCGGGTGATCCGCAACCAGATCCGCGTGGTCGAAGGCGACCCGTTCAACCCGCGTGAAATCCGGGAAAGCGCAAGGCGGATTCGTGCATTGGGGTTCTTTGCGAATTCCAATGTCGATACACGTCAAGGCAGCGCTCCCAATCAGGTCATCATCGATGTCGACGTGGTGGAAGGGCCGACAGGAACCCTGACGTTTGGAGCAAACTACAACAGTGATACCGGCGTCGGTCTGATCGCCTCTTATAGCCAGAGCAATTTTCAGGGCCGCGGTCAGCGGCTGAGCCTTGATGTATCGACTGCTGAAAGCAACCAGCGTCTGGGATTCAGTTTTAGCGAACCGCAATTACTGGGCCGTGACCTGCGTCTTGGTGTCGATCTGTCCTATCGGATCACCGACAATGAAAACGCCAGTTATGACACAGAGACTTTCCGCTTCAGCCCCGCGCTTAGCTTTCCGATCAGTGAAAACGGGCGGTTCACGGTCTTTACTGCTTATGAAAGCGCCGATCTGTTTGATCCCACAACCACCAGCACGATCATCCAGGGAGAGGTCGCCGTAGGGCGCGTTGCGACCACATCGCTGGGCTATAGTTACAGTTTCGATACGCGCCGCACGGGGTTGAACCCGAACGCGGGCATTCTGCTGCGGTTTGGTCAGGAGTTTGGTTTTGGGGATGCGCAATTCATCAAGACGACCGCGCTGGCCGGCGCAGAGGCGCGTATTCTGAACGAAGAAGTTACCCTTCGGGCGACGATCGAAGGCGGCTATCTGAGCTATGAAAAAGGCGCCAGCCGCGTGACGGACCGGTTTTTTCTGGGCAGTCGCCTGATGCGCGGTTTTGAACCCGGCGGAATCGGCCCGCGCGATGATGCAACTGACGATGCGCTGGGGGGCAATGCCTTTGCCGTGGCGCGGCTCGAGGCGGAATTTCCGCTTGGCTTGCCCAGCGAATACGGCATCACCGGCGGTGTGTTCGTCGATTACGGGTCGGTCTGGGACGCGGGCTATGATGCGGGCGTGATCTATGACGACTTCATAGGTCGTTCGGTCGTCGGCGCCTCGATCTTCTGGACGACCCCGATCGGGCCTTTGCGGTTCAACTTTACCGAACCGCTCGACGTGCAGGACCGGGACAGGCCAAAATCGTTTGACGTGACAATCTCGACCAGTTTCTGATGATTGTTTTGCGTGGCTTTTTGGTCTGGCTGCTGCTGGCGTTTCCTGCGGGGGCACAGCAGCTGTCGCCGCAGGTGTTGATCGTGGACACGGACCGGCTGTTCGTCGAAACGCTTTATGGGCGGCAGATCGCCGCCGATCTTGCGGCACAGGCGGCGGCAGTGCAGGCGGAAAATGACCGGATCGTTCAGGAACTGACCGAGGAGGAACGCAGCCTGACACTGCGCCGCTCCGAGATGACGCCAGAGGCTTTTCGGATCGCGGCCGAAGCCTTTGACGCCAAGGTGCAGGATGTGCGCCGCGTGCGGGACGCCAAGAACCTTGAACTCCAACAGGCCAGCGTTGAACGGCGCGCCCGCTTTGAAGAAAGGGTGCAGGGAATCGTTGCGAATATCATGCTGGAACGCGGGGCCGCGATGGTGCTGGAACAGCGCATGGTGATCCTTTCGGTCCGTGCGGCCAATATTACCGACGCCGCGATTGCCCGGATTGATACGGAACTGGGCAACGGTACCGAGTAGCGCGCGCTTGCCCGCCACCGCTTGCCTTGCTAGTCAGAACGGGCGCGGTTTGGTGTGCCGCCAAGAAAAACAAGGAGCTGCCCTGACATGACCGATCCTGTGACCGTTGCTGACATCCAGCTGATCCAGAAAATCCTGCCACATCGCTATCCTTTCCTGCTTGTGGACAAGGTTCACAGCATCAATGGCACCACGTCTGCGGTGGGGATCAAGAACGTCACCATGAACGAGCCGCATTTTCAGGGCCATTTCCCGGGCAATCCCATCATGCCCGGCGTGACCATCGTCGAGGCGATGGCGCAGACCACAGCCGTGATGGTCGGGGCGTCGCTTGGCCTGACCGAAGGCAATTTGCTGGTGTATTTCATGGCCATCGACGGGTGCAAGTTCCGCCGCAAGGTGGTGCCCGGTGATGTGCTGGAAATGAAGGTTGAAACGACGCGTGGCAAACCCGGCGGCAAGGTCTGGCGCTTTAAAGGGGTTGCCACGGTGGATGGTGAAATGGCCGCCGAGGCCGAATTTACCGCGATGATGGACTTGCAGGGGTGACGGCGGATATTCATCCCTCTGCCGTGATCGCCGAAGGCGCGGTGATTGGCGATGGGTGCAAGATCGGCCCCTTTTGCCTGGTCGGGTCCGAGGTCGTGTTGGGCGACAACGTGATCCTGAAAAGCCACGTCGTGATTGATGGCGACACGCATATCGGCCCAAAGACCGAAGTGTTCCCATTTGCGGTCATCGGGGAAATTCCGCAGGATTTGAAGTTCGGTGGCGAAAAGACCCGGCTGCGCATCGGGGCCCGCAACCGTATCCGTGAACATGTCACGATGAACACCGGAACCGCCGGCGGCGGGGCCGAAACCCGCGTGGGCGACGACGGGCTGTTCATGGCAGGATGCCATATTGCCCATGACGTGCAGGTGGGGAACCGGGTGATTGTCGTAAATTCCACGGCTGTCGCCGGACATTGCGTGATCGAGGATGATGTGATCATTGGCGGGCTGTGTGGCGTGCATCAATGGGTGCGGATCGGGCAGGGGGCCATCATCGGTGCTTTGTCAATGGTGACCAAGGATGTGGTCCCGCATGGGTTGGTGCAGGGGCCACGCGCGGTGTTGGACGGGCTTAATCTGGTCGGACTTAAACGCAAGGGCGTTGACCGTGCCGACATCACCGCATTACGTGCGGCGTTTCAGATGCTGCGCGACGGCGAAGGAACATTTCAGGTCCGTGCCCAGCGTTTGGCCGAAGAAAGTGAAAGTGACTACGTTCAGCAAATGGTCGGCTTTATCCTTGGTGACACCGACCGCAATTTCCTGACGCCCGGCTGATGCTTGCGCTGATCGCAGGCACCGGTGATCTGCCAGGGGAACTGATAAAGCGTTTACCCGAACGCCCGCTGGTTTGTGCGATGCGCGGTTTTACACCGGCGATTGATCCTGATCTGACCTTTCGGATCGAACATCTGGGCAGTTTCCTGACGGATCTGCGCAATCGGGGTGTGACGCACATCTGCATGGCTGGGGCGGTGCGCCGTCCGCCCGTGGATCCGGCGTTGATTGATGCCGCCACCGCCCCGCTTGTTCCGCGACTGCAATTGGCCTTGACCCAAGGTGACGACGCCGCGTTGCGGGTGATCATCGGTATCATGGAAGAGACCGGGTTTACGGTTCTTGCAGCCCATGACGTGGCACCCGATCTGTTGCCCGGGGCAGGTGTGCTGACCCGCGCCCGGCCAAGCCAACATCATGCAACCGACGCTATGGTGGGGGAATCTTGTGTCGCGCAGATGGGGGTGGCCGATGCGGGGCAGGCCTGTGTGATCCGCAGGGGTGACGTCATCGCGCGCGAAACAGCACAAGGCACCGACGCGATGTTGCGGGCCGTGTCGATGCCAGGTGGGCAGGCGACGATGGCGGCTGATCCGCTGGGCGGTGTTTTTGGATCCGCGATGGATTGGGTGGTTGATCTGGTCGGTGGCCCGGTCCAGCCGAAGGCTGAGACGGGCGGCGCGATCCTGTTCAAGGCACCCAAACCCCAGCAGGACCGCCGCGCCGATCTGCCGCTGATCGGGCCGGCCACGGCGCGTGCGTCGGCAGATGCAGGTATGGCGGGGATCGTGATCGAAGCGGGTGGCGTGATGGTCTTGGACCTTGCGCAAGTGCTTTCCATTCTGGACGACCACGGCCTGTTTCTGTGGGTGCGGCCACGGGGCGATACATGAGGGTTTTTGTGATCGCGGGCGAGGCATCGGGCGATAAGCTGGGTGCCGCCTTGATGGCGGGGCTGCGGCAGTTGCGGCCGGATGTGTCATTCGACGGTGTGGGCGGCCCCCTGATGCAGGCACAAGGGCTGGTCAGCCGCTTTGCGATGGATGAACTCAGCGTTATGGGGCTGGCTGAAATCCTGCCGAAATATCGCGCTCTCAAGGCGCGCATCAGGCAGATGGCAGATGCGGTTCTGGACACACGGCCCGATGTGTTGATCACGATCGACAGCCCCGATTTCTGCCTGCGCGTGGCCAGACGGGTCAAGGCGCACAGCAATATCCGCACGGTGCATTACGTGGCCCCCACAGTCTGGGCGTGGCGCCCCGGGCGGGCGGCGAAAATGGCGCGCCATATCGACCATGTGCTGGCCTTGTTTCCGTTCGAGCCGCCATACATGCAGGCCGCCGGAATGGATTGCGATTTTGTCGGACATCCTGTCGTGTCTGACCCCGTGGCATCACCGGATGCCGCTGCCGCCATTGGCGAAGGCACGGTCGTTCTGGTCCTGCCCGGCAGCCGCAAGGGCGAGGTAGGCCGCCTGGCCGATCGTTTTGGCGAAGCAGTGGGCCTGATTGCCGCATCCGTGCAGGATGCGCGGTTTGTGATCCCGACAACCGGTGGCGTGCACGATCTGGTGCGCGAAAAGGTGGCAGATTGGCCCGTGCCGGTCACGGTCCTGCCGCCCGGATCAGCGGACAAGGCGGCGTGGTTCAAACGGGCGGATGTTGCGCTTGCGGCATCTGGCACCGTGTCGCTGGAACTGGCAGCAAACGGCACGCCGATGGTGATCGCCTATGACATGGCCCCGCTTAGCCGGGTCATCATCAGCCGTATGTTGCGGATTGACACGGTGACGCTGGTTAATCTGGTCAGCGACACGCGCGTGGTGCCGGAATTCATCGGCAAGGCCTGCCAGCCGGGGCCGATTGCTGATGCCGTGCTGGATGTGCTGGCACACCCTGACGCGCAAAACGCCGCCATGGCACTGACAATGGCGCGTCTGGGACAGGGCGGCGAAGCACCGGGCCTGCGCGCCGCGCGCGCGGTGCTGGCCCGGATGGAATGAAAAAGGCCCCGCATTGAAATGCGGGGCCTGATGGTGTCATCTGGTATTTTCAGTAGGTATATGCGACCTTCAGACCAATAGCGGTAGCGGTATTGTCCTGAAAAGTGGCAAAGCTTGTTTCCGCATCACCGATGAGGATATAGCGCACACCGCCCGAAATCTCGACACCGTTGTCCAATGTATAGGCTCCGCCCAACGAAACGCTGGAATTCCCATCAGTGGGCGCAAGGTTGCTTGCCACGCCGCCGTTGGATTTTTCGTATCCGACAGAGACCGAGCCGGCGAACACGTCAGAGAAACGCCGACCGACACCGAGGTTATAGGTGAAGGTGTCGTTGTCATATCCGACGATTGGGTTGAGGGGATAGTCGAAGCTGTTGATCTGGGTCTTGGTCCATTCAACCCATCTTACGGAGCCGAAAAGAAGCGTATCTGCGGCAACACCCGTCTGAAAGTCGAGGTTCACGCTTTGCGGGATCTCATATTCCGTGTCCGGCACGGATGCACCACCGACGGTCGTCGCGTGGGTGATATCCATCGCGGATGTGTAGGTCAACGCCAGGCGAAGCGCAATTTCAGGCCGCTCGTATGCGCCGCCGACGACGTATGCGAACTGTGTGTCGCTGTCGTAAGATGCGTCATAAGGGGTGCCACCTAGGACAACAAGCGCGTCCGCATCGATCGTCACGGCGCGAAGCCCACCATGCACGCTGAAGTTTTCGTCGAACTTGTAGCGTCCCAAGACGGTAATACCCGTGCTGCGGACCTCTGCCTGGGTTCCTTCTGCAGGATACGCCAAATCGGCTTCATCAAAAGCGACGTTTGCGCCATAGGGCTGATCGATGATCAGCGCATAGGACAACTGCTCATTCAGATCGCGTTTGACCGCAGCGCTGAATTGGCTGTAATCGACCCCGATGTTGCCGCTGCCGATACTGGGCGCAGTTGTCACCGCGCCAGACAGTTCCGGAATGACGTAGCCAAAGCTCAGTTCGACATATGTGCCATCCTCGAACAATGCGCTGACGCTCTGGCCAGAACGGTCAAGTCCCCCTGCAGTTGCAATTGTTGTCGTCAGCAGCAGGGCTGCCCCTGCTGTTGTTACGTGTTTCATGTCCTCATCCCTACCATGAACAATTCGTGTGCTGTCACCGTAGGTTTTGCCTAAGGATTACGTCAATTATTGACGCTACGTCAGTATGCGGGTTGCGCCGTGGCGTCACAAAATTGTCATTCTCGCCCTTGGCCCGGGACCTATCCGGCCGATTTCACGCGCCAGCGTTTTGGCACCGACTGGGTAATGTTGATATAATTCGCCACGAAAATCACTGCGGCGCCGACAAAGACCAATACTTGCAGGGGTTCATCGTAAACCAACATGCCGATAACGGCGATTGTTGGCAGTCGTGCAAAATCCATCGGCATGACAATGCTGGCCGGCGCAAGCCCAAGTGCTGTTGTCAGGCAGAAATGCGCCAGCAGGCCCGCGCAGCCAATCAGAATCACCCATGGGAGTGAAGTCATTGAAGGCAGGGCAATATCCCCGTCAAACCCCGCACAGATCAGACCGAAAACAGCTTGCATCGTTGTCAGATAGATCAGAATTGTCGTAATGCTTTCCGTGCGGGTCAGCTTGCGCGTGAAAATCGCGCTGAGCGCAAAGAATACCGCGCATCCTGCCGCAGCCAGAAGCCCCGGACTAAGGTTGTCCGGGTCAGGTCGCGCAACAATCAGAATGCCGACAAAGCCCAGCACAGCGGCGATCATCCCTGTCCGCGTCAGGCGTTCCCCCAACAGCAATGGCGACAGCAGGATCACCCACACCGGCGTTGTGAATTCCAATGCAAAGACTTGCGCCAGCGGGATTGCGGAAATGGCGAAGAACCACAGGTTCTGGCCGGCAAAATGGCAGATGTTACGGATGAAATGCAGGCCAAGGCGCCGGCGTCCGACCTGGCCCCATGTTCCCGCCATGATTGCGACGCCCGCCACGATGACGATCCCTGTCAAGCTGCGGTAGAGCATGATTTCGAACGTATCGAGTTCCAGGCTGACGGCACGGCCCGCGACCGCCATCGTCGTAAATGATGCGATGGCGCCGATCATCCAGAAGGCTGCTTTGATGTTCGTATTCATATAGTGATCTGTCACCGTCGCGGCCCGATTTGCAAGTGCTGCTTTTCGGCCTAGGTGACGCTGTGAAGTGTTGGAGAGGAGCCTGCATGCGGTGGTGTATCTGTGCAATGGTCGCGCTGATGACGCCTGCTGTTGCCGATCCGGTTGATGATGTGGCGCGCGCGGCGCATGCTGCATTCGACGGGATGCCATCCGTGGCCCGTGTCGAAACGATTGACGGGATCTGCGGTGCAGATGGCGCGGTGAACGATCAGGTTGTTTATTGCACCTCGCAAAACAGGATATTTGTCACCCCCGCCGCCGCCCGCCTGCCGCAGGCGGCCTATCTGGTCGGTCACGCCTTTGGGCATGCGGTGCAGGTGCAGCACGGGGTGGCGGATACCGCACTTGCGCAGATCAGATCACGCCGGGATGAGGAACAGATGCTGCGCGGGCTGGTCGAACGGCAGGTGGATTGCATGGCCGGATTTCTGATGGCGCGCGCGGGTCTGTCGCCGTCGAGGCTGACTGACTGGTTTGGTCGTGATCCCCTTGCAGACGCACATTGGGGCCGTGATCCCTTGCGGATCGGACCGCGTGTCAGTGTGACACTGGACGCCCGCGACGCTTGGTTCCAACGCGGGCAGGGCGGTGATCTGGCCGCATGTGCTGCGGGGGAATTCGGGGCGGAATTGTTGTTGGAGGCGTTAAAACGCTAGGAGGTCATTCCCACTCGATCGTTCCGGGAGGTTTGGAGGTGATGTCATAGGTCACGCGGTTGATCCCCTGCACTTCGTTGATGATCCGGGTTGCCGTTTCACCCAGGAACTCATGGCTGAACGGATAATAATCCGCTGTCATCCCGTCCACCGACGTTACCGCCCGCAAGGCGCAGGCGAAATCATACGTGCGCCCGTCACCCATCACGCCGACGGTACGTACTGGCAGGATCGCGACAAAGGCTTGCCAGATGTCGTCATACAGCCCGTGTTTGCGGATCTGGTCGATATAGACAGCATCGGCCTTGCGCAAGATATCCAGCTTTTCGCGGGTAATCTCGCCGGGGCAACGGATGGCAAGACCGGGGCCGGGAAAGGGGTGGCGCCCGATGAAACTGGGCGGCAGACCAAGTTCGGCACCCAGTGCGCGCACTTCGTCCTTGAACAATTCGCGCAGGGGCTCGACCAGTTTCAGGCCCATCTTTTCGGGCAGGCCGCCGACATTGTGGTGGCTTTTGATCGTGACTGACGGGCCACCTGAAAACGACACGGATTCGATCACATCGGGATAGAGCGTGCCTTGCGCCAGAAATTCCGCGCCTTCGATGCCGTTGGCATATTTCTGGAAAACGTCGATGAACAGGCGGCCAATGATTTTTCGCTTTGTTTCCGGGTCGCTTACGCCGTCAAGCTCACCCAGGAACAACTCTTGCTCGTCCGCATGAATCAGCGGCATGTTATAATGGTCGCGGAACATGGTCACGACCTCTTCGGCCTCGCCCAGCCGCAGCAGCCCGTGATCGACGAAAACGCAGGTGAGTTGGTCGCCGATCGCCTCGTGGATCAGCACCGCTGCGACGGAACTGTCCACACCGCCAGACAGACCGCAAATCACCTGCCGGTCACCGACCTGTTCGCGGATCAGCCGGATCGCTTCTTCGCGGTAGGCGCCCATGGTCCAGTCGCCGGTAAAGCCCGCGATGCGGACGAAGTTTTCATATAGCTTTGCACCGTTCGGGGTGTGGTGAACTTCGGGGTGGAATTGCACTGCGTAGAAGTTGCGCGCCACGTCCGCCGTAACGGCAAAGGGCGCGTTGGGTGATGTGCCGTAAACTGCGAAACCCGGTGCAATTTCAGAAACATGGTCGCCATGGCTCATCCAGACTTGTTCGCGGTCGGTCAGGAACCAACCGTCCAGCAACGCCAGCTTGCCCACCGGGGTCACATAGGCGCGGCCGAATTCCGCCGTGCCATGCCCGCGTTCCACCTTGCCGCCCAGTTGGGCCATCATGGTTTGCTGGCCATAGCAGATGCCCAGCACCGGCACGCCAAGTTCGAACACCCGTTGAGGCGCGCGCGGCGATCCGGGGCGCGTCACGCTGTCGGGGCCGCCCGACAGGATCACGGCCTTGGGCGCGAATTCGCGCAGAAAGTCATCGGTGACGTTCTGATAGGGGTGAATTTCGCAAAAGACATTCAGTTCGCGCAGGCGGCGCGCGATCAGCTGGGTAACCTGGCTGCCGAAGTCGATGATAAGAAGGCGTTCATGGGATGTGACTGTCATGCTGTCTGATAGAATTGCGCCGCATCAGTTGCAAGACCCCGCAAGCGATGCAGCGATGTCGTTTTCGCGCCGGATACGGCGCAAAAGCATCAGGACGATGATGCAGGTGCGGTTATCAGTAGCCCCAAATCACGCAGCAAGGGGATCAGCCATGTCCGAAGCACCAGTAACAACAGGCCGTCGTGCGCGTGGTGGCGGCGGTGCGGCGCGCCGGGCCGAACGCACGGCAGTCAGTGTCGAAACCGCGAAATATATCGCGCGCAATATCCCCAACTACGAGGTGCTGACCGAAGAGGCGCTGGATGTGATCGAGGCGAACGCCGAAACCGTTCTGGCCGAGATCGGCGTGAATTTCGTTGAAAACCCCGAAGCCCTGGAACGCTGGCGGCAGGCCGGTGCGCATGTGGATGGCGAACGCGTGCGGATTCCGCGCGGTTTGGCGCGCAAGCTGTGCAGCACAGCACCGTCGCAATTCACCCAGCACGCCCGCAATCCCGATCGAAATGTGGTGATTGGCGGCAAGAACCTTGTGCTGGCGCCCGTCTATGGCCCGCCGTTCGTGCGCGACGCCGAGGGCGGGCGGCGCTATGCCACGATGGCCGATTTCGAAAAATTCGTGAAGCTGGGCTATATGTCCAAATGGCTGCATCATTCCGGTGGCACGGTCTGCGAACCCACCGATGTGCCGGTCAACAAGCGGCATCTGGATATGTTGCTGACCCACATGATTTACTCTGACAAACCCTTCATGGGGTCAGTGACCGAGCCCAGCCGCGCGCAGGATTCGGTTGAGATGTGCGAGATTTTGTTCGGCAAGGACTTCGTGCAGGAAAACACCGTCATGACGTCGCTGATCAACATCAACTCGCCCCTGACATTTGATAACGTCATGATGGGCGCGCTGGAAGTATTTGCGAAAAACAATCAAGCCTCGATCATCAGCCCCTTTATCGTCGGCGGGGCGATGGCACCCGTGTCTGTTGCGGGCACACTGACACAGGTTTTGGCAGAGGTTCTGGCCGGTGTGGCCTATTCCCAGATTGTGCGCCCCGGTTCGCCTGTGATCATGGGGACATTCGTGGCCTCGATCGACATGAATTCGGGCGCGCCGACTTTTGGCACGCCAGAGGCTGCGCATATCACCTATGGCGCGGGCCAGCTGGCACGCCGTCTGGGGTTGCCGTATCGCTCGGCGGGGTCGTTCTGCGGGTCCAAACTGCCCGATGCGCAGGCCGCATACGAGACATCAAACAGCCTGCAAATGGGGCTGTTGTCGGGGGTCAATTTCATGCTGCATGCTTGCGGCTGGCTGGAAGGCGGGCTGGTTGCCAGTTTCGAAAAGTTTGTCATGGATGCCGATCAGTTGGGCACCTTGCATCACTTTGCCCGCGGTGTGGACATTTCCGAAAACGCACAAGCCATGGACGCCATCGCCGAGGTCGGACCCGGCGGGCATTATCTGGGCTGCGCGCATACGCAGGCCAATTTCAAGACGGCCTTCTGGCGCTCTGACCTGTTCGATTACAAACCATTTGAAACATGGGATGAAGAAGGCGCACGCGACACCCAGAAGCTGGCGACGATCCGGGTGCAAAAGCTGCTGGATACTTATCAGCAGCCCGCGCTTGACCCCGAAATCGAAGGCCGTCTGCGCACCTATGTGGCCGAAAAAAAGGCCAGCATGCCCGACGCCTTTACATAAGGCGCAGCCGGCTTGCCTGCATGATCCGCGCTTCACCGGCGATGGCGATCAGCAATTCAACGTGGCGTGCAGCGGAATAGCTGCCGTCGCGTGATTTGCGGCGATATTCTGCATCCTGCTCCAGATCCAGAAGGCGCATCACGGCCTCGGCCGATCGGGGCAGGGGGTCTGCTTGCAGGATCCGGCGGAGATGAATGTCGCGCCGGTATTCATCAACCCCAAAACGGGCGGCGCGGGCCAGCAATGCCGGCCGTTTGAGTGTGGTGATTCGTGTCTGTAGATCCTGCATCTGTCATGGCTCCTGGCTTTTGGTTGAGTCGCCAAAGAATGACACACGCAAGGCGGGCGTTGCGGAAACACCATTAGTTAAGAACGCATCGGTCAGATTTGTTTATCTTTTCGAAAGAATAGTTGACGGGCAAAACACGCCATTAACCAATAAGTAACGAAGCACGCCTAGGTTGAGTATTTGATGTGTCAGCGCTGCTGACGAACCTTCCTATGCGTGTCGGGACTTCTGGGTAGGAGGACGAATGACATGACCCTGCAATCAAGGCCTGAGAGAGCCGCCCGTCTCCCGCACTGGGTGCCTGACGCGGCGCGTCATTATCTTGTGCATACAGAGACGGGGCTTTCGATCAGGGCGCTTGCACGGGCAAGCGATTGTCATCCGTCAACGGTCTTGCGGCAGGTGCGCCGCTTTGAAGGCCGACGTGACGATCCGCTGATTGATGCGGCGCTGACGTCACTTTCTACCCGGGTCTCGGTCCATGATATTGACCAGAAAAGGGAAGTTCAGACAATGAATATTGTGCATGCGGACACCACACCACAGCAGGCCGCAGGGCTGACACAGGCGCGGATCGACCAGGAGGCCAAGTGCATCTTGCGGCGCCTGTGCGAACAGGGGGCTGTTCTGGCTGTGGGGCGCGAAATGGAAACGGCCGTGGTTGTGCGTGACACCGATACGGGTGATCAATTGCGCACTGCGGTGGTCGATCGGGAAATCGCACAGGCGATGGCACTGAAAGACTGGATCGGTTGCCCGCGCCCGGATGCACGTGTCGCGCGGTATTTCATCACGAACAACGGGCGGGCTGCGCTGCGCCGGTTGACCGCCGAGGATGAAAACCGTGCCAATGGTTTTGGCGAACGGCGTGCGCGCAACGATGACGACGCGACATGGGATATTGTCACGATCGAAGGATTGGCACGCGGCAATCCGCGCTATCATGCCACCGAAAGCCCGCTGGTCGGTCTGGCCCGTCGCAAGGATCGGAATGGCGAACCGTTTCTGAAACGCGGATTGGTGACGGCAGGCGAACGTCTGCGCGAGGATTTCGAATTGGCGCAGGTGGGCATGGACGCCATCGAAAGCTGGGATGTGTTCATGGCCGCCGGACCCGCGACACCCTTGTCGGATGCACCCACTGCCGCTGTATCGGCACGGGCCCGGTTGCACGCAGCGCTTGCGGAACTTGGTCCGGGACTGGGTGATGTGGTGCTGCGGTGCTGCTGTTTTCTGGAAGGTCTGGAGCAGACCGAGAAAAAAATGGGATGGTCGGCGCGTTCTGGAAAGATCGTCCTGCGGATCGCTTTGCAGCGGCTGGACCAACATTTTCAAGAAACACAGGGCAAATACGGGCCATTGATTGGCTGACCACCTTCCCATGCACGTGGCGCAGTGCCGACATGCGGTCCGCCGGTGGCGTTGGACAATGGTCCCTGTGGGGGCTAGGTATTGATCAAGACGGAACGGAGCCGGTTATGCCAACACGCGATTTGAAAATTCCTGCCCAGCGCCACCCTGAGAAACAGCGGCGGCCAGACAGCGCGCAGCCCAAGAAACCAGACTGGATCAGGGTCAAGGCCCCCACATCGGATGGTTACAAGGCAACGCGCGATATCATGCGCGAACATAAGCTGGTGACTGTTTGCGAAGAGGCGGGTTGTCCCAATGTCGGCGAATGCTGGTCGCAAGGGCACGCCACAATGATGATCATGGGCGAGGTTTGCACCCGCGCCTGCACCTTCTGCAACATCGCGACGGGCAAACCGCCCGAGGCATTGGACGTGTTCGAACCGGGCCGTGTGGCTGACGCGGTCAAGAAACTG
>NZ_CBFIBD010000055.1:0-14242 GCF_965660735.1 Yoonia sp.
AAATCCAGCCGCATGTAATTCCACATCATGTTCAGGAACCGTTCCAGGGGTGGTTTGTCGAATCCGAATTCGCGTTCCAGTTCCGCGATAAAATCGGCGGGCAGACCCTGCGCCCCGACATAGCCGCCATCATCGCTGGCACCCGCGATTTCACTGCCGCCGCCTGCGATACCTTCGAACACATCCCCCTGCCCTTCCAGTTGGGCAATGATCTGTTCGATCGGCCCGCCGGGGACGAATTGGATCAGGGCAAAGTTGATGATCATGATCCCCAGCAGGGTCGGGATCACCAGCAACAGCCGTCGGAGGATATAGGCACCCAAAAGAAACGATCCTTACTGAAAGGCACCTGCGGCACGCAGGGCCTCGGCGGCGTCTGCGTCATACCACCAGAAATCAAGCTCGCCCAGTGCATAGGGTGGCAAACCATCAGGATGCCGGAACATGTCGTAATAGGCGACCGTGTGCACATCCTTGAACCATTGCTGCACCCAGAACCCTTCGGCCCGCAACGCGCGGTCAAGCGCGTGAACGGCGGGCGTCAGCTCATCCAGCGTCTGCGCATCGATGACGACGGACATCAGCCGGTCGATACCTTCGTTTTGAAGCCCCATCAGGTTGCGCGAACTGTCTGCGGCAGTTTCGGACCCATACCATTGGCGCAGGCCGATCCCCGGTTCAAAGCCCATGCTGAACCCGTGCCCCACGATATCGTAGTCGCCTGTGCGGCGGCGGTCCACATATTGCGACCGGTCCACCCGGTCCAGAGTGGCCTGCACACCCAGACGCGACAAGTTTTCGATGTAGGGGTTGATCACCCTGTCAAAGGCCGGACTGAAGGACAGGAAAACCATGCTCAGCGGCTGACCGTCCTTGCGGCGGATCCCGTCTTCGCCCGCAATCCAGCCCGCGTCGTCCAGCAGGGCGGATGCGGTGCGCAGGTTGCGCCGGTCCAGCGGGCGGTCCGCGCTGCTGGATGTGGGGGCCATCACCGCCGTGTCGGTCAGGATACTTGCGTCCAGCAAGCCTTCTGCGACCAGGGGCTGCAGGATCGCGATCTCTGCCTCGGACGGGGTGCCCGTCGCCTCCAGGTCGGAATTTTCCCAAAACGAATTGACCCGGTCATAAAGCCCGTAAAACAGCGTCTCGTTCGACCATTCGAAATTGAACATCAGGCGGATTGCATCGCGCACCTGTGGGTCCTGCCATTTGTCGCGGCGCAGGTTGAACACGAATGCCTGCGCGTATGCGATGTTGCCGTCGGGCAGTTCCGTCTTGACGACCCAGCCGTTGTCGATGCCGGGGAAATCATAGCCCGTCGCCCACTCCTTGGACGAATTTTCAACGCGGAACGTGTAGGCCCCCGATTTGAACCCTTCCAATGCGGCAGCGCTATCAGCGAAATATTCGACCCGTATACTGTCAAAATTGTTGCGACCGATATTGATCGGCAGGTCAGCCGCCCACCAGTTCGGATTGCGTTTATAGATGACCTGACGATTGATATCATAGCTGTCCAGCACATACGGGCCAGTGCCCAGGAACGGTTCGAGCGTGGATTCGTCGATACGGGCGCCGGTTTCTTCAAACCACGACTTTGAGAATGCGTTGGTGCCCCCGGCAATGCCGATCACATCGCGGCGCGGGGCCTCTGGCGTAAAGTTGTATTTGATCCGATAGGGGTCAAGCACCTCGACGCTTTCGATGAAACCTTCGATGATGTTGCGATATTCCGCAATTCCCTGTTCCTGAAACAGTTCGAACGTGAATTTTGCATCCTCGGCGGTAAAGGGGCGCCCGTCGGAAAAGGTGATGTCATCGCGCAGATTGAAAATGACCCAGTCGCGGCTTTCGGGGTATTCCATCGTGGTGCAAAGATAACAGTAAGCGCCATATGGATCATCCGCAGTGCTTGTCAGGATGCTTTCATACGGCAGCGTGTTCAGTGACGCCGACACGCCCTTGCGGGAATACTGGTTGAAACTGTCGAATGTGCCCATTGACCATTGTGCCATCTCGCCGCCCTTGGGCGCGTCGGGGTTCACGTAATCCAGATGCGTGAACTCTGGGCCATATTTGACCGTGCCGAAATTGGAATAGGCATGTGTTGCGATGATGTTTTCATGCGCATCGGCCCAAAGCTGCCCTGCCGCCAACAGCGCGCCGGTGCTGACCACAGCCCCCAAAACCCAATAATTCGTAAGATCGCGACAGCGCTTGGCAACTTTTGTCGTGGCGCGGGATTGGGGACGATGCGGCATCATACTCTCCAGGATAGTCAAACGCTTTAGTTATAAATGAGGCTAAGGGACAGTTTGGCAAACATTCAAGTTGAGATTGCGTGATCGACAAGTGATCGTTGCCACGCGAACAATAAAAAAGGCCGCCCTGATCGGACGGCCCCTTTGAAATGATGCCAAAGACGGTAATCAGTCGTCAATGCTGTCCAGATAGGCAATCAGGTTGGCGCGGTCTTCGACACTGCGCAGACCGTTATAGCCCATGGCCGTTCCCGGGGCCCAGCCTTTGGGGTCTTCCAGAAAGCCATTCAGGTTGTCCGGCGTCCAGACATCCGCGACCTCTACCAGCGCACCCGAGTAGTTGAAACCATCGACCGAAGCGACATTGCGCCCGACGACACCATGCAGCGACGGACCAACGCCGTTTACGCCGGGTTCAAGCGCGTGGCAGGAGCGGCAGTTGCGCCACACACCTTCGCCGTCCGCCGCGCTGGCCGATGCCATGACCACAGCGAAATCGACCACTTCAACGACTTCTTCGGCGGTATCTTCGGATTCAACCTCGATGACATAGGCTTGCTGGCCGTCGCCATGTCCACCGCCACCGTGATAGATGATCTCTGCGGCCCATCCGCCCAGCAGATAAATCAATAAGGTGCCGCAAAGGCCGCCTACAACCTTGGTCATCGTCATTGTGTCGAACATGTCGCGTTCCATCTCGTTCAAAGTTTTGTCGGTATCTATCCGCTTCCCTACCCCGGTTGCAAGGTATAGTCCCGCGACCAATCGCCCAAATTTGTCAGTAAGCGGAAGAAGTTCAGTATTATGTCAAAAAAAATCGCTTTTCAGGGAGAGCTTGGTGCCTATGGACACGAAGCATGTGTTCAGGCGCGGCCTGGTTTCGAACCTCTGCCCTGCCCGACATTCGAGGACGCAATCGAGGCCGTGCGCCGCGGCAATGCAGATCTTGGCATGATCGCAGTTGAAAATTCCACCTATGGCCGTGTGGCCGATGTGCATTCGCTGCTGCCCGAAAGCGGGCTGCACATCGTGGGTGAAACATTCGTGCGAGTGCACATCAACCTGCTGACGGTGCCCGGCGCGACAACAGCCGACGTCACGACCGCGATGAGTCATACGGTCCTGCTGGGCCAATGCCGCAGCTTTCTGCGCCGCCACGGGATCAGCCCGCTTGTGGGCGCTGACACTGCGGGATCGGCGATGCATGTCGCCGCAACAGGTAACCCGACCCTTGGCGCACTGGCATCAGAGCTTGCGGCCGAGATTTATGGGCTCGACGTGGCGGCCCGCCATATCGAGGATCACGCGCGCAACACGACCCGGTTTCTGGTGATGGCACGCGAACCCGATTATACCAGACGGGGCGACCACGGCATGATGACCAGTTTTGTGTTTCGGGTTCGCAACATCCCCGCTGCGCTTTACAAGGCCATGGGCGGCTTTGCGACCAACGGGGTCAACATGACGAAACTGGAAAGCTATATGGTGGGCGGGGCGTTCACCGCAACGCAGTTCTACGCTGAAATCGAAGGCCATCCCGATGACCGCAGCGTACAGCTCGCGCTGGAGGAACTGGACTACTTTACCAACCACCTGCAAATCATGGGCGTCTATCCCGCCGCCGCCCGCAGGCATGAAAAAACCGACTGACGGATGGTTTCTGATCGCATTTCAACCGTCGGTTTCAGGTTGATCTGCGATAGTCATCTTCGATGTCTTCTGCATACTCCAGCACGCGGGCCTTGAACCGTTTGTTCAGCTTGGTCTTGGCCAGCTTCATCGACTGCAACAGCACCCGCGCCGTCAACGACCGGGGACGCAGATCGACGGACACGACCAGACGGGTGCGCTTGGGGGACAGGGCGATCAATTCGACGATGCTTTCGGCATTCAGGCCGTCAGACACCGCGTCAAAGCGATACATCTCGGGCGCATCCAATGCCGCAAGCGTCGCCCGCATGTGGCGTTCTCGACCGCGCAGTTTGAACACGACATCCCACTGCATGCCGACCGCGATCTGTCCGTCGGCACTGCGATTTACCTGGACCCCGTGCCGCAGGGCACGGCGTTCAAAACCGGAAAAATCGCTCAGCTTCGCAAATACATGCGCGATCGGCGCTTCAATTTCTGCGCGGGTGCTGAATTTCATTGCTCTTGTCCCACTTCTGTCTTTGCCATCACCCGGTGGCAATCATCAGTCAAGTTGATCCGCGAGCCATTGGCGCAACAGGAAATGCGCGATGGCCCCGTTGCGGGCAGGCAAAATGCGCGGGTGTCCACCGGTAAACGCAAGCGCCAGATCCTCGCGGGTCACCCACAGCGCATCTTCGATCTCGGTCGGGTCAATCGTGATGTCCGCATCCAGCGCGACCCCAGCGCAGCCCAACATCAAAGATGCAGGAAACGGCCATGGCTGGCTGGCCAGATAGCTGACGGCACCGACGCGCACGCCGGCTTCCTCAAAGACCTCGCGGCGCACGGCAGCCTCGATGGTTTCGCCCGGTTCGACAAAACCGGCAAGCAGCGAATACATCCCCTCGGGCCAGCCGGGCGACCGGCCCAGCAAAACCGAATTGCCGTGGGTAATCAACATGATCACCACAGGATCTGTCCGGGGAAAATGATGCCCGCCACAGGCTGCACAGTCGCGCTGCCAACCCGCCATGGACATCGCGCTTTCGGCACCGCAGCGCGCACAGAAACGATGCGACAGGTGCCAGCCCATGATCGCCTTTGCCGTCGCGGCCAATTCGGCATCGCGCGGGGACAACCGGGTCATGATCGCGCGCAATTCGGCAAAGACCGTGCCCGCAGGCATTGCCGGATGGCGCTGTTCGGAGGGGTCAAGAAAAGTATCAAGGTGCGTCGTATCCAGATCCGGCGGTGTCCACCCTGAAAGATCGGCGGCAAAGACCGGGCCGATCCCGTCAAGGCCCAGCAGGATCAGGTCATCTGTGGCATCGGACATCACCGGATGATCCAGCGGCACACACATCAGCACATCGTCCTTCAGCATCGGCTTGCCCCGCCACAAAAGGATCACCCGTGCCGCGGGCCGCCGGCGCAATTCATCCGCCTGCGCGCGCCATTCCGCCGCCCGGTCCAGACCGGAACCACCAAAGGTCACTGTTTCCGCAATTCTCATGACCTCGCAATGACATGTCCCTGTATGGAGTTCAATTTTTTCTGCGCTATATGGCTGACAAATGACAGCGTTTCACCTTAGGGTTGCCGTATGATTTCACTACCCCCAGAACGGGATTCCGATCGGCAACCGGGCAGCCCGCCGCGTGCGCGTTTGCGCATCCTTGAAACGACAGATCTGCACATGCAGCTTTTGCCTTACGACTATTTCACCGACCGGATTGAACGGCATCGCGGCCTGATCCATCTGGCCGACCAGATTGATGCCCTGCGCAATGAAACAGGTCTCACAACGCTGCTTTTCGACAATGGCGACTTCTTGCAGGGTAATCCGCTGGCCGATTTTCTGGCCAGTCAACCCGACACGCCCGATGTTCATCCGATGATTGCCGCATTCAATACGTTGCGATACGATGCGGTGACGTTGGGCAACCATGAATTCAATTATGGCCTGCCTTTTCTGCGCTCCGTCCTGCGCGACGCATTGTTCCCCGTCACATGCGCCAATATCCGGCAGATACAAGGGCCTGAATTGGCGCGCCCCTTTATCGTGCTCGACCGTGATGTGCCCTGCGATGACGGCACCTGTCGCAAACTTCGGATCGGGGTGGTCGGGTTTGTGACCCCGCAGATTACTCAATGGGACAAGGCAGCACTGGACGGACAGTTGGGGGCCGATGATATCGTGGAAACCGCGCGGGACTATGTGCCGCGCATCAAGGCGGCAGGCGCTGATATCATTGTGGCGCTATGCCATTCCGGCATCGCGGCCATCGATCATGCCCAGGGCATGGAAAACGCTGCCGTTCCGCTGGCTGCGGTGGACGGGATCGATGTGATTCTGACCGGGCATACGCACGAAATCTTTCCCGGTGGCAGTCAGGCCGCCAACGCCGTGGTTGATCCCCGCTTGGGCAGGCTTCATGGCAAACCGGCGGTCATGGCCGGATTTTACGGGAATTGCCTAGGTGTGATCGACCTTGATCTGCGCTTTGGCCCGGACGGCGTGGACATAGCCGGCCATGCAAGCCGTCTTCACCAAGAGGGCGCCAGCGTGCCCGCTGACAGCGTGCTGCAAGGCAAGCTGCGCAGTCATGTGCAGGCTGCTCATGACGCCACGCTGGCAGAAATACGGCGGCCCATTGCCCGGACAAAGGTGCGTCTGCACAGCTACTTTTCGTCTGTCAGCCCGGATTTGCCGCAGCAACTGCTGGCCTGCGCGCAGATGCGGGCAACGCAACGGGCGCTGCACGGATCGGCGCACGGGCATCTGCCCGTTCTCTCTGCCAGTGCACCGTTCCGGTCGGGGGGCCGGGCCGGGCCGGGGCATTTCGTCGATATCGCGCCGGGGCCGGTTATGCTGCGTGACGCCGCAGCGATCTATCCCTTTGCCAACGTGCTGTGTGCGGTGCGGCGCACGGGCGCGCAACTGTGCGACTGGCTGGAATGGGCCGCGTCGCATTTCAACCAGATCACCCCCGGCCAGCATGACCAGCCACTGATCAATCCGCAAATCCCCGCATATGACTGCGATACACTGTTCGGGCTTTCCTATCGGTTCGATCTGACGCATCCGGCACGGTTCGGACCGCAAGGGGCCGTCGCAAACCCCCGTGCCAGCCGCCTGCGCGACTTGCGCCATGCAGGGCGGCCCGTTCAGAAGGACGATATCTTTGTCGTTGCCACCAATGCCTATCGTGCCAATGGCGGTGGGGGGTTTGCAGGCATACCCGCCGATGATGTCGTGCACATCACCGCACAGACCACGCATGAAATCCTGATCGCCGATCTGCGCGATCGCGCTGTGATTACCGACACCCCCGCCGTGCCGTGGACGTTTTCACCGATTCCAAACACAAGCGCCACATTCCGCTCTGCACCCGCCGCACGCGATCACTTGCCGGCACGGGTCAGCCATAGTGGGCCGGGAACGGACGGGTTTGACCTCTATCGCCTTACATTCTGACGGTTGCACCACGCCCTGCACCACACTATATGGCAGGATGAGAGGCTGGCGCGGGCGAGCGCCTCGCCAACTTGGTCAGGTCCGGAAGGAAGCAGCCATAACGAGTTTCGCTTGGGTCGTTGTCAGCCTCTCACCTATCGCAAGGCGACCTGTAGCAAGATTGCAATGGCCGCTGAAAACGCTCGAATCACAAGGAGGATCAAGATGATTGTCGCAACATCCCTCCCGGTCCGGGTGCGCTGAAGCAATTTCCGTTCCCTCGTCCGGTTCCTGCTGGTAGGATCACCCCACCAGCCAACGCATTTCCTTTGACGAGGACACCCCATTGACAGACATCACCCGCGACGCCCTTGGCTGGTCGCCCTTTTACATGTCCCAGCTTGACCTTGAAGAGCTGGACACCCTGACACCTGCGCGCATTGCCACTGTCCACCGCGACAGGGTGGTCGGGCTATCCGAAACCGGTCCGCTCGAACTGACGCTTGATCCCGGACTGACGACCGGCGCCGTGGCCGTCGGCGACTGGGTGCTGTGCAACCCTGAACAACACAGGCTGATCCGGGTGCTTGACCGCCGGACCGAACTTAGCCGTGGTACCGAATACCACACCGGCGACAAACAACTGATCGCGGCCAACATCGACACACTTTTCATCACCACATCCTGCAACGAAGATTTCAACGTGGCACGGTTGGAACGCTATCTTGCCATGGCCCATGATGCGCTGATTACACCGGTAATCCTGCTGACCAAGGCCGATAAATCCAATGACCCCGACGCCTATACCGACAAAGCGCGTGCGCTTGGCCGGGATCTCGCGGTTATGGCCCTGAACGCCAAGTCCGACGATGTTGCGGAAACTCTGGCGCCTTGGTGCGGAAAAGGGCAAACCGTCGCACTGGCAGGCACATCCGGTGTCGGCAAGACCACAATCGCCAACGCGCTGACCGGCGGAAACGCCGCGACCCAAGCGATCCGAGAGGATGACGCACGCGGGCGGCACACGACCACAGGGCGGTCGCTGCACGCGCTGCCGACAGGCGGCTGGCTGATCGATACGCCCGGCATGCGGGGCCTTGGCGTTGCCGAGGTGTCATATGGGATCGACGCGACATTCCCGGAAATTTCCGAACTTGCCGCGCAGTGCAAATTCCGTGATTGCGACCACGAAAGCGAACCGGGCTGTGCTGTTCAGGCCGCGATTGAGGCCGGGCACATCGATCCGGACCGGCTCAAGCGCTTCAAAAAGCTCAAACGCGAAAACCAGAAAGCAACCGAGACAATCGCCCAGGCACGCGACCGTTTCAAGAAACTGGGCAAGATGTATAAAAACGCGCAAAAGAAGAAAGGCCGCTAAGCGTTGCGGCGCACCCGCCCGCGACACCGGGCAAGCCCCCGATGACGGTGGACCAATCGCCGCCGCCCGCTTAGGCTTTGCCGATATCCGAATCCAAGACAGGCCCCCATGACCGACCAACCCGCCTACCAAGTGCTCGCCCGCAAATACCGGCCCGAAACCTTTGCCGATCTCGTCGGGCAGGACGCCATGGTGCGCACCCTGAAAAACGCCTTTGCCGCCGACAGGATCGCACAGGCGTTCATCATGACGGGCATCCGCGGGACCGGGAAAACGACCACCGCGCGGATCATCGCCAAGGGGATGAACTGTATCGGTCCTGATGGCACCGGTGGCCCAACGACCGACCCCTGCGGACAATGCGACCCTTGTCGGGCCATCATGGAAGGGCGTCACGTCGATGTGATGGAAATGGATGCGGCATCCAATACCGGCGTCGCGAATATCCGTGAAATCATCGATTCAGTGCATTACCGGGCCGCATCCGCGCGCTACAAGGTCTACATCATCGACGAGGTGCACATGCTGTCGACGGGCGCGTTCAACGCCCTGCTGAAAACGCTGGAAGAACCGCCCGCACATGTGAAATTCATCTTTGCCACGACCGAAATCCGCAAGGTGCCCGTGACCGTGCTGTCGCGGTGCCAGCGATTTGATCTGCGCAGGATCGAACCCGAGGTGATGATCACCCTGCTGCGCAAGATCGCAAACGGCGAAAGCGCCGAAATCAGTGACGATGCACTGGCCCTGATCACCCGCGCCGCCGAAGGGTCCGCGCGCGACGCCACATCGCTGCTGGATCAGGCAATCAGCCACGGTGCGGGCGAAACCACCGCCGATCAGGTGCGCGCCATGCTGGGACTGGCCGACCGGGGCCGCGTATTGGATCTGTTCGACATGATCCTGCGGGGCGAAGCAGCGGCGGCCCTGACCGAACTGTCTGCACAATACGCCGACGGGGCCGACCCGATGGCAGTGCTGCGTGACCTGGCCGAGGTTTGCCACTGGGTCAGCGTGATCAAGATCACCCCCGAAGCCGCCGAAGACCCCACCATCGGCCCCGATGAACGCACCCGTGGGCAAACCATGGCAGAAGGCCTGCCGATGCGGGTGCTGTCGCGGATGTGGCAGATGCTTCTCAAGGCACTCGAGGAAGTGGGCCAGGCCCCCAATGCGATGATGGCCGCCGAAATGGCGGTGATCCGCCTGACCCATGTGGCCGACCTGCCGGCACCTGACGAACTGGTGCGCAAGTTGCAGGATGCCACGCCACCCCCGGCGGGACCATCCGGCGGGCGGCCCGCACCCATAGGCGGTGCGGCGACGGCGATTGCGACAGCACCCGCACCAACCCACAGCGGTCCACGCGGCCCCTCTGCCTCTGGCGCGCAAACAGCGACAGCACTGGCAACAGATGCCCTGCAACACTATGCGAGGTTCGAGGATGTCATTGAACTGATCCGCGCCCACCGGGATGTCAAACTGCTGGTCGAGGTCGAAACCGGGCTGCGGCTGGTCAGTTACCAACCCGGCCGGATCGCCGTGAACCCGACACAGGATGCCGCCAAGGATCTGATCGGCAGACTACAGTCGCGCCTGCAAAGCTGGACCGGAAATCGCTGGGCCATCAGCGTCGCAGACGGTGACGCACCCACCATTGCAGAAACGCGCGATGCGGCCGAAAACGCGATCCGGGCCCAAGCCGAAAGTCATCCGCTCGTGCAGGCCGTGATCGCGGCCTTTCCAAAGGCGCGCATCACAGACATCCGCACCGACGCCGACAAACAACAGGACGCCCTTGCCGACGCCCTGCCTGAAGTAGACGAAGAATGGGACCCCTTCGAAGAAGGCTGACCGCTCTTGCCGTGCAGGATCCCAACCCATATCTGACAATGGAACATACCGACAGGAGAGATGCGATGCTCAAAGGATTAGGCGGACTTGGCGATATGGCCAAGATGATGAAACAGGCGCAGGAAATGCAGGGCAAGATGGCCCAGATGCAGGAAGACCTTGAAAATGTGCTGGTCGAAGGTGTCAGCGGTGCCGGGTTGGTCAGGGCAACGGCAACCGCCAAGGGCGAACTCAAGGCGCTTGACATCGACCCCTCCATCTTCAACGGCGACGACAAGGAAGTGGTCGAGGACCTGATCCTTGCCGCAATCAAGGATGCCCAAAGCAAGGCAACCGAACGCGCACAGGAAGAAATGGCGAAACTGACCGAAGGTCTGGGCCTCCCACCTGGCATGAACCTGCCGTTTTGAACCGCTTCTTCCGAGCTTAAATATCCCCGCCGGAGGCACCAAATTTCGCGAAATTTGGTCCCCGCCCAAAGCAGGACAGCATGTCAAGCGGCACCGAAGACCTTGAAAACCTGATCGCGCTCATGGCCAAACTGCCGGGCCTTGGGCCGCGGTCGGCACGGCGGGCCGTCCTGCATCTGATCAAGAAACGGTCGCTGGTGCTGCTGCCGCTCGCCGATGCGCTGCACCGGGTCGGATCGACCGTGCGTGAATGTCTGACCTGCGGCAATATCGCGACAGCCGACACCTGCGACATCTGCCAATCGGAAAAACGCGCGACAGGGCAGATCTGCGTGGTCGAAGATGTGGCTGACCTGTGGGCAATGGAACGCAGCGGTGTGTTCAAGGGGCGCTATCACGTGCTTGGCGGCACGCTGTCTGCACTAGACGCCATCGGTCCGGACGAATTGCGCATCCCCAAACTGATCGCGCGGATCGGCGACGAATCAGTTAGTGAAGTCATCCTTGCGCTCGGGGCCACGATCGACGGACAGACAACGGCCCATTACATCGCCGACCAATTGCCCGGCGTGACGGTCACATCTCTGGCGCAGGGGGTGCCGGTCGGTGGAGAGTTGGACTATCTCGACGACGGCACGATCACGGCCGCGCTCAACGCCAGAAAGGCGCTATGAAAAAGCGCGCCATCCACAGATGACGCGCTTTTCAGGACAGAATTGTCAGAACCTCAGCAGCGACAGAATCAATCGTCGTCACCCTGTTCGTCGTCGTCGGGCAGATTGAAGAAGCTGTCCGCATCAGACACATCGCGAGTGTCTTCTTTTTCTTCATCATCGCGCGGATCGGACAGGCTGAATGTTTCCAGCCCCTCCATCGAACTGGGCATCTTCGGCTCTGGCGCCATGCCCAGCGACTGTTCGGTGCTGACCAGCTTGCGACGCTCGTCATCGGACATCGCGCTGCCGTCTTTGGCGCGCAATGCATTGGCCTTCTGAACGGCGGCGTCCAGTTCCGACTGCTTGCACAGGCCCAGCGCGACAGGGTCGATCGGATCAAGGTTGTTGATGTTCCAATGCGTCCGGTCGCGGATCGCCTGAATGGTGGGTTTGGTCGTGCCGACCAGCTTGCTGATTTGCCCGTCGGTTAGTTCGGGGTGGAATTTGACCAGCCAATAAATAGAGGCCGGGCGATCCTGCCGCTTGGACAGTGGCGTATAGCGCGGACCGCGGCGTTTTTCCTCGCCCTGTGCTGCGGCGTTATACTTCAGCTTCAGCTTGTAGGTCGGATTTGCCTCGGCCTTGTCCAGTTCTTCCTGGGTCAGCTGGTTGTTGGCGATCGGGTCAAAACCCTTCACGCCAACGGCGACATCGCCATCGGCGATACCCTGCACTTCCAGCTCGTGAAAACCGCAGAAGTCGGCAATCTGCTTGAACGTCAGCGTGGTGTTGTCGCAAAGCCAGACGGCGGTCGCCTTGGCCATGATCGGTTTGTCGGACATTTTTGTCTCCTCATGCTTCAGACAAGGCTTTCCCGCGCCCTTGAGGGGGCAGACCGCTGTGGGCCGGGTTCACATTGTCGGGGAACTTGAATTTTATATAGTGACCCAGACACCAAGATGAAAGATCAAAATGCGTCACCTGCTTACCGCCCTTTGCCTGATCGCCAGTCCCGCCTGGGCCAATGATGAAACTGCTGACTTTGACTATTATGTCATGTCTCTGTCCTGGTCGGCGAACTGGTGCGTGCTGGAAGGTGACGCGCGCAACTCGCCTCAATGCGACAGCACGGCAGATTTCGACTGGATCCTGCACGGGCTTTGGCCACAGTATGAAACCGGCTATCCGGCGCATTGCCACACCAACCAGCGCGCGCCCAGCCGGGCACAAACAACAGAAATGGCCGATGTCATGGGCACGCCCGGGCTGGCGTGGTATCAGTGGAACAAACACGGGGTCTGCGCCGGCCTGCCGGCAGATGAGTATTTCGCGCTTGCCAGACAGGCATTCGCCAGCATCGTGCGCCCGCCCGTGTTTCGCAGGATCGACCGGATGATTACCGTTCCGGCGTCAGTCATCGAGGCCGCATTTCTGCGTGACAATCCGTCATTGTCTGCCGATCAGATCACCATCACCTGCAAAGACGGTCACATCCAGGAGGCCCGGATCTGTCTGACGCGCGACTTGGCGTTTCGCACTTGCGGACCGGACGTGATTCGCGACTGCACACAGCGCGACGCCCTGTTCGCCCCCGTCCGATAGAACCGCCAGCACGACGGCCCCCAAAAAAAACCGGCTCTGGCCCGTGGTCTTCAAGGCCGGTTTGCAAAAGCGATGGGACGTGGCCGTCGCGTAACTGCGGATTTAACCGGCCTGGTTGACCGGCTCTGGATCCGTCGGAACGACTGTGCCGTCCTTGAGCGTGACTGTCCCGCGGGTATCCTGGCATTTGGGCGTGCCGTCCCGGTTCAAACGCGGCGACATGTAACCTTCGACGCCGTCATCGATATACCAATGTTGGCAACCATCGGGGTCAACCCAGACATTCGCGCGACCATCCTCGAGCCCGCCCCCGTCGATACCCCGATCGGCGATGTCTCTTTGACCAAGCTGCACCTCGCAACCTGCAAGACCAAACACCGACAGGCCCAGCGCCATCGACTTTACCAAATTGCTACTATTCATTTTCATTTTCGCCACGCGTTCTGTGAAATTTCAATTCTTCTAGCATAATGACCCAATATGAACAGGTCCATAAGATTGATCAGAGCACACATTTACCCCAGGCGGGCATGATGCTCAGGCGACAATCGCGCGGGTCAGATGGCTTTCAGGGGTGGCCAGATCCTCGATCACGCTGAAATGATGCCGGTCCGGGGCCACGACCAGCGGGCACTGCCAGATCTCGGACAACAGGGTGGCCTGTTCCAGAAAGGCGGGCCTTTCGGCGGCGCCAACCCAGACGGTGACGGGGGCGGCGGGGGCAGGCAGATGCACGGGGCTTTGTGTTGCGGCTTCGTCTGCGTCGATCCGCAGATCGGCATTCATGGTCGTGCGCATCAGCGGGGCCAGATCGGCCACCGGGGACACCGTGACAACCCCTGCAAGCCGGTCCAGCCAGGGCGTTCGCCGGGTCGCTGCGCGGACGACCAGTTGCCCGCCGGCCGAATGTCCGACCAACCGGACCGGCCCCGGCACACGCGCCGCAATCGTTGCAATCGCCGCCGTCACCTGGTCGCCGATGTCCGATATCC
>NZ_CBFIBD010000056.1:0-14144 GCF_965660735.1 Yoonia sp.
ACGTGGGAGCGGGAACGCGAACCACGGCATCACCGCCCGCAAGGGCAAATGTAGGGTGGGTCCAACCCACCGCTGAAAAAGGAGAGGCCCCATGGCCAAGAAAGTAATGGGAACGCTGAAGCTGCAGGTTCCTGCAGGCAAAGCCAACCCGTCCCCGCCTGTCGGTCCTGCGCTGGGTCAGCGCGGCATCAACATCATGGAATTCTGCAAGGCGTTCAATGCAAAGACCGCTGAAATGGAAGTGGGCGCACCTTGCCCGACCGTGATTACATATTATCAGGACAAATCGTTCTCGATGGAAATCAAGACGCCACCTGCGTCTTATTACATCAAGAAAGCCGCCAAGCTGCAATCCGGGTCCAAGACCCCGGGCAAAGCGACCGCTGGTTCGATCACGGGCAAGCAGGTTCGTGAAATCGCCGAAGCCAAGATGAAAGACCTCAACGCGACGTCGATCGAAGGCGCAATGCTGATCATCGCGGGTTCTGCCCGTTCGATGGGTGTGGAGGTCAAGTAATGGCAAAGTTCGGTAAGCGCACAACCGCAGCGCGCGAAGCATTCGCTGGCAAGCACAATGTATCGGTGTCCGAAGCCGTGGCACTGGTAAAAGGGAACGCCACTGCCAAATTCGACGAAACCGTTGAAATTGCAATGCAGTTGGGTGTTGATCCCCGTCACGCTGACCAGATGGTGCGCGGCACGGTCAACCTGCCCAATGGCACCGGCAAGACCGTGCGCGTTGCTGTTTTCGCCCGTGGCGACAAGGCAGAAGAGGCGAAAGCCGCTGGCGCCGACATTGTCGGTGCAGAGGACCTGATGGAAACCATTCAGGGCGGGACGATTGATTTCGATCGTTGCATCGCGACCCCTGACATGATGGCCATCGTCGGCCGTCTGGGCAAGGTTCTGGGCCCCCGTAATCTGATGCCCAACCCGCGTGTTGGCACCGTGACCATGGACGTCAAGGAAGCAGTTGAAGCGGCTAAAGGTGGTCAGGTGCAGTTCAAGGCCGAAAAAGCCGGTGTTGTGCATGCAGGCATCGGCAAGGCCTCTTTCTCGGCCAAGCAATTGGAAGAAAACATGCTTGCTTTCGTTGATGCTGTTGGCAAGGCCAAGCCATCGGGCGCCAAGGGCACGTATATGAAAAAGATCAACGTCACCTCGACTATGGGTCCTGGCGTATCTGTTGATATTGCGTCCGCCACAGGCAACGCGTAAAATTTTCACCATTCTGGTGACGTACGGCAGGCCCTTTGGGTCTGCCGTTTCGTTTTTTGCAGATCTGAAATCCCGTGTTCCGGGGTGCGGTCAGGGCCGCGCAGTCAAATCGGGGGTTGGCTTTCGGGGTTATAGGCAGTAACCACCACCACAGGCCCGAAAGATTGATTCGTTCGGGCCTTTATTCGTCCGAGACGGTGGGTGGGCCACATGCCTATAATTCCTGCCTGAGACGGGATAGACCAGCATTTTCGAGGCTCTTCTCGATCACGCTTGGCCGCCCCGTTTGCATGGACTGTAGACTGTCGGGCGCCTTTTGCGTGTGACAAAATTGAGCCGGGGGAAACCCCAAACTTGGAGTAAAACTGTGGATAGAGCACAAAAAGAACAGCTGGTCGACGATCTCGGCCAGATCTTTGAAAGCTCTGGCGTCGTAGTGGTTGCCCGCTACGAAGGCATGACAGTTGCTGAAATGCAGGACCTGCGCGCACAAATGCGTGACGCGGGTGGGTCCGTGCGCGTTGCCAAGAACAAGCTCGCCAAGATCGCCCTTGAAGGTAAGCCATGCGCAAGCATTGCTGATTACCTGATGGGCATGACCGTACTTGCCTATTCCGAAGATCCTGTCGCTGCGGCGAAAGTGGTCGATGGATACGCCAAAAAGAATGACAAACTGGTCATTCTGGGTGGTGCAATGGGTGATACGGCACTGGACGTCGCTGGTGTGAAAGCGGTTGCCGGGATGCCAAGCCGCGAGGAGCTTATCGCTTCCATCGTGGGTTGCATCGCTGCACCTGCAAGCAACATCGCCGGGGCCATTGGCGCGCCTGCTTCGAACATCGCGAGCATTCTTTCGACCATCGAAGAGAAAGCTGCATAAAGCATCTGAACTGTCTTGGGGTTGAATCCCTGACGTTGGAACACACTTAACGGAAACGGAAAGCATAAAATGGCTGATCTGAAAAAACTGGCTGAAGAGATTGTTGGTCTGACCCTTCTCGAAGCACAAGAACTGAAAACCATCCTCAAGGACGAGTATGGCATCGAGCCCGCAGCTGGCGGTGCAGTGATGATGGCTGGTCCAGCTGGCGGCGAAGCAGAAGCTGCTGAAGAAAAGACTGAATTTGATGTTGTGCTGAAGAACGCTGGCGCACAGAAAATCAACGTCATCAAGGAAGTCCGCGGCATCACCGGTCTTGGCCTGAAAGAAGCCAAGGATCTGGTCGAAGCTGGCGGCAAGATCAAAGAAGGCGCTTCGAAAGCAGATGCCGAAGAGATCAAAGCAAAGCTGGAAGCAGCTGGCGCAGAGGTCGAACTGGCCTAAGCCGGTTTCAGGCGAGGTTTATTTTCGCCATTAATATGGCTGGACGCGCGATATGTGCGTCCAGCCAAACCTGTCTTAGCGGTCGGCCAAAGATTGGCCGTCCCCTTGGGTAGGTTAAATATGTCGGGAGGGTGCCGGTGGGACGGCAGCCACGAATAGACATGAACCCCCGGTCAAATGGATGAGGGATCGCAGCCCGGGCGATGCCGCATTCGAGAGACAAACAAAAGGTGACACCGCATATGGCTTCCTCGTTCCTCGGTCACAAACGCCTGCGTAAATACTACGGCAAAATCCGCGAAGTTCTTGAAATGCCGAACCTCATCGAGGTTCAGAAATCTTCCTATGATCTGTTCCTGCGTTCCGGTGACAGTGACACGCCGCTTGACGGCGAAGGCATCAAGGGTGTCTTTCAGTCGGTTTTCCCGATCAAGGATTTCAACGAAACCGCCGTGCTTGAATTCGTCAAGTACGAGCTGGAAAAGCCGAAATACGACGTTGAGGAATGTCAGCAGCGCGACATGACCTATTCGGCGCCTCTCAAGGTGACGCTGCGTCTGATCGTGTTCGATGTGGACGAAGATACCGGTGCGAAGTCCGTCAAGGACATCAAGGAACAAGACGTGTTCATGGGTGATATGCCCCTGATGACGCCCAACGGCACGTTTGTCGTCAACGGCACCGAACGTGTGATCGTATCCCAGATGCACCGTTCGCCCGGCGTGTTCTTTGACCACGACAAGGGCAAGACCCATTCGTCGGGCAAACTGCTGTTTGCCTGCCGCATCATTCCCTACCGCGGCAGCTGGCTTGATTTCGAATTCGATGCCAAGGATCTTGTGTTTGCGCGCATCGACCGCCGCCGCAAGCTGCCCGTGACCACCCTGCTTTATGCGCTGGGGCTGGACCAGGAAGGCATCATGAATGCCTATTATGACACGGTTGAATACAAGCTGGACGCGAAAAGCCATTCGTGGGTGACGAAATTCTTCCCCGAGCGCGTGCGCGGCACCCGGCCAGCATTCGATCTGGTGGATGCCAAAACCGGCGAAGTCATTGCCAAAGCCGGCGAAAAAGTGACCCCGCGGTCCGTCAAGAAACTGATTGATGCAGGCGAAGTGACCGAACTGCTACTGCCGTATGAAAACATCGTCGGCAAATTTGTTGCGTGCGACATCATCAACGAAGAAACCGGTGAGATCTACGTCGAGGCCGGCGATGAGCTGACACTGGAGATGGACAAAGCTGGCGATGTCATCGGCGGTACACTGAAGGATCTGGTTGATGCAGGCATCACCACGATCCCCGTGCTGGACATCGATAACATCAATGTCGGTGCCTACATCCGCAACACGATGGCTGCCGACAAGAACATGAACCGCGAAACCGCGCTCATGGATATTTACCGTGTGATGCGTCCGGGCGAGCCGCCTACCGTCGACTCTGCTAGTGCGCTGTTCGACACGCTGTTCTTTGACAGCGAGCGCTATGACCTGTCCGCTGTGGGCCGTGTCAAGATGAATATGCGCCTGAACCTGGACGCCGAGGATACGATGCGCACCCTGCGCCGCGAAGACATCGTTGCCTGCATCAAGGCGCTGGTCGAACTGCGCGACGGCAAGGGCGATATCGACGATATTGACCACCTTGGTAACCGCCGCGTCCGTTCTGTTGGCGAGCTGATGGAAAACCAGTACCGCGTCGGCCTTCTGCGGATGGAACGCGCGATCAAGGAACGCATGTCATCGGTCGAAATCGATACGGTCATGCCGCAGGATCTGATCAACGCGAAACCAGCTGCTGCTGCCGTGCGCGAATTCTTTGGGTCTAGCCAGTTGTCGCAGTTCATGGACCAGACCAACCCGCTGTCCGAAGTGACGCACAAGCGCCGCCTGTCGGCCCTTGGGCCCGGCGGTCTGACGCGCGAACGTGCCGGATTTGAGGTGCGCGACGTGCACCCCACCCATTATGGCCGGATGTGCCCGATTGAAACGCCCGAAGGGCCGAACATTGGTCTGATCAACAGCCTTGCGACATTCGCCCGTGTCAACAAATACGGCTTTATCGAAACACCTTATCGCAAAGTCGTTGACGGCAAAGTTACGGACGAAGTGCAATACATGTCCGCAACCGAGGAAATGCGCCACACCGTGGCGCAGGCCAACGCGAACATGAACGAAGACGGATCGTTCAAGAACGATCTGGTCTCGACCCGGATGAACGGCGACTACACGCTGGCCCCGCGCGAAAACGTGGACCTGATCGACGTGTCGCCAAAACAGCTGGTATCGGTTGCGGCTTCGCTCATTCCGTTCCTGGAAAACGATGACGCCAACCGCGCGCTGATGGGTTCGAACATGCAGCGTCAGGCTGTGCCGTTGCTTCAGGCCGAGGCCCCGTTGGTGGGGACCGGCATCGAGGAAGTCGTGGCGCGCGACAGTGGCGCGGCGATCATGGCGAAACGCGGCGGAATTATCGACCAGGTCGATGCGCAGCGTATCGTGATCCGTGCGACATCCGATCTGGAACTGGGCGATGCGGGGGTTGATATCTACCGCATGCGCAAATTCCAGCGGTCGAACCAGAATACCTGCATCAACCAGCGTCCGCTGGTGAAAGTGGGTGATACGGTGCGCAAGGGCGAAGTCATTGCCGACGGTCCATCGACCGATATCGGCGAACTGGCACTGGGCAAGAACGTGGTCGTCGCGTTTATGCCGTGGAACGGCTACAACTACGAAGACAGTATCCTGATCTCTGAACGTATCGTGCGCGACGACGTCTTTACCTCGATCCACATCGAGGAATTCGAAGTCGCCGCCCGTGACACGAAACTTGGTCCAGAGGAAATCACCCGCGACATTCCCAACGTCGGCGAGGAAGCCCTGCGCAACCTTGACGAAGCAGGGATCGTCTATATCGGGGCCGAGGTCGGGCCAGCGGATATTCTGGTCGGCAAGATCACACCAAAGGGCGAAAGCCCGATGACGCCAGAAGAAAAGCTGCTGCGCGCCATCTTTGGTGAAAAGGCATCCGATGTGCGTGACACGTCCTTGCGCCTGCCGCCCGGTGACTTTGGCACGGTGGTCGAGGTGCGCGTCTTCAACCGTCATGGCGTGGAAAAAGACGAACGCGCGCTCCAGATCGAGCGTGAAGAAGTCGAACGTCTGGCCCGCGACCGCGACGACGAAATGGCGATCCTTGACCGCAACATCTATGCCCGTCTGTGGGATATCATCGGCGACAAGAAAGCGGCAAAGGGGCCAAAGGGCTTTAAGGCCGGAACAATCGTCACCGAGGAAAGCGTTGCCGGTCTCAGCCGTGGTCAGTGGTGGCAGCTTGCCATGGAAGACGAGGATGACGCGAAAATCGTCGAGGCCCTGAACGAGCAATACGAGATCCAGAAGCGTGCAATGGATGCCCGGTTCGAGGACAAGGTCGAAAAGGTCCGCCGCGGCGATGATCTGCCTCCGGGCGTGATGAAGATGGTCAAGGTCTTCGTGGCTGTGAAGCGCAAACTGCAGCCCGGTGACAAGATGGCCGGTCGTCACGGCAACAAGGGTGTGATTTCCAAGGTTGTGCCGATGGAAGACATGCCGTTCCTTGCTGACGGGACGCCGGTGGATTTCTGTCTGAACCCGCTGGGTGTGCCGTCGCGCATGAACGTCGGTCAGATCCTTGAAACCCACATGGGCTGGGCCGCACGTGGTCTGGGTATCCAGATCGACGAGGCGCTGGGTGAATACCGGCGTTCCGGTGATCTGACCCCCGTGCGTGACGCGATGAAGATCGTTTATGGCGACGATGTCTATGAAGAAGGCATCGCTGGTATGGATCAGGAACAGTTGTTGGAGGCCGCAGGAAACGTGACCCGCGGTGTGCCGATCGCAACACCTGTCTTTGATGGTGCAAAAGAGGCTGACGTGAACGATGCGCTGACGCGTGCCGGTTTCGACACGTCTGGTCAGTCGGTGCTTTACGATGGCCGGACAGGTGAACAGTTCAGCCGCAAGGTGACCGTGGGTGTCAAATACCTGCTGAAACTGCACCACCTGGTCGACGACAAGATCCACGCGCGTTCCACCGGGCCTTACAGCCTTGTCACGCAGCAGCCGCTGGGTGGTAAAGCCCAGTTCGGCGGCCAGCGTTTCGGGGAAATGGAAGTCTGGGCACTGGAAGCCTATGGCGCTGCCTACACCCTGCAGGAAATGCTGACAGTCAAGTCTGATGACGTGGCGGGGCGGACGAAAGTCTATGAAAGCATCGTCAAAGGCGAGGACAACTTCGAGGCAGGCGTGCCTGAGTCCTTCAACGTGCTTGTGAAAGAAGTCCGGGGCCTCGGCCTCAACATGGAACTCCTGGATGCGGAGGACGAGGAATAGAAATTTCTCGAAATTTCTTGGGGCCGATCAAATTTCTAGAAATTTGATCGCTTCCCCTCCCCCAATGCACCCCAATTCAAGGAATTGAAGATGAACCAGGAACTGACAAACAACCCGTTCAACCCGGTCGCCCCGGTGAAAACGTTTGACGAAATCAAGGTGTCGCTGGCATCCCCCGAACGGATCCTGTCGTGGTCTTTCGGTGAGATCAAAAAGCCCGAAACCATCAACTACCGTACGTTCAAACCAGAGCGCGACGGTCTTTTCTGCGCGCGTATCTTTGGGCCGATCAAGGATTACGAATGCCTGTGCGGCAAATACAAGCGCATGAAGTATCGCGGCGTTGTCTGCGAAAAATGCGGCGTGGAAGTGACCTTGCAAAAGGTCCGCCGTGAACGGATGGGCCATATCGAACTGGCCGCACCCGTCGCGCACATCTGGTTCCTGAAATCGCTGCCATCCCGCATCGGCCTGATGCTGGACATGACGCTGCGCGATCTGGAACGGATTCTGTATTTCGAAAACTACGTCGTGATCGAGCCCGGCCTGACCGACCTGACCTATGGCCAGTTGATGACCGAGGAAGAATTCAACGACGCACAGGACCTTTACGGCATGGACGCGTTCCAGGCCAATATCGGTGCTGAAGCGATCCGCGAAATGCTGGCCCAGATCGATCTGGAATCCGAGGCTGAACAACTGCGCGCTGACCTGAAAGAGGCGACAGGTGAACTGAAGCCCAAGAAAATCATCAAGCGCCTGAAGATCGTCGAGAGCTTCCTTGAATCCGGCAACCGCCCAGAATGGATGGTTCTGACCGTGATCCCTGTGATCCCGCCAGAACTGCGCCCGCTGGTGCCGCTGGACGGTGGCCGTTTCGCGACGTCCGACCTGAACGATCTGTATCGCCGGGTCATCAACCGGAACAACCGTCTGAAGCGTCTGATCGAATTGCGCGCGCCAGACATCATCGTGCGCAACGAAAAGCGGATGTTGCAGGAATCTGTCGATGCGCTGTTTGACAACGGTCGTCGTGGCCGCGTGATTACGGGTGCCAACAAGCGTCCGCTGAAATCGCTGTCCGATATGCTCAAGGGTAAGCAGGGTCGTTTCCGTCAGAACCTTTTGGGTAAGCGGGTCGACTTTTCGGGTCGTTCGGTCATTGTGACCGGTCCGGAACTGAAGTTGCACCAGTGCGGCCTGCCGAAAAAGATGGCGCTCGAACTGTTCAAGCCGTTTATCTATTCACGGCTGGAGGCCAAGGGCCTTTCCAGCACCGTGAAGCAAGCCAAGAAACTGGTGGAAAAAGAGCGGCCCGAGGTTTGGGACATTCTGGATGAAGTGATCCGCGAACACCCTGTCATGCTGAACCGTGCGCCCACGCTGCACCGTCTTGGCATTCAGGCGTTCGAACCCGTTTTGATCGAAGGCAAGGCCATTCAGCTGCACCCGCTGGTGTGTTCGGCCTTCAACGCCGACTTTGACGGTGACCAGATGGCCGTTCACGTGCCCTTGAGCCTTGAGGCCCAGTTGGAAGCCCGCGTGCTGATGATGTCCACGAACAACGTATTGTCGCCTGCCAACGGCGCGCCAATCATCGTGCCGTCACAGGATATGATTCTTGGTCTCTACTATACGACCATCATGCGCGAAGGCATGAAGGGCGAAGGCATGTCGTTCAGCAATATCGACGAAGTCGAACATGCGCTGACCGCTGGCGAGGTCCATCTGCATGCCAGAATTCAGGCGCGGATGATGCAGATTGACGACGAGGGCAACGAGGTGGTGACCCGCTTTGAAACCACGCCGGGCCGTTTGCGTCTGGGCGCACTGTTGCCGCTGAATGCCAAGGCACCGTTTTCGCTGGTCAACCGCTTGCTGCGCAAGAAAGAAGTGCAGCAGATCATTGATACCGTCTACCGCTATTGCGGCCAGAAGGAATCGGTCATTTTCTGCGACCAGATCATGACCATGGGTTTCCGCGAGGCATTCAAGGCGGGCATTTCCTTTGGCAAGGACGACATGGTCGTGCCGGATACCAAATGGACGCTGGTCGACGAAACCCGCGAGCAGGTCAAGGATTTCGAACAGCAGTATATGGACGGCCTGATTACCCAAGGCGAAAAATACAACAAGGTTGTCGATGCCTGGTCGAAAGCGAACGACAAGGTCACCGACGCGATGATGACCACGATTTCGACCACACCAAAAGGGGCAGATGGTTCCGAAGGTGAGCCGAACTCGGTTTACATGATGGCCCACTCCGGTGCCCGTGGTTCGGTCACGCAGATGAAACAGCTGGGCGGGATGCGCGGCCTGATGGCCAAGCCGAACGGCGAGATCATCGAAACGCCGATCATCTCGAACTTCAAGGAAGGTCTGACCGTTCTTGAATACTTCAACTCGACCCACGGTGCCCGGAAGGGTCTGTCGGATACGGCGTTGAAGACCGCGAACTCTGGCTATCTGACGCGGCGTCTTGTCGACGTGGCACAGGATTGCATCGTCCGTGAGGTCGATTGCGGAACCGAGAGGGCAATCACCGCCGAAGCTGCCATCAACGATGGCGAAGTCGTGGTGTCGCTGGCCGAGCGTGTGCTGGGCCGTGTGTCTGCCGATGACGTATTGAAGCCCGGCACTGACGAAGTCATCGTCGAGGCCGGTGAACTGATCGACGAACGCAAGGCCGACATGATCGACATCGCGGCCATCGGCAAGATGCGCATTCGCAGCCCGCTGACCTGCGAAGCTGAAGATGGCGTTTGCGCGATGTGCTACGGTCGTGACCTGGCCCGTGGCACACGGGTGAACATCGGCGAGGCTGTGGGCATCATTGCGGCACAATCCATCGGTGAACCCGGCACACAGTTGACGATGCGGACCTTCCACATCGGCGGCGTTGCGCAGGGTGGCCAACAGTCGTTCCTAGAGGCGTCGCAGCCCGGCAAAATTGAATTCCGCAACGCGCAGTTGCTGGAAAATCAGGCTGGCGACAACGTCGTCATGGGCCGGAACATGGTTCTTGCGATTGTTGGTGAAGATGGCGAGGAGCGTGCGACCCACAAGGTCGGCTATGGCTCCAAGGTGTTTGTCAAGGAAGGCGATACCGTCCACCGAGGTGACAAACTGTTCGAGTGGGATCCATACACCCTGCCGATCATCGCTGAAAAATCCGGTACGGCCAAATACGTTGATCTGGTTAACGGGATTGCCGTGCGCGAAGACACCGATGATGCGACGGGCATGACCCAGCGCATCGTGTCTGACTGGCGTGCGGCCCCCAAGGGTAACGAGCTTGCGCCCAAGATCATCATCGTGGGCCCCGATGGCGAACCTGCGCTCAAGGATGACGGTAATCCGGTGTCCTATGGCATGTCCGTTGATGCGGTTCTGTCTGTCGAAGATGGTGAAGAGGTGAAGGCCGGTGACGTTGTCGCGCGTATCCCGCGTGAAGGTGCCAAGACAAAGGACATCACCGGTGGTCTGCCACGTGTGGCCGAACTGTTCGAAGCCCGCCGGCCCAAGGATCACGCGATCATCGCCGAAATCGATGGCTACGTGCGCTTTGGCAAGGACTATAAGAACAAGCGCCGCATCGCGATCGAAAGCGCCGATGACGCGGATGTCCGCGTTGAATACATGGTGCCCAAGGGCAAGCACATTCCCGTCGTGGAAGGTGACTTTGTCCAGAAGGGTGATTACATCATGGACGGTAATCCGGCCCCGCACGATATTCTTGCGGTCATGGGTGTCGAGGCGCTTGCCGATTACATGATCGACGAGGTGCAGGATGTTTATCGCCTGCAAGGTGTGAAGATCAACGACAAGCACATCGAAGTCATTGTGCGCCAGATGCTCCAGAAGTGGGAGATTCAGGACAGCGGTGACACCGTTCTTCTGAAGGGCGAGAACGTCGACAAGGCGGAATTCGACGAAGCGAACGCCAAGGCTCTTGCCCGTGGTGACCGGCCTGCCACCGGTGAACCGATCCTGCTGGGGATTACCAAGGCATCCTTGCAGACCCGGTCGTTCATCTCTGCCGCGTCATTCCAGGAAACCACGCGTGTGCTGACCGAAGCATCGGTTCAAGGCAAGCGTGACAAACTGGTTGGCCTGAAAGAGAACGTGATTGTCGGGCGTCTGATCCCTGCCGGGACAGGCGGTGCGACCCAGCAAATGCGCCGTGTTGCTGCCGCCCGCGACAGTGTCGTGATCGAGGCGCGCCGGGAAGAGGCCGAACAGGCCGCTGCCCTTGCTGCCCCGGTCGAGATGCAATCGGATGACGTGATGATTGATACGCCAGAGGGTGATAACGAATAAGCCACCTCTTCGCAGGTGACGTGAAAGGCCCCCGCTTGCGGGGGCCTTTTTGTTTATGACGCCCCAAAAAGCGCCCTTTCCCGCACTGTTGATATTGATCAATCCGAGAAAGCGATAATCCGATTTAATCGGTCATGCAGTTGGCTGTCGCCAATACCGAACAAACGGAGGCTAAGATGAAATTCAAAGTATCACAGATGCCAAAGATTGCTGCCTTGGGCGTGGTCATATGCGCAGCAGGGCCCGGACTGGCGCAGGAAATCGAGATTGGCCGCGATTTATTTGAACGAAATTGTTCCGTTTGCCACGGTTCCCAAGGGGCAGGCGATGGCGAAATCGCCGAACTTTTTAGCCAGCCGCCTTCGAATCTGCGTACGTTGGCTGCGCGTAATAACGGTATTTTCCCATTCAGTCAGGTCTATCAATCCATCGACGGTCGCCGCGAAATCGCCGCACACGGCAGTTCGGCGATGCCAATCTGGGGCGATATATTCGAGATTGAAGCCTTGCCAAAAACAGTGCATCCCGGCGTGTCCGGAGAAGAGATTGTGCAGGGCCGCATCCTCGCCTTGGTCTATTATATCCAGACCCTGCAAGAACGGTAACGGGCCGATCATGCACGACCATCAGTCTGCACTGGTGCCCGGTGCAAAGCGCTGATACGCCACCTTTATGGTAGGTTTTTCCGACAATATCCGTGGGGCACTTTTGATGGTGGGGGCAATGTGCGCCTACACTGTCAACGACGCTTTCATGAAACTGGTCTTGGCTGATATCCCGTTGTTTCAGGCGATCCTGTTTCGCGGCATCGGCGCGGTGATTTGCCTGGCCATCATGTGCAAGCTGCTGGGGCAGTTGCGGTTCAACCTGTCCCGCCGGGACTGGATGCTTGTCTTGTTGCGCACATTGGGCGAAATCGGGGGCACATTCTTTTTTCTGACGGCCCTGTTTCACATGCCTATCGCGAATGTCAGCGCAATCCTGCAGGCGCTGCCGCTGGCGGTCAGTCTGGCTGCCGCAGTGTTTCTGGGAGAGGCGCTGGGCTGGCGCCGTTTGACTGCGATTTGCGTCGGCTTTGCGGGTGTGTTGCTGATCATCCAGCCGGGGGGCGCGGATTTCAGCCTTTTCAGTTTTTACGCCTTGGCGGCCGTTGCTTGCGTTACCCTGCGCGATGTCGTGGTGCGACGCATGTCGGTCACGGTGCCGTCGGTCTTTGTGGCGCTGGTTGCGGCGGTGGGCGTAACGCTGATGGGCGGGGTCGGGTCCGCGTTTGTGGACCTTGCCCCGTTCACACAACGGTCGGCGTTTCTTTTGTTCGGGGCGACCGGCTTTCTGATTTTTGGGTACGTCTTTTCGGTGACGGCCATGCGTGCCGGTGAAATCGCCTTTGTCGCGCCGTTCCGCTATGCCGGTCTGCTGGTGGCGTTGATCCTTGGGATCGTGGTGTTTGATGAATGGCCCAACCTTCTGACGCTGATCGGGGCGTTTATCGTTGTGGCAACCGGGCTTTTCACGCTGTATCGTGAAGCAAAGCTGCGCATCCGCACCAAGCCGATCCCCGACCAGCGCCGTTAACGTTCCGTGCCAAAGAAGACCCCGTTGAGACCCAGGTTCACGTCGCCTGATGTGGTCCCCGTGGCAGACCCATAAACCGCATCGCCATACCACTGATCATTGATGACTGAACCGCGCAGGTCCAGAACCATATCTGCGTCAATTACCCGTCCACCGCCATCGACACCGGTGACCTGACCGGTCGCAATGCCACCCAGATCGCCTTCGTTTTCGAATCCAGCGATTTCCAGGGTGCCGTCAAGGCGCTGTTCGGGCAGGCCTGTTGTATCAAGCAGGTTGATGTTGCTGACCGTGCCCCCAATGGCGTCGGAATCGAATCTGACTTGCATCGTCATGTCAGCCAGCATCTGGCCCTGTGCGTCACCGCCGACATCGGCCCCGATTTGTCCATCATAGGTGACTGATCCGGTGGGCAGATCGTAGGGGACAGTGGCGGGCAGGGTGCTAAGGTAGGCCGCCTCGCCAAAGGCGCGATCCACATCGGTGGATGTGACGCTGGGGACATTTGGCGTTGCACAAGCCGCAGTCAGGGTCAGGGCGACGAGGGACAAGTGTGCTGATTTCATGTTGAAAACCTTTGATGAAGAACTGAAACGCCCCATTTTTTGGGCATGACATCAAAGGGACCACCCAGCATGTGCTATGCAATGACAGGGTCACCGTTCCCGTGTGCTTTTGGATATCAATGCTGGTTGTCGTGCGGCGGTGCCCTGAACACAATGCCGGGCTGTTGACAGCCATTCAGCAAGGCCCTATACGCCGCTCATCCGGGCCTCGGGGGTATCCCTCGTTTGTCCCGATATCAGAGTTGTAGTGGTCAAGAACCGGACGCTTTTACTGTCTTGTTCCTCTGTATACCTACCGCACCGAACCTCCGGTAAGGGTTCGACTGCGGAATTTTTGTGCTTTTCGGACGTGAAGGGCATGTAAGTCAAACCCCGCGCCGTTAACGCGCCCAAATGTGAATAGATGGGAACATCAAACGATGCCAACGATTCAGCAGCTGATCCGCAAGCCGCGCCAGCCAAAAGTCACACGATCCAAGTCGATGCACCTGGAATCCTGCCCTCAGAAGCGTGGCGTTTGCACACGCGTCTATACAACGACACCTAAGAAACCGAACTCCGCCATGCGTAAGGTTGCCAAAGTGCGCCTGACCAACGGTTTCGAAGTCATCTCTTACATCCCCGGTGAAAGCCACAACCTTCAGGAACACTCTGTGGTTCTGATCCGCGGCGGCCGTGTAAAAGACCTTCCAGGTGTGCGTTACCACATTCTGCGCGGTGTGCTTGATACCCAAGGTGTCAAAGACCGTAAGCAGCGTC
>NZ_CBFIBD010000057.1:0-13835 GCF_965660735.1 Yoonia sp.
CCGATTTTGCGGCCCCGACCCAAGAGGTATCGCGCCCTGTTACGCTGGACACAAATTAAGGCGCCCTGCTGGCTGGGGTCCGCGATCTTGTGCTGTCTGACAGGTCCTGTCGCGGCGCAACCCGCGCTGCAAGAACCGCTGTCCGCGATCGAATGGCTTTCCCAAAGCGTCAAACCGATGGCGCGCGCAGAGCCACCGGTTTCGCAGGGGTCAAACGTGCCGCAGATCACGGTCACGCCGCTTGCCCGCCCCTCGAAGGATCCGGTCGGCCTGTTGCCTGGCCGGGTCACGGGTTTGCCCCGCACGATCTGGACGGCCAGTGATGAACAAACCCTTGTCGATCTGTTGCAGGCCGAACAGCGCGACAGCTTGCCGGCCGTGCGCGATTTCCTGAAGGTGCTGATGCTGGCAGAGGCCGACCCGCCAAAGGATGCCGGGACAGGCAACGCTCTTTTTCTGGCCCGGGTCGATACATTGCTGGACCTTGGCGCGGTCGAACCCGCCAAGGCGCTGATCGAACAGGCCAAACCCGATACCGCACCACTGTTCCGGCGCTGGTTCGATGCCTCGCTTTTGACCGGCACCGAGGATGACGCCTGTCGTGTCATGGGCGAAAAACCATCCGTCTCGCCGACGTATGGCGCACGTATTTTCTGTTTGGCCCGCAATGGTGACTGGAACGCGGCGGCCCTGACGCTGAACACCCACCGTGTACTGGGCGATATCACCCCCGCAGAAGAGATGCTGCTAGCCCGCTTTCTGGACCCTGATCTGTTCGAGGGCGATCCACCGCTACCACGCCCGGTCCGCGTCACGCCGCTGAATTTTCGGATGCATGAAGCCATCGGAGAGGCATTGGTCACCACCAATTTACCGCTGGGCTTTGCCCATGCAGACCTAAGGACAACGACGGCATGGAAAGCCCAGCTTGACGCGGCTGAACGGCTGTCCCGGCATGGGGCGATTTCGGAAAACCTGTTGCAGCGGATTTATACTGCGCGCACGCCGGCAGCGTCTGGCGGGGTCTGGGACAGGGTCGCGGCCGTGCAGCGTTTCGACAGGGCCGCGACCGCGCGTGACCCAATCGCCATCTCGCAAAGCCTGCCTGATGCATGGGCGGCGATGCAGGATGCCCGCACGGAAGTCCCGTTTGCCAAACTTTATGCCCCTGCCGTGCAGGGTATTGACCTGACCGGGTCCGCCCGCGATCTGGGGCTCATTCTTGGTCTTTTGTCCCCGGACTATGAAACATTCGCCATCAATGCCGCGAGCGGCGATCACGACCCTTTCCTGATCGCTCTGGCGCGCGGTGTCCCGCAAGACATCAGGGTGACGTCACCCCGCGAACTGGCCATCCAACAAGCCTTTAACGGTGCGCTGCCCCCGCAGCGTTTGCAAAGGCTGATCCGGGAAGGCAAGCTGGGCGAGGCGCTTTTGCGTGGCATAACCCTGTTTCATCAGGGTCAGGCCGGTGACATGCGTGCGCTGACCGATGCACTGGCGCTGTTTCGCACCGTCGGACTGGAGGATGTGGCCCGCCGTGCCGCGCTGCAAATGGTGCTGTTGGACAGGCCGGCATGAGCGTGACATCAAACCCGATGGCCCACTGGATACAGGCCTTCCTCGAGGCACAAGCCGCAGAACTGGATGCAGCGGTCAATACCCAGACCGCCTATGCCCGCGATCTGACGGATTTCGCAGGTTGGCTGACCGCCAAGTCACTTCATTACGCAACCGCCAGCCGCGATGACGTTGAACATTACCTGATCCACTGCGAGGCCCAGGGCCTTGCAAAATCAACCCGTGCGCGCCGCCTTTCCGCGATCAAGCAGCTTTACCGTTTCGCATTCGAAGAAGGCTGGCGCACCGACAACCCCGCCATCCAGATCAAAGGGCCGGGCCGTGCGCAGCGCCTGCCCAAGACGCTTGATATTACCGAGGTTGACAGGCTTCTCGATGCGGCCCGGCGCAGCCCCAGGAACACGCTGCGCAACAGTTGCCTGATGGAACTGCTTTATGCCACGGGGATGCGGGTGACCGAACTGGTCAGCCTGCCCGTGTCCGCCGCGCGGGGCGATCCGCGGATGTTGCTGGTGCGGGGCAAGGGCGGCAAGGAACGTCTGGTGCCGCTGTCGCCACCCGCACGCAAGGCGCTGGCCGCCTATCTGGCCGAACGCGATCAGGCCGAAGACATCGCGCGCAAGCAGGGCCACCCGGCGTCACGGTTTCTGTTCCCGTCCCGCGGCAAGGCCGGCCATCTGACACGGCATAGGTTTTTTGGCCTGATCAAGGAATTTGCCGTCGCAGGCGGCGTTTCCCCTGCCAAGGTCACGCCGCATACGCTGCGTCACGCCTTTGCCACGCATTTGCTGGCCGGCGGGGCCGACCTGATGTCTATCCAGATGATGTTGGGCCATGCCGATGTCTCCACAACCGAGATTTACACCCACGTGCTTGATGCCCGCCTGACGGAACTGGTCATGGACCACCATCCGCTGTCACGCAAACCCAAGTCTTGAACGCACCTGTGCAAGACCCCATAATCCTGCAAACTGCATTTGAAAGATCCTGATGGAACCTGCCACATTCGACGTCGCCTTTTGGATTACTGCGGCGGCCATTCTTGCCTTGCTGGTCATGTCCGGGTTCTTTTCGGGGTCAGAAACCGCGCTGACGGCGGCATCGCGGGGAAAATTGCGGTCGGCTGCGGACAAGGGCAACAAGGGCGCTGAACGCGCGCTCAAGATCACCGAAGACAATGAGCGGCTGATCGGGTCCGTCTTGCTGGGCAATAACGTCGTCAATATTCTGGCTACCTCGCTGGCCACTGCCGTGCTGACCAAGCTGTTTGGCAGTAACGGTGTGGCCGCCGCCACGCTGATCATGACACTGTTGGTGCTGATCTTTGCCGAGGTGCTGCCAAAAACCCTTGCCATCACACATCCCGAAAGCTTTGCGTCGCGGGTGTCGGCCCCAATCAGTCTGATTATCCTGCTGTTTTCCCCCCTTGTCACGGCGGTGCGCGCCCTCGTGCGCGGTGTCTTGTTTGTTTTCGGCGTTCGGACCGATCCTGACAGCCATATCCTGGCGGTGCGCGAAGAAATCGCCGGTGCCCTGTCACTGGGACATTCCGAAGGCGTCGTGGAAAAGGAAGATCGCGACCGTATCCTTGGCGCGCTGGACCTGAATGAACGCGCTGTGGAAGAGGTCATGTTGCACCGCTCCGGCATTGAAATGGTGGATGCCACCCTGCCTGCACAGGATATTCTGGCGCAAATTCTGCAAAGCCAGCATACTCGCCTGCCGCTTTACCGCGACGATCACGAAAACATTGTCGGGGTCATCCACGCCAAAGACCTGTTGCGCGCGATGCACAAACTGCTGAATGACGGCACGCTGGACGCGGGGGAACTGGCGGAGTTCGACATCATGCAGGTGGCAATGCCCCCCTATTTCGTGCCGGAAACCACGACGCTGGATGAGCAGATGCGCAATTTCCTGAAACGGAAAACCCATTTTGCGCTGGTGGTGGATGAATATGGTGGCTTGCAAGGGCTGATCACGCTCGAGGATATCCTGGAGGAAATCGTGGGCGAGATCGCCGATGAATTCGACGAAGATGAAACGCTTCAGATCGCCGCGACAGCGGATGGCGCGTATGTCGTCGATGGCAGCGTTACGATCCGCGACCTGAACCGTGCGCACGACTGGTCGTTGCCGGATGACGAGGCAAATACCGTTGCCGGGCTTGTGATCCATGAGGCACAGATGATCCCCGTCGAGGGACAGGTGTTTTCGTTCCACGGATTCCGGTTCGAGGTGATCAGCAAGGAAGAGAACCGGATCGCGACGCTGAAGATCCGCAAGCTGTGACATCGCACTTGCCTTTGATGCAAAGCGGGGCAATCCTGACCTTTTGATCCAATCAAAGAGGTTATCATGACATTGCGCCATTTTTTGCCCGCCTGTTTGTTATCGCTTTGCCTTGCTGTTCCCGCCTATGCCCAAGAGGCCGCCGATACGGTGGCACCCGAAACCGCAACCGCCACAGGCGCCTTTGCAGGACTTTCAGAGGCCGCCCGCGCCGGGCTTTCCGCCAAGCAAGCCGGGGTGCCCGTCAGCGCCGATGACTGGATGGTGGTTGCCGCCAACCCACTGGCAGTCGCAGCGGGGGCTGATGTGCTGGCGCAGGGCGGCACGGCGGCGGATGCGATGATCGCCGTGCAAAGCGTGCTGGGGCTGGTGGAGCCGCAGTCGTCGGGACTGGGCGGAGGTGCGTTTCTGGTCTGGTATGACGCCGCAACCGGCACGATGACCACCCTTGACGGGCGCGAAACTGCGCCGCTGGCCGCAACCCCCACACTGTTTCAGGATGAAAACGGCGAACCGCTGGGCTTTTTTGATGCGGTCGTCGGCGGGCTTTCGGTTGGTACACCCGGCACGCCAAAACTGATGGAAGAGGCGCACACGCGCTGGGGCCGAGCCGATTGGACCGGGCTTTTTGCGCCAGCCATCGCGCTGGCCGAAGGCGGGTTCGCCGTGTCACCACGTATGGCTGAATCGATTGCAGGCGACGCCGAACGCCTGCAACGCTTTGCGTCTACCGCTGCGTATTTCTTTCCCGGCGGCACGGCCCTTGCCGCAGGTGACACACTGCGGAACCCCGCCTATGCCGACACCCTGCGCCAGATCGCGGCCCATGGCACGGATGCGTTTTACACCGGACCGATTGCCGCCGACATCGTGACAACCGTGCGCACCGCCGCAGGCAACCCCGGTGTGCTGTCCGCGCTTGATCTGGCACTTTATGACGTGGTCGCACGTGACCCTGTCTGCGTGACGTATCGTGTGTATGAGGTCTGCGGCATGGGGCCGCCATCATCGGGCGCGCTGACCGTGGGGCAGATTCTGGGGATGCTGAACAATCATGACATCTCGGATCCCGCAGATGCCGCGACATGGCGGCTGATCGGGGATGCGTCCCGGCTGGCTTTTGCGGATCGGGGGCGGTACATGGCCGACAGCGATTTTGTGCCAATGCCGACCAAGGGGCTGGTTGATCCGGCCTATCTGGCCGACCGCGCAGCCCTGCTGGCAGGCGATGATGCCCTGCCAGAGGTCACGCCCGGCAACCCCACTTGGGACCACGCGATGATCTGGGGGGATGATGCCAGCATCGAATTCCCATCGACTTCGCATATTTCCATCGTGGACAGCTATGGCAATGCCCTGTCGATGACCACGACCATCGAGAACGGGTTTGGTTCGCGGCTGTTCGTGCGGGGTTTTCTGCTGAACAACGAATTGACCGATTTTTCCTTTGCCACGCATGCAAACGGCTATCCCATCGCGAACCGGATCGCACCGGGAAAACGGCCCCGATCATCCATGGCCCCCACCATTGTTACCCGCGACGGTGCCCCGGTGCTGGTAATCGGCAGCCCCGGCGGCAGCCGGATCATCGGCTATGTGGCACAGGCCATCATTGCCCATATCGACTGGGGCATGGATGTGCAGCAGGCGTTGACCGGCGGCCATCTGGTCAACCGTTTTGGCACCTACGATGTCGAGGCCGGCAGCGCCCGAACAACGCTGGAGGCGCCGCTACGCGCACTGGGATATGAGGTCAATCTGCGTGATCTGAACTCTGGCCTGCATGCCATCGCGATTGGTGACAGCCTGTCCGGCGGGGCCGACCCGCGGCGCGAAGGGGTGGCGATCGGCGAATAGCCCTGCGCACAGGGTGGGTCATGACCCACCCTGCCCTAGCGGCCGCGAAATAACCCCCCCAGTATCCCGCGCACAATGCGGCGGCCGGTCGTGCCTTTCAGTTCCTTGACGACAACCGATGCGATCGCCTCGCCAAATCCGCCTTGTGACGACGCCTTTCGCGATGCCGATCGCTCTGTCGTGCGCCCGCCATCATAACGGCGGGCTGCTTTGAATTCCCGCTCTTTCTCTTCCAGCGCGGCCTCTTGCGCCTCTGCTTCTGCGGCTTCTTTTGCGGCTGCGGCGGCGCGCGCCAGCAGCATCTCATGGGCGCTATCGCGGTCAATGGCCGCATCATATTTCCCCGCCATGTCTGACGCGGCCATGATCGTCTGACGCGTGATCGCATCGATCGGGCCAAGCTGCGACGACGGCGGGCGGATCAAAGTGCGTTCGACCACCGAAGGAATACCCTTGGCGTCCAGAAACGACGTCACTGCCTCGCCGGTGCCGACCTGCTGGATCGCCTCTGCGGTGTCAAAGGCGGGGTTGTCGCGATAGGTTTCGGCGGCGGTTCTCAATTCCTTGCGATCCCTGGCGGTAAAGGCACGCAAGGCATGCTGCACCCGGTTGCCCAATTGTCCCAGCACATCGTCAGGAATGTCGCCGGGGTTTTGCGTCACGAAATAAACGCCCACCCCTTTGGACCGGATCAGGCGGGCGACCTGCTCGACTTTATCCACCAGTGCCTTGGGCGCGCCATCAAACAGCAGGTGCGCCTCGTCAAAGAAAAACACCAGCTTGGGTTTGTCAGGGTTACCGACCTCTGGCAGCTCCTCGAACAGTTCCGACAAAAGCCAAAGCAGGAAAGTCGCATAAAGCCGTGGGGACCCCATCAGTTGATCGGCAGCAAGGATGTTGATCTCGCCCCGGCCATCCTTGACGCGCATCATGTCGGCCAGTTCCAGCGCAGGTTCACCGAATAGCGCCGCACCACCCTGGTTTTCCAGCACCAGAAGTTGCCGCTGGATCGCCCCCACCGATGACGTCGCCACATTGCCATAGCGCAGTGAAAGTTCCTGCGCATTCTGTCCGACCCAGACCAGCAGCGCCTGCAAATCCTTCAGATCAAGCAACGGCAGCCCCTGTTCGTCAGCCACCCGAAAGGCCACGTTCATCACACCTTCCTGCACATCGGTCAGGTCCAGAAGCCGCGACAAAAGCAGTGGCCCCATTTCCGCGAGGGTCGTCCGGATCGGATGGCCCTGCTTTCCGAAAAGATCCCAGAAGGTGACAGGAAAGCTGTCATATTGCAGGTCTAGCCCGATGGTCGCCGCCCGTTTTGCAAAGGCATCATGCAATTTAAAGGCCGCCGATCCGGCGGCAGCCAGCCCAGACAGATCGCCTTTGATGTCGGACAGGAACACCGGAATGCCAGCCGCAGAAAACCCTTCTGCCATGATTTGCAGCGTCACCGTCTTGCCGGTGCCCGTGGCGCCCGCAACCAACCCGTGCCGGTTCGCCTTGTCGAAGAGTAGATACTGCGGCACAGCATAACCATCGCCCCCACCACCGATGAACATCTGATCTGCCATTTTCCGTCACCTCGCCCAATTTTTTCGTCTGCTAGAGATACATTCTTAACGAAACGATGCCAGAGTAAAGATTGTCGGCCCTTACACGGGGGCGACCTATTCCTTCCTTGTTGAACCTGCCGTGCCTTCGGGCACGGTTTTTTCTGATCAGCCCCCTAAGGGCCGCTGCATGAACACATATTTTTTGCTGTTGACGGGCTCTTTCGCTTTGCGTAGCGTTCCGTCAATTCGTCGGCCAAGTCCGACAGGGAGAAAAACAGAAAAGGGCCCTATACGGGTCCTTTTTTTTCGCCGCCCATCACGAAAAGGTAAGCGAAACCCAGCCGATACATCCTGTATTTGACCTGACATGGCAGCATCAGTCTGCTAATCGCCGGGACAAGAAACGAAAGGAAGATATCCATGCGTCGCATGCTACAATCATTTTTGGTCGCAACCTTGCTGGTGCAGGGGGCCCATGCAACAGCCCAGGAGGCGGATGCTCCGGCAGATCCCGCCGAAGAGCTGAGCTTGGGCCAGCCAACCGGCCCGCAGGTGGGCGAAACTTATGTTGCCGGTTCATTTGGGGACTGGGCACAGCGTTGCCAAAAGGCACCAGAGGGCCAGGAAGACCCCTGTAGCCTTTACCAACTTCTGACCGATGCCAATGATGCGCCGGTTGCAGAACTGAGCCTGTTCCGTTTGCCAGAGGGGTCGCGTGCGATCGCGGGTGCGACAATCGTGGCGCCACTTGAAACGCTTTTGCCACAACAACTGACGCTGGCCGTGGACGGCGGCGAGGCACGCCGGTATCCATTTTCGTTCTGCAATGCCGGTGGTTGCATCGCGCGCATCGGCTTTACCCAAGCCGAAGTGGATCAGTTCAAACGCGGTGCTTTGGCAACGCTGCGACTGGTCCCCGCCGCTGCCCCGACCGAGGAGGTGATCCTGACAGTTTCACTGGCAGGGTTCACCGCCGGTTATGACGGTCTGGAAGCCCGCGAATAAATATGAAAGGCGGTCGGGCACCTGACCGCCTTGCATCCTTCACTGCGAAAACTCCAGGGCGTGGCCCTAGTGTTTTTTCAGGGCGATCACCGCATTGAGCCCGCCAAAGGCAAATGCGTTCGACAGCACAACATCAACCTTTGCGTCGCGCGCCACGTTCGGCACCACATCAAGCGCACATTCAGGGTCGGGTTCTTCAAAACCGATGGTTGGTGCGATCACGCCATCGCGCAGGGCCATGATACAGGCCAAAAGCTCCACTGCGCCGGTCCCACCGATCAGATGCCCGTGCATGGATTTCGTTGAAGAGATCATCAGCGCATCGGCGTGTGCGCCAAACACATCGGCAACCGCAGCGCATTCCGTCTTGTCATTTGCAGCGGTGCCCGTGCCGTGGGCGTTGATATAACCGATGTCTTCCCTGGCAACGCGCGCATCGCTGATGGCACCGGCGATCGCCCGCGCGGCACCCTGTTTGGAGGGGGTGACAATATCGGATGCATCCGACGTCATGGCAAAGCCGATCACCTCGCACAGTATCTCGGCCCCTCTTGCGCGGGCATGTTCATATTCCTCGAACACGAAAACCCCTGCCCCTTCACCTTGCACCATGCCGTTGCGTGTGGCTGAAAACGGGCGGCAGGCATCGCGCGACATGACCCGCAGCCCCTCCCACGCCTTGATCCCACCAAAGCACAACATCGCCTCGGAACCGCCGGTCACCATCGCCGTGGCCATGCCGCAGCGTACCATGTTGAATGCCTGCCCCATCGCGTGGTTGGATGAGGCGCACGCCGTCGCCACCGTAAAGGACGGGCCACGCAGGTTCCATTCCATCGACACATGCGACGCGGCGGCATTATTCATCAGCTTGGGCACGATAAAAGGATGCACCCGGTTCTTGCCCGCCTGATATACGGCACGATAATTTTCGTCCTGCGTGTTCAACCCGCCGCCGGAGGTGCCGAAAATCACACCCGACCGATCCGCCAGCGCCCCCGAAAACGTCAGCCCCGACTGACTGATCGCCTCGCGCGCGGCCAACAGGGTAAACTGGGTGAACCGGTCATAAAGCGCGATTTGCTGGCGGTTGAAATACGTCGTTTCATCATAGCCCTTGATCTGCCCGCCGATCTGGATCGACAGACGATCGACATCCAGAATATCCAGCTGCCCGATCCCGCAGCGCCCTTCGCGCATGGCCTCCAGCGTGGTGGAAACGTCGGCCCCCAGCGGGTTTATCGTCCCGGCGCCGGTGATGACCACACGGTGCATCTATTTGCCCTGCGCCGCGCGGATCTGCTCAACCGCTGAAATGATTGTTGCAACAGATGATATGTCGAAATCGCTCTCGCTGGGATCATTGGCATTGAACGGCACAGAGATATCGAAACATTCCTCAATCGCAAAGATGCTTTCCACAAGCCCCAGACTGTCAATGCCCAGATCGGCCAATGTGCTGTCAAGTGACACGTCCGACGGCTCTAGCATTGCCTGTTCGGCAATAATCGCAATCACTTGCTGTTGGGTTTTCATCCGGCTTGCCTGTCCTGTTTCATTATCGATCTAGTCATTCTGGCAGCTGTTTGAAACAGCTAATTAACGCTTTGTCATCTGTCGCAAAAAGCGAGGCAGGCGGCGCAGCGCCTTGTAGCTTTCAAGGTGCGTCTGCATCTTGGTTGCGGGATAACCCATCATCACACGCCCGCTGGGCACATGCGACAGCACAACCGAACCACCGCCAAGAACCACATCATCGCCCACCGACAGGTTATCGGCGACACCCGCCTTGCCACCGACAACCACGCGGTCGCCAATCACAGTGGACCCGGCGATACCGGCCTGCGCGCAAAGCAGACAATGGTCGCCCAAAATGACATTATGCCCCACTTGCACCAGATTATCGACCTTTGTGCCCCGGCCCACACGGGTCGCGCGGACTGTGCCGGCATCCACCGTAGAATTCGCGCCGATTTCCACATCATCGCCGATCTCGACCCCGCCCAGTGAATGGATCCGGTGCCAGGTCGGGTCCTGTGGCGCAACAAGCGGAACAGCCCCCAGTGTTTCGCGTGCAAGTTCAACATTCGAGGGGGCGGCAGTCACAAAGGAAAACCCGTCGCCGCCGATGGCCACGCCTGGTTGCAGGATCACACGGTTGCCAAGAGACACCCCCCGTTGCAGGCGCACCCCGGCGTGTATCTGGCAGCTTTCGCCAATCTTCACGCCAGCCGCGATACTGACCTGATCAGCAATCCAACTGCCCGCACCAATGACGGCCCCTGCTCCGACAACTGTAAACGGGCCGATGGTCACGTCCGCCCCGATTATGGCTGTCGGATGCACAGATGCCAGCGGGTCTATCCCCGACCCGTCCAAAGGCCGGTCCAGCATGCGCGTCAGCCCGGCCATCGCCAAACGGGCCCGCGGCGCGATAATCGCTGCCTCCAGTCCCAGTGCCTGCCAATCGGCACCCGGCCAGATGACGGCGGCGCGGGCACGCCCCAAAGCCAGAGCATGGCCGTAGGCGGGTGTCATCGCCAGGGCCAGATCCCCGGGCCCGGCGGCGGCAGGCTCTGCCGCTCCGTCCACCACAATGTTGATAGCACCGAGGGCTTGCGCGCCCAATGCGGCTGCGATCTCTGCGATTGAATGTGCCATCATGCCCCCGGATCATATTCCGGTGCCAGATTTATCCCCGAACGGCGCGAACTGCTACCCCTTCACGGGCCAGCGCGCGCCAGATTTTCGCATCGCGGCCATAGATATCGCGGCGGAACTGGGTGCGCCCGTCCGCTTTGGTATAGGCCGTGCGATACACCAGATGCACCGGCACCGGCCGTTCCAGATCAACACGTTGTTCCTGCCCTGTCCGCAGGCGGGATTGAAAGAACGCCTCTGGGTCCGCAACCTGTCGGGCAAGCAGGGTATAGGCAAAGTCGAACGGATCATTCAGACGGATACACCCGTGGCTAAAGGCCCGTGTCTCGCGACGGAACAGGCTTTTGGCGGGGGTATCGTGCAAATAGATGTTATAGCGATTGGGAAACATGAATTTGACCAGCCCCAATGCATTCCCCTGACTGGGCGGTTCACGCATTGAAAACGGAAAGCTGCTTTCGGTGTAGGATGTAAAATCAACTGCGGCACGGTCGACCCGGCGACCGCTGGAATCCGTGATGATCAGCTGGTTGACCGCATTGGGGTTGGTTTTCAGCATCGGAAGATATTCTTTGGTGATGATCGAGCGCGGCACATACCAACTGGGGTTGATCACCATGAACTCCATCACATCCGAAAATTCCGGGCTGACCCGGTCACTTGCGGTGGCCCCGATGACGGCCCGGGTCGCGAAGGTGACATTCTCATTGTCGATGACCTGCGCGCTGAAATCGGCAAGATTGACCCAGATATGACGTTCGCCGCGCGGCCGGTTGATCCAGCGTTCGCGTTCCATTGCAACAATAACAGACTGCAGCCGTGCGGCAGGCTCGACATTCATCTCTGCCAATGTCGAAGGACCGGCCGTGCCATCGGGATTTAGGCCGTGCGCCAGCTGGAACTGCTGCACGGCTGCCATGATGTCGGCGTCATAGGTCTGTGACGCCGTCCGTCCCAGATATCCCATGCTGATCAACCGGTTGCGCAGCGCAACGACAGCAGGGCCACTATTGCCGGGCTCCAGCTTGCGACTGACAAGGGTCGGCCCCCACCCTCCGTCAGCCAGCAAACGCTCCAACGCGAGCTTTTCGCGCATCAAGCGTGTATATTCGGGCGCGGCGGGCGGCAGCGCACGCAGAAATCCGGCCGGGTTGGATTTGACAAACGCCTCGAGCGTTGCCAACCGCGACCGGTACGGCACCTGACGGTGAATATTTGGATCAATACGGGAAGGAACCAGCATGCCGGTCTGGACATCGCGTGCGTATTGCAGAAACAGCCGGCTTAACGCCACTTCGGCCTGGCCCTGCTCTGCGGGCGTGCCGGCCCTGCGCAACCTGTCGATCACCGCGTCGGCATCATAACGATCCGCAGGAAGGCCATGATCACCTGCCGCCGAGAATGCCGCAAGGATTGCGTTGCGTCGATTGCGGTCATCAGTCCAGATACCGTTGAAATCGCGCGCCCTGTAAAATGCAACCAGATCTGGGTCATCTGCCGCCGCCTGGGCAACCGCCTGCCGGAATTCGGTCACCTGTGTCTGGGCAGCCACAGCCGATGCAAGGCCAAGCGCCAAAATCACCAGCCAAACCGCCAGATATGGTCGTAAATCTCTGCCAAATAACCGACTAAAACGCATAAAAATCAAATCCTGCTGATAGGTCCACAAAAGAGCATAACGCGACATGTCGCACGCACGAGTAACAATATCCTTACCTGATCCGTGTCCATGCAAAACTGCAACGACGACCTGAAATCAGATTTTAGGTGTTGCTGTCCCGCGTCTTAAACAGTGCCTCTTGCGCAGGATTTCGCCGATTTCCAGATCATTAACCGGTGTCGCGGTAAACAGTCTTGGTCAATGATTCGAAGTATGCCATAAAAACCACAGCCAAGGCATATGGTGCAAAATCCGCGGAACAGCGGGACAAAGAGGCGACAGGACAGGCGCTACACTATGACAAAAAAGAATTCCTCGGGGATGACCAGACGCGGTTTGTTGGGTGCTTTTGCAGCAACGGCGGTGACCGCCGCACCAACATTCGCCAATGCAGCCGGATTTTTGCGCGGTGCCGGTGATATCAGACGCATCGCAATGTTTTCCGGCCGGACCGGCGAACGGGTCGATACGATCTATTGGATCGAGGGTGAATACATTCCCGAAGCTATTCAGGAAATCAACATGTTCATGCGCGACTGGCGCACAAGCGAAGCCATCCAGATTGATCTGCGCACCATCGACATCATGTCTGCCGCGCGCAATCTGATGGAGGTCGATGAACCTTATATGATGCTGTCGGGTTACAGATCGCCTCAAACCAATGCAATGCTGCGCAAGAATTCCGCTGGTGTGGCACGGAATTCCCTGCATATGAGCGGTCAAGCCGCAGATCTGCGCCTGCAAAGCCGTTCGACAGCACAGATGGCCAGTGCTGCGCTGGCATGTCGCGCTGGTGGTGTCGGACGATATAGCAGATCGAACTTCGTCCATATGGATTGTGGGCCAATCCGCAGCTGGCGCGGCTAAGCCGGGACAACACAGGCCGACAAAAGTGGCGCTTCGGGTTTGCGCCCGGTCCTGCGACTGCATCAAGTCGGATTGTCGGATATACGGATAGGTGGCAAAATTTTTTTTCGCAAAGAAACACCATCCGGTTCTATCCAAACCATCTTGCCAACCCCTTGACCCGATGCTAGACGCCCGCCCAGTGCCCCTATAGCTCAGCTGGTAGAGCAACTGATTTGTAATCAGTAGGTCCGCGGTTCGAGTCCGTGTGGGGGCACCATTAAAATCAATGACTTAGATGCATTTTAAGCCAATAGATCTGTGTGTGCTATTAAGCTGGGCCGCACGTGGGCCGCACATGACTCGCCTCTTTCGAG
>NZ_CBFIBD010000058.1:0-11846 GCF_965660735.1 Yoonia sp.
GACCACCGCGCTGGTGGCGGCCTTTGGCTATCTGCGGCGGTTTGATATGCACAGGTTGCCACGCTGGACGCGACCGGTGCTGTCAGTGGTTCTGTCATCGTTCATCGCGGGGCTGGCCACGGCGCCATTTGCAGCCGCGCATTTCAACCAGATCGCGCATTATGGTCTGATCGCCAATTTACTCAGCGTGCCGCTGATGGGGCTGCTGGTGATGCCTGCCGCTGTGCTGGCGGCCTGCCTGGTCCCCTTTGGGCTGGCGGCTGTGGGGCTATGGTTCATGGACCTTGGCCTGCGCTGGATCCTGTTCGTGGCCGGACATGTCGCCGGGATGGACGGGGCGGTTGGCCACGTGCATGCGCCGCATCCTGCCGTGTTGCCGGTGCTGACGCTGGGCCTGTTGTATTTCATCCTCTGGCAGGGGCGGGCGCGATTTGCGGGCGGGGCGGGCGTGATTATTGCGGCCTTGCTGTGGCAGCAAAGCACACGGCCCGATTTGCTGGTCGCTGACAGCGGCGCGCTGATCGGTCTGGCGCGGCCCGAGGGGCGGGTGCTGTCAAAGCCGACAGGGGGCAGCTTTGTCGCCGGGATTTGGTTGGAAAACGACGGGGCGCCGGTCGCGCAGGATATCGCCGCCGCGCGCCCCGGATTGGACAGGCAGGTGCGGGTTGTTTCTGCGCCTCTGGGGGAATGGCGGATCGTGCAGGCATCGGGCAAGACCGTTCTGGCAGACATGCAGGGCTGCGGTGGAGCGGATATTTTGATATCAAACCAGACAGATGCCGGGCCGCGTCCCTGTGTAGTGTATGATTTGGGCCGTCTGCGCGACACTGGCGCGCTGGCGATTGATCTGACACCGGCAGGCGATTTGCAGATCACTACGGCCCATGGGGTCGCCGGTCACCGACCCTGGAACAACAGGCAAGGGCCGGTTGCGCCGCCACTGCGGCTGTCACTTGCAGACAAGAAAGCGACGACCGTGATCGCGGGGGCGGATCAGTAAGTGCGGATCAACCCGACGAGACGGCCCTGCACCTTGACCTGATCATCCCGGAACACCCGTGTTTCATACGCGGGGTTTGCGGCCTCCAGTGCGATCGAATTGCCGTTGCGGCGGAACCGTTTCAGCGTCGCCTCATGCCCTTCGACAAGGGCAACGACGATATCGCCGTTATCGGCCACGGTGGTTTCGCGGATCACCACCACGTCGCCGTCGTTGATCCCGGCGTCGATCATCGAGTCGCCCTTGACCTCCAGCGCATAATGATCACCCTTGCCGACCATGGACTGCGGCACGTGCACGTTGTGTGATACTTGGGAAATCGCCTCGATCGGGACACCGGCGGCGATCCGGCCCATGACGGGCAGTTCGACCGAACCAGTTTCCACCGGCATGGCGCGGGCCGGGGTGCTGTCAGGCCTGTCGCCGTCGATCACGCGGGGCGTGAACCCGGCTTTGCCCTGCATCGCATCGGGCAGTTTGATGATTTCCAGCGCGCGGGCCCTATGCGCCAGACGGCGGATGAACCCGCGTTCTTCCAGTGCGGTGATCAGGCGGTGAATCCCGGATTTTGACCGCAGATCGAGCGCCTCTTTCATCTCGTCGAAACTGGGGGGGACGCCATCGCGCTGAACGCGCTTGTGGATGAATTCCAAAAGGTCGAGTTGTTTCTTGGTCAACATTTGGCCGCTCCCCTCGCAGGTTGTCCGTATGTTCTATGCATGTTCCTGTTTTGTGTCAACATATCTTCGCGCAAAGGCGATCACAGCGGGATAATCTCGATTGTGGCCCCGGTGGGCCGCGGCCCATCATTGATCGGACGGACCGCAAGACAGTTGGCATCGGCCAGCACCGTCAGCAGGGCACTGTCCTGCCGGTCAAAGATGGCGACACCCTGGTCGGTCACCCGGGCGCGGGTATAATGCTCGCGCGGCCCGTTGGCGCCAATGTCATGGGCCAGCGTGGCCGTCTGGCGTGGGGCGGCCGACTGGCCCAGGCCCAGCATCGACCGGATCACCGGCACCACGAAAATATGTCCGCAAACCATCGCTGACACCGGGTTGCCGGGAAGGCCGATCATCATCGCATCACCAATGCGACCAGCCATCAGCGGCTTGCCGGGGCGCATCGCAATCTTGTAAAACGCCCGTTCCATCCCGTTGGCCTGCGCCACATCACCGACCAGATCATGATCACCCACCGACGCCCCGCCGATGGTCAGGATCAGATCGGCACCCTGCGCCAGTTCAAACGCAAGGTTCAGCGCTGGCACAGTGTCGCGTGCGATCGGCAGCAGCCGTGGTTGCGCGCCAATCGCTTGCAGCAATGCCGCCAGGCCATAACTGTTGGAGGCGATGATCTGGTCAGGGCCGGGGGTTTCACCCGGCTGCACCAATTCGTCGCCCGTCGCGATAATCGCCACGACGGGGCGGCGTGTCACCGGCACCCTGCTGATATTCATCGCAGCCAGCAGGGCAATGTCGGACGGGGATAATAGGCGTGGCGCATTGATCGTGTCGCCGGTGCGAAAATCGGCACCCGCGGGCCGGACGTGTGGTTTGGCTTCCAATGTATCGCCAAGGGTGATGGTGTCGCCCGCGCGGGTCACATCCTCTTGGATCACCACATGATCGGTGCCAGCGGGCAAGGGCGCGCCAGTGAAGATACGCAGCGCCTGTCCCCGCGCCACAGTGCCGGCAAAGCGGTGCCCTGCAGCGGCTTCCCCGATGACAGTGAAACTTGCACCGGGGCGCGCGTCTGTACCGGCCAGCGCATAACCATCCATCGCCGAGGCCGCAAAGGGCGGCTGATCGCGCCGCGCGGTGACATCGCGGGCCAGAACCCGGCCACCGGCCTGCGCCAGCGGAACGTCTTCGACGGGCAGGGGGGCTGTCAGTGCAAACAGGTGATCGAGGGCTTGCGCGACGGTGATCATGGATTCTCGAACCGGCCCGATTTACCACCGTCTTTCAGCGTCAGGCGGATACCGCCGATTTCCATGTCTTTTTGGACGGCCTTGACCATGTCATAGACCGTCAGGGCGGCGGCGCTGACGGCTGTCAGCGCCTCCATTTCTACCCCTGTCTGACCACCTGTTTTCACGGTGGCAGTGATGCGGATGCCGGGCAGGGTATCATCCGGCGTCAGATCCAGTGCGACCTTGGTGATTGGCAAAGGATGGCACAGCGGGATCAGATCGGCGGTTTTCTTGGCCCCCATGATGCCGGCAATCCGGGCGATCCCCAGCACGTCACCCTTGTTTGCACGCCCTTCGGTTATCAGCGCCAGCGTGTTGGCGGTCATGCGGATGAACCCTTGGGCCACGGCGACACGGGCCGTGACGGGCTTGTCCGATACATCGACCATATGGGCCTGGCCGTGATCGTCGAAATGGGTCAGATCGGCCATTACATATCCCCCGTGGCCGGGTGCGCCAGCAGCTTGCGCGTGGCGGCCGTCACGTCTGCCTGCCGCATCAGGCTTTCCCCGATCAGAAAACACCGTGCGCCATAGCGCGCCATTTCGGCAAGATCGTCTGGTGTGGAAAGCCCGCTTTCGCATACGATCATGCGGTCGGCTGGCACCAGTTTCGACAGGGTGCGCGTGGTATCCAGCGTGGTTTCGAACGTCTTGAGGTTGCGGTTGTTGATCCCCATCAGCGGGGATTTCAGCAAGGTTGCCCGTTCCAGTTCTTCGGCGTCATGCACCTCTATCAACACGTCCATATTCCAAGCAAACGCAGCTTGTTCCAGTTCCTGCGCCTGTGCGTCGCTGACTGATGCCATGATGATCAGGATGCAATCGGCATGCAACGCGCGGGCCTCGGCCACCTGATAGGTGTCATACATGAAATCCTTGCGCAGGGCGGGCAGGTTGCAGGCGCTGCGCGCCGCCGTCAGATAGCTGTCGGCGCCCTGAAAACTGGGGATGTCGGTCAATACCGACAAACACGTTGCGCCGCCGACCTCATAGGCTTCGGCCAGGGCGGGCGGATCGAAATCAGCGCGAATCAATCCCTTTGACGGGCTTGCTTTCTTGATCTCTGCGATCAGACCATAGCCTTCGCGCGCGGCCTCGGCCAGACGATCCGCAAAACCGCGCACGGGCGGGGCCTCATGCGCGCGCGCCTCGACCTGTGCCAGGGGCACCTTGTCCTTGCGGGCGGCGATTTCTTCCAGTTTGTAGGTTTTGATTTTTTCCAGAATGTCGCTCATGGGTCCGCCCGGTTGATTGGATGTTCGCCACGATCAATAAGCCACTGGTTGGTCATTTAAAATGGGCATGGTCCGAAAAATCCACAGTGGCATGACAGGGCGCGGTCATCGTCAGGCCCTGACCGGCGCCATCGCCAAGCTGCGCCGGATCGAACATCAGGCCTCGGATGTGATGCGCGCCAGCGTCTCGAGGGCCTGTTTCGCGCGGCCAGAGTCGATGCTGTCACGCGCAAGTGCGACGCCTTCGCGCAGATCGGCGGCCTTGCCCGCGACCAGCAGTGCGGCCGCCGCATTCAACAGCACCGCATCGCGGAATGCACCTGTTGCCCCATCCAACAAGGCGCGAAATGCGGTTGCGTTTTCCTCAGGTGTGCCGCCGACGATTTCGGCAAAGGCATGCACCGGCAGGCCCGCATCTTCTGGCGTGATTTCAAATTCAGTCACGGCGCCGTCTTTCAGGGCGGCCACCCATGATACCCCGGTGATCGTCAGCTCGTCTGTGCCGTCGGAACCGTGGACCAGCCAGGCAGCCTCGGACCCTAGCGCCAGCAGGGTATCGGCCATTGGGCGGATCAGGTCACGGCTGAAAGCGCCTGTTAGCTGACGCTTGACGCCAGCAGGATTTGTCAATGGCCCGAGTATGTTAAAGATCGTTCTTGTGCCCAGTTCCGCCCGCGTCGGCATCACATGTTTGATGGCCGGATGATGCATCGGCGCCATCATGAACCCGATCCCGGCCTCGGCCAATGCGCGTTCCACGACCTTTGGGCCGACCATGACGTTGATTCCCATCTGCCCCTGCACATCCGCGGTGCCTGACTTTGAGGACAGGTTGCGGTTGCCGTGCTTGGCCACCGGCACACCGGCCCCTGCCACGACAAAGGCGGTTGCTGTGGAAATATTCAGCGTGTGCTTGCCGTCACCGCCAGTGCCGACGATATCCATCGCCCCCTCGGGTGCGGTGACAGCCAGGCATTTGGCGCGCATGACAGCGGCGGCGGCGGCATATTCGTCCACCGTTTCGCCACGTGTGCGCAGCGCCATCAATAGCCCGCCGATCTGTGACGGTGTTGCATTGCCCTCGAACAGGATCTCGAAAGCCTGTTCGGCTTGGGCGCGGGTCAGCGGGCCTTCGGCGGCGGCGTGGATCAGAGGTTTGAGCGCGTCACTCATGCGGCACCTTTTTTCGGTCTTGGCTTTCTGCGACGCATCCTAGGGCGATTATCGGAGCGACTTCCAGCCAATATTGGCGATGAAATCTTGCGATACCAGCCTTTTGCCGGGGCTGCACGCCCTGTGGTCGGATAATTCCTGCTCAGGTTGAGAAAAGGGGTGCATTCGCTGCTTTGTAGTCGATATAAGCCCCGCCAAGCGAAGACCGGTCGTGCGACGCCCGGTTGCTGATGGAAACGGGTCACCAAAACAGTGAGGGTGTGGATGCGCGGAGCAGTGTCGGGTGCGGTATGGGGGCTGGTTCTGGGAACCACCGGGCTTGGGCTGGCGTCACTGGCGCACGAACCACCGGTGGTGGTAAACCAGCCGCAGGCGCCCCAAGCATCCGCCGCCGGAGCGGGGCCAGCCGTTTCTGATGCCATGCCGGCCAGCACGCAGGCACCCGAAGCGCCCGCGCGTGCTGAATCTCCGATCAATTCAAGCGATAGGACAGACCCGCCTGCACCCATTGCCACCACGCCTCTCTCGCCGCAACCGGCCCCTGTTGATACCGCAATGCGCGCGCCAGAGGCCGATGTCGCGGGAACGCCGCCAGACGATGCCGCGCCGTCCGCCGCGGATGGCAAAGATGCGGTGAATGCCCTGCCCAGACCTGCCCCTGCCATTGTCCCTGCAAAAGATCTGGCGCCGCAGGTCCCCACGACAGTGGATGCAGCACCCGCCGCACCCGATCTACCGTCTTTGGATGCGGATGTTGCATCGCCCGAGACCAACGGCAGAGACCCCGGGATCGCGTCGAATGAACCGGCACCGCAGCCGACGGCATCACAATCCCCGCCAGTTGCACCGGCCGCACCAGCGGCTGCGACCGACCCCGCCCCGCAGATCGATACACCGCCGCCCAACGCGGTCGTCCGAGAGGATCCACCTGTTGCTTCCGATGTTCCGGCACCGGCGCCTTTACCGGTATTGCCTACGGATTCATCGCCCCCTGTAAGCGACGGCGACATCAGCAGCACGACTGTCTTGCCGCAGATCAATTCCGGCGTGCGTGTAAACCGTCCTGGGGCAGACGCACCTGCACCAGCCGGAACACCAGCCGAAATTGCCCAGCCGGATGCCGTAGACGAGGATGCGCCGGCACTGCAGCGATTTGCCGCGACGTTTGAAAACCCCCAAGGCTGGCCGTTGGTCAGTATCGTCTTGATTGACGATGGCACGATGCCCGATGCGGCGGCGACGCTGGCTGGCCTTTCCTTTCCGGTGACTGTCGTCCTTGATCCGCTTGATCCCGATGCGGCGACCCGCATGTTGGCCTATCGCGCGGCAGGCGTCGAAATCGGGCTGCAGGCGGCACTGCCGCAAGGTGCGCGCGCGCAAGACGTAGAGGTCGCCTTTGCGGCGGCCCACGTGATCCTGCCCGAGGCAGTTGTTCTATTCTCTGGTGGTGATGACGTGCTGCAAGGCGATCGCGTTGTCACCGAACAGATGGTTAACCTCCTGGCAGCCGAAGGGCTTGGCCTGGTGGCCGTCGATCGCGGTCTTAGCCGCCTTGCGCGGATCGCTGCACAGGCCGGTGTGCCCGCCGCAATCGTAAAGCGTGATCTGGTCGGTGAAACAGGCGACGCAATCAACCGCGCGCTGGATCAGGCGGCGTTCCGTGCCCGTCAGGGCGCGGGTGTCGTGCTGTCAGGGCCGTTGACCGCTGATCTTCTGGCGGGACTGTCCGAATGGGCGGAAGACGCCAACATCAATCAGATCGCGATCGCGCCTGCATCGGGCATTCTGGCGCAACCCTGATGGGTTGCACCCAGCGCCGCCCTTATTGGAACTGGGCGTTCACTGCATTCACTGTGGCCTGGTCAATTGCCACGTCGGTTTGCTGGCGCAAGGCGTCGGCGTAGTTTTCGAAAACCTCTTGCGCGATGCCTGCAGCGGCGTTGGCGGCCAGTTGTTCGCGCTGTGCAGCAACCGTCGGATCTGCCGGATCAGGTGCGGCAATGTCATCCAGCCGCACGATGATCGCACCGTCAGCGCCAGGGATGACACTGACGTCACCCACGGACATGTCAAAAATCCGGTCGTTAAATCCGGGGGGCGTGCCCTCGAGAAAACTGCGGCGCGTCAGGTTCTGTTCCTGGCGGGCATTCAGGCCAACTGTGTCAAAACCCGTCAGTGGCTGGATCGCCGCCGCGATCTCTTCTGCGCGGGCGACCACGGCACGTTGCTGCGCGGCGGCGCGCCACGCGATATCAACTGCATCGCGCACTTCCGCGAAAGGGTTCAGGGTTGGCGGTGTGATTCCATCCAGACGCAGCGCAAAGATGCCGCCGTCTGCAAGGTCGGTCACTTCGGCAGATGCACCTTGTTCGACATTTGCAGCGGCCGCGCGGAAATCATCATAGGCGGCAATGCCGTCTGTGGTGTCCGGGGTCCAGTTGATCTGGCCAAGTTCCATTTCGGTGCGCGCGGCGATGTCTTCCAGTGTTGCGCCACCGACCAGAAGGTCGATGATATTATCCATGTCGCCATTGACCACCTCGCGGGCAGCATCGGCGGCCAGTTCCTCGCGCAGTTCCGGTGTCGCTTCTTCCAGTGTGGTTTCCTGTGCGGCCAGAATGGCGTTCACCCGAAACAGCGCGGGCCCAAGGGACGAATTGAACGGTCCGACCACGTCTCCGGGGGCGGCGGCAAAAACAGCCTCGCCCGCGCCGCGCAAGGTTTCCTGATCAACGTCGCCAAGATCGATGTCCGACAGTGAAAGCCCGCGTTCGGCGACCAGTTCCTCGAATGTGACTTCGCCAGCGTCCAGACGCGCGCGCGCTGCATCGGCCCGGTCCTGGCCGACATAGACAAGCCGTTCTACCAAGCGGCGTTCGGGCTGAACGAAATCGGTCTTGCGGCTTTCATAAAGCTGGGCAATTGCGTCATCGAGCACTGTCATCGCATCCTGCAACATGTCCGGGGTCAGCCAGACGTAGGTGATGTCGCGGGTTTCGGGGCGGGTGAATTCATCGGGGTTTTCGTCGTAATACGCGCGCTGATCAGCCTCGGTCGGGCCGGGAAGCGGGGCTGTCAGATCATCTGCTGTGACCGCGGCCCATGTCACGCTGCGCTGCTCGCCGATGTATTGCACCATCGTGTCGGCAAAGGTCGCGGCGTCGGGAATGCCACTGACGACGGCGGCCTGTAACAGCGAGCGTGCGATATCCTCGCGGATGCCGGTTTCGAACGCGGCCTCATTCATTCCCATCTGCTCCAACGCAAACCGATAAGAATCGCGGTTGAACCCGCCTGCACCCTGAAAACGGGGGATTGCGCGCAACTGGTCCAGCACCCGGGCATCGCCGACAGACAGGCCAAGATTGCTGGCTTCGTTGTCAAGGGTTCGGGTCAGGATCAGCTGGTTCAGTGCTGTCTGGTCAATGCCAAAAGCCTGCGCCTGCTGAAAGGACACCGGGCTGCCGAACTGTGCCTGCAGGGCGTTGATTTGCTCGGTCAAGGCACGTTGATAGGCTTGTACGCTGACATCCTTGTCGCCGACGGTGCCGATATTGCGGATATTGCCCGAAAGCCCCCCCGCGCCAAAGCCTGCAAGCCCGACCAGCAAAAGGATGACGATGAACCACGCACCGTATTTGTTTTTCTTCTTCTCAGCCATCTGTCGATCAAGCCCCGTTCCTGTCGTTGGTCCCGCTGTCGCGGGTGGCGCATGAATACGGGTGCGCGGCGTATGGTGCAAGGGTCACAGGTGCAGCTTTGCCAGCCTGTCAAACAAAACGGCGATGTCGGAGGCATCGACATTTGCGAATGCGATCCGCAACTGGCTTGCACCACCCGCCACGTCATCCGGCATGAACATCGTGCCGGGCAGCAAGAGCACCCCCGCCTGCTGCACCAGAATGGGGGCAAGATCAGCGGAACTGATCCCGAAGGGATGTTGCAGATAGGCGAAATACGCCCCGCAGCCCAGCAGTTTCCAACCTTGCGCGGCCAGCGTGGGGAAATTGTCGGTGATCGCGGCGCGGCGTGCCAGAATTTCTTGCCGTTGGTCCGCCAGCCAATCACCCAGATTCTGCATCCCCCAAAGGGCTGCACGCTGGCCCAACTGGTTGGGGCAGATGGTGACCGTATCAAGGAACTTTTCGATCTCGGCCAATCGGGCAGTGCTGGCGATGACCGCACCCACGCGGTGGCCAGTCAGCCGATACGCCTTGGAGAAGGAATAAAGCTGGATCAGCGTGTCATCCCAATGCGGATCGGTGAACAGATCATGCGGAGCGCCGCTGCGGCTGTCGAAATCGCGGTAGGTTTCATCGACGATCAGCGCGACCCCATGGGTGCGCGCCAGGTCGGCAAAGGCGTGCAACGTCCCGGCAGGATATTCCACGCCGCAGGGGTTGTTGGGGCTGACCAGCGCAATGGCGCGGGTGCGCGGCGTGATCAGTGCGGCGGCATCTTCGGCGCGCGGCACCATGTCCGGCCCGACCCCCAACGGCACCGTGTGCACACCCGACATATCCAGCCACATGCGGTGGTTGAAGTAATACGGAACAGGCAGAATCACCTCGTCGCCTTCGGCGCAGAGCGATGCGATGGCGGCGGCAAAGGCCTGATTGCAACCCGACGTGATGGCGACCTGATCCGCCGTGACCGTCCCGCCATAGGATACGGTCCATTGCTGGGCCACCGCGGCGCGCAGTGCGGGCATTCCCAGAACCGGGCCGTAAAGATGCACCGCCGGATCGTTGCGGATGATGTCGGCCATGGCATCGCACATGGCAGGCGGAGGCGGATCGACCGGGGCCGCCTGACTGACATTCAACAACGGCCGGTCGGCCGGGTGCGTGACCCCGTCAAGCCAGCGCCGTGCCTCCATCACGGGGGGCGCGAATGTCTGGCTTGTGCGCGGATGTGTCATGATTTTTCCAAAAGGGGCGGCTGCGCCGCATTACATTTTTGGGTGCCTCCGGCGGAGGTATTTTTCAACAGAAGAAGGCCCTGTTCAGTCCTTGCCCCGGTAGGGTTCCACATATTGCAGGGCCATGTCCCATGGAAAGAATATCCAGGTATCCTGACTGACCTCGGTTATGAAGGTATCGACCTGCGGCCGGCCCTGCGGCTTTGCATAGACGGTTGCGAAATGCGCATTGGGGTACTTGGCGCGCACCAGTTCGAGTGTCTTGCCGCTGTCCACAAGGTCGTCGATGATCAGGATGCCGGTGCCGTCGCCCATCAGGCCCGGATCGGGGGATTTAAGGATTTTCGCCGCCGATTGGTCCTGATGGTCGTAGCTTTTGACACTGATCGTATCGACCGTGCGGATATCCAGTTCGCGCGCGGCAATCATCGCGGGCGCCATCCCGCCGCGGGTGATTGCGACAACCGCGCGCCAGCCCCCGTCGTCCGGTCCCATGCCATCCAGCCGCCACGCCAGCGCACGGCTGTCGCGGTGGATTTGATCCCAGCTGATATGAAACCCTTTTTCATGCGGCAGGCGGTCGTTCATGGCAGCGGTCCTATTCTTTGGTGATATCGGGCGCATCGACGGCCTTCATGCCGACGACATGATACCCCGCATCGACATGCAAAACCTCGCCTGTCACGGCACTGCCCAGATCGGACAGCAGGTAGAGCGCGGATTTGCCGACCTCCTCTTGCGTCACGGTGCGGCGCAGCGGGGAATTGTATTCATTCCACTTCATTATCAGCCGAAAATCGCCGATGCCCGATGCGGCCAGTGTCTTGATCGTGCCGGCGCTGATCGCGTTGACGCGGATGTTGTCCTTGCCCAGATCCTCGGCAAGATAGCGCACCGATGCTTCCAGTGCGGCCTTGGCGACGCCCATGACATTGTAATGCGGCATCACCTTTTCGGCGCCATAATATGTCAGTGTCAGGCAGGACCCGCCGTCGGTCATCATCTTTTCGGCGCGTTTGACGACGGCCGTGAAGGAATAGACCGAGATATCCATCGACATCAGGAAATTGTTGCGGCTGGTATCAACGTAACGTCCGCGCAGTTCATTCTTGTCAGAAAAACCAATGGCGTGGACGATAAAATCCATCTTGCCCCAGCGTGCCTCGAGGTCCGAAAACAGCGCATCAATGGATGCTTCGTCGCCGACATCGCACGGAAGCACGATATCCGAGCCGACAGAGGCGGCAAGCGGTCCGACGCGTTTCTGCAACGCTTCACCCTGATAGGAAAACGCAAGTTCGGCACCGGCATCGGCACAGGCCTTTGCTATGCCCCAAGCGATGGATTTGTCGTTCGCGAGGCCCATGATCAGGCCGCGTTTTCCCTGCAGCAGCTGTGATGTCATTGCTGTAACCTTCATCGATGTGACTATGCTAGCAACTCGTTTAGGCGATTGACCGGGCCACGGCAAGCTGTTGACGTAATGTAGTAAAAAGGTTGCCACATCGTATGATTGATCCTACCACTAAGACAAAGAGAG
>NZ_CBFIBD010000059.1:0-11835 GCF_965660735.1 Yoonia sp.
GGCGCATCACGGAATTTACCCCGACAGGCGCGGTTGAAGTGCGCGCCGCCGGCATGGCGTTTCTTGATATGCGCAACCGGCTGGAACGTCAGACCCAAAGCCGCACGATGATGCTGTCAGGGATCAGCCATGATTTGCGCACGCCACTGACCCGGCTACGGTTGGGGCTGTCGATGCTGGACGGCGATGACGTCGCACCGTTGTTGGCCGATGTGGACGAGATGCAGCAGTTGGTGGACACCTTTCTTGATTTTGCGCGCAGCGATGCGGGCGACAGCCTTGAACCTGTGGTCCCGCAGGATCTGGTGCGTGCGGTGGTGGCCGATGCGGCCCGTACTGGCCAGCCCGTCACCTATGGCCAGATCGAAGGCGCGGAAGAGCCTGTGGCCTTGCGCCCGCTGGCCATTCGTCGCGCCTTGGACAATCTTGTGGGGAATGCGCTGCGCTATGCCCCCCGGGCAGAAATCGGGGTCAGCGTCACCGACCGCGCCGTCCGGTTCACCGTCGAGGATGATGGCCCCGGTATTCCCGTCCATCAGCGCGAGGATGCCGTAAACCCCTTTGTCAGGCTGGACCCGGCCCGCAACCAGGACAAGGGCAGCGGCGTGGGGCTTGGCCTGTCGATCGTGGCTGATATTGCACGCACACATGGTGGTGTGCTGCGGTTGGGCGACAGCGAAAGGCTGGGGGGGCTCAAGGCTGAACTGGTGCTGGCCCGTTAGGCCAGCCCAAGAATCTTGCGCGCCTGCGCGGGGGTCGCCACGGGCCGGCCGTATTTTTCACAGATCGCAACGGTCCGTTCCACCAATGCGGCGTTCGACGGGGCAAGCGTGTCCTTGTCCCAGCGCACATTGTCTTCTAGTCCGGTGCGGGTGTGGCCGCCTGCGGCAATCGCCCATTCGTTCAAGGTCACCTGATGCCGCCCGATCCCGGCCGCACACCACTGCGCATCGGGCGCCAGCCGGTTCACGGTCTTGATGTAGAAATCGAACACATCGCGGTCCACCGGCATCGCGTTCTTCACGCCCATGACGAACTGGATATAAAGCTGGCCGGGGATGCGCCCGTCCTTGTTCATCTCGGCAGCCTTGAAAATATGTGACAGATCAAAGGCTTCGATCTCGGGCTTCACGTTATATTTGCGCATTTCGCTGGCCAGCCAATCCACCAGATCCGGCGGATTCTCATAAACACGCGTCGGGAAATTGTTCGACCCGACCGACAGTGACGCCATATCGGGCCGCAAGGACAGCATTCCGCCCCGTGTTTCGCCTGCACCGGACCGACCACCGGTGGAAAACTGGATAATCATGCCGGGGCAATGCTTTTCCAGACCTTCCTTGAGGGCTGCGAATTTTTCAGGATCAGACGATGGCGTTTCATCGTCGTTGCGCACGTGGGCGTGGCAGATCGCGGCACCCGCCTCGAACGCGGCATGGGTCGACTCGATCTGCTCGCTGACGGTCGTCGGGACAGCGGGATTATCCTTTTTGCGCGGCACCGATCCGGTGATCGCGACGCAAATGATGCAGGGGTCAGCCATGGTCCGCTCCTTACTTAGTTTTGCAAAGCGGTTTCCACCGCACCGGAAAGTTTGTCAACAAGTTCGCCGATCTGGTCGTCGCTGATGATAAACGGTGGGGCAAGCAGAACGTGGTCGCCGCGCTGGCCGTCGATTGTGCCGCTCATCGGGTAGCAGATCAGCCCGGCCTCGAATGCCGCCGCTTTGATTTTCGCGGCGATTTTGCGGGCTGGCGGGAATGGCTCTTTGCTTTCACGGTCGGCCACCAGTTCGACGCCTTGAAACAGCCCGCGTCCGCGAATGTCGCCCACATGGGCGTGCTGGCCGAAACGGTCGCGCAATGCGGCCATCAGCTTGGCCCCCTGCGTCTGCACCTGTCCGATCAAGCCACGGTCCAACATTGAATTGACAACGGCGACACCGGCAGCGGCGGCAGTGGGGTGGCCCAGATAGGTGTGGCCGTGCTGGAAAAAGCCGCTGCCGTTCTCGATCGTTTCGTAAATCTGACGGCTGCACAGCATCGCACCAATCGGTTGATATCCGGCCCCCAACCCCTTTGCTATGCACAAAATATCCGGGGCAACCCCATCTTGTTCACAAGCGAACAGGGTTCCGGTGCGCCCCATGCCGCACATCACCTCATCGAGGATCAGCAGGATTCCGTATTTGTCACAGATTTCGCGGATGCGTTTGAAATAACCGGGTGCAGGCGGCACTGCACCGGCTGTTGCGCCCACCACAGGTTCGGCGGCAAAAGCCATGACCGTTTCCGGACCGACACGCAGGATTTCCTCTTCCAGCAGGTTGGCGGCGCGCAGCCCGTATTCCTCTGGTGTCTCGTCGTCACGCTTGAGCCGGTATTCATAGCAGGGGTCGATATGGCTCATCTCGATCAGCAAGGGGCCAAATTGCGCCCTGCGCCATGCATTGCCGCCAGCGGACAGGGCGCCCATGGTGTTGCCGTGATAGCTTTGTTTGCGCGCGATGATGCGCCCGCGGTCGGGCTCGCCTTTTTCCACGAAATACTGCCGGGCAAGCTTGAGGGCGGATTCCATCGCTTCGGACCCGCCGGACACCAGATAAACCCGATCCAGATCGCCCGGTGCATGACTGATCAATAGATCGGCCAGCGTTTCGGCCGGTTCGGATGTGAAAAATCCGGTATGCGCATATGCGAGGGTGTCAAGCTGCGCTTTGACTGCATCGATCACAGTTCTGTCGCCATGGCCGAGACATGACACAGCCGCACCGCCGGATGCATCAAGATAGCGTTTTCCGCTTGCATCAATCAGATAACACCCTTCACCACCGACAGCTACGGGTGGCAGGCTTTTGGTATGGCGGGGAAAGATATGAGACATGGCAGGCTCCTCATGGGGCTCCGGGAATGTGGATGTTGCGTTGACCTTCTTCGAAACTGTCGAACGACTGCGGCCATATGGTACCGGGCCATCGTACCTCCATCTGGCCTTTTCGGGGACGGTAGACGGCGGTGTAAAGCGTTCCGAACCCCGCATTGAAAGCGGTGGAATAAAGCGGTGGCTTCAGGAAGTGGCCAATGAACTTTTCCTCGGGGTCGCGGTGCAGTGTCAGCCGGTGCAGCAGGAACCGTTCGCGTTCGACCGTTGCGGTGATGCGCGCGTGGCTGATCCATTCGACATTTTCCTGATGGTTGGTGGCGACGGCTGCGTGGGTGATCACGGCAGGCCGGTCGGGGCCCATCATCGCAGTCAAATACTGGCGCTTCTTGTCAAGAACGGTGACATTATAGCTCATATGGGTGGGGATGCGCGCCAGCGCTGCGCCGGCTTCTTCGGCGGTCTTGCAGGTCTGCAGGACGTAGCGCAGGATCAGCGGCACACCAAAACCCTCGCCGGCTATGCGCCGCCCGCCAAAGGTCAGCGAAATCGAAAGGCCCGCGTCATTCATCCCATCTACCAGACCGAACAGACCGTCTGACGTGCCCATGACTTGTCGGCCTTGCCAGTTGGTTTTAAGGATCAGACTGTCAAAGGCGCTCGCGTTATAGTCGTAATTACGCACAAGAACGGGTTCTCGTCCCGGCCAGATCGCCTGACTGCAACCAGACAGGTATGCCGGTGGGTTATAAAAGCTCAGAAACCTTGCGGCAAGATCGCCACCCCCGACCAGTTCGCAAAGCTCGTCATAAAGCGCCAGTAATTCGGGCATATGATCAGCCAGTGCCTGCCGGCATTCCAAATAGGTCGGGCGGGCGGTTTCGCCGTCTTTGAGCCACCAGCGCTTATAGGCGGGCCAATATTCGGCAAAAAGCCCCGCCCATTTAGGGCCGGGCTGATCTTCGCTTAGCGCGCGCCAAAGCATCGCGTTTCCTTACATGATTTTGAACGCAGGGTCGGCCAGAACCGGATCAGCCTGGGCAACCGGAAGCGCCTTGCCTTCAACCGATTTCTTGATCCCGTGGATCCACTTTTTCGCGCGTTCATTCAACTGGAAACTTTTGGTCATGGACCTGCCGCGGGTCACAAGGATGCCAATGTCGGCCCCTTCATAGCGATAATCACCGGGGCCAAGGATGCGCAGGAAGAACGCTTCGTTTTCGCTTTCAACGGCGCGGCGGTGATAATCGAAACGGTCATAGACCACGCTGCCATCCTCGCGCATCCGGTAGATGCCGGTTTCAGGGGCGGCGGTGCAGATATCGACCGTGTCCTCGGTGTGTTTGATGACCATCTGCGACCAACTGTCGATCATGCTGGGGTTGGCCCAGCGGGCGTTCAATTCATCCACGTCCAGATCGAAATTCCGCTTTGAGAATTCCAGCAGATGAAACAGGAACAGTGGCGCATCAGCATGGGCGAATGCTGCGTGGTTGGTCATTGAAGACGCGCCGGTAATGCGCGGGTTCAATTCGCCCAGCCAAAGATCACCGGTTTTCTTGTCGATCAGGAAATCCAGCTCGAAATAACCCCGATACCCTTCCTTGCGCAGCTGTTCGCCGAATTTGAAGGTCAGATCACGTGCCTGTTGGCGGACCTTTGGCGGAAAGGCGGTGGACAGAATTTCGTTGCCGCACCAGCCGCCGCGATACGGGGTCAGATCCTTGAACCCCACCAGTTCGGTCATCAGCGGGCCGACGATCGTGCCTTCCTTGGTCGCACAGGCCTCGATTGCGGACCCCCGGCAATCGATCCGCTTCATGATCTTGATCTCGCCCTCGCCGATGATCTCGTGCTCGTGACGACGGAAATCGGCCTCGGATTTGATAAAGAATGTCGTGTGACCACTGTCACCAAAGGCGGATTGCAGCACCAGATCGTGGCCGATCCCGGCCTTTTCACAGGTTTTTTTCAGGTCTTCGTATGATTTCACTTCGGCCAGCACATTCGGCACCGATGGCACGCCGGCCTTGTTGCCGATGCGCACCGTTTCAATCTTGTTGTCCATCTTGGTGCGCAGTTTCGCCTTGGGAAACCAGACATCCCCGCCCAGCCCCTTGGCCAGCCGTTCAGTTTTTTCGTCGAACATCAGGAAGACGAATTTGGGTTTGCCGCCACGCCGTTTGATAAAGTCGATCACCTCTTTATGCTGCAAAAGGTAATTGTTGATATCCTCGATCGACTGGAATTCGGCATGTGGCTGTTCGGATGGGCAGAATACGTTCGGGTGCCGCCCATCGTAACAGTCGATGTAGCAGATATATTTGAAATTCTTGACCCATTCATCCAGCCCCAACAGGTTGAAGTTGGTCGCGGACACGAAATAGATCGGGTCTTCGTTGCGGTGAAAAAAGCGCCGGATTTCAGAGATGTTCTTGAGCACAGTTGCCATAATGAGGTCCTTTTCTATTCGGCTGCTTGTTTTGGCATCACGCGCGGCACACTTGCGAGCGCATCGGCCGTGAAGACCCGCAATCCCAGATCGGCGCGGTAGCCGTGGATTTCATTCACATCCAGGGCCCGCATGAACGCAAGGATTTCCTTGCTGATCACCTGACCAGGTACGAGAATTGGAAAACCGGGCGGGTAGGGGATAATGAAACTGGCCGAGACAACTTCCTGTCCAGCGTCAAGCGCGTCCTTGAGTGATCCGTCAAGTTCCAGATAATCGCAATTCGCCTCGTCGTAGGCAAGGTAGTAGGCGGTGCGAATATCGCCCTCGGATGTGAGTTCGTCGGGGCGAAATGCTTCATGAAAGCGGCTGAAATCCGGCAGGGGCGGGTAGTTTTCCGTCAGGTTCCTGACCCGCTTTTCGAACGCGAGCTTTTCCATGCGTGATGCGTCGTCCAACAGGTCGTCCAGCTCGTTCGCAATCTCGACCAGCACTTCGATCAGATAGGCGACGGATGACCGGGTGGTGCCGATGTTGGTCATGAACAGCACGGTGTTGCGCGATGTCTTGTTGATCTGGATGCCGTATTTATCCATCAACACTTCGGTCTTGAACGTGTCCCCATCCCAGCCCGTGCCGCCAACGGCCAGCGTAACCCGCGTGGGGTCCAGCACGAAATCGTCCTGTTCCCAACAATCCCACATGTCTGTCCAGCCCTGTTCGGTATCGTAATAGCTGGTCACGCCGCTTTGGCGGAAGTTATCGGGGATCATGTCGCCTGCGGTCAGCACCTTGAAATACTTGCGCAATTGCGGGTGGCTGGTGATCGCGCGGCGCATCGACATTGCTGCCTCGATCTGGCGCTGGACGAATTCGAACCCTTCCAGTTCGACCTGCCGGCGCCCCACATCCAAAGACGCGATAATCTGGTAGTTGGGCGACGTCGAGGTGTGGGTCATATAGGCTTCGTGGAAACTTTGTTCTACCTCGCCCTTGAAGTCCTGGTCGCTGACATGGATCATCGACCCTTGCCGCAGCGATGTCAGTGTCTTGTGGGTGGATTGCGTCGCATAAACCCGAACACGCGCCTTTGGTGGCGCGATCAGGCGGGTCTTAAGCCAGACATCATCGGGTGCATCCTTTAGCTTTTTCTGCTGTTTGTCGTAGGCGGCGGCCTGTTCCGAGCTCTTGAGCCGCTTGCGCAGGTTGTTGGCACAGCGCATCGCGGTGCGTTGCCGATAGGTCGGGCTGAAGCGTGCAAAGGCAAACCAGGCTTCGTCCCACAGGAAGACGAGGTCAGGCTTGATCGCCAGACATTCCTCCATGACGCGGTCCACGTTGTAAACCAGCCCGTCAAAGGTGCAGTTGGTCAGCAAAAGCATCCGCACCCGGTGCAGTTTTCCCGCCGCCTTCAGCTTTAGCAACTGGTGCTTGATCTCTTGCAGCGGCACCGCGCCATACATCGAATATTCATTCAGCGGATAGCTGTCGAGATACACAACCTCGGCCCCCGCCAGCACCATGCCATAGTGGTGCGACTTGTGGCAATCGCGATCGACCAGCACAATATCACCTGGCCGGACAAGGGCTTGCACGACGATCTTGTTGCAGGTCGATGTGCCGTTGGTCGCAAAGAATGTCTGTTTGGACCCGAATGCACGGCTGGCCAGTTCCTGTGCCTCCTTGATGGGGCCGTGCGGTTCCAGCAGGCTGTCCAGACCGCCCGATGTGGCGGATGTTTCCGCCAGAAAGATGTTCGGCCCGTAAAACGCGCCCATGTCCTGAATCCAGTGTGACCGCGTGATTGACTTGCCCCGGCTGATCGGCATGGCATGAAAGACACCGGTCGGTTGTTTCGAATACTCAACCAATGCGGTAAAAAACGGCGTTTTGTTTCGCGCGCCAACGCCCCGCAAAATATTGAGGTGCAGTTCAAGGAAATCTTCCTGATTGTAGAACACGCGCCGGCAGATCCCCAGATCCATCCCGGCAATATCCTCGACCGAACGTTCGGTCACCAGATAGGCGTCAAGTTCGGGCCGCACGCGCTGGATCAACCGGCAGAGTTCGGGCCCGTAATCCTCGGGGGACATGGCGTCCAGCGCATCTGGCGTGCCTGCGCGGTTCAGGTATTTGGTCAGGATTTCATTATCGAGCTTTGATTTCAGCACCAGTCCCGGACGCACCACGATGGCCTGAATGTTGTGATTGAACAGCACCGCGATCAGCGCGTCCTCCAGGCTGGGCACAACCACGGCCTCGTAGATGAACGGGTCTTCGGCGCGGCGCATTTCCAGGACGTTCATCTTCAGCCAGCGTTCCTGGTGTTCGCTGACGCTATCGACGATCAAGACCTCGAAATAGGGCTTGGTCAGCGCGCGCATTTCGGCCGACAGCAGGGCCTCGTCGTCGTGTTCTTCTGCCTCGGTGTTTTCACGTTCCAGCGGGATATGTCGCCGCCGGTAGGCACCGGTGGTCAGGGCCCGCGTGATCCGGTGGACGGAAAACGCCAGTTCTTCAAAGCTGTTGTGATTGAATGAGCGGCGCAACTGATCAAATGCAGCCATGCCGGGAAAGGCCCAATAGGGTTCGATCAAGGCGAGCGAGTCAAACAGATCCTCGGCCCGTGCGCGCAGCTTTGCGGGTATCTTGCTGGGGGCTTCGCGGCCAAGCGACGCGGTGACTTCGCGCAGCGCACTCCAGCGGTCGGACCGCAGTTGAATGGCCGAGTAATAGTCGCTGACAGAATCCATCGGTCTTTCTCCTTAAATCGGCTTCAGCACGATGGGCGGGTGCCGCCCCATCGGCGCCCCCCCATTGTGAATAGCCTATTTAGTTGCCTTACAGGCCTTGATACCGGCGCCGCATGGCGACACCTTATCAAGTCCGGGGTGATGCGCCGTTTCCTCAACTGATCATTCTTCCGATCCGGTAAAAACACCGGGTTTTACAGGTGGGTTGGGCAAAGCGGCCAAATCAACAGCCTCTTCCGTTGTTGTCGCGTCCGGCACTGGCGTTGCGGTCCCAGCGGTCGGGTTCGGCAAAGGTTCCGCGGCGAAGGACGGTGGCGATTTTTGGGCGTAGTTCGACCCAATGCCTGAACCCTTTGAAAACTCGGGATACGGCACGCGCAGTTCAGGCGGCTTGGTATCCAGACCTGCAGTGGTTCCTTTGTGAGGGGTCTCAAGCGGGCCAAGTGTCTTGAGATAGGCGTCGGTGCCGCTCGCGCGGTCATATACCGAAAAATCGGTGGACCGGTCGCGGAAAGATTTCAGCACCTGTCCCAGACCTTTCATGCCGGTTTCACGCTGGCGGCGCACCATGTCGAGATCGACCTCGATGGGGAACATGTCTTCTTGGCCGCCCGACTGGTGCAATACCATCGACGTCGGATCAACAACGCAAGATTTGCCAATACCACCTGCGCCCAAACCATTCACGTCAATGACATAACATTGAAACTGCACTGCCGTCGCGCGGGCAATGGCCAGCTCTGCGTCACGATCCGTCGTGCCGGTCAGAACCGGGTGCAACAAAACTTCGACCCCCTGCGAGGTGATCTGGCGCGTCGTTTCAGGGAACCACATATCGTAACATATGGACAGGCCAAAACGCCCCACTTCGGGGACGTCGAACACGCAGAAATCTGTCCCTGCCGCAACGCCAGCCTCGTAGGGGCGGAACGGGAACATTTTGGCATAGCGGCGGATGATCTCGCCCTGCGGATTGATCACGAATGAGGTGTTGTAGGTGCGCCCATCCAAAGGATCGGTGATAAACATTGAGCCGGGGATCAGCCAAACGCCGTGTTTCACCGCAGCGGCCTGAAACTGCTCCAGTGTATCGTTTTCCGGCGGCAAGGCGTACTGGTCCAGAGGTCCGAACGGCGCCAACTCGGAAAACAGCACCATCTGGGTCCAGGGAAAGCGTATCATCAAGACATCAAGGCGCTGAAGCATTCCTTCAACGTTTGATTCAAGGGCATGGACATGCATCTGTACGCCAGCAATGGCAAAGGGGGTCATTTTCTATTTCTCCGTGATGACGAAGGGGCACCATTGGGGTGCTGTCATGCTTCGTTTCATGCTTTTCTTATACCCTTACGACCAGAACGGAAACAGGCGATCTGCGGACAACACGGTCTGCATTGGACCCAACGAGGAATTCACGCACCCGGTCCGGTTTGTGCGACGCCATGACGACCAGATCGCATTTTGTCTCTTCGATGGCTTTCAGGACCTTGCGGTGTATCTTGCCAAAGGCCAGGTGCTGTTTGACCGTGATATCATCCGGAACATTTGCTTCGATCAGTTCATCCAATGCCTTGCTGGCCTTTGCGATGGCCCGCTGCTCGAAATCGACCGGGAAGAACCCTTCGACCAATGGTGTGCCCATGTCCGGGACAACCGAAATGACATGCAGCATGCCACCCGAGGTGCGCACCAATTCCACCGCCTGCGGCAGTGCCTTTTCCCAGGACGCCTGATCGTTCAGGTCGATGGTCAGCAATACAGTCTTGAACATGCGTCTCTCCTCAGGCTGTGTCGGGTTGGCGGGATGCACGCCCGGCACGGCCCCGTTGCAGGAACACCACCAGCGCCAAAAGCAGCAGCGCAGGGATGAACATCAGATATTTGCTCGGCTGGTTTATCGGGCGCAGCACACGCAGCACCTCTTGATCCCAGTCCAGTCCGGCATCCGCCGCGGCACTGCCATAGCTGACATCGTCGATGATCAGCGTATCACCATCCTGCCGGAACAAGAGCCCTGCGTTTTCAAGCCGTTCGTCGCCGCTGGCGCCCTCTGCGATCGACAGGATTGCAACAAATTCGATCGGATCACCCAGATCGTTCAGGCCCGCCACACGCAGGCGCAGATCTTCGCCCACGGGTGTTGCTGCGGCCGCGTCCGCAATCTCTGTCGGATCGACCTCGTTGTAGGGGGGATAGACCATGTCCATCCAGAAACCGGGCCGGAAAAGAGTAAATGCGATCAGCAGCAGGGCCGCGGTTTCGTAAAACCGGTTGCGGGCCAGAAACCAGCCCTGCGTTGCGGCAGCAAACAGCAGCATCGCGATCGTGGCAACGATGAACACGAATATCCCCTGTGCCCATGTCACATCAATCAACAGCAATTCGGTGTTGAAGATAAACAGGAACGGCAGGGCCGCCGTGCGCAAAGAGTAGAAGAAAGCCACGACCCCGGTCCTGATCGGATCACCGCCCGACACGGCGGCGGCGGCAAAACTGGCCAGCCCCACCGGCGGCGTCACATCGGCCATGATCCCGAAGTAGAAAACAAACAGGTGGACTGCGATCAGTGGCACGATCAGCCCGTTCTGCTGGCCCAGCGTCACGATGACAGGCGCCAGCAGCGCGGACACCACGATATAGTTTGCCGTCGTCGGCAGGCCCATCCCCAGGATCAGCGACAGGATCGCAGTCAGGAACAGAATGGCAAGAATATGCCCGCCCGACAGCACCTCGACCACATCGGCAAGCGCGGAACCGACGCCTGTCTGGCTGACGGCCCCCACGATGATACCGGCCGTCGCAGTGGCGATGCCGATGCCGATCATGTTGCGTGCGCCGGTTTCCAGCCCGTCGATCAGGTCTTTAAAGCCATTCACCACAGCGGTGGCAAGGGCGCTTTCGCCGCGCATCAGCGCGGTCAATGGCCGCTGTGTGACAAGAATGAACACCATATAGGCGGTCGCCCAGAATGCCGACAGGCCCGGTGACAGACGGTCCACCATCAACGCCCAGACCAGCACGACAACCGGCAGGATGAAATGCAGACCTGACCTGATCGTGGGGCCGGGCAGGGGCAGCGTCGTTACTGGGGCATTGGGATCATCCAGTTCCAGCGGTTCCTCTTTCGACGCGATGTAGAGAAGGCCCACATAAACCAGCGTCAGAAAGCCAAAGACGATGTAGGCTGCCGTGTTGGGAAAGGCGGGGCGGATCCAGCCCATGCCATAATAAACGACAAAGGAAATTACGCAGATCGCGGCAATGGCAAAGGCCATGCCGATCAGCCGCTGCACGATGGGCTTGGGCGTGTAAGCGCGGGGCAGGCCCTGCATTCCGGCCTTCAGCGCCTCAAGATGGACGATATAGACCAGCGCGATATAGGAAATGACCGCCGGCAGGAATGCGTGCTTGACCACATCGAAATAGGGGATGCCCACATATTCGACCATCAGAAACGCCGCGGCACCCATGACAGGTGGCATGATCTGCCCGTTCACGGATGATGCGACCTCAACCGCGCCCGCCTTTTCAGAACTGAAACCGACCTTTTTCATCAGCGGGATCGTAAAGGTGCCGGTGGTCACGACGTTGGCGATGGATGACCCCGAAATCAGCCCGGTCATGGCCGATGACACGACCGCGGCCTTTGCCGGCCCGCCCTTGAGGTGCCCCATCAGGCTGAACGCGACCTGGATGAAATAATTGCCCGCACCCGCGCGGTCCAGTAGGGAGCCGAACAGCACGAACAGG
>NZ_CBFIBD010000060.1:0-11665 GCF_965660735.1 Yoonia sp.
TGGATTATTTCTGGCACATTACGCTGCCGGTGCTGGCATCGACCATATCCGCCTTTGCCACGCTGACGTTGCTGACGAAAAACAGTTTTCTGGACGAGATCAAGAAACAATACGTCATCACCGCCAAGGCCAAGGGGCTGTCGGAATCCCGTGTGCTGTATGGCCATGTATTCCGTAACGCGATGCTGATCGTGATTTCCGGCTTTCCGGCACTGTTCATCGGCGTGTTCTTTGGCGGGTCGCTGATTATCGAAACGCTTTTTTCGCTTGATGGCTTGGGCCGTCTGGGGTTCGAGGCGGCGGTCGCGCGCGATTACCCGGTGGTGTTCGGCACGCTGTTCGCGTTTTCGCTGATCGGGCTGGTTGTGGGCATCCTGACCGACCTGACCTATGTGTTCATCGACCCCCGTATTGATTTCGAGGCGCGCGGATGATCCGGCTATCCCCCCTGAACCAGCGCCGCTGGCGCAATTTCAAGCGCAACCGCCGTGCCACGTGGTCGCTGATCATTTTTGGCGTGCTGTTCGGTCTGTCGCTGTTTGCCGAATTCATCGCCAACGACAAACCGATCCTTGTCAGCTATCAGAACGAACTGCGGATGCCGATTTTCAGCTTTTATTCCGAACAGGATTTCGGCGGCGATTTCCCGACCGAGGCAGGGTATAAGGACATCGAGGTGCAATGCCTGATCGTGACCGGCGGGCTGGTTGATTGTTTCGATATGCCCGAGGAACTGATCGCGGCCGTCGAGAGTGGCGAAACGGTTGATATCGCAGGCTTTGAACCCGGCTGGATTGTCTGGCCGATCATTCCCTATTCCTACAATACCATCGTTGATGTGGGTGGCGTGGCGCCATCGCCGCCCAGTGCCGAAAACTGGCTGGGGACGGATGATACCAAACGCGATGTGGCGGCGCGTGTGATTTACGGGTTCCGCCTGTCTGTGATGTTTGCCCTGATCGTGACGGTCGCGTCATCCCTGATCGGGATCGTCGCGGGTGCGGTGCAGGGGTATTTCGGCGGCTGGACCGACCTGATTTTTCAGCGGTTCATCGAAATCTGGACAGGGACGCCGTCGCTATATGTCATCATTATCGTGTTCGCGATTTTGGGGCGAAGTTTCTGGCTTCTGGTGTTCCTGACGGTGCTGTTCGGCTGGCCCGCGCTGGTGGGTGTGGTGCGCGCGGAATTCCTGCGCGCGCGCAATCTGGAATATGTGCGCGCGGCCAAGGCGCTGGGCGTGCGCGACCGCACGATCATGTTCCGCCACATGCTGCCCAACGCGATGGTGGCCACGGTCACGATGCTGCCGTTTCTGGTGACAGGGGCGATTGCGACGCTCGCCTCGCTTGATTTTCTGGGGTTCGGGTTGCCCTCCTCTGCCCCGTCGCTGGGTGAATTGACCTTGCAGGCCAAACAGAACCTGCAAGCGCCGTGGCTGGGGTTCACCGCGTTCTTTACCTTTGCGATCATGTTGTCGCTGTTGGTGTTCATCTTCGAAGGGGTGCGCGACGCGTTTGATCCGCGCAAGATCTTCATTGCCGACGGCAAGGTGGACACGCTGGATGCGACGTTTGCTGCTGCACCAGCCGGAAAGGCCGCGGAATGACGACACCGATCCTTGATGTGCGCGACCTGCGCGTGGCCTTTCGGCAGGATGGCGGTGCGACCCATGCGGTGCGCGGCGTGTCGTTTCAGGTGCACAAGGGTGAAACGGTGGCGCTGGTCGGCGAAAGCGGATCAGGCAAATCCGTCACCGCCCTGTCCACCGTGCAACTGCTGGGCGACAGTGCGGTCATGGCCGGGTCCATCACCTATGGCGGCGCGCAGATGGTCGGCGCCTCCGAGGCGGAACTGCGCCGTGTGCGCGGCAATGACATCAGTTTCATCTTTCAGGAACCGATGACATCGCTGAACCCGCTGCACACGCTGGAAAAGCAACTGGCAGAAAGCATCGAATTGCATCAGGGCCTGCGCGGGGATGCGGTGCGCGCGCGGATCATCGAGCTTTTGAACCGCGTGGGTATCCGCGACGCAGAAAGCCGCCTGACATCCTATCCGCACCAGTTGTCCGGTGGGCAGCGGCAGCGCGTCATGATCGCGATGGCGCTGGCCAACGGGCCTGATCTGCTGATTGCGGATGAACCGACAACCGCATTGGATGTGACCATTCAGGCGCAGATTTTAGACCTGCTGGCGGACCTGAAGCGGGATGACGGCATGGCGATGCTGTTCATCACCCATGACCTGACGATCGTGCGCCAGATCGCCGACCGGGTTTGCGTGATGAAAGACGGCGAGATTGTGGAAAGCGGCCCCACATCTGAGATTTTCGCCAACCCGCAGCATCCCTATACCCAAATGCTGCTGGCGGCGGAATCAACCGGCGTGCCGGTGCCGGTGCCTGCCGATGCGCCTGTGGTACTGGAAACGGATCACGCCAAGATCTGGTTTCCCATTCAGGCCGGGCTTTTGAAACGGACGGTCGGCCATGTCAAAGCGGTGAACGACGCCACGCTCACGGTGCGTGCCGGTGAGACGTTGGGTGTCGTCGGCGAAAGCGGATCGGGCAAGACGACGCTGGCGCTGGCGGTGATGCGCCTGATCCGGTCGGAAGGGCGGATCAGTTTTCATGGCAAGGACATTCATACGCTGAACCAACGCCAGATGCGCCCCCTGCGCAGCGAGATGCAGATCGTGTTTCAGGATCCGTTCGGCAGCCTTTCCCCCCGCATGACCGTGGCCGAGATCATTGCCGAAGGGCTGGGTGTCCATGGCGTCGAACCAGGGCGCAACCGGCGCGATATGGTGGCGGACATCATGGGCGAGGTCGGGTTGGACCCCACCTTGATGGACCGGTATCCGCACGAATTTTCCGGTGGTCAGCGCCAGCGCATCGCCATCGCCCGCGCCATGATCCTGCGGCCCAAGCTGCTGATCCTTGATGAACCGACCAGCGCGCTGGATATGACGGTGCAGGTGCAGATCGTGCAGTTGTTGCGCGACCTGCAACAGAAATACGCGCTGGCTTATCTTTTCATCAGTCATGACCTGAAAGTCGTGCGCGCCCTATCGCACAAGGTGATGGTGATGAAGCAGGGCGATGTAGTCGAGGCAGGTCCGGCGGATGCGATTTTTGACGCGCCGCAAACGGATTATACGCGCGAATTGATGGCTGCGGCCTTTGGCGGAAAAGCGGCCTAGCGTCGGCCCTGTCACGGTCTGATTTTGATCGGGCCGTCGTCCAGTGCCGTCACGCAATCACACAATGCCACCAGAGTGTCACGGCGGATGCCGCAATCGCCCCGGCGGTGTCCGAATGCGACCGGTCCGGGTGTTCGGGCAAGCGCACCGTTTGGGGTCGTGTCACCCCTCGGTCCCGATCATGAAGCAGGTGGTGCCCCGAGCCTGCAGCCTGCGGCAGGCCAGATCGGCGCCTTCGCGCGTCAGCCCCATGAAATTGGCGTCAAACCCGCCCGACCGTTGCACCACGCGGCGCAGTGATCCGTCAAGCGTGCTCATTTCGTTCAAGGCGACGCGCAGCAGAACGCGTTCCGCATCGTATCGGGTATTGTAGCGCCCGACGTTCACGCCCCAATGCCGTCCGCCCGAGGTGGAAATGCGGGTGACAACCTCGGGTGTTGTGCGGGTTTCGGGTTCCGTTGGCGCTGCGGCGGCAACGATGTTATCCGGGGCGTCTGCCGGTCTGGCGCGGGGCATTATGGCGGGTGTTTTTGGGGCCGTTTCAGGGTCGGTCTGGGCCAGTGCGGCATTCACCGCCTCGGCGACCACGGTGTCGATGATATTGGTGTCAATCGCTGCAAGCAGCATTTCCTCGGTCGGTGCAGGTGCCGTTGCGGGCCGCGCAATGGGGCGCATGCTACTGGTGACCAGTCCGCTGACGCGCACGATCTTTCCGCCACTGTTGCGCTGACCGCTGGCCATCGCCGACGGCGGTTCAGGTTTGCGGACGGTGGCCTGCGCCGGTGCGCGGTTGAAGCCCATATCCATCAGTTCCGTAATCCGCGCATTGCGCGCAGCCGTGGAAGAGCCGCCAAAAACCGTTGCGATCACGCGTTCCTGCCCGCGCTGGGCAGAGGCCACAAGGTTGAAGCCCGCCGCGCGGGTGTATCCCGTCTTGATCCCGTCTCCGCCATTGTAGCTGTCAAGCCAGCGCCGGTTGGTATGCCGGACCTGCGCAATGCCAGCATCGGCCGTGCGCCGTGAAAAAAGATTATAATACTGTGGAAAGTCATAGATCACGTGCCGTCCCAGGATTGTCATGTCGCGTGCCGTGGACAAATGTCCCGATTGTGTCAGGCCGTGCGCATTGCGGAACGTCGTATTCTTCATTCCCATCGCGGCTGCTGTGCGGTTCATACGTGTGGCAAAGGCGTCCTGTGACCCGGAAATGGCGATGCCGATGGCGGTGGCCGCATCATTGGCCGATTTCACCGCAGCCGCACGCAGCAGATACCGCAAACGGATTTTCTGACCGGTCCGCAGGCCCAGCTTCGATGGTGGTTCTGCCGCAGCTTCACGTGTGATCGTCACTTCGGTATCAAGGCCGATTTCGCCGCGCTGGATCGCTTGGAACGCGATATAAAGCGTCATCATCTTGGTCAGCGACGCAGGATGCAGCCGTGTATCGGCATTGCGCGAATGCAACACCTCGCCGGTGCGGGCATCCATGACCATCGCCGCATAGGGCGCAGCCATCGCGCCGACCGGCGCAAACAGGATGGTGATGATAAATGCCAATGAATACAGCCCATAAAGGGCCGACTGTCCCACACGACTTGCCACGTCGTTGCCTCTTTCAAACTGCCTCTGACCCCGGATTTTTCCGGTGGTCTTATTATTGTAGAAGAAGGCTAACATAACTTTGATTTTCAGAAAATACCCTAATTTCAAAGACTTTCAGGCCGTCCCTGACCTATTTGCAGCAACATGTAGCGATTGTGCCGTAAATTCACGCAACATAAGGTATTTCACCACCGATTGCGCCTGTTCTTGTTTCTTGTATACGCCCCTTTTCAGCAGATTTATGTGCTTTATATATGCTACGGACCAACTAGGGTCCGTTCATGCATGCAAAGGTTGACTTAATGGCTGACAAGAAGGACGACGGTGACGGCGACCTTGGTGTTACGCTTGAAACCAAGCCAAAGACAAAGCGCCCACCATTATACAAAGTGCTGATATTGAATGATGATTTCACGCCGATGGAATTTGTCGTCATGGTGCTCGAGCGGTTTTTTGGTCTGTCTCATGCGCAGGCATTCGAGTTGATGTTGACGGTTCACAAGAAAGGCGTGGCGGTTGTCGGCGTTTTCAGCCATGAGATCGCAGAGACAAAGGTGGCGCAGGTGATGGATTTTGCGCAGCGTCACCAGCACCCGCTGCAATGCACCATGGAGAAAGAATAGCGACCTTCCGCTTTTCAAGATAAAATGTCCCAATCCCGTTTAAGCACCGCCCTTGATGACGGTCTGTTGTCATTGCCGCAGGGCGATATCGCAGTTCTGCGCCCACCTGCGACCTATGACGTGTCGCCCTTGCCGCGCAGTGCCGTGCGTATCGTTCATGGGTTTTTCCCCGACTATGCCGCTTGGCAAGCCGCAGATCACATCGTCATGGATGATATGCCATCTGTGGCCGTCGCAATCGTTGTCGTGCCACGTGCCAAGGCGTTGGCGCGTGCGCTGGTGGCGACCGCCTGTGCCAGGGCGGATATGGTCATCGTGGACGGGCAAAAAACCGATGGGGTGGACAGTCTGTTCACATCTTGCCGCAAACGATTGGGCAATCTGCCGTCAATCACCAAAGGGCATGGGCGCATCTTTTGGTTTGCCGCATCCGATGCTTTTGCCGATTGGGCCGCCCCGCCGCCTGCCAGGGGCGCACATGGCTACTATACGACAGCAGGCGTGTTTTCAGATGGATCCGTGGATCAGGGCTCTGCATTATTGTCCGCCGCTTTGCCTGCCAAACTGCCTGCCCGGATGGCTGATCTGGGGGCGGGCTGGGGCTATCTGGCGGCACCTGTTCTGGCCCGGGCTGGGGTCAGATCGCTGGATCTGATCGAAGCGGAAAAGCTGTCGCTGGACTGCGCGCGGTTGAATGTCACCGACCCGCGCGTTCGGTTTCACTGGGCCGATGCGACCCAATTCGCACCCGAACAACCATTTGATGGGATCGTGATGAACCCGCCGTTTCATGCCGGCCGCACGGCGGAACCGGCATTGGGCCGCCGTTTCATTCAGGCGGCAGCACGCCTGTTGGCCCCGCATGGCAAGCTGTGGATGGTTGCCAACCGACACTTGCCTTATGAGGCCGGGTTGAGTGAAAGTTTCCGTAACGTGGACATGATTGGCGGCAACGGTGCCTTCAAGATTTTCCACGCCACCCGGCCGCTTCGCTAGGGTCGGACAAAGGGAGAAGGCGCATGTCATTTTCGATTGCGGGCAAGACGGCGATTGTCACCGGGGCTGCAAATGGGGTGGGGTTGGCCATCGGCCGCCACTTCGCGCAACAGGGTGCGAATGTCGTTTTCGCGGATATGGATGAAAAACGGTTGATCCACGAAATGGGTGACGCCGCATCAAAAGAAGAAAACGTGCGTATATTTGCCGGTGATTTGCGCAAAAAGCTGACCATTGCCAATCTTTTGTCCGCCACGATCGATGCTTTCGAAAAGGTGGATATTCTTGTCAATGCGTCGCGTCAGGTAACGACAACCGATCCACTTGATCCCGACGATAACTCGGTCGAGGAATTGTTGCAGCAGAACACGCTGACCGCGCTCAGGATGAGCCAGGCCGTCGCCCGCCGCATGATCAAACAGACCGGTGAAGACCACACCGGCCCGATTGGCGCGATTGTTAATCTCAGTTCTATCGCTGCCCGCCGGACACATCCGGATCTATTGGCCTATTCGGTCAGTTCGGCCGCACTTGACCAGCTGACACGATCCATGGCCGTATCCCTTGCGCCGCACGGAATCCGGGTCAACGCCGTCGCCTTTGGCAGCGTGATGAGCGCAAGTCTGAAAGGGTCGCTCAAGGATCATGACGGGATGCGTGACTGCATCGTTCAGAATACCCCACTGCACCGGATCGCCAGCCCCGGAGAGGTTTCGGACGCGGTGCAGTATCTGGCGTCTGATGCGGCCAGTTTCGTGACGGGCCAGATCGTTACCGTTGACGGTGGCCGCACATTGATCGATCCAGCTGCCGTATCGGCGCATTGATCATTCTGGATATATGGCGATGCATTGTGCGATCATCTGGTCCGCAAGTGTCCGCTCTTCGTGTTGACGTTGCATCAGCGATGTCAGTTTGGCCTGTTCGGCATTCAGGTCAATGGCAGCGGGGATTGTGGTCGTAAATGTATTCACGGTGTCGCAGCGGTAAGTAAATTCGACGCCCTCGGCGGTGGTGCCTGTGCAGGTCCTGCGGATGGTGCGCACTTCCGGGCGTTCTTCCAGCGCATAGCCCCGGTCAATATTCCCGCGTGTCTCGGCGATCAGGCCGTCAAGGATGCGCACGTCACGCAGGGCGTCATTGATGCAGGCCTCGCGCGGGGTGGCGCAGGCGGCAAGGGCCAGCAGCGGGATCATCAACAGGGCAGGGCGCATCGGTCTCTCCGCGGGTTTGAACTGGATCATCGTTGCATGATTGCTATGGTGCAAACACACCAGTATGGAACGCTATTCAATAACAAGAGGCAAGGGCGCGCATGACAAATGGGTTTGAGGTGGAAAAGGCAAAGGCCTCGGCATGGTTTCGCACGCTGCGGGATGAAATCGTCGCCGCATTCGAGGTGCTGGAGGACAGCGATGACAGCGCTGCCCCCGCCGGCCGGTTCGAAGTGACCGAAACCACCCGCAAATCCGATGACGGATCAGACGCCGGTGGCGGGCTGATGTCGGTGATGCGCGGCGGCCGCGTGTTTGAAAAGGTCGGCGTGAATGTATCCACCGTCTATGGGCATTTGGGTGCTGCGGCACAGCGCGCGATGGCCGCGCGTGGCGTGCCCGGCATGGATGATGACCCGCGGTTCTGGGCGTCGGGCATTTCGCTGGTCGCACATATGCAAAACCCCCATGCACCTGCCGTCCACATGAACACCCGCATGTTCTGGACGCCGCACGCCTGGTGGTTCGGCGGCGGGTCCGACCTGAACCCCTGCATCGAATACGCCGAAGACACCGCCCATTTCCATGCCACCCAACAGGCGCACCTAGACCCGCATGGCGCTGATTTATATCCCAAGCTCAAGGCATGGGCGGATGAGTATTTCTATATTCCGCATCGCAATCGCGCCCGCGGCGTGGGCGGGATTTTCATGGATGACCATTGCACCAGTGATTGGGATGCGGATTTTGCGCTGACGCAGGATATTGGCCGCGCGTTCCTGCCTGCCTACGTGCCGCTTGTCGAAAAGCGGCGCACGCTGCCATGGACAGAGGCCGACAAGGACACGCAGCTGATCCATCGCGGGTTATATGCGGAATACAACCTGGTCTATGACCGCGGCACAAAATTCGGATTGGCGACGGGCCATGATGCGAATGCCGTGCTGATGAGCCTGCCGCCCTTGGCCAAGTGGTTTTGATCGCCCTATTCGACCCTGATGAATTTTGCGCCGCCGGTTTGCTGGTCCGGCGGCGGGTCAGCCGGGATGTCAGGCGCACCCGCCGCAATGTCCCGCAGAACCATGCCAGCAAGTTCGGGTGAAAGTTCGCCGTTGCTTGAACGGCTGAGAAGGCGTGCGGAACGTTCTGGTGCAAAATGAACCATGGCCCGGGCGATGCGCAGTTGGGTCAACCCGTCTGGCCTGTCCGCGCCGATCGGTGCCCGCAGTGCATCCCGTTCAGCGGCAGTCGCAGGCACCAGTGTAACCCACCCCGCCATGGCCAAAGAAAAGGCAACCATGGCGCTGCGAAAGCCGTAGTAGATCAGGCGCAGGGTCAATGGCAGGCGCATCTTCGCACCTCTCAGGCCGTGCTGCGCACCGTGTCTATCATCAGTTGCACATTGGCTGGGTCTGCATCGGGCGTGATACCGTGCCCAAGGTTAAAGATATGCGGCCCCTTGGAAAACGCTCGGCAGATGCGGCGGGTTTCATCGACCAGGGCCTGCCCGCCGGTCACCATATGGGATGATGCAAGGTTACCCTGCACGCAGCCGTCTTTTTGCACGTGTTCGGCGGCCCATTCCGCCGCGATGCCATCATCAAGCGCCACGCAATCCGCCCCCGTTGCGGCGTGCACGCCTGCATATCGTGTGCCTGCGCCACGCGGAAACACGATCACCGGAATGCCGGGGTGGCGTTCTTTCAGTGCGGCCGTGATTTTCGCCATCGGCTTGATCGAAAACTCGGTGAAATCGTCACCCTCCAGCGACCCCGCCCAACTGTCGAAAAGCTTGACCACCTCGGCACCGGCGTCGATCTGTCTGGAAAGATATTCAATCGTGCCTTCGGTCAGCCGATTAATGATTCCTTCGAAAACGGGGCGGTTTTCTGCCTTGAGCGCATGCGCCGGTCCCTGATCTGGCGTGCCTTGCCCTGCAATCATATAGGTCGCGACGGTCCATGGCGCACCGGCAAATCCGATCAGGGTGGTGTCCTTTGGCAGTTCACGCGACAGGATTTTCACCGTCTCGTAGATCGGGTTCAGCGTGTCGTGGATGGCGTCGGTGGGCTTTAACGCGGCCAGTTCATCGGGGGTGGTGATGGTGGACAGGCGCGGCCCTTCGCCGGTGACGAACCACAGATCCGCCCCCAACGCCTGCGGCAGCAGCAGGATATCGGCGAACAGGATTGCCGCATCAAAGCCATAGCGCCGGATCGGTTGCAGCGTGACCTCGGCGGCCAGTTCGGGGTTGTAGCACAGCGACAGGAAATCCCCGGCCTGCGCGCGGGTCGCCTTGTATTCGGGCAGATACCGCCCGGCTTGCCGCATCATCCAGATCGGAGGGGTGGCGAGTGTTTCGCCCGCAAGGGCCCGAAGGATCGTTTTCTGCTGCGTCATTGGATGTCCTTTGTTATCTTCCCTTCGTCCCAATTGCGGTTGGTGTTGTCAAGCTGGGTTGACAGGGCTAACACTCCCCCATGACATTCACATTGCCCACCCCCGCCCAAGCCTTCAAGATCGGAACGCGCGGTTCGCCGCTTGCCTTGGCGCAGGCCAATGAAACGCGTGAAAGGCTGGCGAAAGCGTTCGATCTGCCCTTCGAGGCCTTTACGATTGTCGTGATCAAGGTCACCGGCGATCAGGTGCTGGATCGCCCGCTGAAAGAGATCGGCGGCAAGGGTCTGTTCACCCGCGAGATCGAGGAGGCGTTGCTGGATGGCACGATCGACATTGCGGTTCATTCGATGAAGGACATGCCGGTGGAACAGCCCGGCGGGTTGCTGCTGGATACCTATCTGCCCCGCGAAGATGTGCGTGACGCTTTTGTGTCGCTGAGCGCCAAGGGGTTGGGCGATCTGGCCCAAGGGGCCACGGTTGGCACCTCTTCCTTGCGCCGCCGGTCGCAATTGTTGGCGCGGCGTCCCGATCTGAATATCGTGGAGTTTCGCGGCAATGTGCAAACCCGTCTGAAAAAACTGGCCGACGGTGTTGCCGAAGCGACTTTTTTGGCCAAGGCAGGCCTGAACCGGCTGGACATGCCGGACGTGCCACATACAGCCATTTCCCCTGACGACATGTTGCCTGCGGTGGCGCAAGGGGCCATCGGGATCGAACGGCGCGAGGGTGACAGCCGTGCCGCCGAAATGCTGGCGGCGATCCACGATGGGCCGACCGGGCAGCGGCTGGCGGCGGAACGGGCGTTTCTGGCCGCACTTGACGGGTCATGCGAAACGCCGATCGGCGGGCTGGCCGATCTGGATGGGAACAACATGCGCCTGCGCGGTGAAATTCTACGCACCGACGGGACAGAGGTTTATGCCGACGATGTCAGTGGCGCGATTGAAGATGGCCCAGAGATGGGCCGGGCAATGGCCGCGCGGTTGCTGGCGCAGGCCGGGCCGGATTTCTTTTAGGGCGCGGGAATCACCTTGCCGGGGTTCAGGATGCCCTTGGGATCAAGGGCGGCCTTGATCGCGCGCATCGCATCCAGCGCCACAGGGTCCTTGCGCCGGCGCATTGTGCCCAGTTTCGACTGACCCACCCCGTGTTCGGCGCTGAATGATCCGCCCAAGTCCTGCACCACATCCTCGACCGCTTCGGTCATGGCTGCCACCACATCGGGATCATTGCGGGTGATGAATGTCGTGTGATGGATATTGCCGTCGCCCAGATGCGCCACGATGCATTCCACGCAATCGGGATCAATCGCCTTCAGCTTTGGGGTCACGGCGGTCTCGAATGCGGCGACTTTGTCCAGCGGCACGGCAATGTCGGTGTTCACGAATGGCGTGCCCCGGACCAGCACCTCGCCCGCGTCTTCGCGGCGTTTCCACATGGCTTGACGCTGTGCCTCGTTCTGGGCAATGACGGCGTCCAGCAGGTGGCCCTTTTCGAGCATGGTGCCCAATATATCCTCGAGTGCGGCGACCACCGGGATCCGTCCGTCAGGGCCGGGTGTGGCATCGCGCGGGGCGGTGGCACCGACCTCGACCATGACGTTGACGTCATAGGCGGTATCGAATG
>NZ_CBFIBD010000061.1:0-11241 GCF_965660735.1 Yoonia sp.
CGCTGGAAATTGACACAATGCGCTGACATCAGCCCGGGTTGACCAAATTTCGCGAAATTTGGTGCCTCCGGCGGGGATATTTATACTCTGAAGAAGCTGGAAGGGGCGTCGATTTTGTTTGCCTGGTGCGTTATTTTGGCGTAACGGGTCGCTCAGATAACACGCCGACCGGGAGAGAACGGTCAGATCCGTCGCCGAAGGAGCAACCGCCCCGGTCACTCTCAGGCAAATGGACCGGTTGGGGTGCAACACGCCGAAGAGTGGCCATTGGCCCGCCGAAGGAGCAAGCTGCGAAACGCGGTGAATCTCTCAGGCCCAGACACGGTGGGGGCAACGCGCGCAAGCGCCGATTGGCGGAGATATGCCATGCCTTCTATTGCAGTCCTTGGTGCCGGGATCACCGGTGTCACAACAGCCTATTCCCTGATGGTCCGCGGTTTCGACGTGACGGTTTATGACCGTCAACGTTATGCTGGGATGGAGACCAGTTTTGCCAATGGTGGCCAGCTGAGCGCATCGAACGCCGAAGTTTGGAACCAGTGGTCCACGGTGTTGAAAGGTATCAAGTGGATGCTGCAGGGGGATGCGCCCCTGTTCGTGAACCCGCGTCCCGGCTGGCACAAGGTCAGCTGGATGACAGAGTTTCTGGCGAATATACCGCGCTACAAGACAAACACCGTGAAGACCGCCCGCATGGCCGTGTCGGCCCGTGCCGGGCTTGCCGAGATGGCGGAAAAATCAGGCGTTGATTTCGATTTCAGCCCAGCCGGCATCCTGCATTTCTACAAGACAGAGAAAGACCTGAAACATGCCCGCATGGTCAACGGCCTGCTGGCAGAAGGCGGGTTGGAGCGGCACGAATTGACTGTGCAAGAGGTGCTGGACCGCGAACCGACCCTGCGCGGCGATATCATTGGCGGTTTCTGGACCGAAAGCGACAGCACCGGTGATATTCACAAATTCACCATGGGTCTGGCCCGCTGGCTGGAAGCGGAGGGTGTGACGTTCAAACTGGGCATGCCAGTAACGGATCTGCATGTGCGCGATGATGGCGTATATGTCGAGTGTGGCGATGAAACACGGTTTGACGGGGTCGTCGTCTCTGCTGGGGTGGCCAGCCGCAAGTTTGCGCAGATGCTGGGCGACCGGGTGAATATCTATCCGGTCAAGGGGTATTCGATTACCGTCAATCTGGACGATGCCCCCAGTCAGGCGGCGGCGCCAACGACATCCTTGCTGGATGATAAGGCCAAGATCGTGGCCTCGCGCCTGGGAAAGAACCGCTTGCGGATCGCCGGAACAGCTGAATTCAATGGCGAGAACCGCGATATTCTGGAACGGCGCGTGCGGCCCCTGATCAAGTGGTGCGAGGAACATTTTCCCGATGTCTCTACCGAAAACTGCATTCCCTGGGCAGGTTTGCGGCCGATGATGCCCAACATGATGCCGCGCGTTGGCCCGGGCAAGAATGACCGCGTGTTCTATAACACGGGGCACGGCCATCTGGGCTGGACGCTGAGCCCGGCAACGGCGGATGTGATCGGGGCCACGGTTGCTGCGCGCTTTCGGCGCAACACTGTGCAGGGTGGCGCATCTGCAATATTGCAGGATGCATGAACCGCGCATATGACCATCCCATATTTAAAGGGATGGTCATATGCCTGTTGAAGACATGTTCGCGGAATTTCTGGGGCAGAATATTTTGTTGGTTTTGCTGGCGGTGTTCATCATCGTCTGTATCACGGCAGGCGTGCGGATCGTTCCGCAGTCAGAGAAGTTCGTAGTGGAACGCCTTGGACGGCTGCAATCGGTACTTGGGCCCGGGATCAATTTCATCGTCCCGTTCCTCGATCGTGTGCGGCACAAGGTGTCGATACTGGAACGCCAGCTGCCCGCGATGACGCAGGATGCGATCACATCCGACAACGTGCTGGTGCAGGTGGAAACATCCGTCTTTTATCGGATTATCGAACCGGAAAAGACGGTTTACCGCATACGGGATGTCGATGGGGCAATTTCGACCACCGTTGCGGGCATCGTCCGATCTGAAATCGGCCGGATGGAACTGGATCAGGTGCAGGCCAATCGTGCCACCCTGATTGATGCGGTCCGTGAACAAGTCGCCCAGCAGGTCGATGACTGGGGGATCGAGGTGACCCGCGCTGAAATCCTCGATGTGAATCTGGACGAGGCGACGCGCTCTGCGATGCTGCAACAGTTGAATGCCGAACGTGCCCGTCGTGCGCAGGTGACTGAGGCCGAGGGCAAGAAACGGTCGGTTGAATTGCAGGCCGACGCCGATCTTTATGCTGCCGAGCAAGAGGCCAAGGCCCGCCGCGTGCTGGCCGATGCAGAGGCCTATGCCACGCAGGTGGTCGCCGTGGCGATTGCCGAAAACGGGCTGGAGGCGGCACAATATCAGGTGGCCCTTAAGCAGGTGGAGGCCGTGCAAAAGGTCGCGTCAGGGCAGGGGAACCAGACAGTCGTTCTGCCGGCCAACGCACTGGATGCCTTTGCCGATGCCTTCAAGATGTTGAAAGGGCGCGGATAATGCCGCTTTGGTCACTCTGGTGGGTATGGTTGTCGGCGGCCCTGATCCTTGCGACGCTTGAGGTGCTGATCCCCGGTTATATTTTCCTGGGCTTTGCGCTGGGCGCTGCGGCGATGGGCCTTCTGATGCTGCTGGGGTTATCAGGGGCCGGTTTTGCCCTGACCTTTGCCATTTTTGCGGGACTGTCGCTTTTGGCTTATCTTGCGATGCGCCGGTTTTTCAGCCTGCGCAAAGGGCAGGTCAAGGTCTGGGACACGGACATAAATGACTGAAAAGTCGTGCCGCCCCGGTTTGGGGCGGATGGCTATACGGCGCCAGATGTTTGTTTTCCGAAGGCGCGCATGCTAAATTACAGTATCAAACACGACGACAGGCGTTTGGCCGTCGCGCCCTGACGACCGGCCAAAGCGCATTCAGTGCTAGAACCCGGAGATCGAGACATGTCCTATTTCAGATTTACCGCGATGATCATCACATCGACGATCGTGATGTTTGGTCTGATGTATTTGAATACCTACGCGATCGATCACATTTTCTTTAGCCAGACGCGCGCATGGATGGCGCTTTATATGGGCGCTGCAATGGCGGTGATCATGTTGTCGTTCATGTTGGGGATGTATGGCAACAGATCCCTGAACACGGCGATTTTTGTGGTGAGTGCGCTGGCGTTCGTGCTGGGCGTGTATCTTGTGCGTAGTCAGGCAACAGTCGGCGAAGTGGCATGGATGAAGGCCATGATCCCGCACCATTCAATCGCCATTCTGACGAGTGAACGGGCGCATATCAGTGACCCGCGCGTCGCAGCGTTGGCCGGCGAAATCATCAGCGCGCAGCGGCTTGAAATTGCAGAGATGAAGGCGCTGATCACGGATCTGCAGGGTGGCCCGGCTGCCACGCCGGAGATTGATGGAAAATAAGCGGCGCGGCGCGCGCAGGATTGCGCTGATGCTAATCGTCACTTTTCGGCAGCGGCGCCGCGAGGTCGTGCAGAATTGACAGCGCTGCGGAGCGTGGGTTTGCTGCCTGCCAGATCGGGCGCCCCACTACGATATGATCGGCACCGTTCGCAATCGCCTGTGCCGGCGTCGTTACCCGTTTCTGGTCGCCCATCGCAGCACCGGTAGGGCGCACGCCGGGAGTGACGATCAACCTGCCCGCTGCTTCGGGCAGGGCGCGGATCAGCGCGGCCTCTTGCGGGGATGCGATGACACCGTCGGCCCCGGCCGCAAACGCGCGTCCAGCGCGTTCCTGCACCAGATCTGCGATGCTGCCCGGTTTGATACAGGACGCATCCAGATCAGCCCGGTCAAGCGAGGTCAGGATCGTCACCGCAAGGATTTTCAGGTCGGACCCGGCGGCCCCCTCGCGCGCGGCGCGTACGACATGCGGGTCGCCATGGACGGTCAGGAAATCCAGATCGAATTGCGCGATGCCGCGCACCGCCGCTTCGACCGTGGCGCCGATGTCAAAAAATTTCATGTCCAGAAAAATGCGTTTGCCATGTTCCTGCTTGAGTTCATTGGCCAGCGCCAATCCGCCGCCTGTCAGCATGCCCAGCCCGATCTTGTAGAAACTCACAGCGTCGCCCAGCGTTTCGGCCAGTTCCAGACCGGCGATCACATCGGGGACATCCATTGCAACGATCAGGCGGTCATCGGACATGGGTTTTCCTTTCAGAGTGGCTTTGGCGCGGTCTATCCGCTGGGTGGCTGTCGCGCAATCGCCCGGAGGGGTAATTCCGAAATCTTCGTTGACTGACTTGCGTCAAGGACAGCCTGTGCCCATTTGAGTTATGAGGCCCACCAAGGGCATGTGCCGCCAAGCGGGCATGCGACTACCCGGGCGCTTAACAAAGGAGAGACCCATGAACCTTGAAAAGTTCACCGAGCGGTCGCGTGGCTTTATGCAGGCTGCACAGACCATTGCAATGCGCGAAAACCACCAGCGGCTGACGCCCGAACATCTGCTAAAAGCCCTGATGGATGATGAAGAAGGGCTTGCATCCAACCTGATCAGCAGTGCGGGCGGCGACCCGAAGGCCGTCGTCGTGTCGCTTGAAGCGGCTCTGGCCAAGATCCCACAGGTCAGCGGCGATACCGGGCAGGTGTATCTTGATAACACGACCGCCAAGGTGGTTGACGAGGCAGAAAAGATCGCCAAAAAGGCCGGGGACAGTTTTGTCGCCGTCGAACGGTTGCTGACGGCTCTTGCCGTGGTGAAATCCAAGGCCAAGGATGCGCTGGACGCAGGCGGCGTGACCGCGATGAACCTGAATACCGCGATCAATGATGTCCGCAAGGGCCGGACGGCCGACACGGCAAGCGCGGAAGAAGGCTATGATGCGCTGAAGAAATACGCCCGCGACCTGACCGAGGCCGCAGAGCAAGGTAAGATCGACCCGATCATTGGCCGGGATGAGGAAATTCGCCGGTCCATGCAGGTTCTGTCGCGCCGGACCAAGAACAATCCGGTGCTGATTGGTGAACCCGGCGTTGGCAAAACCGCGATTGCCGAAGGGCTGGCCCTGCGGATCGTGAATGGTGACGTGCCTGAATCGCTGCGCAACAAACGCCTGATGGCGCTGGACATGGGTGCGCTGATTGCCGGTGCGAAATACCGCGGTGAATTCGAGGAACGGCTGAAAGCCGTGCTGAAAGAGATCGAGGCAGCCGCCGGTGAAATCATCCTGTTCATCGACGAAATGCACACGCTTGTCGGCGCCGGTAAATCCGAAGGCGCGATGGATGCGGCCAACCTGATCAAACCGGCCCTGGCGCGGGGTGAACTGCACTGTATTGGTGCTACGACGCTGGATGAATACCGCAAATATGTGGAAAAGGATGCCGCCCTTGCCCGCCGTTTCCAGCCCCTGATCGTGAACGAACCGACAGAGGCGGACACGATCAGCATCCTGCGTGGCATCAAGGAAAAATACGAATTGCACCACGGTGTGCGGATTTCCGACAGCGCGCTTGTGGCCGCTGCAACCCTGTCGCACCGCTATATCACTGACCGTTTTCTGCCCGACAAGGCCATCGACCTGATGGACGAAGCGGCCAGCCGTCTGCGTATGGAAGTGGACAGCAAGCCAGAGGCGCTTGACGCACTGGACCGTGATATTTTCCAAAAACAGATTGAGGCCGAGGCGCTGAAGAAAGAGGACGACAAGGCATCCAAGGACCGGCTGGAAAAGCTGGAAAAGGAACTTGGTGATCTTCAGGAACAGGCGTCGGAAATGACAGCCAAATGGCAGGCCGAACGCGCCAAGCTGGAAGGTGCGCGCGACCTGAAAGAACGGCTTGACCGCGCCCGTGCCGAACTGGACATCGCCAAGCGCGAGGGCAATCTGGCCAAGGCCGGTGAGCTGTCTTACGGTGTGATCCCCGAGTTGGAACGCAAATTGGCCGAGGCTGAAAGCTCTGAGGATCTGATGGTCGAAGAGGCCGTGCGCCCCGAACAGATCGCCGAGGTCGTCGAACGCTGGACCGGCATCCCCACATCCAAGATGCTGGAGGGCGAACGCGACAAGCTCTTGCGCATGGAAGAAGAGCTGGGCAAGCGCGTGATCGGTCAGAAACAGGCCGTGCGTGCCGTGGCCAATGCTGTGCGCCGTGCCCGCGCCGGGCTGAACGACGAGGCGCGCCCGCTGGGGTCGTTCCTTTTCCTTGGGCCAACGGGTGTCGGCAAGACCGAACTGACCAAGGCCGTGGCCGAATATCTGTTCGACGATGAACACGCGATGGTGCGTATCGATATGTCCGAATTCATGGAAAAACACGCCGTCGCGCGTTTGATCGGGGCACCCCCAGGATATGTCGGCTATGAGGAAGGCGGCGTGCTGACCGAGGCGGTGCGCAGGCGGCCCTATCAGGTGATCCTGTTCGACGAGGTCGAAAAGGCGCACCCGGATGTGTTCAACATCCTGTTGCAGGTGCTGGATGACGGTGTGCTGACCGATGGTCACGGGCGCACGGTTGATTTCAAGCAGACGTTGATCGTGCTGACATCGAACCTGGGCGCGCAGGCGCTAAGCCAGATGCCTGACGGGGCCGACCCCGCACAGGCCAAGCGTGACGTGATGGATGCGGTCCGGGCGCATTTCCGGCCTGAATTCCTGAACCGTCTGGATGAAACGATCATCTTTGATCGTCTGGCGCGCGAAGACATGGCCGGAATCGTCAAGATCCAGTTGGATCTGTTGATGAAACGGCTGGCGGGGCGCAACATCAAGATCGAACTTGATGACCCCGCGCTGAAATGGCTGGCCGACGAAGGGTATGATCCGGTGTTCGGTGCACGTCCTCTGAAAAGGGTGATCCAGCGGTCGTTGCAGGATCAACTGGCCGAGATGATCCTTGCCGGTGATGTAGGCGAAGGTGACACGGTGCATGTCAGTGCCGGCGCCGATGGACTGCTGATCGGGGATCGCGTCGCGTCCAGTAACCGGCAACCGCCAGAGGATGCGGTGGTTCATTGATCGACGAAAGGGCGCCTTCGGGCGCCCTTTTTGGTTAATGATGGGTGGCTCTGATACTATCTTGCGCGGCTTTGATACAATTGGGCCAATACTGAAATTGCGCGAGCCAGTTCCTTGATTTGGTCACAAACCGTCTTGAAAAGGTCGATGCTTTTGGTCCCTCAAAGCGCAAATTACCAAGATAGTAAGACTTTCACGCCACCAATCACCCCAAGGGCGACGATCCGGATTTGTCCGGACAAGGTTTCAGATATCAAGGCAGAATGCGTTTTACCGTTTCGTCGCTGCCGAGGAATGCAGCCCCCCATTTTCAAGGGGCATAGCGCCCGCCGCTGCCGTTTCGTTGTTCATCCCTGCCGTCGCTTTGGCCCAGACAACGCCCGAAGCCGACACCGCATGGCAATCCTGGACAGAAACATCCGGTTTGTCATTCGGCATTGAAGGTCTGGCAACGCGCATGATTGCCCAGCACGCAGATGGTTCCAACTTTGCCGGCGGCACGGGCTCTGACCTGGCTGCCCATCGCGATGATATCACGGACGTCGACCTGCAACTTTTTGCCAACTATGGCTGTTATAGTGACCCTTTCTTTGCGGGGATCGAGACGCTTATCTTCTCTGATAATCTGGAGGATGTTAATTTCTTCGAGACGGACCCTGACCTCGCGAATTCCGCAACAAACGTTTACTTGGGCTTTGGAAAGTTCATCGTCGGTGCTGGCAATGGTGCCTTGACGATCATGGGCGACGAGTGTCGCTTTGGCGACTCTGCTGTCGGCCTTTCCCTTGATGGCGGTCTGCTTTTGTCCGCAATGCAGGGACACTATGACGGGCAGTTCAGCTCGGTCATAACGGGTGGCCAGCAGGGGAGGTCGCAGCTCAACCAGTTGTTGGAAACAGTTGATTCCGCAACTGATGCGGGCTCTGTGGTGAAAACCGGTTTTGGTGTTGGCTATGACTTCGGAACGGGCACGCTGAGCTATGCAACCGATCCGGGTTTCCAGTATCATACCGTAAACTATGAATACGTCTGGGCGGATGAACGTCTGCTTGGTGGGGCGACTTATACAAAGGTGACCGGCACCCATAACCTTGGTTGGGAGGTCGACGATTCGTCAATCAATGCCCATGCCGCGTCTCGGGTGACCGACGATTTGCTGGTGTCGACTGGCCTGTCGCATTTTCAGGGTGATGATGATACCCGCGCGAATACCGGGCGTTCGCCCGCGCGGTTCAACAATGTCGGCATTGTCTACGGCAACACGGATCTGGGGTATTTCGCCGGCAACTACGAATGGCAGGAACGCACCAGCACGAATGCTGCGGCGTCGGGCACAAGGACCAATGAGTTTGAGATCTCGAAGTTCGGGTTGAGCTATACCTATCTGCCAAGCGATTTTCGTTCTGTGCAGGTTGCTCATGAAGTGACAAAAGGCGTCCGGACCCGGCTATCAGACAGTTTTGAAACCGAATCCTTTGATCGCAACATCGGCATTACGTTCGGTTTGTATCACTGAATACTTTCTTGCCAGACCTTTGATGAAAAGCCCCGGGCACAAGCCCGGGGCGTTTTTTGTTCCGATCTTACATTGGCGGCAGGATAACCGCGTCGATGACATGGATGACGCCGTTCGATGCTTCGATGTCGGCGGTTACCACATTGGCATCGTTCACGGTCACGCCGCCTTCGGTGCCGATGGTGATTTCCGCGCCATTCACTGTTGCGGCCATCATGCCGTCAGACAGATCGCCGGACATCACTTTGCCAGCGACCACGTGATAGGTCAGGATACCAGCCAGTGCCTCGGGATCGGCCAGCAGGGCCTCGACTGTGCCTTCGGGCAGGGCGGCGAATGCCTCATCCGTGGGGGCGAAGACGGTGAAGGGGCCATCGCCTTTGAGCGTTTCAACCAGACCGGCGGCCTCAACTGCGGCGACCAGCGTGGTGAAGTTGCCAGCGCCAACCGCGGTATCGACGATATCCATCGAGTGACCGGCGGCAAAAGCGCCTGTGCTCATTGCAGCGGTTGTCGTCAGTGCAAGAAAAGTTCTGCGTAGCATTGAGTATCTCCCATTTGTGTTTGGGATGCCTTTGTTGGCATCAAGGTTTCTACGCCTTGGATTGGGACTGGATCATCGGGATTTTCCGCTGATGCTGCTTGACGAACAGGGGCTCCCGCCTAAGCAATGGCGAAACGCGATTTCCACTCACAAATGCGTGAAAACAGCGTGATCACCCGTGTCCTTTTTAGGCGTATTTCAGTGAACTGGCGGCATCGTGAAACTGATTTCCGTAATTTTGCGTATATATAACAGAAGCAAATTGAACGGAGACTGAAATGGCACACCGCTGGACCAACGACCTGACGCGCGCCGATGTTACCCCAAAGGCCGCATTCCTTAACCGTCGCCAGATATTGGCGGGCACGGCCGGGCTGGGCGCGATCGGCTTGATTGGCACCGGCGCGCAGGCGCAAGGGCTTGAGCCCAATACGCTGGAAGAGATCACGACATACAACAACTACTATGAATTCGGCACCGGCAAGGAGGACCCCGCCCGCAATGCGGCGGCGTTGGTAACATCGCCGTGGTCGATCAAGGTTGATGGCATGGTCGATAACCCCGGCGAATACGCGCTGGACGATTTGTTGGCGGGTCTGACGGTCGAAGACCGGATCTATCGTTTTCGCTGTGTCGAGGCATGGTCGATGGTCATTCCATGGAACGGGATCGAACTGGCAGATATCCTGAACAAGGTCGGTGTGCAGTCGGGCGCAAAATACGTGGCCTTTGAAACGGTGGTGCAACCCGAGAACATGATTGGCGTGCGGCGGCGTGTGCTGGACTTTCCCTATGTCGAGGGTCTGCGCCTGGACGAGGCCATGCACCCGCTGACGCTGATGGCGATTGGCATTTATGACGAACCGCTTGCCAACCAGAACGGCGCGCCGATCCGTCTGGTGGTGCCGTGGAAATACGGGTTCAAGTCCATCAAGTCGATCGTGCGGATCACCTTGACCGATCAGGAGCCACCGACAAGCTGGAACAAAGCCAATGCGCGCGAGTACGGGTTCTATAGTAACGTGAATCCGAATGTGGATCATCCGCGCTGGTCGCAGGCCACAGAACGCAAGGTTGGCGGCGGGCTGTTTGCCGCGCGGCAGGATACCTTGATGTTCAACGGCTACCCCCAGGTCGCAAGCCTTTATGAGGGTATGGATCTGGCGGAGTTCTTCTAGATCATGTCCCCGTCCAAGAGGATCAATATCGCCCTGCGCAGGTTTCCCGCATGGGCCGTCTATGTCGTGGCGACGCTATGGATGTGCTGGCTGTTTTATCTGGCCCTGACCGGGGGGCTGGGTGTGGAACCGATCAACGCGCTTGAACGCGAATATGGGGAACTGGGGATCAAGCTGATCGTGGCGGGGCTTTTGGTTTCGCCTCTGCGGCAATGGACGGGTGTGGATCTGGTCAGATTTCGTCGGGCCATCGGTGTGACGACCTTTTTCGTCATTTTGGCGCATCTGCTGGTCTGGGCCATTCTTGATGTGCAGACGCCCGAACGGGTGTGGCAGGAAATCGTCAAGCGCCCCTATGTTACGGTTGGCATGGCGGGTTTCGTGCTGTTGATCCCCTTGGCGCTGACATCCAACAATCTGTCGATCCGCAAACTGGGGCCGGTGCGGTGGCGCAAGCTGCACAAATTGGTCTATCCGGCGGCGGTGCTGGGCGGCATTCACTATCTATGGCTGGTCAAGGGGTTCCAGATTGCCCCGATTGTCTATCTGACGATCATTCTAGGGCTGATTGCGCTGCGCTATGGACATCAATGGCGCCAAAGACTGGCTGCGTGACAGGCCACTACACAGGGAATCGGCGATGCGGCAGGATATGGTGTTGGACCGTTGTGCGTGATGGTGGGTTCCCGTCTTGGCCGTCGGGCTGAGAATGGGGCCGAGTCGGGGTGATTCATGCCGATTTTCGCAGATGAGTCTCGCGTGTTTTCCAGTGTCCTAGTGGTCGGGCTTGTGGATAACCCAAGATATGGGGTGTTCCGTTTCCATTCTGCCTAAGAATGATGCGAAGCAACCCCTGATGAGCGTATCAAAATTACCCTAAGGGTCTAAAATCACGGTGAAATTCTGTCTTGTCACAAAAAATGCATTTTTGTTGAAAAAAGGGGTTGCGGGCATGGTCCACTAACCGTAGAACCC
>NZ_CBFIBD010000062.1:0-10692 GCF_965660735.1 Yoonia sp.
GCACCCAACCGATGGCGGAAATCAATGTCACGCCCTTTGTGGATGTCATGCTGGTACTGCTGATCATCTTCATGGTTGCCGCCCCCTTGCTGACCGTGGGCGTGCCTGTGGAATTGCCCAAGACTGCCGCCGACGCCCTGCCAGGCGATGATGAAGAGCCGTTGACCGTAACGATCACCGCAGATGGTGTCGTCATGATACAAGAGACAGAAACAGATTTCGCAACGCTCGTGCCCAAATTGCAGGCCATCGCAGCCGAACGCACAAGCGACCGGATTTTCTTGCGTGCTGATGGGGCAAACGCATGGAATACCGTGGCCGAGGTGATGGGCGCGTTGAACGCGGGCGGGTTTTCCAACATTGGCTTGGTGACCGATATTGGCGGCCCTGCGTCCGGTGCGGCTGTTCCGGACGGGTCTGACGGGTAGACCATGCAGACGCCGGGCACCTATATCTCTGCCGTGGCCCATATCGGGCTGATCGGTTGGCTGATCCTTGGTTGGGGGCTCAGTTCCGAACCGCTGCGGTTTGATGCCATGGATGTGTCTGTCGTGACCGGCGAAGAGTATGAGGCATTGACCCGCGCCGCCCGGACACCCGTGCCTGGACAGGCCGAGCCGGAGACGCCCGTGCCGCCGGAAATTGACGTGACACCGCCGCCACCGCTGGCGGCGCAAGAACCACCTGCGCCCGCGCCACAGCCTGACCCTGTAACACAGCCGACCGATGAAACCCCGCCGCCCCCTGCGCCACCGGCACCGCCTGTGGCCGATGTCACAGATGTGCCACCGATCGCACCTGCGTCACCGTCCCCGCCACCTGCCCCGGACGTGACAGTCAGCCCACGCCCGACACCACGTCAGGCGCCAACCGTTGCCTCCACCATATCAGAGCCTTCACCGCCCGATGCGCAGGTGGATGACATCGTCAGACAAGAGGCAGTGCCGGATCAAAGCACCGCTGCCGAGGTGGTGGAACAAGAGCAGGACGCCACCGCGCCCGAGGAAACGACGACCGAAATCGTAATCGCGGATGAAACCCCGTCGGGTGCGGTCGAGACATCGATGCGCCCCAGTTCCCGCCCGAACCGGCCAGCGCCCCCTGCGCCCGCACCGCAAGAAAGACCTGCGCCGCAGGTGGTTGAAACCGAACCGCAACCGGTAGTCCCGCAGGATGATATCGACAGCCTGCTGGCTGATCTGGGCGCCCAGGCATCACCCCCGTCTGCCCCTGCGGTGGCCGCCGGCCCGCCTATGACAGGCGCGGAGCGTGATGGCTTTCGCGTGTCGGTGAACCGGTGCTGGAATGTCGACCCCGGTTCGGTCGCGGCCCGCGTCACGGTCGAGGTCGGCTTTAGCCTGGATCGCGCCGGAAAGGTCGAAGGGGATGTCCGCTTGCTGGGGTCTGATGGTGACCAAAGTGCGACCAATACCGCCTATGAGGCCGCCCGCCGCGCGATCCTGCGCTGTCAGTCAAGCGGGTATCAGTTGCCGCCGGAAAAATACGACCAATGGAAAGATGTGGTAATCACCTTTGATCCCAGCGGGATGCGGCTGCGCTAGGCAAAGAAACGCGCAGGCTTTGTGATTTGGCTTCACAAGTCTGCTATGGAATACAATGTAGGCCTGTTTTCGGAATGCTCCGACAGGCGGAATGAGGCGAGAATGATGAAACGAATTTTGACACTCATGGTTGCCCTGTTCCTTGCCGGGCCAGTTCTGGCGCAGGGCGGGCCGTTGCGGCTGACCATTACCGATGGCGTGATCGAACCGATCACATTCGCCGTCCCCGGTTTCGAAGCCGAGACCCCGCAGGCGCAGCAGGTGTCACAGGATATATCGCGCCTGATCGTGCAGGATCTGGCGGGGACCGGTTTGTTTCGCGAAGTGCCTGCGGCCGCCTTTATTTCTCAGGTGTCATCATTTGCCCAGCCCATCGCCTTTCCTGACTGGCGTGCGATCAATGCACAGGCGCTGATTACCGGGGCCGTTACCGTCAGCGGCGATCAACTGGTGGTGAAATTCCGTGTCTATGATGTGTTTTCGGGGCAGGAACTGGGCGGTGGTCTGCAATTTGCTGGCACCACTGCGGGTTGGCGGCGGATGGGCCACAAGGTTGCTGATGCGGTCTATAGCCGGATCACGGGCGAAGGCGGCTATTTCGACAGCCGCGTGGTGTTCGTGTCCGAAAGCGGCCCCAAGGACAACCGCCAGAAACGCCTTGCGATCATGGATTTCGATGGCGCCAACCTGCAATTTCTGACGGACAGCAGCACTATTGTGCTGGCCCCGCGGTTTTCGCCCAATGGCGACCGGGTGCTTTACACCAGTTTCGAAAGCGGCTTTCCCCGTATCAACGTGCTGAATGTCGCCAATGTCGGCCAACAACAGCTGCCGACCGCGCAGGGCGAAATGGCATTCAGCCCCCGCTTTTCCCGCGACGGGCGTCAGGTGATCTATAGCCTGTCGAATGGCGGCAACACGGATATTTACCGCACCGATCTGACCACCGGCCAGCATGTCCGCCTGACGCAGGCCCCTTCTATCGAAACTGCGCCCAGCCTTTCGCCCGGTGGTGACCAGATCGTGTTTGAAAGCGACCGGTCAGGCACGCAGCAACTCTATATCATGTCCGCAGATGGCGGCGAGGCGCGGCGCATTTCCTTTGGTGAGGGGCGTTATGGCACACCGGTCTGGTCACCCCGTGGTGATCTGGTTGCCTTTACCAAACAGAACGCAGGCCGGTTTCATATTGGCGTAATGCGCACCGATGGTTCAGAAGAGCGGCTTCTGACATCGTCGTTTCTTGATGAAGGACCGACGTGGTCGCCCAACGGCCGGGTGATCATGTTCAGCCGCGAAACCCAGGGCGCAGGGGGGACTTCATCGCTATATTCGGTGGATATCTCGGGCCGGAACCTTAAGGCGGTGCCGTTGCAGGGCGGGGCGTCTGACCCGTCATGGGGGCCGCTTCAGCCCTGATATGCCCAATTCCCCCCAATCAAAAGCCATGCTATGCTGGCAAAAACGAGCAGATAAAACAGGGATAAAATCCATGAAGATGATGACGAAAGTGACCGTGATGGTCTTGGCGCTTGCGACGACGGCCTGCACCAACCCCGACCGTTTTGGCGGTGGTGCCGGTGCGGATGCCAATGGCGGTGCCAATGCGGGTGCCGGTGCGCTGGGGTCCGCGAGCGATCCATCCAGCCCGATGTTCTTTAATCAGACCATTGGTGATCGGGTGCTGTTTGCCGTCGATACCTCGACCATCACCCCCGAAGGCAAGACCATTCTGGTCGGGCAGGTGCAGTGGCTTTTGACCAATGCCGATTACCGCGCCATCATCGAAGGCCACGCCGATGAACAGGGCACGCGCGAATATAACCTGGCACTTGGGTTCCGCCGCGCCAATGCGGTGCGTGAATATCTGGTGTCGCGCGGCGTGCCTGCGGGCCGTCTGGAGGTGACGAGCTATGGCAAGGAACGCCCGATCGAGGTGTGTTCGCAGGAATCGTGCTATGCCAAGAACCGGCGCGCTGTGACCGTTCTGTCATTTGCCCAGATCAGCTAACCCGACCAAAGGACGTTTCATGTTTTTGCACCGCCTTGCCCTGATCTGTGCCTTGTTGTGGGCTCCCTTGCCCGCGCTGGCACAGACCGAAACACTGGCAGATATTCGTCAGCAACTGACGATGCTTTATGTCGATGTGCAGCGGCTGAAACGTGAACTCTCGACGACCGGCGGTCTGAACTCCGGGGTTGAGGGCAACACACCACTCGACCGTTTGAACGCGATCGAGGCGGAATTGCAGCGTTTGACATCCAAGGCCGAGGAACTTGAATTCCGGGTGAACCGGATAACCGTGGACGGGACCAACCGGATCGGTGATCTGGAATTCCGTCTGTGCGAACTTGAGGCAGGCTGTGATATCGCCACACTGGGCGATACGCCGTCGCTGGGTGGTGTGGACAATGGGGCAGGTGTGCCATCGGCAAACCCGCCGCCTGCGACAGGCGGTCCGGCGCTGGCCATCGGGGAACAAGGCGATATCGAGCGGGCGCAGGAGGCGCTCGCTGACGGTGACTTTCGCAGCGCCGTTGACCAGCTTGCGACCTTTGGCACGACCTACCCCGGCAGTCCGCTAGCCCCGCAGGCCGATTATCTGCGCGGCGAAGCATTAGAGGGGCTGGGTCAGATGACAGACGCAGCGCGCGCCTACCTCGCGGCATTCTCGGCTGATCCGGACGGGGACAAGGCCCCCGATGCGTTGTTCAAACTTGGCGCGACGCTTGGCGCGATCGGGCAAACGCAGGATGCCTGTCTGACCCTTGCCGAAGTCAACGTGCGTTTTCCGGGCAGTCCTGCTGTGACCGATGCGCAGATGGCGATGCAAAATCTGGGATGTCAGTAGACCGCAGATCGTTGGACGTCGCCGCGTCTTTTCGCGATGCGCTTGCCCGCCCGGAATTTGGCCTGACCGACGGTTTGATTGGCCTGTGCGTGTCGGGTGGTGGCGATTCAATCGCAATGATGCATCTGGCCATTCGAACGATCGACCCGCAGCGCCTGCGTGTTGTCACGGTCGATCACGGTTTGCGGGTTGGCGCGGCGGATGAAATTGCGCTGGTCGCCGGGCAGGCGGCCCGCCTGGGCCTTGATCATACGGTGCTGAACTGGACCTGGGACAATCAAGGCAACCTGCAAGCGGCAGCCCGCGCAGGGCGCTGGAAAGCCATTCAACGCTGGGGCGCGCAAAATAGCATCGACACCGTGATGTTGGGACATACCGAAGATGACCAATTGGAGACCTTGCTTTTGCGACTTGCGCGCGGGTCCGGCATTGATGGGCTGACGGCCATGGCGCGCGCTAACCAGCGCGACGGGATGCGTGTGATCCGGCCGCTGTTGGATGTATCCCGCGCGGATCTGCGGGGCTGGCTGCGGGGACAGGGAATCGCGTGGTGCGATGATCCCGGCAACGATGACGCCCGTTTTGACCGTGTGCGCGCACGGCAAATGTTTTCCAGCCTTGAAGGGCTTGGCCTGACCCGCAAGCGGTTACTGCAAACGGTTGATCATATGCAGGCGGCGCATTTGTCATTGCAGCGGGCCGCAGATGAATTCGCCCGGGCACACGTGCGGCAGGATGCCGGTGATCTGGTTTTTGCACCGCCAGCGCTGGCGGTGGACCGCGAAGATGCACCGCGGCGCGTTCTTGCGGCGGGGTTTTCATGGGTCGGCGGCCACGTTTATCGGCCACGGTTTGACAGTCTGATTGATGCCGCCAGACAAGCCCGCACAGGACAGCAGGTGACATTGGCGGGCTGTGTCCTTGCGCCACAGACAGACGGCGGCGCGCGCCTGACCCGCGAGGTTGCAGCGACACAGGTCGGCGGCCGTCCGGTGGCTGGCGCTGCCGATACAACCGGCGTTATCTGGGATCGTCGCTGGCTTTTGCAAGGGGCGATTGCCCCCGGTCTGATCTTTCGTGCGTTGGGTGACGGGCTGTCGCAATGCCCGGACTGGCGCGCTGCAGGCTTTCCGCGCACATCGCTGCGCGCGTCGCCGTCCGTCTGGCAAGGTGACACGCTTGTGGCGGCCCCTGTCGCCGGGCTGACGAACGGCTGGTCTGCGCGGATTGTCGCGGATTTTCATTCCGCGGCGTTTGCCATTGAAGATTAAGGTTTACCCTCTATCTTAGAGGCAACGCTTATGGAACGACTCTGTCGGCCCATTTCCCGATTGAGAAGGAGCTCCCCTTGGGCAACGCGCGCAATTTTGTATTCTGGATCGTCCTGTTCCTTATGGTTCTGGCGCTTTTCAACCTGTTCAGCAGCCCGCCGGGAACCACCGGAGGCCAGGCGAAAAGTTATTCCGAGTTCGTCGCATCTGTGGAAGCGGGGCGCGTGACAAATGCCGTCATCGACGGCGAGCGAGTGAGCTTTACCGAAGGTGGGCGCACGTACACGACCATCAAGCCGGCAGACGCTGAAATCACGAACCTTTTGATCGCCGCTGATGTGCCTGTCGAGGCGCGCAGCCAAGAGCAATCGGTGTTCCAGTCGTTCATCCTCAGCATTCTTCCATTCCTGTTGCTGATCGGCGTGTGGATATATTTCATGAACCGGATGCAAGGCGGCGGCAAAGGCGGCGCCATGGGGTTTGGCAAATCCAAGGCAAAACTGCTGACGGAAAAGCACGGGCGCGTCACCTTTGACGACGTGGCAGGCATTGACGAAGCCAAGGAAGAACTCGAAGAGATTGTTGAATTTCTGCGTAACCCACAGAAGTTCAGCCGCTTGGGTGGCAAAATTCCCAAAGGTGCGTTGCTTGTCGGCCCTCCGGGAACGGGTAAGACATTGCTGGCCCGCGCAATCGCCGGTGAAGCAGGCGTGCCTTTCTTCACCATCTCGGGGTCTGATTTTGTGGAAATGTTTGTCGGTGTGGGTGCATCTCGTGTGCGCGACATGTTCGAGCAGGCCAAGAAAAACGCTCCTTGTATCGTATTCATCGATGAAATTGACGCAGTGGGCCGTGCCCGTGGTGCCGGTTACGGTGGCGGCAATGACGAACGCGAACAGACGCTGAACCAGCTTCTGGTCGAAATGGACGGATTCGAGGCGAATGAGGGTGTAATCATCGTTGCTGCCACGAACCGCCGCGATGTGCTTGACCCTGCGCTGCTGCGCCCCGGTCGCTTTGACCGTCAGGTCACGGTGCCGAACCCCGACATCAAGGGCCGTGAAAAGATTTTGGGCGTTCACGCTCGCAAGATCCCCCTGGGCCCCGATGTCGATCTGCGGATCATCGCGCGCGGCTCGCCCGGATTTTCGGGTGCTGATCTGGCCAACCTCGTGAACGAGGCTGCGTTGATGGCCGCCCGCGTCGGCCGGCGGTTCGTGACCATGATCGATTTCGAATCCGCCAAGGACAAGGTCATGATGGGGGCCGAACGCCGTTCCATGGTGATGACTGCCGAGCAAAAGGAAATGACCGCCTATCACGAGGCCGGCCATGCGATTGTCGGTATCAGCCTGCCGAAATGCGATCCGGTCTACAAGGCGACGATCATTCCGCGCGGTGGTGCATTGGGCATGGTGATGAGCCTGCCGGAAATGGACCGTCTGAACATGTTCAAGGACGAATGCCATCAACGTCTTGCCATGACGATGGCCGGCAAGGCAGCCGAGATCATCAAATATGGTGCGGATCAAGTCAGTAACGGCCCCGCTGGTGACATCCAGCAGGCAAGCCAGCTGGCCCGTGCGATGGTGTTGCGCTGGGGCATGTCCGACAAGATCGGGAACATCGACTACGCCGAGGCGCACGAGGGTTATCAGGGCAATACCGCTGGTTTGTCCGTATCTGCCCACACCAAGGAGTTGATCGAGGAAGAAGTCCGCGGTTTCATTCAGGCCGGCTATGAAAAGGCGCATGAAATCATCCTTGAAAAACGCGAAGAATTCGAACGTCTGGCCCAGGGATTGCTGGAATACGAAACCCTGACCGGCGAAGAGATCAAACGTGTGATGCGCGGGGAATCGCCACATCTGGGTGATGATGCGGATGATACACCCCCATCAAGCGGGTCATCGGTGACGGCGATCCCCAAGACCAAACCGAAAAAGCCCCGCGCATCCGATGGCGGGATGGAACCGGAACCTTCGGTCTGACTGCACAGGAAAACGCCGCCCCCGACCTGTGATTCATGTCACTTTGGGATATGCGCAAAACCAGACCTGCCGCACGCGATGCGGCAGGTCTTTTTACGCCTGATCTGCTTGTCTGGCCTTTGTGAAAGAGCAGGTAAAAGAGCAGGTGAGAGTGTTTCTCATTGATGATGGACACCTTGCGGTGTGCGATTCAGAAAAGAACGCGTTCAATCAAGAGCGACGCAGGATGCGCACGCCGTCGCCCCCGACGCCGTGGCAGCCGCCGTGTCAGCAATGCGTGGTCTGATAAGACGATCCCCGGGCCCGGCGACAGGCGCACCTTAGGTTGCTGGGCAGCAGCCTGTTCGGCTTTGACAAACACACGCGCGCGACCGTCAGTCTGACTTGCCGGCCTTTTTGGGGTGGTTTTTCAGGTCTGCGACCCGTTTGCGATAGGCTTCTGCATCACCAAAATCGGCAAATTCAGGGTAATGCGCATGTGTCCGCGCCATCCGCTGCGCGTGTTTGATCGGGCACCAGAATTTTTCAGTGCGGCCTGCGACTTCACCTGCATAGGCCAGCAGCCCGTTGCCATAACCGCAATAGACGCAATTCAGTTTTTCCAGCGCGTTCAGGTATTGCAGCCGGTGCCGGTCAACGGCGAGGTAATCGCGCCGCCGGACCTTTTCGATCCCGTAAACCGGAAAGCAGATCGCCTGATAGATCGTGACGAATACATCAAGCAGCACGAAGGGGATGATCACCGCATAAATAACCGGCGCTGTGAGCACGATCAGCGGGCGCGATCCTACGATATACTGCAGCAGCCCTGTGCGCAGGGCGGCGTGCCGGCGCTGCACCTCTTTGTCAAAAACGGCCCGTCCGTGTTCAATGCGCATGTTCAAGGCGGCGCGTTGTTCGTCGAATGCCTCTTCCAGCTCATCCTCAAGAGACTTTATGCGTGCGATCAGGGTGTTGATCTTGTCTGACATTCTGTGTCCCTTGTAATATCTGGTCCTGCCTATCACGGACCAGCCTGAGAACGATGTGACGCAGATCAGCCGGCGACCTGATCGCGCAGCAACCGGCGCAGGATCTTGCCCGACCCGGATTTCGGGATAGCATCGACGACATGCACCTGATGGACCTGTTTATAATGTGCCAGTGCCGCGTCCAGATGCGCCTTGATCGCAGCCTCGTCCGGGGCCGGGTTGCCGGTAACGACAAACGCGATGGGCAGTTCGCCGGCCTCCTCATCGGGCAGGCCGATCACGGCGGCATCGGTGATCCCGTCCATGGCGACCAGTGTCGCCTCAAGCTCTGCCGGGGCGACCTGAAAGCCCTTGTATTTGATCAGTTCCTTCAGCCGGTCCACGATGAACATATAGCCGCCATCGTCGATCAGGGCGATATCGCCGGTGCGCAGCCAGCCGTCGGGCGTGATCGTCTCGGCGGTGGCCCCGGCGTTGTTCAGGTAACCTTGCATGACCTGCGGGCCTTTGACCCACAACTCGCCTTCCTGTCCGGGGGGCAGGTCTGCGCCGGTTTCGATATCGACGATCCGGCAGTGCGTATTTGGCACCCCCTGTCCGGATGCGCCCGCGACAGCCGCATTGCCCGGCGTGACGTGGGATACCGGCGACAGTTCGGTCATGCCGTAGCCTTGCAGCGAAATACAGTTCAGCCGCTTGGCGACGGCGTTTGACAGATCGGCCCCCATGGGGGCGGCGCCGGAAAACACCTGTTCGAGGCTGGACAGATCATAGTCATCCACCAGCGGATGCTTGGCCAGCGCAAGTGCAACGGGTGGCACGATCCACATGCGGCGCGCCTTGTGATCCTGGCTAATCTGCAGGAATTGCGCCAGATCGAACCGCGGCATGGTGACCACCGCGCCGCCGCCCGCCAGATGGACGTTCATCAGCACGGTCATGCCGTAGATATGAAAAAACGGCAAGAATCCTGCGGCGACTTCGCCGGGCTGAAAATCGCCTGCCATGATGATCTGATCGACGTTGGCGACAAGATTGCGATGCGACAGCATCACCCCCTTGGGCAGGCCGGTTGTGCCGGAAGAATAGGGCAGAACCACCGTATGCGCATCCAGATCAACGGGTACTTGTGCGGTCAGTGCATCGCCCATCAGGGCCGCAAATTCGGGGCTGCCGATGGCGATGACATCCATGTCGCCCGCACCATCGCGGGCTGTGTTCAGGAAATCGGGAATGGTGATCAGCACCTCAGCCCTTGAATCGGCCAGTTGGTGGCGGATTTCACGGGCAGTATAGGTGGGGTTCAGCGTCGTGATCGTGCCGCCGGCCCATGCGACCGCGTGGAAGATCACACAGTATTCGGGGATGTTCGGCGCCATCAGCGCCACGGTATGCCCCGCCCCAAGGCCCGCCGCCGTCAACCCGCCCGCCAGCCGCCTGACCTGATCCATGAATTGCGCCGCCGTCATTGTGCGCCCGGTCGGGCCATCGGTCAGCACGACCGCGTCGCGGCGGTTATCCAGCCCTTCGAAAACGCGCTGTGTGATGGATCGGTCGCGCAGCGGTATATCGGCAAAGCGGCTGGGGTATGGCGTCATATGGGATCCTCCTGTTTGCGAGCATGGCACAGGAATTTGCGCGACGCGAGTGTCTTGCGATGGCGGTGGCGCCATGTCTTAGTGCGCGGATGACACATGATGAATTGTTGGAATGGTCGCGCCGCGCGGCAGAGTGGGCGCTTGACTATCACAAGGGGCTGCGTGACAGGCCGGTGCGCGCGCAGACCGCCTATGGCACAACCGCTGCCCGGCTGCCTGCTGCGCCGCCCGAAGCGGCTACGCCAATGGCAGATATTTTCGTGGACTTTGCGGCCATCGTCCCCGATGCCATGACCCATTGGCAGCATCCGCGTTTCTTTGCCTATTTTCCGGCCAATGCCGCCCCTGCATCGATGCTGGCCGAGCAACTGACCAATGCCATCGCCGCACAGGCGATGCTGTGGCAGACATCGCCGGTGGCGACGGAAATGGAACAGGTGATGGTGC
>NZ_CBFIBD010000063.1:0-8571 GCF_965660735.1 Yoonia sp.
ACGACGCGAAAACCCGATGCGTCGAGGAACAGACAACATGAATGATCATATTTCAGCCGCCTATGACCGTGACCTTGAAAGCATCCAGACATTGATCGTCAAGATGGGTGGTCTGGTCGAAGAGGCGATCCTCAAGGCTGCAAAATCCTTGGCGGAACGTGACGTTGAACTGGCGGAGGAAGTTCGCAAGGCCGACGCATCCATTGACGCGCTGGAGCGCCGGATCAACGACGATTCTGCGCGCACGATCGCCTTGCGCGCCCCGGTTTCAAAGGATCTGCGCGCGATCCTGACAGTGCTCCGGTTGGCGGCCTCGCTTGAACGGATCGGCGATTATGCCAAGAATATCGCCAAACGCACCAGCGTGCTGGTCGAGATGAACCCGGTCAACGGATCGGACGTTGCCCTGCGTCGGATGGCCCGCGAAGTGCAGTCCATGCTGAAGGATACGCTGGACGCCTACATTCGCGCCGATGCCGTTCTGGCCGAAGATGTGCGGCAGCGTGATCAGGAAGTCGATCAGATGTATAACGCGCTATTCCGTGAATTCCTGACATTCATGATGGAAGACCCGCGAAACATCACGGCCTGCATGCATCTGCATTTCATGGCAAAGAATATCGAACGGATGGGTGACCTGACCACGAACATGGCTGAACAGGTGATTTACCTTGTGACGGGGGCAATGCCCGAAGATGCCCGGCCGAAAGATGACAAGACTGCCTATGTGACCACACCACATTAATGCAGCCACAGGGTAGCTTGTGTCATCGCGGGGGGTCTTGCCCGGCGGCACGTCGCGGCTGGATCAGGTCAGGGTTTGCGGGACCAAATACTGCGCGACGATGAATGCGACATAGGCCGCGATCATGACGACGCCCATGGGTCTGTTCAAGCGCCCGACCGTCAGCATCCAGACAGCAAAGATGATCGCAACACCTACGGTCACCCAAAGCTCCATCCCCAACAGAACCGGATCGACCCAGATGGGCCTGGTTATCGCAGTCAGAGCAACGATCGACAGAATGTTGAATGTGTTGGACCCGATGATATTGCCAAGGATCAGTCCAAGGGATTGCTTGCGCGCAGCAGCAATGCAGGTAGACAATTCCGGCAGCGACGTTCCGAACGCCACGACGGTCATGCCGATCACGGCCTCTGGCACCCCAAGCGCCGTGCCCGTGGCAACCGCCCCCTGCACCAGAAGTTCCGAACCCACCGCGAGCGCCGCAAGGCCGCCAAGCAGAACCAGAACAGCGGCCTGCATCGTCTCGATCCCGATCGGATCCGTGTCTGCTTCATCATCAATCGGGATGCTGTCGGTGCGGTATTGGTAATACACAAACCCGACAAGAATTGCGAACATGGCCAGACCAAACACGCTTGTCAGGGAATCTGTCAACATCCCGTAAGCCATGATGGCGGTGGCCAAGAGCATCATGCCAAGATCCTTGACCAATTCGCGTGGTTGCGCCGTGACCGTCAGAAACACGGCGGTCGCGCCCAGCACAAGCAGGATATTGGCCACATTCGACCCCAGCACATTGCCCAATGATATTCCCGGAAAGCCGGAAAGGTTGGCGTTGACTGATGTAAACAGTTCCGGAACCGAGGTGCCAAACGAAATGATCGTGGCCCCAATGAAAAGCGGTGACAATCCGGTGCGCCGGGCGACAAACACAGCCGCGTCGATCGTCCAGTCGCCCCCTTTGATCAATAAAAACAACCCAAACAGGATGGAACCGGACGCCAGCACGAACAACTGGTAGGAAGACAATTCAAACAAGGGATGACTTTCCGCTCAAAGGCCGCAAAACGATGTGGGCGGATGCAATAACACCGTGGTTTGACAGTCGTCTCGCAGACAATGATCGTCTCATTCACGTCCCCCTGTTTTGTTTGTTACCTGTGATGTAGGGCCGTATGATCAGGTTTTGAAGTGCTGTATCAAAGACTTGTGCGCTGAAAACGCCCTAATTTTCACGTGGCTCTGTCATCCCGGCGAAAATTGTCAGATTTCGTGCCGCAGCGCCCTTTGCGGACGGATCGTTTCATCACGGCTAAAGCTTTTGAAAAACGCAAAAGGCCCTGCATTCGGGAAAATGCAGGGCTGTTGTTATGCGTGTTTGTCCGATACGGGACAACAGACGTGACACACGTTGCCGGTTCCGCCGATCCACCAGCAAGGGCAAAACCGGCCTACGGCGCGGGCGACAGCATCTTGAAATTGCAAGCCTGCCCACCCGCTGTCCCCGGGCCTTAGGCCACCACTCACGGGACCATTTTAGCATGCATGATGCGCTCCGAAGGAAAAAGTAAGGTAAACCTGACCTTTTGGTCATTTTTTACGCAGTGCGCTGGCAACACCCCAAAGGGCGATCGTTTCAGGCCTTTGTGTCCATGGTAAACATCTGGTTATAAAAGGCCGCTTTCAAGACGGCTTGGGCGGTTGTTTCCACATCCAACGCTTCGCGCGCCAGGCGCAAATGCTTCTCGACCGTTGCTGGGGTCAGCCCCAGCAGCAGGGCAATATCCTGTATCGTTTTTCCATCACCGACCCATTGCAGAACCTCTTGTTGGCGCCGGGTCAGTTGCCGCTCGCCAGAGTAGGGGAGGCTGAGCAACTTCAAATGCATCACATTGTTTATCACGATGATTGAACCACCGTGCTTTTCCCATGTTTCGTCGACCGTATCCTGTGTGACACCGGGTTCTGCGGTCAGTGCAATCGCGCCCTTGGACCGCTCCGAGATGGATCGAAAGCTGATCGTATAACCAGCGGTCACATCCATACTGTGGTTGAACGCCATGACGCGCCGTTCACCGGCGGTCAGATTATTTGTCCGGCTCATCTCGGTCAGCCGGCGCCAACTGCATGCACCGTCATTGGCCAGCGCCCATTTGAGCATGGGGGCATCATTATAAATGCCCGCATCAATAAATTTGCGCATGTATTCGGGAGTTTGCGTTGACAACAAAACCCAATCCTGCGGATCGCCCAGCGAATGGGATGTCCGATAACGGGTATAGCCATACATCAGGCGATCAAACCCATAAGACTTCATTTTTTGTGTATGCAGCGCCCACAGTTCCTCGACACTGTGCGCACTGGTCAACCTGTCGAGGTGGCTGATCAGGTCATGCATCCGCCGCGCCAAGCCACGACAAGAGCGCATCAATCGCGAGTGGATATCCCGCTGCGCCAAAACCGCAGATCTGCCCCAATGCCACCGGTGCGATATAGGATGTATGCCGGAATTCTTCGCGGGCATGAATGTTTGACAGGTGAAGTTCGATCACCGGCAACTGGATCGATGAAATCGCATCCATCAATGCGATCGATGTATGTGTATAGGCACCAGCGTTGAGAATGACGCCATCATGGGTGCCACGCGCAGCATGCAGCGCATCCAGAAGCGCGCCTTCATGGTTGCTTTGCAGGAACACGACCGTAATTCCGTGCGCGGCCGCATGATTGGCGCACATTTTTTCAATGTCATGCAATGTGGTCGTGCCATATACTTCTGGCTGGCGCGTGCCGAGCAGATTAAGGTTTGGACCGTTCAGGATAAGGATGGATCGTGTCATGCATGATCCTCTAGCATCTTCAACGCAGGTCACAAACAGAATATTCCGGTCTGGTCGCTTTCAATAGAATAATATATTACATAATACTGATTATGCGCGTAACATCTGTAGCCGGGGTGGATTCACAAATGAAGTGCAACTTCTGTATAAAAACAGAGTATTGCATGGAGTTGATCAATGGGACGCACCTACTCTCACCTTAGTCTGGAAGAACGCCGCAGGATTGCCAAGTGGCGTGAAGCCAAAATGCCGATTGCTGAGATAGCGGATCGCTTGGGCCGCGATGCATCGACTGTCTATCGGGATCTGCGTCGTAACCACTACGACGACAAGGAACTGCCTGAGTTGAACGGCTACTACGCTTTGAATGCACAGGACATGTACGAACGCCGCCGTGCAGTACATCGCAAGATGGTCCTGCATCCCCAGGTCATGGCCGCTGTCCGTGCGGGTCTGGATGCCGGATGGTCACCCGAACAGATCGCCGGTCGGATGCGCCTGGAATGCCATAGGGTCCGCGTGAGCCACGAGACGATCTATCGCTTCGCCTACTCGAAAGACGGTCTTGCCGAACAGTTCTACAGGCACCTGCGGGAACATCGCAAACGCCGCAGGCCACGTGGGCAACGGCGGCACAACCGCACCCATATTTTTGACGCCCAAAGCCTGTCTTATAGGCCTGAGAGCATCGGCGAGCGCACTGAGTTCGGCCACTGGGAATGCGATCTGATGATGTTCCGCAAGGAACATGGAAAGGTGAATGTGACGTCTCTGGTGGAACGCGTCAGCCGTTATACCGTTGTCATGCGCAATGAAGTGATTGGCAAGCTAAAGACTGGCTGGTCACCAGAACAGATCGCAGGCCGGCTTAGAGTCGAACCACGTGCACCGCACAGGATTTGTCATGAGACGATCTATAAGTACGTCTATTCCGACAGCGGCCAGTCTCAAGAACTTGGTCGATATCTGCCGGAGCGCCAGAAGAAGCGCAAACCTCGTTATGCCCGCAAGGCCCGTGATCGTGTGTTTCCCTTGGAAACAAGCATCCACAACCGCCCTGAAGAGATCAATGACCGTAGCCAGTTCGGCAATTGGGAAGGCGATTTGATGATCTTCGAGCGTGCCCAGGGCAACGCCAATGTTGCGACACTGATCGAGCGAAAGACCCGCTACACCATGCTGCTCAGGAACAACGACCGCAAGTCGCGACCCCTGATGAACAAGCTGATCAACGAGATGTCGCCCCTGCCCGCAAATGCGCGCCGCAGCATCACTTTCGACCGTGGTTTTGAGTTCACATCCTGGCGCGAGCTGCACAAAGGCATGGGTACCAAATCGTGGTTCTGTGATCCGCAGGCACCGTGGCAAAAGGGTTCTGTTGAGAACATGAACAAACGGGTGCGCAGATACCTGCCGCGTGACACCGCTCTGCTGTCGCTCCCAAATCGATATATGAGGTCGATTTGCGACCGCCTGAACGCGACACCGCGCAAATGTCTGGGCTATCGAACGCCAGCTGAGGCCTTCAGAGATGAGCTGATGAAACTGGAGAGAAGATGAGCTACCCTACCCAAACAAACCGATGCAATCGAAATGGAACCCACACGGGTGGAGTCACAAACGGGAGACATGACCCTCAAATGCAAAACGGCCCGCAAGCCATGCCTGCGGGCCGTTCCAGGAAAGATCGAAAAGCAGCGCTTAGCTGTTCATCTTTGCGACCTCGGCCGCGAAATCTTCTTCGACTTTCTCGATGCCTTCGCCGACTGCCAGTCGGACGTAGCCGGTGATTTCAACGCCGGCCTCTTTGGCGGCTTCGGCGACGGTCAGGTCGGGGTTGACCACGAACTGCTGGTTAAGCAGCGTGACTTCGGCCATGTATTTCTTCATCCGTCCAACGATCATTTTTTCAATGACCGCTTCTGGCTTGCCGCTTTCACGGGCAATGTCCATCTGGACCTGCTTTTCCTTCTCGATCACGGACGGATCCAGGTCGGCCTCGGACAATGACGCCGGGTTGGCGGCGGCGATGTGCATGGCAACCTGACGACCGAAATCTGCGTTGTCTCCTGTCATGGCGACCAGCACGCCAATGCTGCCCATGCCAGGAGCGGCGGCGTTGTGTACATAGCTGACAACCTTGTCGCCGGAAATCGCCGCCATGCGGCGCACCGACATGTTTTCACCGATCACGGCAACCGCATCGGTGACAGTTTGTTCTACTGTCTTGCCGGCAATCTCGGTAGCCTTCAGGCTGTCCAGATCATTTGCACCCAAAGCGGCTTGCGCAATTGCGGCGACCATTTTCTGGAAATCAGCGTTTTTGGCAACAAAATCGGTTTCTGAGTTGACCTCGACCGCGACGCCCTTGCCACCGTCGACAGCCACGGCCACCAGACCTTCGGCCGCGGTGCGTCCGGATTTCTTTGCAGCCTTCGCCAGGCCCTTGGTGCGCAGCCAGTCAACGGCGGCTTCCATGTCGCCGTCGGTTTCGGTCAACGCCTTCTTGGCGTCCATCATGCCTGCGCCTGTGCTGTCGCGCAGTTCTTTCACCATTGCAGCGGTGATTGCCATCTTCTCTCTCCTAAAACGGAATTCAATACATGTGCAGGTGGGGGCATAGGCCCCCTACCCGACTGTTTTATGACGCTTGTGCCGCAGCGGCTTCTTCGGCAACCACTTCTTCGGCCAGGTCTTCCATGGCACCCATATCGACGCCAGCAGCACCCAGTTGGGCGGTCATGCCGTCCAGTGCTGCGCGGGCGGCCAGATCGGTGTAAAGCGCGATGGCGCGGGCCGCGTCGTCGTTACCGGGAATGACATAGTCAACGCCATCGGGCGAACAGTTGGTATCGACTACGGCCACGACAGGAATGCCAAGTTTCCTGGCTTCGGCGATGGCGAGATCTTCCTTGTTGACGTCGATGATGAAGATCAGGTCAGGCACACCGCCCATTTCGCGGATACCGCCAAGCGACGCTTGCAGTTTGCCCTGCTCGCGTTCCATGCCAAGACGTTCCTTCTTGGTCAGGCCGGCAAAGCCGTTTTCCGCGGCTTCATCAATCTGCTTGAGCCGGTTGATCGACTGCGAAACGGTCTGCCAGTTGGTCAGCGTGCCGCCCAGCCAGCGGTGGTTCATGTAGAACTGCGCAGATTTCTCTGCAGCGTCCATGATCGGCTTTTGCGCCTGGCGCTTGGTGCCGACGAACAGAACGCGGCCGCCCTTGGCGACGGTGTCGCGAATGACTTGCAGCGCCTGGTCCAGCATGGGAACAGTCTGTGTCAGGTCCATGATGTGGATGCCGTTGCGCGAACCGTAGATGTATTTACCCATCTTGGGGTTCCAGCGCGCGGTCTGGTGACCAAAGTGAACGCCAGCTTCAAGCAGCTGACGCATGGAGAACTCGGGAAGAGCCATGTCGTTTTCCTTTTCCGGTTTCAGCCTCAGCGGGGGATCAGGCAAGTGCCCAACCGGTGGATGCGTTGGGATTTCTCCCCACAGCACCCGCCCCCGCCTGCGGGATTAAGTGGCCGCTTCTTAGTGGGCGTTGCGCTGGATGGCAAGTGGTGTGTCGCCGTCGGCGGGCGTTTTTTGGTCTTAATGAAAACCTGAAAGCACCCGGCCCACGCGGGGTGTTACAGGAACACCCGTTCGACAAACCAATATGTCCCGACAGCCGCGATCGCCACCGAGGCGGGCACGGCCACGATGCGGCGATAGGCATCGACCTGATCGCGCAACCCGATCGACACGGCCGACAAGATAAAGATTGCAAGAAGCGGACCTGCAAAGATCCAGACCGGCGCTTCGGCCAGAGACTGGAGCGCTGCAGGGTTCAGCGCGATCAGCGTGATGGCCACCGCACCCAACAGGCCATACAGAATGAAGCCCTGCGTGGCCTCGTTCTGGCCCCGGTCGACGCGCAGAGCCTGCCAGACGCACAGGAACATCACGGCAATCACGGCCAGTTGCCCGATTTCGACGCCCACGTTAAAGCCGATCAGCGCGGGCACAAAGGTGGCTTCCGGCAGGCCGAATTCCGCCAGCACCGATGCGAACCCAAGCCCGTGCAACAGCCCGAACCCGAAAATCACAAAGGGGCGCCATGGGCTGATGCCATTCGTAAAGATATTTTCCACCGCAATGAACACAATCGAGGCGGCGATCAACGGTTCCACGATGCTGCCCGGTGCGTTGACATAGCCCAGCGCGGCCAGCGCAAGCGTGATCGTATGCGCCAGCGTGAACAGCGACACCTGCAAGATGAGCGGCCGGAACCGTGCCGCCAAAAAGAACAGCCCCAGCACGAACAGGATATGATCCAGCCCCTTGGGCACGATATGGTCGAAACCGACGGGGATGTAGTTGAAAAAGCTTTGCCATGCGGTTGCCTGGTCTCCGCCAGCCAACTGGATCGGATCACTGAGCGCGCCGGCCTCCAGGTAGCCGTCATAGGGGGCATCCACGCCCATCTGGCGCACCACAAGGGTGCCAAACGCCTTGTTCCAGCCGATTTGCACGGTTTGTGCGCCTTCGGGCAAGGCGGCACTAAAGGTGAATTCCGACGACCGCACGAGGTCGGGGTTTCCCACCGGTGCGACGGTGACCGCATCCAGTTCCGGCGTCAGCGGCACCCCGTCCGCCATCAATGTGATGCGCGACGCCATTTCGGGCCAGAATGCGCGAAACCGGTCTTCCAACGCGGCCGGTTCCGTCACGCGCAGGCTGTCATATGTCTCTGCTTGCGGGGCTGCGTTGGTATCTGCAACCTCTGTCAGGTCGATGCCCGCCACGAAGCTTTCCAGGTTGGCGCGCACATCGAAGACGATGCGGCCATCCGCCGCCGTCATATCCGTGATCGAGGGCAGAACTTCGTGCGCTCCGGCCGATGACAGCGTCGTGAGCCAGATCAGTGCCGCGCTTGACAATACGCGCAGGACCGCCACCTTTGCGGCAACCAAAAAGGAAATTTTCATGCGTAT
>NZ_CBFIBD010000064.1:0-8259 GCF_965660735.1 Yoonia sp.
GGTAGGTGCCTTTGCGTTCTCCCTCCACGGCATAGGTGATCTCGCCCGAACGATTGTCGCGGGTGACATGCACCTTGTGGGACCAACTGTCAGAGACCAGCGTCACAGCGTTGCCCATATTGGCGCGTCCCGCAAGGCCGGGCAGATCGAAGGCGAAGAAGATGTAAACGAAATAGACTGCGATGACCGCAGGGATGCCAAAGCCAATCAAGCGCTTGCGCTGAAAGAGCTTTTCGGCCTCGAATTTGGTCGTGTCCAGATCAATGGCGGTCATTGGCCTTGCCCCTCGGTCAGACGGTTGCGGTAGCGGCTGGACACTTGGTCAAAGAACACGATCGTGCCGAAAAGAAGGATGAAAATAGCGGCCGCTTCATCAAAGCGGCCCGGCCCCCAAGCCATGGAATTCCTCAGCTCGTATCCCAGCCCGCCCGCACCGACAAAGCCAAGAATAGCAGAGGCACGAATGTTGATCTCGAACCGGAGCAATGCGTAGCTCACATAGTTTGGCGCGACCTGTGGCAGCACACCCAAAAGCATCCGCTGCGACCATGTGGCACCTGTGGAGGCCAAACCCTCAACGGGTTTCAGGTCTGCGTTCTCGGCCACTTCCGAGAACATCTTGCCAAGCGCGCCAGCGGTGTGAATGGCAATGGCAATCATCGCGGGAACAGGCCCACCGCCCAACACGAAGATAAGTACGAGCGCGATCACGATTTCGGGCACTGCACGCATGATATCCGCAATGCGACGAAAAAGCGGGATCAGGCGAGGCCATTTGGCAAGTCCTCGCGTGCCAAGCAGTGACAGGAACAAGCCGCCAATCGCACCGATCAGTGTCGAAACGGCTGCGATATTGATGGTCTCGACCAATGCCGGGAAATACTTTGCAATCAGACCGGGCAGATCGGCGCGTTTTTCCCACGCTTCGGACAGGACATCTGCCGGGTAGTCGCCGACCTGGTGCAATCCTTCCCAGAAACCGCCCGCGTTGCGGTCATCGGCGATATTGAAGCCCGACACCATCAGCACAACGAAAATCAAAAGCGTGAGCCCGCCATAGAGCCTGCGGCGTTGCACCTGCGCCATGTAACTGGCTTGAATCCCGTCTACGCTATGTGGCGCGCCAATCAGTGATATATCTGCCATCCCGACCCCCGGACAAAGAAATACCGGCAGCCCATAAGGGCTACCGGATGCGTCATGAAAACTGTCTTAGTTACCAATTACAGACTGGCGCGCCGCCACGATGCTTTCGTACATTGCGTGGGTGACAGGCTGAAACCCCAGCGTATCGCCGGCAGCGACGCCGTAGGCGCAATCGGGATCTGCTTCAAAGAGGCCATCAACCAGCGTAACCATCGTGGCTTTGACATCGTCAGGAAGGGCGCTGCGCAGAACGACCGGGCCTTCGGGGATCACGTTGGATTTCCAGATCTGGACCATGTCGTTCATGTCAACGAGACCTGAATCAACCGCCTTGCGCAGCGCGCCGGAATTGTAGCCGTCTTCCCAGTTGCCCTGACCGTCGGCCCAGGTCACACCGCCGTCGATATCGCCGTTGTTCACTGCGACGATGGTCTGCTCATGACCACCTGTGAACTTGACTTCACCGAAATATTCGCCGGTTTCCATGGTGATGCCGTCTTTGTACTGCGGGATCTCGATTGAAGGGATCAGATAGCCGGATGTCGAATTCGGATCACCGAAGCCGAAGACCTTGCCTTCCATGTCGTCAAGAGATGCAATGCCGCTGTCGACGCGGGCAAAGCCGATGGAATGGTAGCCAACAGAGCCGTCAAGGTTGACCTTGATCAGCACAGGCTCAACAGCGTCGGCGTCCTGCAGAAAGGTGGCCGCATAAGACGATGCGCCCAACCATGCCATGTCGATAGTGCCGCCAAGCAGGCCCTGAATCACGCCGTTATAGTCGGCAGGCGCAAAGAGTTTGGTTTCCACGCCAAGTGCTTCTGTCGTGTAGTCGGCAAGGCACTGGTAGCTGTTCATCCGGTCCTGCGCGTTTTCACCGCCCAGGATGCCGATGCGAAATTCAGTGATCGCGTGGCCGTCGGCAAATGCGGCTCCGGTCAGTGCGGTAGTGGCGACAAGCGCCATTGCGAGGTTATTTTTCATCGTATTCTCCGTTGGGTTGATGAAGGTAGCCCGCGGAAAACGCGGGGAAAAACTGGCTTAGGCGTAGACTTTATGCTCGTTCGACCTGTCCAGTGTTTCGATTTCGGTAGATGTCGCGGCTTCGGAAAAATCCGCGCCTGCGCCGTAGATGTCGCGCGCCACCCCGGTAGTCAGCTGCGCCGGCGTGCCGTCAAAAACGATCCGCCCATCGCGCATCCCAATCACCCGGTCGCAATAGCGCCGCGCAGTATCAAGCGTGTGGAGGTTTGCGATCACCATGCGACCGTCCTCTTCATGGATGCGGCGCAGCGCTTGCATCACCACTTGCGCATTCATCGGATCAAGGCTGGCAATCGGCTCATCGGCAAGGATGATTTTCGGGTCCTGCATCAAGGCGCGTGCAATCGCCACGCGCTGCTGTTGCCCCCCTGACAGTGCCTCGGCCCGTTTCGGGGCCTGTTCGGCAATGCCGAGCCGGTCAAGAATGTCGATGGCCCGGTGAATGTCCGATTGCGGGTAAAGGTTGAACAGCGTCGCAAAGGTCGACCGCTTGTTCAGGGTGCCGTGCAGCACGTTTGATACGACATCCATGCGGGGGACGAGGTTGAATTGCTGGAAAATCATGGCGCATCGCGATTGCCAATTGCGCCGCGCAGCACCCCGTAGCGTCGTGATTTCTTCACCCTCAAAGGTAATCGTGCCCTCGGACGCATTGCTAAGACAATTGACCATCCGCAGGAGAGTGGATTTACCCGCACCGGAACGGCCGATGATCCCGATCATGGTTGGTTTATCGACCAAAATATTTGCGGCATCCACAGCGGTTTTATCCCCGAACCGCTTGGTCAGCTTATCAATCTTCAGCATATCGCCCCCATGTTTGGTGAGGGCGTAATCGGCGGAAGCTACGGTTTGATGACGGTTTTGATTCAGTTTCTTTACAAAAAGTAAAAGAAACATGACGCTCTCAGACGGCTAAGGGCGCAAGATTTTGCAATGGTCGGCACATATTGCCTTGGAGCCAAAGTTATCCACATTGCTTCATAAAAGTGTTACATTTTGAAAATCAGGCGATTAGGATTCTCTTATGTTTCTTCGTTATGCACTAACCATGTCTATTTTCTTCTCGATTCCTGCGCTTGCGGTCGCGCAGATGACTGATGTCAGTTGCGATGACAGCACGCGAATGGCTCATATGTTGACTAATGCTCTGGGTGCAGATCGTCAGGGGATGGGCCTGCGTGACCCTGAAACTCTGCTTGAAATCTGGGTGACCGAAAGAAACGGTGACTGGATTATTGTACAGAACTACACGAACGGAACCTCTTGCATCGTCGCCATGGGGGAACATTGGGAGGGCATCGTTCCCGGGCCCGCATAAGGGCTGAATTCCCCGAACGGATCTGTCGCAGGGGCCGGCCTTGGCGATAGAGCTTCAGTGCGCACATGTCCTTTATACCCGGGCAGACGAGATCGCCAAACATCGCAAGGCGGACGCCGTGTTCGGTGACAGGCCCTGATCTGCACGCGTCTGCGTCCGGGGGCGGCGCATTTGTTGGCATCGTCACGTCGGTGAAAGGTCTGGCTGGCGTCGTGGCCCTTGCGTCTGATCCGGACCCGGTATCCACCAGAGGGAAGCTTGCTTATAGTGGCCCTATCGTGTGCGCTGAGTCGTCGAAACGGGGCAAATCGGGGCGTATTTCCGATAGGTAACTTTGCCCCGCAACAGTTTGAAGATAATAGAAAAATGAAAATAAATCAACACGCTAGACTTTCTATAGCACCGATGATGGATTGGACCGACCGCCACTGCCGCTATTTTCATCGGCTGATGTCACAGCACACGTTGCTTTACACCGAAATGGTGACCGCCCCTGCGGTGTTGCATGGTGACCGCGGCAGGCTGTTGCGGTTTGATGTTGCCGAACAACCCGTGGCATTGCAGCTGGGCGGATCCGATCCGGCGCAGTTGGCGCAAGCGACGCGGATTGCCGCCGACATGGGCTATGCCGAGGTGAACCTGAATTGCGGTTGTCCCTCGGATCGCGTGCAATCCGGTAGTTTCGGGGCGGTCCTGATGGAAAACGCGCACTTGGTGGCAGATTGCGTGGCCGCGATGCGGGATGCGACCGATGTGCCCGTGACCGTGAAATGCCGCATCGGGGTTGATGACCAGGAGCCGGCGAAAATTCTGCCCGATTTCATTGCGCGCGTCTCAGCGGCCGGGGTGGACCGCTTTTCGATTCACGCTCGCAAGGCGTGGCTGCAAGGGCTGAGCCCCAAGGAAAACCGTGATATTCCGCCGCTTGATTATGATCTGGTGCTGGCGATGAAGGGGCTGTTTCCGCATCTGCACCTGTCGGTGAATGGCGGAATCGCGACGCTGGATCAGGCGGTCGATTTCCTTGACCAGGGATTGGACGGGGTCATGATCGGGCGCGCAGCCTATCATACACCGGCCGACATTCTACTGGATGCGGATAGGCGCATCTATGGCGGCGGTCTGGCCCGCACCGCCGAAGAGGTCGTGCATCTGATGATCCCTTATATCGAAAGCCACCTTGCCGACGGCGGCAAATTGGGGCAGATCACCCGGCATATGCTGGGGCTTTTCCAGGGGCGGCCGGGCGCGCGCGGCTGGCGTCGGCATCTGTCGGAAAACGTCCATGCGGATGGTGCAGGCCCGCAAGTGGTGCTGGATGCGCTGGATCATGTCACGCGGCTGGCCGCTTAGGAGAGATCATGGAAAACCTGTCGATGCTGGTCGCCATGGCGGCGATGCTTTTGGCTGTGGGGGCCTTTTCGGGTGTTCTCGCGGGGCTGCTTGGGGTTGGTGGCGGCATCATCCTGGTGCCTGCTTTCTTCTATGTTTTCAGCCTGCTGGGCCATGATGGATCGCAACTGATGCAACTGTGTCTTGGCACGTCGCTGGCGACGATCATCGTGACCTCTGTCCGGTCGGTGCTGGCGCATCACCGTAAGGGCGCCGTGAATTGGGACATCCTGAAAACATGGGCGCCGGGGATCGTGATCGGTGCGGGGCTGGGGGTATTGACGGCCTCTGCCTTGCGATCCGAGGTCTTGCAGGCGATTTTTGCGGGTCTGGCGCTGGCGATCGGGCTTTATATTACCTTTGGGCGCGCCCATTGGCGGCTGGGGGCGCAGATGCCCGGCGGGATCGTCCGCGCGACCCTTTCTCCGGTCGTGGGGTTCCTATCGGTCCTGTTGGGCATCGGTGGCGGGTCATTCGGGGTGCCGATCATGACGCTTTACGGCGTGCCGATCCACCGCGCTGTCGCGACGGCCGCAGGGTTTGGCGTGACCATCGCAGTGCCCTCGGTGATCGGCTTTATGTTGCTAGAGGTTGAAAACGCGCCCCCCTTCAGTGTGGGTGCCGTCAATCTGGTGGCCTTCGGGCTGGTCATCGCGATGACACTGATCACTGCACCTTGGGGTGCTGCGCTGGCGCACCGGCTGGACCCCAAGCCGCTCAAACGGATATTCGGTATCTTTCTGATCATTGTCGCACTGAACATGATGCGCAAGGTATTGGGATATTAACCACCGGTGCGGTCCTGCTGGCGGGCATTGAAGTCGGATAGCGACTTGCCCGCCTCGTTCACGAAAAGGCTGGGCAGGATGCGCAGGGCACTAATTTCGTCCACGCGGATTTCATCGAAATCGCGTGATTTTTCGCACCAGACCACGCAGGTCCACAGCCGCCCCCAGTAATCCAGTTGCAGTGGGCGGACCGTGCGTTCCACACCGTTCATGGTCAGCGCGAGCTTTTGCCGGGTGCGGATCGCCTGGCGCAGGCTGGGCAGATGCTGAAATCCCCGCGCGGCATCGGCAAAGGGATAAACGGCCAGCGCGTAACCCTGCGGTGCGCGGCTGCGGTTTTCGGGCATGACGGCGTCCAGTTTCGCAGACAGGCGGGCGGCGGCGGCGGATAACTCCGCATCCCCGCCCTCGCGCACGGCCAAAAGTCCCAGATGCAGCGCCTCGACCTCGGTCATCGTCAGGTTCAGGGGCGGCAGGGTGACTGCGGCGGTGACGCGGTATCCGATCCCGCGTTCGCCCTCGATCGGGACGCCGGAAGCAGCGAGTGTTTCCATATCGCGGTAGATCGTGCGCAAGGACACATCGGTCGCCGCCGCCAGGTCGGCAGCCTTGTGTAATGTCCCATCGCGCAGGATCTGGATCAGTTGCATCAATCGGTCGGCGCGGCGCATGTGATTCCTTTCCGTTTCCCCCAGTTTTGTCAATTTTCTGACAACTGACAAGTTTTTGGCACTGAAATTCCAAAGCCCTTGCAAAAAAGGAGGTTAAGAGGGTGCCAGACTGCGTTTTTCACCTTCCCTTGGGGCGGCGGCGGGACTATTTGTCAGATCACAGAATGAAAGACGACGGGCCACGCCCCGTCAGAGGAGATAAAAATGCTCAACAACATCGGCCTTCCCGGCCTTCTATTGATCGCAGTCGTCGTGCTTGTCCTGTTCGGGCGCGGCAAGATTTCCAGCCTGATGGGCGAAGTCGGCAAGGGCATCACCGCCTTCAAGCGCGGCGTTGACGACAGCAAGAAAGAGCTGGACGAAGGTATGGCCGAGGCCCGCGACGTCACCCCTGAAAACGAAAAAGACAAAGTCTGAACCGGCTTTATATAAGGTAGTCTGCGGATGTTCGGCCTTGGCATGAGCGAAATGGTGCTGATTGGCATCGTGGCCCTGATTGTGATTGGGCCAAAGGATTTGCCTGGCATGTTCCGCACGCTGGGGCAATTTACAGGCAAGGCCCGTGGCATGGCCCGCGAATTTTCCCGCGCAATGGAAGCCGCAGCCGACGAGGCAGGCGTCAAGGACATGACCAACACCCTGAAATCAGCTGCGAACCCGCAGAAATTCGGGGTGGACAAGCTGAAAGAGGCGACGGGCATGACCAAAGGCCCGGCAACACAAGGCCTGTCCGAAGAACGCGAAGCGGCAAAAAAGAAGATGAGCGAAGGGATGGCCAAAGCCGCCACCGACCGCAAGGCACGCGAGGCTGCCGTCGAGACGGCAGCATCCGCCCCGCCTGAGGCCGCCCCCGAAACGCCGCCCAAAGGTGACGCATGAGTGCCTCTGACGATATGGAAGACAGCGCCGCGCCGCTGATCGAACATCTGACCGAACTGCGCAGCCGGCTGATCAAATCGGTGCTGGCATTTATCGTCGGCATGGTCATCTGTTTTGCGGTATGGAATCCGGTTTTCAACTTTCTGACTTATCCGCTCTGCGATGCGCTGGCGTCGCGTGGGCAAGCGTGTGATCTGCAATTCATCGCATTGGAGGAGGGTTTCTTTGTTGCGATCTCCATTTCGCTGCTGGGCGGGCTGGTATTGGGATTTCCAATTATTTCCTATCAATTGTGGCGGTTCGTTGCGCCGGGGCTCTACAGATCTGAAAAGGGTGCCTTCCTGCCGTTTCTTGTGGCGTCGCCTTTCATGTTTTTTCTGGGGGCAGCCTTTGCCTATTACGTCATTACGCCGCTGGCATTTGGGTTTTTCCTTGGGTTTCAGCAACCCGGTTCACTGATCGACGGGACAGAAACCAGCACGCAAGCGGCCGGTATCCTGTTTCAAGGATCGGCCAAGGCCTATCTGAACCTGACGATCAAATTTATCGTGGCCTTTGGCCTGTGTTTCCAGCTTCCGGTTCTTCTGACCCTGATGGGCAAAGCCGGGCTGGTGTCGGCGCGCGGCCTGCGTGGCACGCGGAAATATGCGATGGTTGGCATCCTGATCGTCGCCGCACTTGCCACGCCGCCCGACGTCATCAGCCAGGTGATCCTGTTCGTGGTGGTTTACGGTCTGTATGAGGTGTCGATTCAACTGGTCGCCCGCGTCGAGCGCAAGCGCGAAGCAAAGCTGCGTGCCGAAGGTTTGTGGGATGACGATCTGCATGGCGATGGCGCCATGGACGATGAGGACCCCAAGGCGTGACCAAGAAAACACTGGGCCGGATTGCCGCAGCGCTGGAGCGGATCAGCCCGGCCCCGGCCGCCACCCCCGACCTGACAGCGGCATCCGCCTTTGTCTGGCACACAGACCCCGACAGGCTGGTTCCGGTGGACCGGGTCAACCGGGTCAATGTC
>NZ_CBFIBD010000065.1:0-8022 GCF_965660735.1 Yoonia sp.
TATGATGGTGCCACCTGACACCACGACAGGATGAAGGATTCGATCAGATGCGCGCATTTCAAGTCAGCTCTTTCGACGCAAGCCCCGCAATCACCCGCGTGGACACCCCTACCCCGCAGAACGGAGAGGTGCTTTTGCAGATTGCCGCCTGCGGTCTGAATTTTGCTGACCTGCTGATGGCAAAGGGCACATATCAGGACACGCCGACACCCCCCTTTTCCCTGGGCATGGAAGTTTGCGGCACCGTCATCGCCCATGGACCGGGTGTGACCGCACCTGCCATTGGATCACGCGTCGCTGTCTTTGGCGGGCATGGCGGTATGGCCGAATTGGGGTGCTTTCCCGCTGCACTGTGCCGCCCCGTGCCCGACGACATGACATCGGAAACAGCCGCTGGTTTCATGGTTGCCTATGGCACATCGCATCTGGCGCTGGACCGCCGTGCCCGGCTGCAACCGGGCGAAACACTTTTGGTGCTGGGGGCCGCGGGCGGTGTCGGGCTGACGGCGGTCGAAATCGGCAAGGCGATGGGCGCGACCGTGATCGCCGTGGCACGCGGCGTGGATAAACTGGCCGTCGCCAAGGCTGCTGGCGCGGATCATCTGATCGACAGCACGACTGACGATATCAAGGCGGCCGTCAAGGCGCTGGGCGGTGCCGATGTGGTCTATGATCCGGTGGGCGGCGACGCATTCAAGGCCGCGCTGGGCGCTTGCAACCGCGAGGCCCGCGTGCTGATCATCGGGTTCGCCAGCGGTGACCTGCCGCAAATTCCCGCGAATATCATTCTGGTCAAGAATATCACCGTGATCGGGTTTTACTGGGGGGGATATCTTGCATTTGAACCCCAGGCACTGACCGACAGCCTTGCCACCTTGATGGACTGGCACAGCAAGGGGCGGCTGAAACCGCACATCAGCGATGTTTTCCCGCTGGAAGACGCGGCACTGGCACTGTCACTGATGCGCAGCCGTAAATCGACCGGCAAGGTCGTCATCACGCCATAGCGGGCATGTTCATCGTGTAAAATCCATCCCTGACCAGCTTGGCCAGATCTGTCAGGACCGGCCCGTCCTTCAGGTCGGCGCAATACATGTTGATGTTCATCTTGCGCAAACTGGGCAGAGCGCCGCCATGGTTGATCTGTTCGAAATGGCGCGGTTCGGTGCCTTCCAGCATCGTATGCACAGCCAGATCGGCGCTGACCGTCGCCTCGATCGTGCGGCTGGAGTTGCTTTCCACCACCATTTCCCAGGGAATGCCCGCATCGTCCAGCCGCCTCTGGACAAACTGGCGAAAGATACAGCGCTGCTCGAACGCCAGTCGCAGAGGGCGTTGTTTCCACGCCTGCCCGCCGGGTGCGCCGACCCAGATCAACGGGATCTGCGTCAGTGTTTCGCCGCCCGTTCCCACGCTATCTTCGGTCGTCAGCATGAGGTCGATGTCGCCGCGGTTGAATTCATCCATCAGGTTGCGGGTGAATGACGACACCAATTGCACCTTGACGCGCGGATAACTGGTGGCGAACGCCCGCAACACGGCGGGAATGACCGGATAAACAATGTCATGCGGCACACCCAGTTTCAGCTCGCCTTCAAATTCCGTGGCCGTCAGCCGCCCGTATACCTCGTCATTCAACTGCAACATCCGCCGCGCATAGCTAAGCAGTTGTTCGCCCTGCGTCGTCAACCCGATGGTCCGGCCCGTGCGATCCAAAAGGGCGGTATTCAACGATTCCTCCAGCCGTTTCAACTGCATGGACACCGCCGACTGAGTCAGGTTCAGCAGCCCAGCCGCCCGCGTCACACCCCCCGTATCCGCAACCGCCACAAAGGACCGTAAGGCCGTTGTATCCAGATTCCTCGACATATCACAAATCCTGATGGTTTAGGGATCAAACATTCATTTCTATAATGGCGCGATACATCCTAAATATCAAGCATCGGAATGCAATCGCCACAATACATCACGAAAGGAAATACAATGACACAACTCGCCAATCCAAACACGATTTGCACCCCGGCATCCCGGCAACGCAGCAGCATCAGCGCGCGCGTTTCGACGATGATCGCGGTCGCGCGGCAACGCCACGCACTGCGCAAACTCGACGATCACCTGCTGGCTGATATTGGCGTCAGCCACCTACAAGCCACCCAGGAAGCCAGCCGCCCGGCGTGGGACGTGCCCGCGATCTGGCGCAAATAGTCGCAGTTGCCGCAAGTTTGCCGCTTTTCCTGTCAAAAATAATCGGAATTGCGCCGTTCTGCGGCCTATGAACCTTGAAAAGACAGGGGTTTGTGCCAATATCTTCCCTAGGATAACGCAGTGCTGCAACACTGTTTCTTTTTGGAGGTATGAATGGCTCAATATGAGACAATGAAGACAGCTGCTGGCGTTCGCACGGCTGCTATCGACGCGGGCCTGCGCGCCCACATGAACAAGGTCTATGGGACCATGTCGATCGGAATGGTCATTACGGCGCTTGCCGCATGGGCCATTTCCGGCCTGGCGACAACGACCGTTCCGACAGAATACCAGATCGGCGCAAATGAATACCTTACCCAACTTGGGTATATGATGTATGCGACACCGCTGAAATGGGTGCTGTTTCTGTTGCCGCTGGCCATGGTCTTTGGCTTTGGCGTCGCTGCAAACAAGCTTTCAGCGTCGGGTCTGGGCACTTATTTCTTTGCCTATGCCGCTGCGGTCGGTATTTCGCTGAGTTCGATTTTCCTGATCTACACAGGATTTTCGATCATGCAGATCTTTCTGATCACCGCCATTGCCTTTGCCAGCCTGTCACTCTGGGGTTACACCACCAAAAAGGACATTTCGGCATGGGGCTCTTTCCTGATCATGGGCGTTGTGGGGTTGATCGTGGCGATGATCGTCAACATCTTCCTGCAGTCCGAGGCGATCATGTTCGCCATTTCGGCCATTGGTGTGCTGATCTTTGCGGGTTTGACTGCCTATGACACACAGAAGATCAAGACAGAGTATCTGCAGCACGCAGCACATGGCGATAGCGAGTGGCTGGGCAAAGCGGCCGTCATGGGCGCATTGAACCTGTATCTGGACTTTATCAACATGTTCATCTTCCTGCTGAGCATTTTTGGCAACAGAGAGTAAATTTTACGCTCCACCCCAAACACGACCAGAGCCCGCCAAGACACCGTCTTGGCGGGCTTTTTCATGTTCCGATATCCCATCGTTCTGCGCAAACGAACAAGTGGACCGGATCAATACCTGTCAGTCGGAGCCATCGTATTGCGCGTATCAGGAATGGCCGATGATCATGTCAGCCTCAGCGACCTCCTGCATCGCATGGCATTTTAAAAACAGACATTCCGAACCTGCCGTCATGTCTTGCCACCAATCGTATCGGAACATAACATGAACATATGGCCCGATTCACTCTGACTGAAAAACTGGCAATCCTCAGTGATGCCGCCCGGTATGATGCATCCTGCGCCTCCAGCGGGACGACGCGGCGCGACAGCCGCGATGGCAAGGGGCTGGGATCGACAGAAGGGTCGGGCATCTGCCATTCATACGCCCCCGATGGCCGCTGCATCAGCCTTCTCAAAATTCTGATGACGAATTTCTGCATCTACGACTGCGCCTATTGCATCAACCGCGTGTCATCGAACGTGGCCCGCGCACGGTTTTCGGTGGACGAGGTCGTGCAGCTGACCATCGAATTCTACCGGCGCAATTATATCGAGGGGCTGTTTCTTTCCTCTGGCATCATCCGCTCTCCCGATGCCACGATGGAGGCGATGGTGCAGATCGCAAGGCGCCTGCGCGAGGCAGAGGGGTTTCGCGGCTATATCCATCTGAAAACCATCCCCGATGCCGCCCCCGAACTGATCGAGCAGGCGGGGCTGTTTGCCGACCGTCTGTCGATCAACGTGGAACTGCCGACAGATACCGCCGTGCGCACCTATGCCCCCGAAAAGAACCCCGTGACGATCCGAAAGGCGATGGGCGATGTCAAGGAACGCAAGGCCGTGGCAGGCGAACGCAGCTATCGCGGAAGGCGCGGGCCAAGGTTTGCGCCAGCAGGCCAATCGACGCAGATGATCGTGGGGGCCGATGGCGCGACAGATGCGACGATATTGGGGCAATCCACCCGGCTTTACGGCGACTACGGGCTGCGGCGGGTCTATTATTCGGCGTTTTCACCGATCCCCGATGCATCCGCCGTTTTGCCCCTGATCAAACCACCTCTGGTGCGCGAACACCGGCTGTATCAGGCGGACTGGCTGTTGCGGTTCTACGGCTTTGACGTCGGTGAAATCACTGCGGCGCGCACTGATGGCAACCTTGATCTGGATATGGACCCGAAACTGGCCTGGGCGTTGCAGAACCGTGCGCTGTTTCCGGTGGATGTAAACCGTGCGGGGCGCGGCATGCTGCTGCGGGTGCCCGGGTTCGGGACGCGCACGGTGGGCCGTATCTTGCAGACAAGACGGCACCGGACAATCCGTTACGACGATTTGCTGCGTATGGGGGCTGCGTTGAAAAAGGCGCGTGCCTTTATCGTGGCGCGTGACTGGCAGCCCGGCGCACTGACCGACAGCGCCGATTTGCGCGCGCGCTTTGCGCCACCACCCGTACAGTTGCAGCTGATATGATTTACACTGTTCCCCTGCCCCGTATCGGCACCGATCTGGCCTGGCGCGATGCCGCCAAGCGGCTGATTGGCGCGGGTGTGTCACCGCAGGATGTGTTGTGGGATTTCGACCACGACATGCCCGCCCTGTTCGAAGGCACAACCGATCTGCCCCCACCCACACGCCCCGTAAAGGCACCGCAAAGTTTCTTGCAGCTGGCCAATACAGTGGTCTGGCACAAGGACCCGCAGCGGTTCGCACGCCTTTACACGCTTTTGTGGCGCTTGCGGCACGAACAAGGGGTGATGCAGGATCGGGCCGATCCCGATCTAAGCAAGTTGCACCAGATGGAAAAAGCCGTGCAGCGCTGCAAACACAAGATGAAGGCCTTTGTCCGGTTTCGCGACCTGCGACAGGGCGGTGCGCGGCGCAGCTTTGCCGCGTGGTTCGAACCCACGCATCATACCGTCGAAGCAACTGCACCCTTCTTTGCCCGCCGGTTCGCCGATATGGACTGGATGATCGCCACATCGGATGTGACCGCACAATTCGTGAACGGCACGCTCACATTCCACCCAGGCCAGCCAAAGCCCGATCTGCCCGACGACGCGGCAGAGGCACTGTGGGGGACGTATTTCTGCAACATCTTCAATCCCGCAAGGGTCAAGCTGCAGGCGATGACATCGGAAATGCCGCGTAAATACTGGAAAAACCTGCCCGAAGCGCAGCACATTCCGGGATTGATCGCCGGCGCCGAGGCAAAGGTGACGCAGATGCGCGCGGCGGCACCCACACTGCCCACACTGCGCGCGGAACGGATCAAGAAGCAAAACAGCGATGGGTCCGACCCGTAGGGCCGGTCCCAGCCCGCCTTACGTATTGAACAGGAAATGCATCACATCGCCGTCCTTGACGATGTAGCTTTTGCCTTCCGCCCGCATCTTGCCGGCCTCTTTCGCTGGTTGTTCGCCGCCCAGCATAACGAAATCATCATAGGCTATTGTCTCGGCGCGGATGAACCCGCGTTCAAAATCACCGTGGATGACGCCGGCCGCCTGCGGGGCCGATGTGCCCTGCTTGATGGTCCATGCACGCGCCTCTTTCGGGCCGACGGTGAAATAGGTCTGCAAGTGCAGTAATTCATAGCCCGCACGGATCAGCCGGTCCAGCCCCGGCTCTTCCAGCCCCATTTCGGACAGGAACATCTCTGCCTCGTCTGCGTCAAGCTGGCTGATTTCTTCTTCGATCCGGGCAGAAATCACAACGGATGAATTTCCCTGCGCCGCGGCCATTTCCGCCACGCGGGCAGATTGGCTGTTGCCGGTGCCGGCGCTGTCCTCTTCGACGTTACAGACGTAAAGCACCGGTTTTGTCGTCAAAAGTTGAAGCATCCGCCATTGCTTGGCGTCGTCGGGGTCAACGTCCACCGTGCGCGCGGGCTGGCCATTTTCCAGCGCCGCCTGTGCCATTTCCAGCAGACGCACCTGCTGCGCGGCGTCCTTGTCACCACCGCGCACCTTGCGCGTCAGGTTTTGCAGTCGTTTTTCAATGCTTTCCAGATCAGCCAGCATCAGTTCGGTTTCGATCACCTCGGCGTCTTCGACGGGATCAACGCGGCCTTCGACATGGGTGATGTCATCATCTTCGAAACAGCGCAGCACATGGGCGATGGCGTCGCATTCGCGGATGTTGGCCAGAAACTGGTTCCCCAGCCCCTCGCCCTTGCTGGCCCCTTTGACCAGCCCCGCGATATCCACGAACGTCATGCGCGTCGGAATGATCTGCCTGGATCCTGCGATTTCGGCCAGCTTGTCCAGCCGCGCATCCGGCACGGCCACGTCGCCCACATTGGGTTCAATCGTGCAAAACGGAAAATTCGCGGCCTGCGCGGCGGCCGTTTTCGTCAGCGCGTTGAACAGGGTCGATTTGCCCACATTCGGCAAACCCACAATACCCATCTTGAAACCCATGGCGGCTCTCCTTTAATTCACCGCGCTTCTAGGCGGGCAGCGCCATCCCTGCAAGGGTGCGGCTGCGATTGCTGGCAATGATTATTTACGCGGCAAGACGTGCGACAAAGCCGCTTCGGCATTGATTTTCCCGCACGCTTGGCCCAAACCGTGCAAAGTTTAAAAGATGGGGACCGACATGAGCAGAATAGATGCGAAATTTGCGCAGTTGCGCAGCGAAGGCAAAAAGGCCTTTGTAGCCTATGTCATGGCGGGTGACCCCAACTATGAAACCGGCCTTGAGATCACCAAAGGCCTGCCCGAAGCAGGCGTTGATATCATCGAGCTAGGCATGCCCTTTACCGACCCGATGGCGGATGGCACGACCATCCAGCTTGCCGGACAGCGCGCGCTTGAGGCGGGTCAAAATCTGGAGAAAACGCTGGCCTATGCCCGTGCGTTCCGCGAAAATGACGACACGACACCAATTGTGATGATGGGCTACTACAACCCCATCTATTCGCGGGGCGTCGATGCGTTTTTGCAAGATGCCAAAGCGGCAGGCATTGACGGTCTGATCATTGTTGATCTACCGCCCGAGGAAGACGACGAACTTTGCATTCCTGCACAGAAGATGGGGATCAACTTTATCCGGCTTGCCACTCCGACAACAGATGACAAGCGCTTGCCAAAGGTCCTGCAAAACACCTCCGGCTTTGTTTACTACGTGTCGGTAACGGGCATTACAGGCACGGCCGAAGCGCAATCGACAGATGTCGCCCCCGAAGTGGCGCGGATAAAGTCCAAGACCGACCTGCCTGTCATCGTGGGCTTCGGGATCAAGACGCCCGATGCGGCGCAGGCGATTGCGAGCATTGCCGACGGGGCTGTCGTCGGTTCTGCCATCGTCGAAAAGATCGGCGCCGGTGAAAGTGTTGCGGATATCCTTGGATTTGTGCGTAGTCTTGCAGAAGGCACGCACCGCGGATGAAACAGGGGCTGATTCATTTTTCTTGATTGAAATTCTTGAATCGGTAACAATAACTTACCAATTTGAGGAATTTTGTCATGCCAGTGATCACAACGATTGATGATCTCAAGCGTCTCCATAAGCGGCGCACTCCCAAGATGTTCTATGACTACGCCGAAAGCGGAAGTTGGACAGAACAGACGTTTCGCGAGAACACCTCTGATTTTGACCAGATCAGGCTGCGTCAGCGGATTGCCGTCGATATGACCAACCGGAGCACCGCCAGCCAGATGGTCGGCGAAGACGTGGCGATGCCTGTCGCACTTGCCCCTGTTGGCCTTACGGGGATGCAGTGTGCAGATGGTGAAATCAAAGCAGCGCGCGCCGCCGAAAAATTCGGAGTGCCCTTTACGCTGTCAACAATGTCGATCTGTTCGATCGAGGACGTCGCCGAAAACACAACCAAACCGTTCTGGTTTCAGGTTTA
>NZ_CBFIBD010000066.1:0-6652 GCF_965660735.1 Yoonia sp.
AACCCCGCCCTACTCTGCCGCAGCGGCCTGGGATTCGATCTCGGCTGCCTTCTTTTCCACTTGCTCCACGATGTGATCCACCATGTCGGTGTTCGACTGTTTGTGGCTTTGCTTGCCCGCAAGATAGACCATGCCCGATCCGGCCCCGCCGCCGGTAAAGCCGACGTCGGTCATCAGCGCCTCGCCCGGGCCGTTCACGACGCAACCGATGATCGACAGCGACATGGGCGTCTTGATGTGTTCCAGCCGTTTTTCCAGCGCCTCGACCGTCTTGATGACGTCAAACCCCTGCCGCGCGCAGGACGGGCAGGAAATGATGTTCACGCCACGGTGACGCAAGCCCAGTGATTTGAGGATTTCATAGCCGACCTTGACCTCTTCTACCGGATCGGCGGACAGGCTGACGCGGATCGTGTCGCCGATCCCCATCCATAAAAGGTTGCCAAGGCCAATGGCCGACTTGATCGTGCCGGATGTCAGGCCGCCCGCCTCGGTAATCCCCAGATGGATCGGGGCATCCGTCGCATCGGCAAGTTGCTGATAGGCGGCAGCGGCCATGAAGACGTCAGACGCCTTGCAGGAAATCTTGAATTCGTGAAAGTCGTTGTCTTGCAGGATCTTGATATGATCAAGGCCCGATTCCACCATCGCATCAGGGCAAGGTTCGCCGTATTTATCCAGCAGATGCTTTTCCAGTGACCCCGCGTTCACGCCAATGCGGATCGAACAGTTGTGATCGCGCGCGGCCTTGATGACCTCGCGCACGCGTTTTTCGTCACCGATGTTGCCGGGGTTGATGCGCAAACAGGCGGCCCCGGCCTCTGCGGCCTCGATCCCGCGTTTGTAATGGAAATGGATGTCGGCCACGATTGGCACAGATACCTCGGGCACGATCTGGCGCAGCGCACGGCTCGAGGCCTCGTCGGGGACAGAGATGCGGACGATATCCGCCCCTGCATCCGCCGCTGCCTGCACCTGGGCGATCGTGCCTTTGACGTCCGTTGTCAGCGTGTTGGTCATGGTCTGCACGGTGATCGGTGCATCGCCGCCAACAGGAACATTGCCCACCATGATCTGGCGGGACTTGCGGCGGTAGATATTGCGCCATGGGCGGATATGGTTCAGGGACATGCAAGGCTGCTTTCAAAGGCTCGGTTGACCTTAACCTAAGCGGCAAACCGCAGCGCAGCAACCGTTGCAAGGTGCGATTATTGGTCCGTCACAACGGCGGCGAAATTCGCGATCGTGGCCAGATCATCATCAGACGACAGATCGGCAACCGCATAGGTCTCTGTCAGGCTGTTCGTCGTCAGCACCACATTCGACGTCACCACCCCCTTGCGCCCGACCGGGCCGTAATGTGTGCCGTTGATGGCGAAATACATGGCCCCACTTTCACCAACACGCAGCGTTGCCGGCTCTTCGGTCGGAGGCACGACAAAGTTCTGACCGGGTTCCATCACGCCTTCGAAGATCACCGTGCCATCGGCGGCGCGCACACGCACCCACGCGGGCCGCACGGCGACCAACTGCAGTTCCGGCACCGGCGGTTCGACAACCTGAATGGATGGAAACGCGGGGGCGGGCAAATCCGCGATCTGCGGGGGGGCGGGTGAGACGGCAGCTTCAGGGATCAACGCACCGATTGATCCGGGGCTCAGGGTTGAGATAGGCGCATCACGTGCCACCAGCACCGGCACGTCAAGCGCCTGTGGCCGGTAAAGACGGTCCAGCCCATCACTTGCAGGGGCATCAAAGCCGGCCACAGGATCGCCGACATCCCGACCGTTGCGGGCACCCGCCAGCGGGTCCATATCCGACAGAACAACCGGTGTCTGTTCAACGGGCGCGAACTGCACCTTCTGCACCTCTTGCAGGACGGTCCAGCCACCGTAGCCCAACCCGCCAATCAGGGCGAGCATGACAGCGACCGATCCAATCGCGCGCGGCTCTATGCCTGACAGCATGGCCTCGCCTGCGGGCACGAAAGGCGTCGCCGAGGATGAAAAGATGTCTTTGCCAAATGCGCCGATCATCTGTTCATCCGGTCTGGCCTTGACCGATGACGCCTGCGCCGACATGCCATGGGCGGTTGCAAATCCGCTTTCGCGGCAAAACACATCAAACGCCCAATCAGGGTCCATCGTCAAATAACGGGCGTAAGACCGCACATACCCCGCGATAAAGCCGGGCGTGTCGAATGCCGAAGGATCGGAATTTTCGATTGCAGCGATGTAGGATGCCTTGATCTTCAACTCGCGCTGCACGTCCAGCAGGCTTTTACCCATGGTCGCACGTTCGCCGCGCATGATATCACCAAGACGCAGATCGTAGTCGTCAAACCCTTTGGCTTGAACGTCCTCAGTTGCGCCTGCACGCCTGAAGCCCTTACCGATCATCGACTGTCCCGTCGCTTACTGCCCCTAAGCGCCCACTGCTTCGAATCAAGAAACAGCGACCGCCTTAACCAGCGATACCATATCGGCAAGCGTCATGCATATCTTGAAAAGATGTTAACCTGCCAAGTCGGCGCGATTCAGCGCACAATGTGACCATAGCCCATCGAGCGCCCCAACCAGTGCATCCATTTCTCGCGGGCCATGCACGGGCGACGGTGTAAAGCGCAACCGCTCTGTCCCGCGTGGCACCGTGGGGAAATTGATCGGCTGCACGTAGATGCCAAAATCAGCAAGCAGCATGTCCGACAGTTTTTTGGTGTGCACGGGATCGCCCACGATCAGCGGCACGATGTGGCTGCCGTGATCGATGATCGGCAACCCCAACCCTTTCAGCCGCAATTTCAGGATAGCGGCCTGCGACTGGTGCGCATCCCGCAACGTCTGATCGGTTTTCAGATGCGCGACGCTCGTTGCGGCCCCGGCTGCAATGGCTGGTGGCAGGCTGGTGGTAAAGATGAACCCCGGCGCGTAAGACCTTATCGCATCGCACATTTTCGCTGATGCGGCGATATAGCCTCCCATGACGCCGTAAGCTTTGGCCAGCGTTCCGTTGATAATGTCGATCCGCCCCATCAGCCCGTCACGTTCGGCCACACCGGCACCGCGCGGGCCATACATACCAACGGCATGGACCTCATCAATATAGGTGAGCGCGCCAAATTCATCGGCCAGATCGCAGATCTCGGCGATGGGGCCGAAATCACCATCCATCGAATAAATCGATTCAAAGGCAATCAGCTTGGGCGCGGCAGGGTCATCGGCGGCGAGCAATTCGCGCAGATGGTCGGGATCATTGTGGCGGAAAATCCGCTTGGCTCCGCCGTTGCGGCGCACACCTTCGATCATCGACGCGTGGTTCAGCGCATCGGAATAGATAATCAGCCCCGGAAACAGCTTGGGCAACGTGCTTAGCGTGGCGTCATTGGCGATATAGGCGCTGGTGAACAGCAACGCGGCTTCCTTGCGGTGCAGATCGGCCAGTTCGGCCTCCAGCCGTTTATGATAGACGGTCGTGCCGGAAATGTTGCGCGTGCCGCCAGATCCCGCACCGGTGGCATCAATCGCCTCGTGCATTGCCGCAAGCACAGCAGGATGCTGCCCCATGCCAAGGTAGTCGTTCCCGCACCAGACGGTCACGGGCGCATCAGACCCGTCAGGCTTGCGCCAGGCCGCATGGGGAAATTGCCCCCGCTTGCGTTCGATATCAATAAAGGTCCGGTACCGGCCTTCGTCATGCAACCGTTGCAGGGCTGCGTCCAGTTGGGCGGAGTATTCCACTGGCTTATCCTTCTTTGGCGTCTCAAACCGATGATGTTTGAATCGTTCTAAGGGTCATATAGGGCGGAACCGCACCGGGCAATACGCTACAATGTGTCGCCCCTGTGTTGTTGCGACACCGCCGTGCGTTCGGCCTCATCGAAGATGATTTGCGGTAATGCCCTGCCCCCATTGACGTTCGGGCCAAACACGACAACGCTGCGCGGGAAAACAAAAAGCCAAAGGTGCCGCATATGCCCCTCGAACCTGTCCTGACCCATATCGATAACGATCTGCCCAAGGCGACTGCCCGCCTGATGGAGCTGTTGCGCATCCCGTCCATTTCGACGGATCCGGCCTATAAGAATGATTGCGACACCGCCGCCGACTGGTTGGTCGCCGATCTGCTTTCGATCGGCTTCAAGGCGTCCAAGCGCGCGACACCCGGCCACCCGATGGTCGTGGCGCACAGCGGCGGCGAAGGCCCGCACGTTATGTTTTACGGGCATTACGACGTGCAACCCGCTGATCCTCTTGCTCTTTGGCAGAATGACCCGTTCGATCCGCAGGTGCAGGACACGCCCAAAGGAAAGGTTATCAGGGCGCGAGGTGCATCTGATGACAAAGGCCAGCTGATGACATTCGTCGAGGCCTGCCGCGCATGGAAGGCCGTGCATGGCACGCTGCCCGCCAATATCTCGCTATTCTTCGAGGGTGAAGAGGAATCGGGATCGCCCTCACTTGTGCCCTTCATGGAGGAAAACGCCAAGGAGCTGACCGCCGATATCGCGCTGATCTGCGACACCGGGCTTTACGACGAAAACACGCCAGCCATCATCACCCAGCTGCGCGGCCTTCTGGGCGAGGAAATCACAATCACCGGTCCTGACAAGGACTTGCATTCGGGGATGTATGGCGGGCTCGCGATGAACCCGATCCGCGTTCTGACCCGGATCATCGCCGCCTTGCACGATGCCAACGGGCGGATCACCGTGCCCGATTTCTATGATGGTGTGCCGGAATTGTCCGATGATCTGGCCGCCGCATGGGACGCGCTGGGGTTCGATGAAAGGGCGTTTCTGGGCGAGGTGGGCCTGTCGGAACCCGCCGGCGAGGCAGGCCGCCGCCCGCTGGAAATGGTCTGGTCGCAACCCACCTGCGAGGTCAACGGCATATGGGGCGGCTACACCGGCGACGGGTTCAAGACGGTGCTGCCATCGCAGGCCCATGCCAAGATCAGTTTCCGAATGGTCGGTCAGCAAGACCCGCACAAGATTCGCGACAGTTTCCGCAAGATGGTGCAGGACATGCTGCCGCCAGATTGCAGCGTCAGTTTCAGGGGGCATGGCGCCAGCCCTGCCAGCCAGATGACCACGACCCACCCGGCCTTTGATCAGGCGCGTCAGGCCTTGTCGGATGAATGGCCGAACCCTGCGGCCTTTGTGGGCAGCGGCGGGTCGATTCCGATCGCGGGACATTTCAAGACCATCCTGAACATGGACACGATGTTGATCGGCTTTGCCAAGGATGACGATGCGATCCATTCGCCCAACGAAAAATACGACCTGTCTTCGTTCCACAAGGGAATCAGGTCGTGGGCACGCATCCTTGACGCCATGGCGACATGATCGCGCCACTGCGGTGGACGCTTTGGCTGATCGGGCTGGGTGCTTTGGTTTTGGGGGCCAGTTGGCTGGTCACGATGCCCGGCAAGGACATCCGGGGCACATGGGCCACCGATGGCCATGGGCTGCGGTTCGATATCGGTCGGGCCGTGATCGACATCTATCAGGTAACAGACATCAGCTGCCACCACGCACGACGTATTCCGGCCAATACATGGCTGATCCACGCCACGCAGGACATTACGCTTGCACGCGATGGCGACCGGCTCCGGATTGATGCGGGCGGCACCCTGGGCCCGATCATGGCCGACCCGACGGAGGGTCTGCCCGCAACCTGCCCGCAGACACCGCCAACACCGGGCAGCGCACGGGAAAATTTCGATGTGCTGTGGCAGGCGATGGCGGAACATTATGCGTTGTTCGACCTGCACAAGGTGGATTGGGCAGCACGGCGCAGAAGCTTGCGCCCCGCTGCCGATACGGTGCTGACAGAGGCGGCGCTGTTGGACCTGTTCAAAGCCACGCTTGACGGCCTTGACGACGCGCGACTGACACTGCGAACGCCCGGCGGCGCGGTATATTCCCCTGCGGTGCGTCCCGACTGGTTCGATGACCGGCATATGGTCAGGGATGCAACGCTTGCGCAGGTCGGTGATCTGACACCGGTCGCGAATACTGGCCTTCTGTATGGGTGGGCTGCGCCGGGGATCGGCTATGTCTATCTGGCCCATATGGATACAAGCGGCGGTTTCAATGTCACTGCGCAGGATCAGGCCCGCAACGGATTTGCCGAAATTGCGCTTGCCTTTGCGGCGGCGGACGGAATCATCCTTGATGCACGCTATACCCCTGGTGGGGCCGATGACGCCGCCCTGACCTATGCCCGCTATTTCAGTGACCAGACCCGGCCAGTCCTGACAAGAACCACGCGCACCCGGGCAGGCGAAACACCCCCCTTTCGTGTCAGGTTGGAACCGGAGGGCCGTTTTCATCTTGATCAGCGGACCGTGGTCCTGACATCAGGCTTTACCACCGGATCCGCCGACCCTGCCGCAGGTCACGCTGATGGGCACACCAACCGCAGGGGCGATGTCGGGTGTGGCTCTCTTTACCCTGCCCAACGGTTGGGAACTGGGGCTGTCACACCAGCGCATACGCGATGCGAATGGCGCAACATTCGCAGGTGGGGGGATTGCGCCGGATGTAGCGGTTGCCGTGGATGTGGCTGGTGCCCATACCGGACGCGACAGCACCCTGGAACAGGCAATATCACACCTGACCACCCCTTAAGGGCAGGATCAGATCCTGAAT
>NZ_CBFIBD010000067.1:0-6081 GCF_965660735.1 Yoonia sp.
CGGTGATGAATGCGGGCACCGCCGCCGTCTGTCTGGTCGGCAAGGCGCATGATTATCATGTGACCCGCGCGCTGGGTGTTTCACTGGACGAAAACACCGAGAATATTCGCGCCAGCTTCACCCATATCGCGGCGCGGGGCCGCGAGGGGCTGTTTGATGCCGAGCATTTCTTTGACGGCTACAAGGCGAACCCCGATTACGCGATTGCGACGCTGCATGCAGCCTTTGATGCCGGTGCGCGCTGGATTGTGCTGTGCGATACCAACGGCGGCACCCTGCCGCATGAGGTCAGCACGATCGTCACCGCCGTCATCGCCAGCGGCATCCCCGGTGACCGGCTGGCGATTCACGCCCATAACGACACGGAAAATGCGGTCGCGAATTCGCTGGCCGCGGTGCTGGCCGGTGTGCGGCAGATCCAGGGCACGCTGAACGGTCTGGGCGAACGCTGTGGTAACGCCAACCTGACGACGCTGATTCCGACGCTGCTGTTGAAAGAACCCTTCGTCAGCCGGTTTGACACAGGCGTGACGCAAGATGCCTTGCGTGGCATGCGGCGTGCTTCACGTCTGCTGGATGATATCCTGAACCGTGTGCCGGCCAAACAGGCACCCTATGTCGGCGCGTCGGCTTTTGCACATAAATCGGGGCTGCATGCATCGGCCATCGCCAAGGACCCCGGCACCTATGAACATATCGATCCTGCGGCGGTAGGCAATACGCGCATTGTGCCGATGTCCAATCAGGCGGGGCAATCCAACCTGCGCGCGCGGCTGGCCGATGCGGGGATCATCGTCGAGGCGGGCAATCCCGCATTGGCGCGGATCGTCGAACGGATCAAGGAACGCGAAGCAGACGGCTATGCCTATGACACCGCGCAGGCGAGTTTCGAACTGTTGGCCCGGACGGAACTGGGCACGATGCCTTCCTTTTTCGAGGTCAAGCGCTATCGCGTGACGGTGGAGCGACGCAAGAACAAGCGCAACAGGATGGTGTCTTTGTCCGAGGCTGTCGTGGTCACCAAGGTGCGCGGGCAAAAGTTTCTGAACGTCAGCGAGAGCCTGGGGCCGGACGGATCGGATCAGGGGCCGGTGAACGCGCTGGCCCGTGCGCTCGCTAAGGATCTGGGGCCGTATCAAGAGATGATCGACGACATTGAACTGGTGGATTTCAAGGTACGTATCACCAATGGCGGCACCGAGGCCGTGACCCGCGTGATCATTGACAGCGAGGATGGCAAGGGCAACCGCTGGTCCACAGTGGGCGTCAGCGCCAACATCGTCGATGCGTCCTTCGATGCATTGGTGGATGCGATCAACTGGAAACTGATCCGCGACGGGGCAGAGGCCTGATTTGAGTATTTTTGGCAAGATGATGACATGAGCCTGCACGCATGCGCTGCCCTTGTCGAACGCGCGGATCCCGACCGTTTTCGCGCCACCATGGCCGCCCCAGTGGCGGCGCGGCGCGTGCTGTTTCCGCTTTATGCCTTCAACGTGGAAGTATCACGCGCGCCTTGGGTGACGCAGGAACCGATGATCGCGGAAATGCGCCTGCAGTGGTGGCGTGATGCGCTGGAGGAAATCGGAGGCGGTGGCAAAGTCCGCAAGCATGAGGTCGTGGATGCGCTGGCCAGTGTGCTGGATACCCAAGCTGCGGTGTTGCTGGATGGACTGATCGCGGCGCGGCGTTGGGATGTCTACAAGGATACCTTTGAGGACGCTGCCCATTTCGACAGCTATATTGATGCCACATCGGGGCATCTGATGTGGACTGCCGCGCGTTTGCTGGGGCCTGCGGATGAAGCTCCCGTGCGCGATTTTGCCTATGGCGTTGGCGTTGCAAATTTCCTGCGCGCTGTGCCTGGGTTGGAAGACAGCGGGCGTATTCCACTGGTGGACGGATCACATGCCGGGGTGAAAACTCTGGCCGCTGACGCACTGGACCGTTTGAATGCCGCCCGGCAGGGCAAGGCGGGCGTGTCGCGTGATGCGGGGCATGCGCTGTTGTGTGGACACGCCGCGCGACCGGTTTTGTCCAATGCCGTCAAAGACCCGTCTGCCGTGGCGCTGGCCGCACTTGATCCTTACCCATTCGGGCAAAGCCTGCGGTTATTGCATGTTACCCTGCGCGGCTGGTGGATCTAAACCACTGCCCGCGGCAGCCGCACCAGCCAGATCAGCGACCCGCCCGCCAGCACCAGGAAGGGCACCATCGCAAGATTGACCGCGCTCCAGCCTTCGACGGCCGTGCCGCCCGCGCAGTTCATCAACCCGCCAGAGGCGAGCGACGCGACCGTGACCATGCCGAATACGATCATGTCGTTCATGCCTTGCACCGCGCCGCGTTCCTCGGGGCGGTGGGCGCTGGTCAGCATCGATGTCGCCCCGATGAACCCAAAATTCCAGCCGACGCCCAGCAGGATGAGGGCCACGAAGAAATTGGTCAGTGCAACACCGGACAGGGCGACCAGACCGGCCCCGGCCAGAATGACCAGCCCGGCAGCCAAGATACGTTCCACCCCGAAGCGTGCAATCAGGTGGCCGGTAAAGAACGATGGCACATACATCGCCAACACGTGCGCGGTGACGATGTCATTGGCATTATTTGTTGAAAACCCGCATCCGACCACCGCCAATGGGGTCGACGTCATGACAAGGTTCATCAGCGCATAGGATACCATCCCGCAGATGATCGCGACGACAATGCGCGGGTCGCGCAACAATTCAGCGCGGCTACGCCCTTTGGCGCGGGCTATGGCCGGTTCGGGGTCTGATCTGGTGCCGCGCGGCAGGTCCAGCCCGAGAAACAGCAGCATTCCCACAAGGTTCATTGCGGCAACTGAAAGATAGGTGCCGACAAAGGGCACGACATAGGCGTCCTGCACCAGTTTGTTCAGCTGCGGCCCGATGATCGCGGCCAGCAGACCGCCCGCCATGACATAAGAAATTGCCTTGGGCTGGAATTCTTCTGACGCGACGTCGGTTGCGGCAAAACGGTAAAAACCCTGCGCTGACATGTAGATGCCCGTCAGGTAAGACCCTGCCAGCAGTGTCAGGAATGATCCGGTGTATAGCCCGTAGGCCGCCAACAGCGCACCCGCCGCCCCGCCGAATGCCCCGATCATGAATCCGAACCGCCGCCCGTTGCGCTGCATCAGCGGGCTAAGCCATGGCGCGGTGGTCATCGACCCGAAAACGATCAGCGAAATCGGCAATGTGGCGAGGCAGGGGTTGCTGGCCAGCATCCCGCCCGCAAGCCCGCCAATGACAAAAATCATCGGCATCTGCGCCCCGAGGATGGCCTGCGCCATGACCAGAACGGCTACATTGCGCTTGGCGCGGGTGTCATCAACATATGCAGTCATACGCATTCGTTACGCCCGAAGACGGGGCGTGGCAAGTGTCTCTCAGTCTCTGTCAATCAGATGCGCGAAAGACCCGCAGACGCGCCCCTGCACCAGCCCGGCCGGGGGCAGGGCGTTTCCCTCGGCGTCACGGGCCTTGAACAGTGGTGTGCCTTCGGCGCGCAGCGTCGTGGCATAGTGAAATTCATGGCCCAGCCACGCGCCCTCAAACGGTCCGGTTGTCGCATGCAGGCTGCGGTAGCCCAAATGCAGCTTGCGTGTTGCAAAAGACGTGGCAAGCAAAAGCAGACCGGCCATTTCATGGGTCACACCTTTGGCATCAGTGAGGGTTTGCCCAAGGGTCATATAGCCGCCGCATTCACCGTAGATTTGCGCGTCGGTCTTTCGCAGGCTGTCCATGAAGCGCACATTCCCGGTCAGCCGCCCCGCATGAAGTTCCGGATAACCGCCCGGCAGGTAGATCAGATCGGCCTTCGGTGCTGGTTCATCGGCGAGGGGTGAAAAGAAATGCAGCGCGGCCCCCGCGTCGTGCCAGTCTGCCAGCACATGCGGATAGCTGAAGGCAAACGCTGCGTCCCGTGCGATGGCAATGGTCTGTGCTGGCGGGGCGATGCGCGCCGCCCGCGCATTGGGCAATGTGGCGTTGTGCAGCGCCAAGAGCGCGGGAATATCGCAATGCGCTGCGATCAGATCAGCGGCATGGTCCAGATAACACTCCAGATCGGGGCGTTCCTGCGCCTGCACAAGACCAAGGTGGCGGGACGGCTGGGTCAGTGTCGCTGTCCGTGGGATTGCGCCAAAGACTGTGATGTCGCCCAACGCGCGGCGCAGCATGGTTTCATGCCGGGGCGACCCGACATTGTTGAGGATCACCCCCGCGATGGGCACACGCGGGTCATGGGTGATAAAGCCATTGGCCAACGGTGCGATGGACCCCGCCATGCGTGCCGCATCGATCACCAGCACCACGGGCAACCCAAGGATACGCGCCAGATCGGCGGTCGCACCTTTGCCATCGGGGGCCGCACCATCGAACAGCCCCATCGCCCCTTCGACGATCAGCGGCATGTGACCGGCGGCAAGCGCGCGGATACGGTCCGGCGTCATCGCCCAAGCGTCAAGGTTGAGGCATTCCTGCCCGCAGGCAGCCGCGTGAAAGCGCGGGTCGATGTAATCGGGGCCGGATTTCGCGGCACGGACCGGGGTGTGCCGGCTGATCGCACGCAGCAGCCCAAGGGTGATCGTGGTTTTGCCGCTGCCCGAGGCGGGGGCGCTGATGATCACGCTCATCGCGCGGGGCCGAGTGCGGAAGCCTCCGGCGGGAGTATTTCGGGCAAGATGATGACCATTTCAGGCGGATTCGGCGGGCCGACCCCGGCTGAGCGGGTCAAGATTGCGTGGGGGGTGCCCTGCGGCCTGCCCTTGCCAGTCCAGCACCTGGCGCATCAGAACGGATTGACCGACGCAGATGATCGCAGGCGGTTCCAGACCAGCGGTTGCGATGTCGTCCGTGATCGTGCCCAGCGTGGTTTCAAGCACCTTTTGATCGGCGGTCGTGGCGGTGGTCACCACTGCGACGGGTTCATGAATGCTGCGCCCCGCGGCGATCAGTTGTCCGGCGATCTGGGCGATATGTTTCATTCCCATGTAGATCACGATGACCTGGCTTCCCTTGGAGATACTTGCCCAGTCCAGCGATCCGGGCGTATTCCCCGACTGGTCATGCCCGGTGACGAAAGTCACCGACTGGTTTACATCGCGGTGGGTGACAGGAATGCCTGCATAGGCCAGCCCGCCGATACCGGCGCTGATGCCGGGAATGATGCGGATCGGCACGCCATGCTGCACAAGCGTCTGCGCCTCTTCCCCGCCGCGTCCGAAAACGAAGGGATCGCCGCCTTTCAGCCGCAGCACCCGTTTGCCCGCGCGCGCAAGGTCCACCAGTCGCAGCGAGATATCGCGCTGTTTCGCGGATGGTTTGCCGCCGCGTTTACCGGCATAGATGTGTTCTGCCTGCGGTGCCCAATCCAGGATCGCCTCTTGCACCAGCGCGTCATAGATCACGACATCGGCCTGTCGCAGCGCGTTGAGCGCATGCAGCGTCAGCAGCCCCGGATCGCCGGGGCCCGCACCGCACAGCCAGACCCAGCCGGGTTGCATTTCGGGCCATGTGTGGGCAGGAAGGGGGGCATTGGTTTTCATGACCCCTTTATGCCGTCGATGGCAGGCCTTGGAAAGATGCCAAACGACACTGGATTGCGCATTGCCGTCATCTGCGCGCCTGCCTATCGTCGCACCGATGACACGCAAACCGACACAAGAGTTGCGCCGGGGCTGGACCACGGGCGCCTGTGCCACCGCCGCCACCAAGGCGGCGCTGATGCGTCTATGGGGTGGTGCGTTCCCTGCGCAGGTGGGGATCGTGCTGCCAAAAGGGGAAACGCCGGTGTTTCCGTTGGCGCTGGCCGAGGCCGGCGACGACTGGGCGCGGGCGGGGATTACCAAGGATGCGGGCGACGATCCCGACGTGACCCATGGTGCGCTGATCGTAGTGACGGTGTCGGCTTCGGACGGGGGTGTTCAGTTCCGGGCCGGTGAAGGTGTCGGCACGGTGACCAAGGCGGGATTGCCGATTGGTGTGGGCGAGCCGGCGATCAACCCGGTGCCGCGCCAGATGATGCAGGATGTGGTAGCGGAAATGGCGGCGCTTTATC
>NZ_CBFIBD010000067.1:6091-6374 GCF_965660735.1 Yoonia sp.
GCCAGCGCCCCGACGTGCAAATTGAGATTTCGGTGCCCGGTGGCCGCGAACTGGCGCAAAAAACATGGAACCCCCGTTTGGGGATCAAGGGCGGCTTGTCGATCCTTGGCACCACGGGCGTTGTCCGTCCGTTTTCCTGTGCGGCATGGATTGCCTCGATTCATCGTGGCATCGACGTGGCGCGTGCCGCCGGGCTGAGCCATGTGGCAGGCTGCACCGGGGCGACGTCGGAACGGGTCGTGCAAAAGTTTTATGATCTGCCCGACCATGCGATGCTGGATAT
>NZ_CBFIBD010000068.1:0-6114 GCF_965660735.1 Yoonia sp.
GCCGCGCATATGGCTGATATCACCGGTCTGCCCTTTGTCACAGCGCCCAACAAATTCGAAGCACTTGCCGCCCATGACGGGCTTGTTGAAATGTCGGGTGCGCTGAAAACCGTCGCGGCGAGCCTCTACAAGATCGCAAGCGACATCCGTCTTCTTGGCTCTGGTCCGCGCTGTGGGCTGGGGGAACTGATGCTGCCGGAGAACGAACCGGGGTCATCCATCATGCCCGGCAAGGTCAACCCCACCCAGGTCGAGGCGATCACACAGGTTTGTGCGCATGTCATGGGCAATGATGCCGCCGTCGGCTTTGCCGGATCGCAGGGGCATTTTGAATTGAACGTGATGAAACCGATGATGGCCTACAATGTGCTGCAATCCATGCAGCTTTTGGGCGATAGCGCCGCCGCCTTCACCGATAACTGTGTTGTGGGTATTCGTGCCGACCGGACACGGATCGAAAAGCTGATGCGGGAATCGCTGATGCTGGTCACGGCCCTTGCGCCGACAATCGGCTATGACAACGCGACCACCGTTGCAAAGACCGCACACAAGAACGGCACGACCCTGAAAGAAGAGGCGATCAATCTGGGCTTTGTGGACGCCGCGACATTCGACAAGGTCGTGCGCCCCGAAGACATGATCGGACCCAAGTGAAGCCGGTCAACCTCAATCAGGCGCGCAAAGCCCGCGCGCGTGCCGAGGCAAAGGCCAAAGCGGATGAAAATGCCGTCCGCTTTGGCCGCAGCAAAGCCCAACAACTGCTGGAGGCCGCACAGGCCCAGAAAGCCAGCGACCGCCTGAACCAGCTGAAATTTGATGATGAATAGGCATGGCCGCCCGGTCAAACGGTCGCTGACCTTGCGGGGGCATCGCACCAGCGTCTCACTCGAAGATATTTTCTGGGATCGATTTCGCGCGATTGCCGATCAGGACGGCAAAACCATCAACGGACTGGCAGCTGAAATAGACGAAGGCCGGGGCGACATTGGTCTGGCCTCGGCCTTGCGGGTGTTTGTTCTTGAACGGGCGCTAAAACGCGATCAGTCCTTGGAATAGAGTGCGCCGCGCAGGTTGGACAACCGCGCGCGGTCCTGCTTTTCTGCATCACTCAACTTTGCAGGTTTGGCCTCAATCGAAGAAGCCGTCTTTGAAAACCGCTGGGCGATTTCATGCGGCTGCAAACGCTTTGGCGCAACACCAATTTTCTTGTCATCACGCCGCCGCTTGCCCAGCAAACCTGCAAGGCCCAGCTTTGATGGATTTGGTAGAGATATCGTCATGTCATCCCCTGATAAGCATTTTGATGTCTTTGCGGTGACGCGTTACGATGCGTCAGAAATAAGGCACACTGTTTACCAGTTCCTAATCCTAATTATGTGCTGCGGCCGTCGCGTTGTCTATCCATAGAACAGTAACAATTTGAAAAATGGCCCTCTGTCGCCCCTATTGGGTCACAATGTCACGGATGGCGTTCTTATATTGGCGACAATATAAACCTTTGCAGGGGTTTGTGTCGGATCTGACGCCGCTAACTTGACCGCGCTGCGAATCGCAACCAGATCCCGTCGCGCGATCGGACTGTCAGATGGGCAACAGGTATAGGTTCTGAACCGTCAACAATCGCGACACGGTAATGCCGCAAGATACGCGCCAAAAGAACAACACCTTCAATCATCGCGAAACCGGCACCGGTGCAAACACGTGGTCCTGCGGAAAATGGCAGATAAGCATCGCGCGTGGCGGCCCTGCTTGCCTCATCGGTCCAGCGCTCCGGATCAAAGGCGTCGGGCGCATTCCAGAACCGTGTGTGCCGGTGCAGATGCCATGGCGAAAGAACCACCTGCGCTCCGCTGCGCACTCTGCGACTGCGAAACACCTCCGGGCGGGTCGTTTCGCGCACCATCATGGGCACCGGCGGATACAGTCGCAGGGTTTCCCGAAATACGTTCCGCGTGATTTTCAATTTTGACAGATCGGCAAATGCGCCATCAAAATTGTCGGCTTCCTCTGCGACCTGATCCTGCCAGTCGGGGTAGCGCGCCATCAAATACAGCGCCCAGGACAAAGCAGAGGCGCTTGTTTCATGACCGGCCAGAAAAAAAATCGCCACCTGATCGACCATTTCCGGAAGCGTGAACCCCGTGCCTGTTTGCGGATCGTTTGTCGTCATGATCTTGGTCGCGAGATCGTCCGGGGCCGTACCTGCATTCACCTGATCAAGGCGGGCGGCTGTCAGGGCCGTGATCAGCCTGCGTATCTCGGTCGCGTGGCGCTGTGTTCCGGGCGGATAGAACCGTGGCATCCATCGCGGCCCCGGCACAAAGGCCGCCAGGTTCAACAAGGGTTGCACCCGCTGGTAGGCCTGAAAGGCAGCAAAGACATCACGCGCCATCGCATCCTCGATCGGGATCGAGAACAGTGTCCGAAAGATCACATCGGCGGCCAGATGGCTGGTCAGGGCCTCGATCTCTTGTGGTGTGTCATCGGCCAAGGCGGCCCAACGGTTCACCGCACTGTCGCCTGCTGCCATGATCGCCGGAAATGCGTCGCGCAACCGCCCCCCTTCGAACGCAGGGTCGATGATACGGCGCTGGCGTTTCCAGGTTTCACCGTTGGTCAGGAATACGCTGTCGCCCAACAGCGGGCGCAGCCCCGCACCAATCCGGTCTGACTTGGGAAAATCCTCGGGCCGTTCATGCAAAACCCGCCGGATCAGCGCGGGATCATTGATCAGATAGCTGCGGAAAAACGGCGTACGAAAGGCCGCCATCCACGCCCCGTATAGCCGTGCAGGCTGGGCCGACAGAATATCGCGCCGAAACAGGCGCATATAGCGCCACAGCGATACCTTGTCGGGGCGCACCGCCGGCTTGGGAGGCAGATCGTCTGTCATGGCAACAATGAGGTGTATCTGGATACGGGCACGTCAATGCGCGATTTCGACGGTTGCCGGTCACGATAACGCTCTGCCAGTGTCAGCGGACCGGCGGTGATCTTGAAATAATCGTAGTCTCCAGGACGATCAAAGGCGCAAAGGTACTGGAAATGCAGTCGGAAAAACCGCCAGCGCAAGGCCTTCCACCGCGCAGGCGACAGGGTTTGCGTGAAGGCCGCCGAGATCACCAGCGGCCAGCGTTTGCCCGGCGGTGTCACGCCCGTCACGGCCACCGGATCACACAGCGCGAAACAGCAGCCATCACCGGGGGCCGAAACATCGACCCATGTCAGCACGTCTTGTGCGGCCAGATACGCGAGATCGCTGCGCAACCGCTGTGCGCGTGGCAGAAAAGACACCATCGGCACCACCTGCCCCAACGTCAGCAGCGCCAGTCTTGGCCCGTCCGTCGGAACGCGCCCCAGCCGGATCAGGTCGGCCACAACCGAAATTGCCAGATGCGCCCCCGATGAATGGCCGACGATCAACACCTCGTCCACGTCACCGCGCCATGCCTGTGCGATCTGGTCGGTAAAGTCGTTGATCCGCGCCTCCAGCGCGGGCGGATTGGCACCGCGCGCACCAGCGGAAAAGGAATAATCATGCATCAGGTAATAGGCGAACAGCCTGTGATCGTGTGACTTGAACCATCGCAGGACCAAGACCAAGACCGTGACCCAAAGCACGTATTTGGCGACCAGCGCAATGGCGCTGACCACTGTTTCAGAAACTCCGCCCGTCAGCCCGGCCAGCGCCATCAGCCAATGCAGGGCGGCTGCCACGGCATTACCCGCCAGCCCGCCCAAGAAAAGCGCCACCAGAAACTGTGCCAGCAACATCGCAACCGGATACAAGGCGGCGATCACCGGCCCCTTGCGCATCCACATCAACCGCCGCAGCGTGCCCGTGGACAGATAGAGCCACGCCGTGCGCAACAGCTGTAGATACGTCGCGGGAATGGACCCGGCCATGCTGTCGCGGACAATATCGGACCACACCAGCACGTCGATGCGGGCGGCGACATCATGCCCGTCGATATGCGCATTTACCCCCCAGCCAAAGGTATGGGGCGCAGATGTGCCCGTGATGCTGATTTCATATCCGCTGATCGCGGCCTGTGCGGCGCTTTCGCTGCGGTAAAGTTCACGATATCGGCGCGGATGGATCGGATCGTAGCCAGGAATGTGAAACACACGCCGTTGCCGGACCTGCGTGGTCTGATCTTTCATTGTGGTGCACTGCCTCGGGCCATTTTTATCACGCTAGCGCGTTTCCGGGGCAAAGATAAGGCTTTAACCGATCAGGGCGAGCGCGGGAAACCGTTCCAGCAACCAGTAACTGAAGGCGGCGAATTGCCCGGTCAGCATCATCAGCCCCACCGTCCAGAGCAACAGGCCCGATGTCCGCTCGATCCTGTCCATATGGCGTTTCATCCAGCCCATCACCCCCTTGAGACGGGGGAAGAACGCAGCCACCAGAAGAAACGGAATTCCCAACCCCACCGCATAGAAGGCCAAGAGCACGGTGCCGCGCATCACATCGCCTTCGGATGCGGCCAAGCCAAGGATCGCGCCCAGGATGGGCCCAAGGCAAGGTGTCCAGCCAAAGGCAAAGGCAAGTCCCAGCACATAGGCCCCAAAGGCCGATCCGCCCCTGTCGCCTGCATCCATCCGCACCTCACGGTCCAGAAAACCGATCCGGAAGACCCCGATGAAATGGGCCCCCAGAATCATCACGATCACACCCGCAATAACGATGAATTTATCCTGATACTGCAACAACATGCGCCCCATGCTGGAAAAGGCAAAGCCAAGCAGAAGGAACACGGTAGACAGCCCAAGAACGAAAAACACCGCACACAGTAAAACGCGGCGGCGCGCCTGACTGGCCTGTTCCATCTCTGTGACGGATACGCCACCCATATAGGCCAGATAAGGCGGGACGATGGGCAGTACACAAGGGCTGAGGAAAGACAGCAAACCGGCCATCATGGCGACCAACATTGCCGGCAGCAGGGCCGCATCGAAAATCATGGCCGTGTCAAACATCTTGTCCCCTTTCAACAACCTACCTATGTCAGCAGGCAGCCAAGGTCACGCGGTTTGAGCTCACATCTTGGTGGACAAGATGAAACATCCCGCCTACCTCTGGCGCATGACCCATGATGCTGAACTTGATGCGCTGGGGCTTTTGTGCCCCTTGCCCGTGCTGAAAGCGCGCAAACGCTTGCAGGCGCTGGCGCCGGGCCAGGTGTTGCGCATGCTGGCCGATGATCCGGCCGCGATCGTCGATGTGCCGCATTTCTGCGCCGAAGCTGGTCACGACCTGCTGACGATCGAGGATGCTACGGATGGGCAGGTCTATCTGATCCGCAAGGGCTGACCGCATCAAACGGCAACCGGAACGAAAAAGGCCGCGTCTGACTGACGCGGCCTTTTCGGTGTTATCACCCCCGACCGAGTGACCACCAGCCCTTGCGTTTGGGCTTGTCGGATGCCGGGGCTTCGGCCGTTGCTGGCTCTGGCGTGGCTTCGGGTTCGGGCGCGACTTGCGGCGCCGGTTCTGGCGCTTGCGTTGCAGCGGCGGCTGGTGCCGGTTCTGCGGCAGCTGCGGCACTATCTGTCGGCGGTCCGGCCACAGGGGCGGCCTGATTGTCGGAAAGTGCCTCTGCCGGTTTCGGCTTGGCCCGGCTGCGGCGCTTTGGCTTTGGTTTTTCCGCGACGGCGGACGCTTCGGGTGATGCCTCCACCTCTGGCGGCACAGTCTCTGCGGCCTCTGATGTTCCCACCTCTGCGACAGGCTTGCGGCGGGTGCGCGTCCGCTTTTTCGGCGCAGGCGTTTCCGCCTCTGCCTCTGGTGCTGCGGCTTCTGGAACTGCCTCTGCAGCCTGCGGCGCATCGGCAGGTGCTTCGGTCTTGCGGGCGCGGGTGCGGCGGCGCTTGGGCTTTTCAGCCGGCGTTTCTTCCGCAGTGGTCTCTGCGGGCGTTTCTACCGCAGGTTCTGCGGCCGTTTCGCCGTCGGTGGACACGTCGGATGTCTCGGCCTGCAGGGCATCGCCATTGCTGTTGCCGTTCCGCCGACGACGCCGACGCCGACGCTTGCGCTTGGGCTTGTCGTCTGCATCATCGCCACCAACCGCTTGCGGGGCTTCGGCCTGTGTGGTGATGTCTTCTTCCTCG
>NZ_CBFIBD010000069.1:0-5056 GCF_965660735.1 Yoonia sp.
ACCTTCAAATCGCATATCGACGGGTCGAAGCACGAGCTGACACCAGAACGGTCGATGGAGATTCAACGCCTGCTGGGATCTGATATCGTGATGTGTTTCGATGAATGCCCCGCGCTGCCCGCCGATCGTGCGCGGCTGGAGGACAGCATGCGCCTGTCGATGCGCTGGGCGCAGCGGTCGCGCGATGCGTTCGGCGACCGGCCCGGTCATGCGTTGTTCGGCATCCAGCAGGGTGGGCTGGAACAGGACCTGCGTGAAGAAAGCGCCAAGGCCCTGACCGATATCGGTTTTGAGGGTTACGCCGTTGGCGGACTGGCCGTGGGCGAGGGGCAGGACGCGATGTTCAGCGTGCTGGATTTCGCGCCCGATCAGCTGCCCATGGACAAGCCACGTTACCTGATGGGCGTCGGCAAACCCGACGATATCGTCGGCGCTGTGAAACGCGGCATCGACATGATGGATTGCGTGCTGCCCTCACGTTCAGGGCGAACGGGCCAGGTGTTTACCCGCCGCGGTGTCGTGAACATCAAGAACGCCCGCCACGCAGACGACCCACGCCCGCTGGACGAACACTGCACCTGCCCGGCCTGCACGGGGTATTCGCGCGCCTATCTGCACCATGTGTTCCGCGCGCAAGAAATGATTTCCGGCATGTTGATGACCTGGCATAACCTGCACTATTTCCAAGAAATCATGCAAGGCATGCGCGATGCCATTGCCGCAGGCACGTTTGCGCAATGGGAGAATGCGTTTCATGCAGACCGGGCGCAGGGCGACATCGCGCCGGTGTGAGCAAAAGGCACCGCCAAAGGGTCGTGAATACGGCCTTTGTCTCACTTTCCCCTTTTCGAAACGGAAGATTATTCTAAATAACGATGAGCGGTTGCAGTCGCCGGTTCACAAGGGCAAGCTGCAAACGATGTTTGGTATGTGTTCGGTTGAAACCTTCAAAAACGAACCCCACATATTGATCCCGAGAGGAGATGTGCCACGTTGCCGCCAAAGCGGGACCCGCGCATCTTGCCAAAAGAGGAAACGAGTATGCAAGAACCCATGAGTTCATCCTATCCAGTCCTGCCGCTGCGCGACATTGTGGTTTTCCCCCATATGATCGTGCCGCTGTTCGTGGGCCGTGAAAAATCCGTCCGCGCGCTTGAAGAAGTGATGCAGGACGACAAGCAGATTCTGCTGTCCAGCCAGATTGACCCCGGCGAGGATGACCCGACACAAGAAGGCATCTACAAGGCCGGTGTGCTGGCCAATGTGCTGCAACTGCTGAAACTGCCCGATGGCACCGTCAAGGTGCTGGTCGAAGGGATCAGCCGTGTGCAGATCATCAACTTCATCGAAAATGACAGCTTTTTCGAGGCGTCGGCGGAATATCTGACCGAAATCCCCGGCGAATCCGTCGAGGTCGAAGCACTGGTGCGCAACGTCGCGTCGGAATTCGAACGCTATGCCAAGGTCAAGAAAAACATCCCCGAAGAGGCGATGGCTGCCGTCGGCGAGGCGACAGAGCCGGCTAAACTGGCCGACCTTGTGGCCGGGCATCTTGGCATTGAAGTTGATCAAAAACAGGGCCTGCTGGAAACCTTGTCGGTGTCTGAACGGCTGGAAAAGGTATTTGGCCTGATGCAGGGCGAAATGTCGGTGTTGCAGGTCGAGAAAAAGATCAAGACCCGCGTCAAGACCCAGATGGAGCGGACCCAGCGCGAATATTATCTGAATGAGCAGATGAAGGCCATTCAGAAGGAATTGGGCGATGGTGAAGACGGCCAGAACGAGGTCGCCGAGCTTGAGGCGAAGATTTCTGAGACCAAACTGTCCAAGGAAGCCCGCGAAAAGGTCGATGCAGAGCTGAAGAAGCTCAAGAACATGTCGCCGATGTCGGCCGAAGCCACGGTCGTGCGCAATTATCTTGATTGGATCCTCGCGCTGCCCTGGAACACCAAGTCGCGCACAAAGAAGGATCTGAGCCGCGCCCAGGAGATTCTGGATGCCGATCACTTTGGTCTGGAAAAGGTCAAGGAACGGATCGTGGAGTATCTGGCCGTGCAGCAGCGTTCGCGCAAGCTGAAGGGGCCGATCATGTGCCTTGTCGGCCCTCCGGGTGTTGGTAAAACCTCTTTGGGAAAATCCGTGGCCAAGGCAACGGGACGCGAATTTATCCGCATCTCTCTTGGTGGGGTGCGTGACGAATCCGAGATTCGCGGTCACCGGCGGACCTATATCGGGTCGATGCCCGGCAAGATCATTCAGGCGCTGAAAAAGGCGAAAACGACGAACCCGCTGATCCTGCTTGATGAGATCGACAAGATGGGGCAGGATTTCCGGGGCGACCCGGCGTCGGCCATGCTCGAGGTGCTGGACCCGGAACAGAACGCCACGTTCGTCGATCACTACCTTGAGGTCGAATATGACCTGTCGGACGTCATGTTCCTGACCACCGCGAACTCTTACAATATGCCGGGGCCATTGATGGACCGGATGGAGATCATCCCGCTGGCCGGCTATACCGAGGACGAAAAGGTCGAGATCGCCAAACAGCACCTGCTGCCCAAGGTGATGAAGAACCACGGGCTGAAAGCCAAGGAGTTCAGCGTCTCTGACGATGCGTTGCTGTCGATTGTCCGCGTCTATACCCGCGAGGCGGGTGTGCGGAACATGGAACGCGAACTGGCCAAGGTGGCCCGCAAGGCGGTGACCAAGATCGTCAAGAAAGAGGCCGAGGTGATCAATGTCACTGCCGAAAATCTGAACGATTTTCTGGGAGTGGAGAAATACCGCTTTGGCTTGGCCGAGGAGGAAGACCAGATCGGCGTCGTCACAGGTCTGGCATGGACATCGGTGGGCGGTGAGCTGCTCAACATCGAAGCCTTGCGCCTGCCTGGCAAGGGTCGGATGAAGACGACCGGCAAGTTGGGCGATGTGATGAAGGAATCGATCGATGCGGCATCCAGCTATGTCCGGTCGATCGCGCCGGCCATCGGGGTGAAACCGACCAAGTTCGACACGCTGGACATTCACGTCCACGTGCCGGACGGGGCCACCCCCAAGGACGGTCCATCGGCCGGTCTGGCGATGGTGACGTCGATCGTGTCGGTGCTGACACAGATCCCCGTGCGTCGCGATATCGCGATGACCGGCGAGGTGTCTTTGCGCGGGAACGCAATGCCCATCGGAGGGTTGAAGGAAAAACTGTTGGCCGCCCTGCGCGGTGGCATTACCACGGTCCTTATCCCGCATGAAAACGCCAAGGATCTGCCCGAGATCCCCGATAACGTGAAGGAAGGGTTGACGATCATTCCGGTCAAGCACGTGTCCGAGGTCCTGGCACATGCGCTGGTGCGCAAGCCAGAGCCGATCGAGTGGGACGAAGCAGCTGAAGAAGCTGCGGCAGCCGCACTCAAGGCATCATCGGAAGGTGAAAGCCCGCGGACGCACTGATCCGCCCGCCGCAAACGAAACAAAGGCGCGCCCGATCCCGGGCGCGCCTTTTTGTTGTTATGGCCATCGCCGATAAACCCGGTATTGTGGGGCCGGTAACCCAAGGAGCCCACATGCCCAGTTCGCTGATATCTTCAGATGATGACGCCAACCCGCCGCAGGATGCCGGTGGTCCTGTGCGGAAACCTGCCTTTCTTGATGACGTGGTCACCCGGTCCGGGCTGAAAAAACGCGATGCGAAAATCGCTTTGGAAGCCGCCCTGGCCACACTGGCCGAGGCTCTGATCCGTGGCGATGAACTTGCAGTGCCGCCATTGGGTAAACTGCGTGTCATCAAGACCAAGCAAATTGGTGGTGGCGCAATGGTGCTGACACTCAAGCTGCGCACGATGAAAGACGGTGCCGGGAAAGACGGTGCCGGGGCGGGTAAATCGGGTCTTGCAGAAACGGACGAGGCCGACTAAATCAAGCGGCAGCGGGTGATTAGCTCAGTGGTAGAGCGCTTCGTTCACATCGAAGATGTCAGGAGTTCAAATCTCTTATCACCCACCATCTTTCCTTTTTTCGACACGCCGGTGTAAATGTTTGCCCTCACTTCTGCGTTGACTGGATTGCCTTAAGACAATGTTTCCAGAGCTTTACATCCTGCGCCATGGTGAAACCCTTTGGAATGCCCAAGACCGGATGCAGGGTGGACTCAATTCACCCCTGACCGACAAGGGGCGCGCGCAAGCGGCCCGGCAGGCGGATTTGTTGGATGAGAGGGAGTTGTCCGGATTTAATGCCTTTTGCAGCCCACAGGGCCGCGCATTTGAAACCGCTGGCATCGCCGTGGCCCCCCGGATCGCCACGATCCGGACAGACGATCGCCTGCGCGAAATCGGTGTCGGGGCGTGGCAGGGCAGGCTCCGGTCAGAACTAGTGGTTACGGGCCCCATGCAAGACAGTCCTGACGGCCCGCTGGCGCTGTATGAACAGGCCCCGGGTGGCGAAGGTTTTGACCTGCTGGAGGTGCGGTGCCGGGCGTTTCTGGCCGACCTGTCTGGTCCGGCGATCGTGGTCACACATGGGATTACATCGCGTATGCTGCGGGCGATTGCGTTGGGCCTTGGGCAATCTGGTCTGGCGCAGCTCCCCGGCGGGCAGGGGGTGATTTTCCATATAAAAGACGGGACCCAAACACAGTTGGGCTAACGGCGTGCCTGCATCCGCGCCAATCGATGGCGCAGGGGGCTTGCATCGCTGTGTGAACTGGCCTAAAGCACCCGCAATCGGGTGATTAGCTCAGTTGGTAGAGCGCTTCCTTTACACGGAAGATGTCGGGAGTTCGAGCCTCTCATCACCCACCATTCTATCCCTTTGATATTAAAAAAAACCCTTGCATTGCGAGTTGTTTGGCCGTTTCAAGGTTACATTCTTGGTTACAACTGGGGCCTACCATGGCTGGAAAAGTCAGACATCTCGTTAACCGATCTGGCAGGTATCACGCGCGTCTTGTGGTGCCGCTAGGGTCAGGACCTATTGAATTCAGTTCCTGAGCGTGATTCACCGCCAGAAAACGGAGCGGTGATATGTCTGATCTTTTCTGGCTGACCGATGCGCAGATGGC
>NZ_CBFIBD010000070.1:0-4498 GCF_965660735.1 Yoonia sp.
ATATCGGGAATCTCCTCGGCCGGGGTGAACAGGCGGCGTTCCTCGGCAAATTCATCCATGATCCGACCTTCGCCGGAATACACCCGGCTGATTGTCTTTGGGGTGTATTGTGACAGCGTTTCATAGCTGGGCAAGTCGCGCCCATACATATAGAAAACGCCGCCCAAGGTCAGCGCCCCCATAACAATGCCAAGGGTCAACAGCGTGAATATCCCGCCGAAGAATGATAGAATGAAGCGCAACACGATATGGTTTTGTCCTGTCTGGGTCTGCCCCTTATACGCGGGGCGCGCGGAGTCGTCAAAACGCATATGGGTGTATCGGCCAAGAGATACCCCCGCAGCGATCACGTCTTGATGACCGCGGCCCGCCTAGCGCGCCGTCCAGTCCGTCACAGCAGCAGTCATGGCCTGCACGATGCGGGCGCGCCCCGTCGGGCTTGCCAAAAGGGCACGGTCACGGGTGTTGGATAAAAATCCCGCCTCGACCAGCACGGCTGGAAAATCCGCCGCCGCAAGCACCGCCAACTGCCCCTGTCGCAAGGCACGCGTATTCAACGGCACATCCGCGTCATTCATTGCTGAGACCAGCACATCGGCAAATCGGCGCCCCTGCGGACCGGTCTGGGCACGCGCCAGATCCATCAGCACCGTCGCCACCCTGTCGCCTGTCGCGTCCAGATCGACTCCGGCCAGCAGATCACCACGTTCGTGCCGTTCGACCATCCGCGCAGATGCCGCATCGCCGCCACCGGTCGATAGCGTGTAGACCGATGCGCCCATGGCCGCATCTTCTTCCAGCGCATCGGCATGCAGCGAGATAAACAGATCGGCCCCTGCCGCACGCGCAATGCTGAGCCGTCCTGACAAGGAAACAAAGTCATCCTGCCGTCGCGTCAGCACCGCCTGCACCCCGTCGATCCCATCAAGCGCCATCGCGACCTCGCGCGCCAGCAGCAGCATGACATCAGCCTCGCGGACACCGCTGCGTTCGGCACCCGGATCAATGCCGCCATGACCGGGATCAATCACCACGGTGAACACGTCATCAGGGGCGGGATCGGGAAAAACCGGGTCTATATCTGCCAGTGCGTCCCAACCGGGATCAGGCGGCGCGCCGGCGCGTTCGGAATATTCCACCGCACTGACAGGGCGCAAAAGAACGGTCAGATCAGCGCCCGCATCGGTGCTGCGCATCTCGACCGCTGTCACAGCCAGCGGTTCGGCCAGATCGACCACCATCCGCGACCAGCCCGGCCGCATCGGGCCAATTCGCAGGGCCGTCGCGCGCCCCGGATCAAGCAAGGCCTCAGGGGCGGTCCCGTCCCACTGCACCCCTTGAAAATCCAGCACAAGACGGCGGGGATCATCCAGCGTAAACACCCGGTAAGGCACCAGATCGGACAGGCCCAAAGCGATGCGCAGACTGCGCCAGCCGTCCGCAACGGTGCTGCGCGCGGGGTCAACCTGTACCTGTGCCGCTGCCCCCGTGGCCAGCAACAACATCACCAGCAAGGCCCGCATCATGGGCTGCGTGCCGTCATGAACGCCACCAGCCTGTCCAGCCCCTGCCGGATGTCTTCCGTCGATCGCGCATAGGAAAACCGCAACCAACCCTGTCCGCGTGCTGCATCGAAATCCAGCCCCGGCGTCACCGCCACACCGGCTTTGTCCAGAATTTCGGCGGCAAAGGCGCGGGCATCGTCGGTATGGGCTGACACATCCACATAAATATAGAACGCCCCGTCCGGTGGCGCAAAGCTGTCCAGCCCCGCGGCTTTAAGCCCGTCGATCATCAGCGCGCGGTTGGTGGCATAGACGGCCTTGTTCGCCTCAAGCTCTGCGGTGCAATCCATCGCATGGAGTGCGAGCCGCTGGGACGCATGGGGGGCGCAGATGAACATGTTCTGCGCGAGCCGTTCGATGCGGCGCACGTGGTCATCCGGCACCACCATCCAGCCAACGCGCCAGCCGGTCATCGAAAAATACTTGGAAAAGGAATTGACGACATAGGCCTGATCCGTGACCTGAAGTGCCGTCACAGGCCGCGTATCATAGTCGATCCCGTGGTAAATCTCGTCCGAGATCAGTGCTGCATCACGGGCGGCACAGGCCGCGGCCAGCGCCGTCAGTGCAGGCGCATCCAGCATCGTGCCGGTGGGATTGGCAGGTGATGCCACGATCAGCCCAGCCAGGTCATAGGCCGCCACATCACCTGGTTGCGGCTGGAACCGCTGATCCAGCGTTGTGGGAATATCCACCGGCGTCAGACCCACGGCCCGCAGGATCTGGCGATATGACGGATAGCAGGGCGTGCCCAGCCCGACCCGTTCGCCATTGTCGAAAAGCGCCGAAAACGCCAGCAGGAACGCGCCCGACGCCCCACTGGTGATCACCACCCGCGCCGGATCAAGATCGACACCATACCAGTCGCCATAATGCTGCGCGATGCGCGCGCGCAATTCCGGCAACCCAAGGCCCACGGTATAGCCCAGCGGATTGGCCAACTCTTCAGCCAGTAACGCGCGCGCGACCGCGGGGGCGCCGGTGCCGGGCTGACCGACCTCCATATGGATGATGTGGCGGCCCTCCGCCTCGGCTTGGCGGGCGGCCTCCATCACATCCATCACAATAAAGGGATCAACGTCCCCGCGGGTTGAATGTCGCATCTGCTGCCTCTTATGGTTTGAGCCATGTTTGCCTGTCCTGCCCCTGTGACGTCAATGCATCTTGGCATCACAGGTCAGATATGGTCTGTCACTGCCGACACCGATAAAGAGAGATATTCATGAAACTTCGCCTTGCCCTGCCCCTGACACTTGCCTTGGCCGGCCCTGCCGCCGCTTTGGATCTGGACGCGATGACGCCTGCAGAACGCACGGCATTCCGCGCCGAGGTGCGGGCCTATCTGCTGGAAAACCCCGAGGTGCTGCAAGAAGCGATCGGCGTGCTGCAGGAACGCCAGCAACAGGCGCAGGTCGGCAACGATGCCGCGTTGGTGAGCGCCAACAGCGATGCGATCTTCAATGACGGTCATTCGTTTGTGGGCGGTAACCCTGACGGGGATATCACCGTTGTCGAATTCATGGATTACCGCTGTGGCTACTGCAAACGCGCCTTCCCCGAGGTCGAGGCACTGGTCGCGGGCGATGGCAATATCCGTTACATCATCAAGGAATTTCCGATCCTTGGCGAACAATCGGTGCTGGCGTCTCGCTTTGCCATTGCCACGCAGATCGTTGCGGGTGATGCCGCGTACAAGGACGTACATAACACGCTGATGGAATTCACCGGCGACGTCACCGGACAGGCACTGGTGCGGGTGGCCGATGCGCTTGGGCTGGATATGGCAGCCATCACCGCAGAGATGGACAGCGATGCGGTGACCGCGATCATCGCCGAAAACCGCGCATTGGCGGATGCCATGCAAATCACCGGCACCCCGACATTCGTGTTCGAGGACCAGCTTGTGCGCGGCTATGTGCAGGGCGCGCAGATGGAACAACTGGTCGCGGCGCTGCGGGCAGAGTAAGGCGCGGCGGCCCTGGCTTTGTGCATCTGCGCAGGGCCGCGTGTTCATCAAAGCAAAGCGCGCCCATGTGGACGTGGCGTTCGGCAGAGCTACTTTTGTGGTAATCGTAATCAAAAAAGGATGCTGAAAATGACGACACGTCGCACATTTCTCACCGGTGCTGCTGCACTTGGCACGACCACACTGCTGCCCTTCCGGCTGCATGCGGCTGCACATGCGGCTGATGCCTTTATGACCGCCAATGGTCAGGTCACCGTTCACCCCATCGCCCATGCATCATTCGTGATGGAAACCCCCGTCGGCACGATCCATGTGGACCCGGTCGGGGACGCCGGTGACTATGCCGATCTGCCAGCGCCCGATCTGATCCTGATCACCCATGAACACGGCGACCACTATAATGCCGATACGCTGGCAGCACTGGCGGGGGACGCCACCCCGCTGATCGTGAACCCGGCAGTCTATGACATGCTACCCGCCGACCTGCAGGCGCGTGCCACGTCGATCAGCAACGGCGAAAGTACCAGCGCGGGCGACGTGATGATCGACGCGATTCCGGCGTATAACACCACAGAGGAGCGCCTGAACTTTCACCCGCAGGGGCGCGACAACGGTTATGTCGTGACCGTCGACGGACTGCGCGTCTATATCTCGGGCGACACCGAGGACATTCCAGAGATGCGCAGCTTGGAGAATATCGACGTTGCCTTCGTCTGTATGAACCTGCCCTTCACCATGGGCATGGAAGCCGCCGCATCCGCCGTGAACGCATTCGCGCCCACCTATGTCTATCCCTATCACTATCGCGGCCGGGACAACGGCACCCAGGACCCCCGCGATTTCGCGGAACTGGTGACGGGCCAGACCGAGGTCAAGATCGGAAACTGGTACGACGGCGTGATGCCGTCATAAGGGCCCAGTCGGGGCGGGGATAACCCCGCCCAACACTGCCGCACCGGCCAGGGAT
>NZ_CBFIBD010000071.1:0-4167 GCF_965660735.1 Yoonia sp.
GGGAAGTGGATCAGTTGGGATGCACCCTGTTCCGGCTGCACCTCGTAGGAATGGACACGGTTCAGGAAAGTGCCGGTGGGCTGCGCGCCGTAGGGGTCCTGATCCGACAGCGGCGCACCATAGTTTTCAGTGTTCCAACCCTTGCAGGAGATCACACAGGCATGACAGCCGACACAGGTATCAAGGTCTATCACAAGCCCGAGTTTCTTGGCCGTGGTTCCGGGAAGCTGGGTCATGCGGCGGACCTTTCGATTGATGCTGGCACAATCTGGCCAATCGGTGCTTCTGTGTCTGCATCCCATGTAACGATGAACCAGATGAAGCTGCCCAACGTCAGGGTGACGAATGCTGCGATCAGCAACAGGACTTGCCGGTTTGTCATTTTTCGACCTTCCATTTCAGGGCATCGGGGCCTTTTGGCACCGGCGATTTGATCGCTGGCATTTCTGGCTGTGCCGCGTTCGGGGTGGCGGATCTTTCGATCTTGACCCGCAGGTCGAACCACGCGGCCTGTCCGGTGATCGGGTCGGAATTCGCCCAGCGCAGCCCATCGCCCTTGGGCGGAAGCAGTTCGTGAATCAGATGGTTGAGCAAAAAGCCTTTGGTTGCCTCTGGCGCGTCCTTGTCCAGGGCCCAGGCACCCTTGCGCTTGCCGATGGCATTCCATGTCCAGACGGTGTTTTCGTTCAGGCTGGCCTGATGTGCCACCGGCACCGTGATTGATCCGTGCGCGGACGTGACCCGCGCCCAGTCGCCTTCACTGAACCCGTTCGCTTCCCATATCTTTGTGGGCACATACAATGGGTTATGGCCGTGGATTTGCCGCAACCACGCATTTTGGGTGCCCCAGCTGTGATACATGGCCATGGGCCGCTGGGTCAGTGCGTGAATGGGGTATTCGACGGGGTCGATATGGCCGTCCTCGATCGGGGGATACCAGATCGGCAGCGGGTCCATCGTCAGCTTGATGCGCCCGCGCAGGTGGTCTGGCGGCTGACGGGTGCCGACGCCTTCGGCGGCGGCCTGAAACTTGCGCATCGGTTCCACGTATAGCTGGAAAATATAGGGCTGGACGACGTCGTAGAAGCCCATTTTCACAGCCCAGTTCTGATAGTCCATCGAGAACGGTTTGTAATAGGCTGCGTTTTCGGGGACGTGTTCCAGCCAGAATCCGCCGTTGTCGATGTAGGTCTGCAACTGGTCGGGGTTCGCATCACCGCGCCCGCCCTGTGGGCCGTCTTGACCTTTGCGCCAGCCTGCCAGCGGGCCGATGCCGGGGCGGCGAATGTGATTGGTGATGTAGTCGGCGTAGTCCTGATATTTCTGGCTGCCATCGTCGTTCACAAACCCCGGAAGGCCCAGTCGCGCGCCAAGATCACACAGCACCGACTGGAACCCGCGCACATCGCGGTCGGGTTCGACGACCGGCCAGCGGATTGCATCGGCCACGCCATCCGCCTCGCAGATCGGACGGTCGAGCAGTGAAATGCAGTCGTGCCGTTCCAGATAGGTCGTGTCGGGCAGGATCAGGTCGGCATAGGCGACCATTTCGGATGAATAGGCATCGGAATAAATGATCCGCGGGATGACGTAATCGCCGTTTTCATCCTTATCGGTCAGCATCTTGTGGACGCCGCCCACGTTCATCGACGAATTCCACGACATGTTCGCCATATACATGAACAGCGTGTCGATCTTGTAGGGCACGCCCGCATGGGCGTTCGAGATCACCATATGCATCAACCCATGGGCGGACATCGGGTTTTCCCAGGAATAGGCCTTGTCGATGCGGATCGGCTCACCTGCGTCGTCAAGGCACAGATCCTCTGGCCCGTGTGGATAACCCAAATGCGGGCCGTCCAGCGCCTGACCAGGTGTGACCTTGCAATGGGGTTTGGGGTGGGCGGTGGCCGGTTTGGGGTAGGGCGGTTTGAACCGCATGCCGCCGGGGGTTTCGACGGACCCGAGGATGATTTGCAGTGTGTGCAGCGCCCGGCAGGTCTGGAACCCGTTGGAATGCGCCGAAATCCCGCGCATGGCGTGGAAAGACACAGGGCGACCGACCATCTTGTCGTGCTTCACGCCGCGGAAATCGGTCCATTCGCGGCCCAGTTCGATCGCTTCGTCAAAGGCCACACGCGCCAGATCGGCGGCAATTGCGCGGATGCGTGTGGCAGGGATGCCGCAGCGTTCTTCGACCGCTTCTGGGGCATAGTCGTCGGACAGATAGCGATCCGCCATCAGGTGGAAAACAGGCCGGTGCGTGACCCCATTCGCTGTGTGCGTGCCGGAAAGATCGGGTTCAACCCCTTGACCGTTCCAAGCGGCCAGTTTGCCGGTGCGCCGGTCGATGACCTGCGGTTGGCCGTCCGCATCGCGCAGGAACAGGCCGAACTGCTCGCTGTCGGGGTCTTCGTTCACAAGGACAGATGCATTGGTGAACCGCGCCAGATAGTCCAGATCGACGCGGCCGGCCTTCATCAGGCAATGCACCATCGCCAGAATGAAAAGCCCGTCGGTGCCGGGCGTGATCCCGACCCAATCATCGGCAACAGCGTTATAGCCGGTGCGGATCGGGTTCACCCCGATCATCCGCGCGCCGCGTTCCTTGATCTTGCCGATGCCCATCTTGATGGGGTTGCTGTCATGGTCTTCGGCCACGCCGAACAGCATGAACAGCTTGGTATGGTCCCAATCGGGCTGGCCGAATTCCCAGAACGCGCCGCCCATCGTATAGATGCCCGCAGCGGCCATGTTGACCGAACAAAACCCGCCGTGCGCGGCATAGTTGGGCGTGCCGAACCCCTGCGCCCAGAAGCTGGTGAACGACTGCGACTGGTCGCGCCCGGTGAAGAACGCCAGCTTTTCAGGGGCATTTTCGCGCACCGGTTTCAGCCAGTCGGTGGCCAGCGTCAGCGCCTCTTCCCAGCTGATTTCCGCGAATTCGCCCGACCCGCGCGGGCCTGTCCGCCGCAAGGGTGCACGCAGGCGCGAGGGCGCGTTGTGCTGCATGATGCCCGCAGATCCTTTGGCGCAGAGCACCCCCTGATTGACCGGATGATCCTTGTTGCCTTCGATATAGGCAACTTTTCCACTCTTCATATGCACGTTGATCCCGCAACGACAGGCGCACATGTAGCAGGTCGTCTTGCGCACCTCGTCGGACACAAAGGGGGATGTATCAAGTTGGGGTTGATCAAGGGACATATGTTTACCTTTCAGGGACGTTCGCGCAGATCAAGGGGCGACCCATTTCATTTCGGTAACCCGCAACTGATCGCGGCCAGCGCAGCAGAGGCGATGCGCGCGGCGGGCGGGTCGGCGCGCGAGGTCAGAAGAATGGGCACCTTTGCGCCGGTTACAAGGCCCGCCGCACAGCCGCCGGTGAAATAAACAAAGGCTTTGAACAGCGCGTTGCCGGACACGATGTCGGGCACAATGATCGCGTCGGCGTGTCCGGCGACGGGGTCAGCCGTCAGACCCTTGGTCGCGGCAGCGTCGGGTGACATGATCAAATCAAGCGCAAGCGGGCCCGACACATCCATGTCTGTGAATTCGCGTTTGGCCCAGGTGGCCAGCGCATCGCCGTCCATTGAACTGGGCACGGACGCAATCGCACTTTCAGTGGCGGACAGGATCGCGATCTTGGGGCGTGGCGTGTCCAGCCGGTTCAGCAGTGCCTTGACCTCGGCAATGGATGCCTTGCGGGTTTCAAGGTCGGGGGTCACGTTCACCGCTGCATCCGATATCAGGATCGGCCGCCCACCGTCAGGGTGGCTGATGTGAAAGATATGCACAAAGCGTTGGCCTGTGCGTAGCCCTGCATCGCGGCTGACGGCGGCCTTCATGAAAACATCCGTGTGCAACTGACCCTTCATCAGCACATCGGCCTCGCCTGCGCCACACAGGGCGGCGGCGATCTCGCCTGCTTGTTGTTCGCCGGCGGTGTCATAGATGACATAGCCCGAAATATCCCAGCCCAGTCGCGCGGCTTCGGCGCGGATCATATCCGCCTCACCCACGAAGACCGGCACCATGACCCCCGCTTTTGTCGCCTCTTTCGCGGCGAGCATTGGCAATGGTGCACCTGCCCGCGCAATCGCCACGCGTGGGGGCGCAAACCGATTGGCCCGGATCAAGAGGTCTTGCGGGATTTCGGCCGTGCGG
>NZ_CBFIBD010000072.1:0-4099 GCF_965660735.1 Yoonia sp.
GCTAACCTGCTTGATGTGGCGTCAATAACTTTGCCTACGGGGGTGCCATCCTGCGGCGTCATGTTCAACGGCCAGAACGGAGGCGAGGCGGCATTGTTGCGGCTTTGTGCGGCGGCGGAACGGGCGCTGGCCTAAAAGCCACAAATTTCACCCCTTTCGCGCCTTGTTCTGGACAGAAGGCACCCTGCCGCGTTAGTTTCATGAAAAGCGGGGCGTGAATGATCCCGTTAATTGAGGCAGTTATGGATTTTCCCGAGCGGTTTTCGAACCTCCCGGTTGCGACGTGGCCGCGATTGCGTGCGTTACTTGACGTGCCTTCGCAAGCGACGGACGTAATCAACATGACGATTGGCGAACCGCGCCATGCGTTTCCCGCTTTCGTGGGGGGTGTCCTTGAGAACAATCTGCAAGGCTTTGCAAAATATCCTGATAACAATGGTTTGCCAGACTTGCTGGGTGCGATTGGCGGTTTTCTGAACCGTCGTTACGGGCTGGATGTGCCGCATGACCGGATCCTGACGCTGAATGGCACGCGCGAGGGGTTGTATAACGCGGCCATGGCGCTGTGCCCTGAATACAAAGGCGGCAAGCAGCCGGTGATCCTGACGCCGAACCCGTTTTATCAGGTCTATGCGGTCGCCGCCCTGTCGGTAGGGGCCGCGCCTGTCTATGTGCCTGCGACCGCCGACACCGGGCATCTGCCGGACTTTCACAGTTTACCCGCTGATGTTCTGGACCGCACGGCCATCGCCTATATCTGTTCGCCGGCCAACCCGCAGGGGGCGGTTGCGGATGCAGAATACTGGCGTGCGCTGATCACGCTGGCGGAAAAGCACGATTTCATCATTTTCGCAGATGAATGTTATTCCGAGATTTACCGCGACACGCCCCCGCCCGGCGCCTTGCAGATCGCGCAGCAAATGGGCGCGCACCCTGAGCGGGTCGTGATCTTTCATTCGCTGTCGAAACGGTCGAACCTGCCGGGGTTGCGGTCGGGGTTTTGCGCCGGTGGGCCGGAAAGTATTGCCCGCATTCGCCAGTTGCGTGCCTATGCCGGTGCGCCGCTGCCCGAACCCTTGCAAATGGTCGCGGCGGCTGTCTGGAAAGACGAGGCGCACGTGGTGGAAAACCGTGCATTGTATCACCGCAAATATCAGGTTGCCGATGACATTCTGGGTGGCGTGCCCGGGTATCAGTCGCCGCAAGCGGGGTTTTTCCTGTGGTTGCCGGTGGATGACGGTGAACCGGCAGCGGTGAGACTGTGGCAGGAAACCGGCGTGCGGGTTCTACCCGGCGCATACCTGAGCCGCGACGTGGCGGGTGAAAACCCCGGCAAGGGATATATTCGGGTCGCCATGGTGGCCCCGACACAAGAAGTGCAGCGCGGTCTGACCCTGATCCGCGACTGCTTGTATGGTTGAGGAAGAGCAAGATGGCATCGTATCAGACCCGACGGCGCGACCCGCTTTTGGATAGCACCACCCAAGCCGCGATTGAAAAACGCAGCAAGGAATTGTTTGGTCTGGCGCTGGTTGGGCTTGGCCTGCTTGTGGCCGCACTGGTCGGCAGCTATTCGCCAGACGACCCCAGTTGGATTTCTGCGACCGATGCGCCGGTGCAGAACTGGCTGGGGCATTTCGGGGCAACGGTTGCGGCGCCGCTGATGATGATCGTGGGCCTTGGCATTTGGGTGCTGCCTTTGGTGCTGATCGCTTGGGGTGCGCGGTTCATGACGCACAACGGGGCGGAACGCGCGTTGGGCCGGATCATCTTTGCCCCGATCGCCGTTGCCGTGGCGTCCGTATATGCCGCGACGTTGACGCCGGGTGCGGACTGGCCTGCGAATTTCGGACTGGGCGGGCTGTTCGGGGATACCGTTCTGGGGGTGATCCTGACGATTGTTCCGCTGGGTACGATTGTCGGGGTCAAACTGTTTTCGCTGGTGGCGGCGATTGTATTGTTGGCGCTGATGGCGTTCGTTCTGGGCTTTACGCGGCCTGAATTACGTCTCTTCGCGCGGTTCCTGCTGCTTGGCACCGTGATGCTTTATGCGATGGTGTTGCGGCTGGTCGGGCGGGGTGCTGCGATGTCTGCGCAAGCGGCGCAAGGTTTGTCGGCCACGGTGCAGGCCCGGCGGGCGCAGGGTGCCGCAGCGCGTGCGACGCAGGAACCCCAGATTGATTTCAAGGCCCGTGCCGCCGCCGTTGTCCGGTCGCAGGCCCCGGCAGATACCCAGGGCCGCCGGATGCCCCCCGCGCCCGGATCAGCCTCTCTCAGCGCGCCGGTGCGCCAGCCAGAGCAACGCGCCGGTGGCTTGTTGTCAGGCTTGCTCAAGCGGGGGGAACGGATGCCCACACCAGAGCTTGTCACGCAGTCGCCCCCTGATCACGCCTTGCAACCGGGCGATACAGACCGGGTCAGCGCGCGCATTGCCGATGCGATCAAGAACCGCAAGATGCCGCCGGCCCCTGATGGGATACGTATCGAGCCATCGTTGACCGCCGGGCGCGGACCCAAGCCGCTGGTATTCGAGCCGGTCGATGATGTGGTCAGCGATCTTGACACAGTGCTGGAAGATGACGCGCCGACGACACGTCCGGTGGCCCCCTCCGTCGCTGTGCCGGAAACACGCAGCGTGGTGCAGCACCCGCCCAAACGTGCGCCCCAACCATCGCGCCAGGCACAGGCCGAAGCACAGCCCGCACTGGTATTTGATGACAAATATGCCGCCTATGAACACCCACCGCTCAGCTTGCTGACCAACCCGGTTGAGATACAGCGCCATCACCTGAGTGATGAATCGCTGGAGCAGAACGCCCGTATGCTGGAAAGCGTGCTGGATGATTACGGTGTCAAAGGTGAAATCGTCAGCGTGCGCCCCGGCCCTGTCGTGACGATGTATGAACTTGAACCGGCCCCCGGCCTGAAGGCGTCGCGCGTGATCGGACTTGCCGATGATATCGCTCGGTCGATGTCAGCACTGTCGGCTCGTGTATCAACGGTGCCGGGCCGGTCCGTGATCGGGATTGAACTGCCGAACGAGAACCGTGAAAAGGTGGTGCTGCGCGAAATCCTGTCGCACCGGGATTTCGGCGATGGCAATCAGAAACTGCCGCTCGCGTTGGGCAAGGATATCGGTGGGGAACCGATTATCGCGAACCTTGCAAAAATGCCTCACCTGCTGATCGCGGGGACCACGGGGTCGGGGAAATCCGTGGCGATCAACACCATGATCCTGTCTCTGCTGTACAAGCTGACACCCGAGGAATGCCGGATGATCATGATCGACCCCAAGATGCTTGAATTGTCTGTCTATGACGGCATCCCGCACCTGCTGTCCCCTGTCGTCACCGACCCGAAAAAGGCGGTTGTCGCGCTCAAATGGGTCGTGGGCGAGATGGAAGAACGCTATCGCAAGATGTCCAAGATGGGGGTGCGCAACATCGACGGCTTTAACGGCCGGGTCAAGGACGCCCTGGACAAGGGCGAGATGTTCAGCCGCACCGTGCAAACAGGTTTTGACGATGAAACCGGCGATCCGATCTTTGAGACCGAAGAATTCCAGCCTGAATTGCTGCCCTATATCGTCGTGATCGTCGACGAGATGGCCGACCTGATGATGGTCGCAGGCAAAGAGATCGAGGCCTGCATCCAGCGCCTTGCGCAGATGGCGCGTGCTTCGGGCATTCACCTGATCATGGCGACACAGCGCCCATCGGTCGATGTGATCACCGGCACGATCAAGGCGAACTTTCCGACCCGCATTTCGTTTCAGGTGACATCGAAGATCGATAGCCGCACCATTCTGGGTGAAATGGGGGCAGAGCAGCTTTTGGGCATGGGTGACATGCTTTACATGGCCGGTGGCTCCAAGATCATGCGGGTGCATGGTCCCTTTGTCAGCGACGAAGAGGTCGAGGAAATCGTCAACCACCTCAAAGGCTTCGGCCCGCCAGAATATATGTCGGGCGTCGTCGAAGGACCGTCTGACGATGCCGAAAGCAGCATTGACCTGGTGCTGGGGCTGGACAACGGATCGGACGCTGAAAACGCGCTTTATGACACGGCTGTCGCCATCGTCATCAAGGACCGCAAATGT
>NZ_CBFIBD010000073.1:0-3249 GCF_965660735.1 Yoonia sp.
CGCGGTTGACGGGGCTCGAACCCGCGACCCCCGGCGTGACAGGCCGGTACTCTAACCAACTGAGCTACAACCGCGCGTGAGGGGCGGGATAATCCGCGATGTCAGAAGCGTCAACGCTAAAATCGCGCGATACGCGATAAATTCGTCACGACAGCCTATGCCCAGCGCAAGCGCGCATTTGCCGACCATATTTATTGAATGAGAAAGGCAGTGGCGCGGTTGACGGGGCTCGAACCCGCGACCCCCGGCGTGACAGGCCGGTACTCTAACCAACTGAGCTACAACCGCGCATCTGCTTGTCCAACAACGAAGCCGGACTGCGCTGCTTCTATGTCCGCCGCTCTGGGCCGTCAAGCGGTCATCGCCGCTTTTGTCATAATCGTTTTCCTGTCGGCCGGAAAAAGGAATACGGCCTGATCGCATCGCCGGTTATTTGCAACCGCCCGGGGCAACGTCCTGTCCCCTGCCAATGTGATGACAAAAGCAAGCCACGGAAATTCACTGCATACTCCGCAAATTCGCCACATTCGAACCGTTTATGTAATGGAAACAATCACGAGCCCGGGGCGCAATCATGACCAGCACACAAACGACGGCCAGTTCACGCAGAACGGCGGCGCTGATCCCTGTACTCTTCACCGCAACGATCTTTCTGTCCGCTTCTTTGTTGTTCTTCGTACAGCCACTCTTTGCCAAAATCGTGCTACCCGCGATTGGCGGCGCACCGGCTGTCTGGACGACGGCAATGCTGTTTTTTCAGACCGTGCTGATCGCGGGTTACCTTTACGCACATCTTTCCACGAAATATCTGCCTGTCACAGCGCAGCTTGGCTTGCATCTGGCGCTTTGGGCGCTGGCGCTGATGTTCTTGCCGCTGTCCATCCAAACCGGTTGGCGGTTTGATCCTGACGCCCCTGTCGCCCTTCAGACACTGACGCTGTTTGCGGTTGGGGTCGGTCTGCCGTTTGCCGTGCTTTCGGCCAACGCGCCCCTGATCCAAAGCTGGTATGCAAAAAGCGATGGGCCCTCTGCAGATGATCCGTATTTTCTTTATGGCGCGTCCAACTTCGGCTCGCTCACTGCGCTGTTGGCTTTTCCACTTGTGGCAGAGCCGATGTTCGGGGCTGCGGACATCGGATGGGCGTGGGCTGCCGGTTTCATTCTGCTGGGCGCATTTTTGTGCCTGAGCGGTCTGGCCGCACGCCGGGGGCATGCGACCGGCAAGGCCCGGACATACGGGGAAAAGCCCCAACTGAAACTCTACGGGTTGTGGCTGTTTCTGGCATTTGTACCTTCATCGCTCATGCTCGCGGTGACCAGCAAGATCAGCACGGATATTGGCTCTTTCCCGTTGGTTTGGGTGCTGCCGCTGGCGCTGTATCTGCTGACGTTCGTGCTGTGTTTCACGAATCGGCCCTGGATCGGGCGACGGCACCTTGATGTGCTCTTTCTGATAAGTCTTGCCATGTTTGCCATTGTGCTGACCGGCATCAAGCTTGGCACCGTAACCATCCCGTTGACGGTCGTACTGCTGCTGGCGTTCTTTTTCATCGCCATGAAAGCACATCAAACGCTGTATGATGCCCGACCGGGGCCTGAAAATCTCACTGTATTTTATCTCGTGATGTCGGTGGGCGGTGCGCTCGGCGGGCTGTTCAATGCCATCCTGGCCCCAAGTCTTTTCACCGATCTTCACGAAGCACGGATCACCGTGTTCCTTGCCGCGTTTCTGCTATTGGTTGGGGTTGCGCGCCCGACAGTGCGAAAGCTTGGCTTTGCTGTTCTGACAACTGTGGTCGTCTTTGCGCCGGTCGCAACCTATGGCACACTGAATTTCGGTCTTCGGGTCGACACGCTGGTGATGATCGTTGGTGTCCTGATGCTGGTTGCGATCCATTTCAGCAGGTCCGACGGGATTATTGCGTTTGCCGCTGTCATCGCAATGATCGCCACGGGGCTGCAACTGGCGTCGCTTGGCCGGCCGATCTTCAAGGACCGCAGCTTTTTCGGGGCGCATTTGGTCGAGGACCAGGCCGGGCTCCGCATCTACCGGAACGGCACCACCCTGCATGGTGCCCAGATGATCGCAGAGTTGTCAGGCCCGGACGATCCGACACCACTGTTCTATTACCACCCACAAGGACCGATGGCACGGGTCATGACCTCGGCCACGGGGCTGGCTGCGACCGATATTGGGGTCATCGGGCTGGGCGTGGGATCGCTGGCGTGCTACACGCAGCCCGGTCAGTCTTGGCAATTCTACGAAATTGACACAATGGTAGACCGCGTGGCCCGCGACCCCGCGTTCTTTACCTTCATTTCCGACTGCAATCCTGACGCACCCACACATATCGGGGATGCCCGTGTGGTACTGGCCCAGCAGACGGACACGCAATATGACATTCTGGTGGTCGATGCCTATTCGTCGGATGCGGTGCCAGTTCACCTGACCACGAATGAGGCCCTGAAACTCTATCGCGACCGGTTAAAGCCCGGTGGGATCATCATGTTTCATATCACGAACAGGTATTATGACCTTTCGCGTCCGTTGGCGCGCAGCGCGGCTGACCTTGGCCTCAGTGCATATATCCAACGCTATGACGGCGCCCCCGATGTCCAGAGCAACAGTTCATCAAAAGTCGTGATCATGTCCCCAGACCCGGCAAGCATCGCCCCCTTCGCCGCAGACCCCAAATGGGACCCTGTGGAAAATGACGGCGGCCGCATCTGGACAGACGATTACGCCAATCTTCTTGCCATACTGAAGTAAGGAAAATGGTGGGTGATGAGAGGCTCGAATTCTAATCTATATTAGATATTTCAATAGCTTATAGACACATCTGTAACCATGTAACCGCCCCTAAAATGGACCAACTGACGTTACGGAAACTTGCCCATTGATCCCTTCAGGCATATTCTGCGCATTGCCCCGCTTGCCCTTGCGGTGGATGTGGCTCTTGAGTTTGCAGTCCCGCAGCTTGCCCTCCATCTCGTCAGATCGATATGCCGCATCCGCCCACACGCCCGAACCTGTGTTACCACGCATCAGCAGATGATCCACCGCCTGACTATCGTGCAGGGCAGCGTCGCTGACGTGATAGCGCCGGACCAGCTTGTGCTCGCAGTCCACGTTTGCGTGGTTTTTGTAGCCATAGTGGCTCTTACCGTGCTTCTTGGTCCAGCGCGCATCAGTGTCCTTCTGGCTACGCTTGGCTGGTTTGTCTGCCCAATCCTCGGGCACCTCGCCAT
>NZ_CBFIBD010000074.1:0-2625 GCF_965660735.1 Yoonia sp.
CATTGCACCACTGGACAGGAATTTATCCGCATCGAACAGCGGGAACGCGCCCTTTTCACGCGCCAGATCGACCGAGGCCAGATAGGCGGCGCGCGCGATGGCGTGCATCCAGGCGTCTGTCTGGGCGGCGGCCTTCTCTGACCCGTAACGCAGGCCGATCATCAGCAGCGCATCGGCAAGACCCGTCACGCCCAACCCGATCCGGCGTTTCGCATGCGCCTCATCCGCCTGTGCCTGAAGCGGAAACCGCGAGGCATCGACGACGTTGTCCATCATGCGCACCGCCGTCGCCACCAGTTCGGCCAATGCATCCGCATCGAGTGCGGCGGTGTCCGAAAACGGGTCATTCACAAGGCGGGCAAGGTTGATCGACCCCAAAAGGCACGCGCCGTAGGGCGGCAGGGGCTGTTCACCGCAGGGGTTTGTCGCGGCGATGGTTTCGCAATAGGCCAGATTGTTCATCTGGTTGATCCGGTCGATGAAAATCACACCGGGTTCGGCGTAATCATAGGTGGATGTCATGATGGCATCCCACAGATCGCGTGCGCGCAGGGTGCGATAAGAACTGCCGTCGAAAACAAGATCCCATGGGCCATCCGCCTTGACCGCCTGCATGAAGTCATCGGTGACCAGCACCGACATATTGAACATGCGCAAGCGCGCAGGGTCTGATTTGGCCGTGATGAAATCCTGAATATCCGGGTGGTCGCAGCGCATCGTCGCCATCATCGCGCCCCTGCGTGACCCGGCAGACATGATCGTGCGGCACATCGCATCCCAGACATCCATGAACGACAAGGGGCCGGATGCATCCGCCGCGACACCCTTGACCGCCGCCCCTTTGGGCCGGATCGTGCTGAAGTCATAGCCGATCCCGCCGCCCTGCTGCATGGTCAGCGCGGCCTCTTTCAACATATCGAAAATGCCGCCCATGCTATCGGGGATCGTGCCCATCACGAAGCAGTTGAACAGTGTCACCGAGCGCGCGGTGCCCGCCCCCGCCGTGATCCGACCTGCAGGCAGGAATTTGAAATCGGCCAGTGCCGCACGAAACTTGTGTTCCCATGCGGTCGGCTCGTCCTCGACCGATGCCAGCGCCTTGGCTATCCGTGCCCATGTATCTTCGACTGTCACGTCGATCGGCATGCCATCAGCATCCTTGAAACGATACTTCATGTCCCAGATCTGTTCGGCAATCGGGGCGGCAAAAGCGGTCATGGCGATATCCTTGGTCACAGAAATGGCGTTGGGAAGGACTGCGAACATATTGGGAACCCCCGCCACGGTCAAACCATATCTGGTCTTTCCGGCCCCTTGAAACTAGTTTCATTCGGGTTAACTCTACGCAACGTCCCGGGGGGGATCGCATGACCAAGACAGTGCATATTCTGAAACTATCGGTCGGCACGGATGATGTGGCGGGCCTTGCCGCGTGGCAGGCCAGCGCGCGTGCGCAGACCAGTGACGGTTTGCCGCGCCATATCACACGCATGTGGCCCAAGCGGGGCGAAGAGATTCTGACTGGCGGGTCGATCTATTGGGTCATCAAGGGTGTGATCCTGTGCCGCCAGCCGATCTTGCGGCTGGATGAATATGTCGGCGGTGATGATATCCGCCGTTGCGCGATCGTCTGCCAGCCCGGGTTGATCCGCGTCGCGGCAACACCGAAACGCGCCTTTCAGGGCTGGCGATACCTTGACCCGGCCGATGCCCCCGAAGACCTGCCCGAAGGTCGCCAAAACGAAGAGGCCCTGCCGCCGGAACTATCCAAGGCGCTGGCCGCCATCGGCGTGCGTTAGGTCGCGCAGCACAGTTGCCACAGTCATCACATCATCGCGAGTGCAGTCGAACTGCCCGACCTGCACGCGGATCACGAATTGCCCGTTGTGCCGCGTCTGGGTCAAGTAAACCCGCCCGTCATCATTGATCTGCGCCAGCAGGTTCTCTGTCGCCGCATCATCAATATAGCGAAAGGTGAACAACGACAGTATCGGGCCAGTAACAATGGTAAACCCCGGCATATCTACGATCACGTCCGCCAATTCCCGCGCCCATGCCACATGGTTGCGTATCCGGGCGCGCAGCCCCTCCAGCCCATAGGCGCGCAACACGAACCAGATTTTCAGCGCCCGAAACCGGCGGCCCAGCGGCACGGTCCATTCGTTGAAATTCACCACCTCGTCCTGCCCAAGCGTTTGCAAATAATCAGGCCGCAACCCCAATGACCGGATTTGCGGGGCGGGATCGGCCAGAAACTGCACCGCGCAGTCGAATTGCACACCCAACCATTTATGCGGGTTAAAGACCACGCTGTCGGCCCCGTCGATCCCCGCCCACAAATGCCGGAATTCGGGGCAGATCATTGCCGATCCCGCCCAAGCCGCATCGACGTGTGTATAAAGATCATGCGCGCGCGCCACCGCCAGACACGCCGCCACCGGATCGCAGGCACCGATGGATGTGCCGCCCGTGCACAACACCACGCCTGCAGGTTTGTATCCCGCCGCCAGATCGGCCCGGATCGTGGCATCTAGCGCGTCAGGGTCCATCCCGAAATCATCGCGCGTGGGGATTTTCACCAGATTGGCCTGCCCAATGCCTGCCAGCCGCACGGCCTTGTCCACG
>NZ_CBFIBD010000075.1:0-2503 GCF_965660735.1 Yoonia sp.
GGCCCAGCGCCCAAACATATAATGGTTCCTGAATGTAACTACGGTTGGGAGAGGGAAGATGGATAAGATCAGATTTTTGACAAGAAACACGTTGCGGGGCTCCGTCGCGCTTGGCGCGTTCTGCTTGATGCTCGGCGGCGGAGTCGCCAGCCTTTCGGATTCGTATTTCCCCGGTGCCGCATGGGCCCAGCAATCCGGCAGCGGACAGGGCGGCCAAGGAGGTCAGGGCGGACAGGGTAGTCAGGGTGGACAAGGTAATCAGGGTGGATCAGGCGCAGGACAGGGTGGCCCCGATCCGGATTCGGATTCCAAAGGACCGCAAGCAGGCGGACCCGCGAATCCAAGCGGTGGCGGACGGCCGGTCTGGGCACAGGAAGGTATCCCAGAAATCGAGCTTGGCCGCCTTAGCGTTGTGCGCTCGCCTGATCAGGTGCTTAATAGATCACTCGAAGAGGCACTGGCAACATGGACGGATGACATGGCCGCCTTTTACAGCCTTCCACTCGACAGCACCGATCCTGACACGACGACCATTCTGACAGAACTCAGCCTGAACTGGGACAATCTGACGATCTACGATTCCCCGCTTCAGAACCTTGCCCTGATGCAGGATATTCTTGCGGACGGCGACAGCCAGCTGCCGGTCAATAGCGACACGGACACGTTACTGGCTGTTTTTCTGGGTGTCGCCTCTGACAAAACCCTGCCAGTCACGACTGACACGGTGATCGCCGTCACGACGATCCTGGGCTATCCGATCCTGGGTGACGATGCCGAAGATCTGGCAGAGGACGCCGAAGCGGTCAGGGTCGCTGTCTTGGCCGGCCACGGCTGATCCGGCATTTCATATCAATTGCGGCAAAAAGGCCGGGCCATCAGTGCCCGGCCCTTTCAATATATGGCTGGGCCACACTCAACGGACCGCTTATGTCGCAAAAACTCCACTGTCATCCGCGAACCCTTTTACCTCGATCGGGTTGCCGGATGGATCGCGGAAAAACATTGTCCATTGCTCGCCCGGCTCTCCCTTGAACCGGACCGAGGGTGCGATGATGAAATCTGTCTGGCGGTCCTCCAGCCTACCGGCCAGCGCTGTCCAGTCATCCAGTGGCAGCACGACGCCGAAATGGGGCATCGGGACCATATGATCGCCGACGCGCCCAGTGGGTGCATTGGCGAAAGGTTCGCCCAGATGCAGGCTCAACTGATGACCGAAGAAATCGAAATCGACCCATGTTTCGGTCGATCGCCCCTCAACCGCGCCCAGCGCGCCGGAATAAAATTCCCGTGCAGCGTCCAGATCGGTGACATGAAAGGCAAAATGGAAGGGAACAGGCATGGTTTGATCCTTTTTCGCTTGGGGCGTTGAGCAGGTCTCAGTTTCCGCCTACACCTTTCACAAAATGATTTCAAAGGGAGAGAACCGAATGACCGATACCCCAACCTATGGCTTTGACACGCTGCAAATCCACGCAGGAGCCCGCCCCGACCCCGCAACCGGCGCGCGGCAGGTGCCGATCTATCAGACCACCGCCTATGTGTTCCGCGATGCTGATCACGCTGCGGCATTGTTCAACCTTCAAGAGGTGGGCTACATCTATTCGCGCCTGACAAACCCCACGGTTGCCGCCCTTCAGGAACGCATCGCGACGCTGGAAGGTGGCGCAGGGGCAGTGTGCTGTTCATCGGGCCATGCCGCACAGATCATGGCGCTGTTTCCGCTAATGGCGCCGGGGCGCAATATCGTCGCGTCCAGCCGGTTGTATGGCGGCACGGTCACGCAGTTTTCCCAGACGATCAAACGCTTTGGCTGGTCTGCCAAATTCGTGGATTTCGACGACCATGACGCGGTTGCCGCCGCCATCGACGATGACACCCGCGCCGTATTCTGCGAGGCGATCGCCAACCCCGGCGGGCATATCACCGATCTGGACGCGATTTCCGCCATTACCGATGCGGCCGGCATTCCGCTGATCGTCGATAATACCAGCGCCACGCCCTACCTGTGCCGCCCCATCGAACATGGCGCGACGCTGGTGGTGCATTCGACGACGAAATACCTGACGGGCAACGGTACCGTGACCGGCGGTTGTGTCGTGGACAGCGGCAAATTCGACTGGTCCGCCAATGACAAGTTCCCATCGTTGTCCGAGCCCGAACCCGCCTATCACGGGCTGAAATTCGCGGAAACATTCGGCCCGCTGGCGTTCACCTTTCACGGTATCGCCATCGGGCTGCGCGATCTGGGCATGACGTTGAACCCGCAGGCGGCGCATTACACGCTGATGGGCATCGAAACCCTGTCGCTGCGCATGGATCGCCACGTGCAGAACGCCATGAAGATCGCCAAATGGCTTGAGGATGACCCCCGTGTTGACTACGTCACCTACGCCGGGTTGCCATCGTCGCCTTATGCAAAACTGGTGCCCAAGATATGCCCCAAGGGGGCCGGGGGCCTGTTCACCGTGGCCGTAAAAGGCGGCTATGAGGCTTGTGTCAAACT
>NZ_CBFIBD010000076.1:0-1118 GCF_965660735.1 Yoonia sp.
ATGTCGCCTTCGCTGGTCGTGCAGCCAACTGACCTGACACAGCTCGAGGCAGGAAACGGGGGTGTGTTCCCCACAACCCGCGTCGTGATGCGCATTGACGGGCGCGATCCGCTGGTCAGCCACGGCAGTGCGATGCCGGTTTACGGTGACTTCTTTGCCGGGCGCGATGTGGCGACCAAGGCCGAAACCGGCCAGCCGATCATGACATCGCAGCCGATCGTCGATCTACTCGCTTTCCTGCAAGGGTTGCAGGAGTAGCGCGGCAAATTCAGTGCCGGGCGTGGTGCCCGCAATTTCAAGGATCAGCTTGCGGCGCACGGCCTGCGTAAACGCCGGGCCGCTTTCGGCGGGGATGGCAAAGGACCCGGGCCCGCCGATGATATTGTCGGTATACGCCTGCAACAGGTTGCTGCCCATGAACCGCCCGTCGCGCAGGATCGGCAGGGCGTTGATGGTGATCCCGCCCGCCACGACCTGATCGCGGGCCTGGGTGATGGGCGGGCCGTATGTATTCCCCATGCTGTCGCCGGAAAAGTCGATGACCCGGCGGAACCCCCTGATATCGTTGCTGTCTATCTGCGCCATCCCAACGAGCAGCGCCGACCCGATGGCATTGCGCCCCGTGGCCTGACGGGGCGGGCCGATCAGCGCGTCGGCAAAGGCTGTGGCGCTTTGCATGTCTGCGATGATGGTCCAATCCACGACCGTGGCCTGATTTGTCGCCCATTCCACGTAGGTCACGGCGATAGAGCCATAAAGCGTGTTTTCGATGGCAGCGACGACCGCCGGATCGGTGATCGCGGTGGCGTAGGATTGCCGCTGAAACGCCAGTTCGTCCGCGTCGATGGACCCGGATGCATCGGCCAGCAGGACCAGTTCAAGGTCCGTTTCGACCTGCTGGGCGGTGGCAGGTGCGGCGAGCAAAAGGGCGAGGATGAGATAGCGCATAAAGGAATGATAGGGCGCGTTTACGCTAGGGAAAGGGGGCGATGCGATCAATCCCATGTCCCGCCCGGCATCGCCCTATGTGGAGAATTGGTGGTGAGGTAGGGTGTGCATTTATGTGCGCCGTTGTGATGGATGGTGAAATGCGCGGTCCGTGCATGCCCGATCACTAT